>JAVBNG010000004.1:0-25914 GCA_031551695.1 Oscillospiraceae bacterium
TGTTTATTTGGTTGTGTTTTTAAATATCTATCGATTGAAAACCGGCGCTAAATTGTTTATGTTTGTCACCTGCGCAGCCGGTCAAGTGCCGGGCGAAACCCGGCACTTGCCCGGCTGCGCGGTTTACCTATTATATATCATATTTTCTCGGATGAAAACCATCCGCCAACACAAAACTACAGATCAAACCAGAGGAGCAAGCAAATGAGCCTTTTGTCCGAATGCACGTCCGGCGGCTGCGGCGCCAAAATTGGCCCGGGGGAGCTGGGCCCGCTGCTGGCGTCCCTGCCCAAAAACCACGACCCGGCGCTGCTGGTCGGCTTCGACGCCAGCGACGACGCCGCCGTGTACAAAGTGTCTGAGGGCGTTGCCATTGTGGAAACGGTGGATTTTTTCACCCCCATGGTGGACGACGCCAAGGCCTTCGGCGCCATTGCCGCGGCAAACGCCCTCAGCGACGTGTACGCCATGGGCGCAAAACCCCTGTTCGCGCTGAATTTGGTGTGCTTTCCCCAAAAGATGGACAAGGCCATCTTGGCCGACATTTTAGCCGCCGGGGCGGGAAAAGTGGCCGAGGCGGGGGCCGTCATCGCGGGCGGCCACTCCATTTACGACCATGAGCCGAAGTACGGCCTTGCCGTAACAGGCATGGCGCATCCGGATAAAATTTTGATGAACAACACCTGCAAAGAAGGCGATGCCCTCATCCTTACAAAAGCGCTGGGCGTGGGGCTTTTGATGTCCGCCGCGCGGGTGGGGCTTGTGGGCGGCGAGGTGGACGCGGCCCTCGCCTCCATGCAGCGGCTGAACAAATACGCCGCCGAAAAGATGGCGGGGTTTCCCGTTTCCGCCTGCACGGACATCACCGGCTTCGGCCTTGCCGCCCACGCCGCCGAGATGGCGGGGGAGGCGCATACCATTTACCTCGACGCCGCTTCTTTGCCGCTGTTGCCCGGGGCACTGTTTGCCGCCGGGGAGTTCCTGGCCACGGCCGCCGGCCAGCGCAACCGCAACCATATGGCGGGCCGGGTGGACGTGAGCGCCCTTTCCCCCGCAATGAGCGAGGTGGTGTTCGACCCGCAGACTTCCGGTGGCCTGCTCATCAGCGTGCCCGCCGCCGAGGCGGACGCTTTGTGCGCCGCCATTCGAAAGGATGACCCCGCCGCCGCGGTCATCGGCACGGTGGCAAAGCGGGACAAAGTGCCTGTGGTGGTTTTGTAAATTTCGATATATAATATAGATATACAAACGATAAATAAACGAGGAGCATCGACAGATATGGAAGTTTTGGACATGCTGGGAAAGCCCTGCCCCATTCCGGTGATCGAGGCGAAAAAGCTGCTGCGCGCCGCCGCCCCCGGCGACGTGGTGCAGGTGCTGGTGGACAACGACATCTCCAGCCAGAACCTGCAAAAAATGGGCGAGGGCCTCGGTTGCAAGGTGGCCCACGAGCAAACCGCCGAGGGCAATATCCTGGTGTCACTCACGGCGGGCGAAGCCCGCGCCGTCATCCGGCGGGACGACGGCTTTGTGGTGGCCATTGGCCGCAGCGTGATGGGCGCGGGCGACGATGAACTGGGCGCCATGCTGATGAAAAGTTACATTTACTCCCTCACCCAGCTTGACGAAGCGCCGCTGACGGTGCTGTTTTTCAACGGCGGCGTGCACCTTGCCACCGAGGGCTCGGCCTGCGTTGAGGATTTGAAGGCGCTGGAAGCGAAAGGCACGGTGGTGTCCAGCTGCGGCGCGTGCCTGGATTTTTACCAAAAAAAAGAACAGCTGGCCGTGGGCAACGTGACCAATATGTACGCCATGGCGGGCGCCATGGCGGGCGCGGCGCGGCTGGTGAACCTGTAACGCGCCGATGAAGGAGATGTTTTTCACCTTCCCCGGCACCCACGCCGCCATGGCCGCTGAAAAGGCGCTGCTGGCGGCTGGCTTTGCCGTGCGGGTGATGCCCCTGCCGGACGCGGTGGGCGCGGGCTGCGGCCTGAGCACCCGCGTGGACGCCGCCGACGCCGCCGACGCGGCGAAGGTTCTGCGTGAAGGCGGTGTGCCGTTTGAGGGGGCCTACGGCATCGACAAACAAAGCGGAAAGGTGGAGTATCCGCCATGGCCGCTTTAGCGCAGTTGCTGGGCGCGCAGCGGGTGCGCAGTACGGCTGTCATTGGTAGCGGCGGCAAAACCACACTGCTGTGGTACCTTGCGGCGGCGCTGGGGCAAAACCCGGCGAACCGTGTGCTGGTGGCCACCACCACAAAAATCGGTGTGCCTTCCGAGGACGGCTGCTATGACCGGACGGCGTTTTTGCCGGAAGGCGCTTCCGCCGCCGTGCAAGCGTTTTTTTTGGAAAAAGAACTGTGCGCCGCCCTTCCCGGTGTAACGCTGGCCGGCGTAGCTGGCAGCGGGCGAAAAATAGGGGCGCTTCCGCCGGACATGCTGCAGCTTGCCGCGAAGGTGTATACCCATGTGCTGTTTGAGGCCGACGGCGCCCACATGCGCCCTTTAAAAGGCTGGGCGGGCTACGAGCCCGTGGTGCCGGACTGGACGGCGCGCACCATAGGCGTGGCGCCGGTGTGGCCGGTGGGCCATGCGGCGGGGGAGGGCATCATCCACCGTTTCCCGCAGTTTTGCGCCATCACGGGCATCCGGGAAGGGCAGGCCGTCACGGCAGAGCACATCGCGGCGGCCATTGCCGCGCCGCAGGGCCTGTTTGCGAAGGCGCGGGGCAAAAAAGTGCTGTTTTTCAGCGCTTGGCAGCCGGGCGACGAGGCCCGCGCAAAGGACGTGCTGCGGAAACTGCCGGATGCCTTTTTGGGCGGGCTTTCCATGGTTGTGGCGGGTGATGCAAACAACGGCACGGGCGAAGTGTTGCTGAATAATATTTAGTGTATATGCGTACATTGTGAGGATAGGAAGAGGAAGGAGGGCAGCAATGAAACAGGGAAACGCGCCGGTGGCCGTGGTGCGCGGCGGCGGTGACGTTGCCACGGGCGTGGTGCAAAAGCTGTGGCGCGCCGGCTTTTGCGTGGCTGTGCTGGAAAGTGCCAGTCCCACGGCCATCCGCCGCACGGTGGCGCTGTCTACGGCGGTGGAAAAAGGCGCGTACGCCGTGGAGGACCTGCACGGCGTGCTGGTGCAGAGCGCGGCGGACTGCAAAGAGGCGTGGCAGCGGGGAGACATTCCCGTGCTGGTGGATGAAACCTGTGAAAAAAGCGCGGTGCTGCGGCCGCTGGCCGTGGTGGATGCCATCATTGCAAAGTGCAACATCGGTATGCACACGGGCCTTGCGCCGGTAACGGTGGCGCTGGGGCCGGGGTTCACCGCCCCGCGGGACGCCGACGCCGTAGTGGAGACCATGCGCGGGCACACCTTGGGCCGCGTCATCACCAGCGGCGTTGCCATGCCGAACACAGGCGTGCCGGGGCTTTTGGGCGGCAAAACCGGCGAACGCGTAGTGCACGCGCCCGCTGCCGGCGAAGTGCGCCATGTGGCACACCTTGGCGACCGTGTAAAGGTTGGCGACGTGCTGTTCACCGTGGGTGGCGAACAAGCGCTTTCGCCGCTGGAAGGCACTTTGCGCGGCCTTATCTGCGAAGGAATCACCGTAAAAAAAGGCATGAAAGCCGCCGACGTGGACCCGCGGCCCGAGGCAGAGGTGGATATCTATACCATTTCCGACAAAGCCCGCGCGGTTGGCGGCGCCGCGCTGGAGGCGGTGCTGCTGGTGGCGCGGAAAAAGGGCCTTTTGCACCTGTGCGCGGGCGGCTGAGCAAACTCCGCGCACTTGCCAAACAGCGCCATTTCGGTTATAATCAAATTCGTTTCAAAAACCCGGGTGTAGCGCAGCTGGTAGCGCGCCTGCTTTGGGAGCAGGATGCCGCAGGTTCAAATCCTGTCACTCGGACCATGTCGAATGTTCATAAGGACAGTGAACATTCCGTAGATAGGAGTAACCGAAAGGTTGCTCCTGTTTTTCGTTAGCCTGCGTCCGTTATCGTAGGTGTCCACTCCGGCGGCTGCGGGAAGTAAAAAACCAACCATCGAAACACTGCGTGACATCCGGCGCAGGTTTTCGGGGCACCTCCCTTTTGGCGCGTGTTGAATTGCCGGGCAAAAACCGCTATAATAAAGCCGGTCGGCGGCGGTGTCTTGGGGCCGTGTGCGCGGAGGAAAGGGCGGTAGAAGATGGAAAAGACGGTTCTGGCAGTCATTGAAGATGTGCTGGATGTGCTGCACGGCGGCATCAGCATTGCAGACAGTGAGGGGTATATTATCCGCCTTGGCAAAAGCTGCGAGGAGATGTACGGCATCGACGACACGTACATCGGCAAGCACCTTTCCGTGCTGGAGGAAGAGGGCATTTTCCGGCCGTCCCTCACGCTCATTGCCCTGAAGGAGCGCCGTAAAGTGACCATGACCCAGCCGGACAAAAATGGCACGCCGCTACTCGTCACGTCCACGCCTATTTTTGACCCCGACAGCGGCGATTTGCTGTATGCCATCAGCTACGCCTCGTGGGACATCAAGAACGGCATGGAGCTGCAGGAGCGCTACAGCCAGCTTTTGCGGGAGATCACCCGCTCGAACCTGGAACTGGAATCGCTGAAAAAGCGCATGATGCCGGCAAACATCATCAGCGAAAGCCCGCAGATGGCGCAGATTGTGCAGCTGGCGGAAAAAGTGGCCGACGTGGACGTGGAAGTGCTGGTTTGCGGTGAGGCCGGCAGCGGAAAGTCGAACCTGGCCAAATATATCCATCAGGCTTCCAGCCGCTCCAGCCATCCGTTTGGCATTGTGAACTGCGGCACGGTAAGCGGCGAGGCGCTGGAGGGGGAACTGTTCGGCACGGTGAAGGTGAACGCCAAAACCGGCGAGGAAGTGGCAAAGGCGGGCCTGTGCGAGGCGCTGAACACCGGCACCCTGCTGCTGGAAGACATTGACGGCATGGGCCGCCGAACCCAGGGCAAACTGCTGCACATGCTGAAAAACAAGCATTACTACAAGCAAAACGGCGACGAGGCCATCCCGGTGGACTTGCGGGTGATTGCCACCACGCGGCGGGACTCCGCCGAGCTGGCCACATTGCTGGAACCGGGGCTTTTTTACCGCCTTACCGTGGTGACGGTGGATATGCCCTCCCTTAAAAACCGCAAAGAGGACATCCCGGGGCTGGTGCGGGCATTTTTGCGCCAGTATAATGAAAAATATCAAAAGTCGGTGGAGATTGCCCCCGCCACCATGGAGCTGCTGGCGCTGTATCCCTGGCCTGGCAACGTGGCGGAACTGAAATGCCTCATCCAGCAGCTGGTGCTTACCATTGAGGAGGATACCATCCGCACTTACCACCTGCCGGACAATATCTCGCCCTTCTCGGCGGCGAAGTACACCCCGGTGGTGGATTTGAACGAATATTTGGATTATTACGAAGAACGGCTGATTTTGCAGGCGTATGACAAGTGCAAAACCACGGTGAAGCTGGCGAAATACCTTGGCATCAGCCAGCCCACCGCCGTGCGGAAACTGCAAAAATACCTGAAAAAGAATCGACTGGACAAGCCTATTCAAAATTGAATTTTTCGTTCCCGAAAATGAAAAAAATATCGGATACGCCCACAGGCCCGCCGGAAAACCGGCGGGCCTTATTCATTGTTGAATAACCGGCCGTTTGAGCGGCGGCAGCGGCTCTTTACAAGGCGTTTAGGCGGAAGGTATGATGAGTTGGAGAACGAAGCTACACAAGAAACAGGGGGATGGGTGCAAACGATGATTTTAATGGATATGACGGTGAAAGATTTTACGGCGGAGCTGGCTTCGGCTTCGCCCGCGCCGGGCGGCGGCACCATTGCGGCGGTGAACGGCGCATTTGCCGCGGGCCTTGGGGCCATGGCCTGCGCCGTGAGCCTGAAAAAAGCTGAGGCCGAAGAAGCGGCCCATTTGCAGCCGGCGGCCAAGGTGCTGCTGGAGGCCAAAGACCTGCTGCTGCAGCTGGCCGACGACGACACCGAGGCCTTCAATGTGGTGATGGCGGCGTTCAAGCTGCCGAAGGACACAGACGAGCAGATGGCCGCGCGCAAAAAGGCCATCGCGGCGGCGAACGTGGGCGCCACCGAGGTGCCCATGCAAACGGCCGGGGCCGCCGTGGGTGTGTGCGAGGCGCTTGAGCAGGTGGTGCGTTTTGCAAACCCCAACGTGATGAGCGATTGCGGCGTGGCCGTGGAGTGTGCCAAAACGGCGGCGCTGGGCGCGTTTATGAATGTGGCCATCAACCTGCCGGGCGTAAAGGACGAAAAAATTGCAGGGGAGTTCCGCACGAAGCTGGACGCCCTGAAAAAGAAACTGGATTTCCACTACGCAAGTGCTACCGCTGTTTTGAAAGAGCGGTTCGAATATTAAGCATTGCGCCGCGGCAAAAGCGCGCGGGGAAGCGTTTGAAAGCGCGCAGCGCGCGGGTACTTTGGAGGTGAAAACCATGGCATTGCGCCTGATCGACCTGTCGCAGGAGATCTACCAGGGGATGTCCACCTTCCCCATGCACCAGCCCACGTTCATTATGACGAACATGAGCTATGAGGAAAACATGCGCGTTACGGGCAGCAAAACTCTGGGCTTTTCCGCGCGGAATTTGCTTATCAGCGAGCACTGCGGCACCCACACGGACGCGGTGAGCGAGTTCAAGCCCGGCGGCACCACGGTGGACAACATGCCGCTGGAGTATTACTGGGGTAGCGCCGTTTGCGTGGACCTTTCCGGCGTGCCGGCCTCGCGCAAAATTGAGCCGCGCGATTTGCAGGCGGCCGTGAAAAACAGCGGGCAAACCTTACAAAAGGGCGATATTTTTGTGATGTACACCGGCCATTTTGACCGTAACTTCGGCACGGACAAGTACCAGACGGAGTACACCGGCCTTTCCTACGAAGGGGCAAAATGGCTGGCGGAGGCAGGCGTTGTAAACATGTGCGTGGACGCGCCCTCTGTGGACCACACGGCGGACCTCGATTTTTCAGCACATATGGTGTGCGCAGAGTATAACATCACCAACACCGAGAATTTGTGCAACTTAAAAGAGCTGATCGGCAGGCGGTTTTTGTTCTTCGGCCTGCCGCTGCGCATCCGCGACGGCAGTGGCTCGCCCATCCGCGCGGTGGCGCTTTTGGAGGACTGACGGCTGTAAACCGATACAAGTGAAGGAGAAGAGAGAATGGCAGGCAAACAGTATGTGTTAGGTGTACCGAACTTCAGCAACGGCCGCGACGCCGACGTGATTGAACAGGTGACGGCGGAAGTGAAAAAAGTGCCCGGTGTGAAGCTGGTGAGCGTGGAGCCGGAAGCGGACTTCAACCGCACGGTGGTGACGATGATCGCCGAGCCCGGCCCGCTGAAAACGGCGCTGATCAACATGGGCAAAAAAGCTGTGGAACTGATCGATATGTCGAAGCAGCAGGGCAGCCACCCGCGCATCGGCGCGCAGGACACGCTGCCCATCTTCCCCTTGGCCAATATCTCGCTGGAGGAAACGAAGGCGCTGGCGGAGGAGATTGGCAAAGAATACTACGAGGCCACGGGCGTGCCGGTGTTTTACGCCGGGCTGAACGCCCGCATGCCGGACCGCGCGTCCTTCGCCTACATCCGCAAAGGCCAGTACGAGGGCCTGCGGCAGCTGCTGATAGACGCGAAGGACGACCCCGCCCGCGCCGAGGAATATGCCTGCCGCAAGCCGGATTTTTCGAAAGACGGCCTTTTGAGCGACACCGCGGGCGCCACCATCGTCAGCTGCGAAGAAAACGGCTTGACGGCGTATAATATTTTCCTTGCCACCGAGAATCTGGACATTGCAAAAACCATTGCCAAGGCCGTGCGCGGCCCAAGTGGCGGGTTTTCCACCATCCGCGCCGTGGGCATCAAGTTTCCGGAGCACGAGGGTGTGGTGGTGAGCATGAACATGTTCGACTGCATCAATACCCCCATTCCCCGCGTGTTTGAGTTTTGCAAGCGGGAAGCCGCGCGTTTCGGCGTCGCCGTCACCGGCTCGGAGCTGGTGGGGCCCATCAAGCTGGACGCCGTGATGGCGGGCTTTGCGTACTCTTTGGGGCTGGAAAGCTTTAGCCCCAGCCAGATTTTGGAAACCCATTTGATGGATATGTAGGTTTTTGGCTTGGTGCATGGGTTGGCGGTGTGCAGGTGACTTTGTACAAAACGGTCCGCAAGACGGCCGCCCGGTACGCCTCCGGAGAGCTACCTTCTGCGCTCTGCGCCGGACAATGCTTCGTATTGTTCGTCACCGAGCTTGCGGCTGACGCTCACCGGACACGCACCGGGCGCCCGTCCTGCTGGCTGGGACGCAGTCCACCACCAACCCAACCCACTTTATTGAATTGAAAGGACGGCGGCGTCATGCGCATCATTCTAGGCATCACCGGGGGCAGCGGCTCCATCTACGCGCTGGCCGCGTTGCGCCTTTTAAAAAACCTTGGCGTGGAGACCCACGTGGTGGCCAGCGACATGGGCCTTGCCGTGCTGGAGCACGAGTGCGGCGTGGACGAAGCCGAGCTGCGCGGTTACTGTGACGTGTACCACGACAACCACAACCTTGGCGCCACCATCGCCAGCGGCAGCTTTAAAACGGACGGTATGGCCGTGGCACCGTGCAGTATGCGCACACTGGCCGCCATTGCCGGCGGCTATTCCGACGGCCTGCTTACCCGCGCGGCGGACGTTTGCATCAAAGAACGGCGGCGGCTGGTGCTGCTGGTGCGGGAAATGCCTTTTTCCAGCGTGCATCTTGAGAATATGTTGAAGCTTTCCAACAAGGGCGTCACCATTTTGCCAGCCTGCCCCGGGTTTTACAACCACCCGCAGGACTTAAGCGACATCGTGGAGTTTGTGGCGGGCAAAACGCTGGACCAGCTGGGTATAGAAAACGAAGCGTATGAGCGCTGGAAAGGGGAGTTTGCATGAGTGCGGAAAAACAAATGCTGCGCGGTGTGCTGCAGCGTCTGCGCGAAGACGGCCGCCTGCGGGAATGCGCCGCGCCGGTGGACCCGAAGTTCGAGCTGGGCGCCGTGCTGACCTATTTTGACAACGAAGTGCCCATTTTATTCACCAATGTGAAGGGCAGCCGCGGCGTGTCCGTGGTGGGCGGCGTGTACGGCAACCGGGATATCATGTGCGACATGCTGAACGTGCCGGTGAAAGAGCGCAATGCCCTGTTCATGAACGCCATGGCGAACCCGGCCGAGCCGAAGCTGGTGCAAAGCGGACCGGTGCACGAAAATGTCATCACCCACGGCATCGATTTGCTGAAAATGTTCCCGGTGCCGACATCCAACGAGCACGACAGTGCCCCCTTCATCACGGCGGGCATGCTGGCCTACCGCGACATCGACACCGGCCACGTGCACGCGGCGGTGCGGCGCTTTCAGGTGAACCGCGGCGCGTCCATCAACGCGCTCATTTCGCCCGCCTCTCCCCACATGAACGCCATGCTGCAAAAATGCGAGGAGCAGGGCCGGGCGCTGGAATGCGCGCTGATTTTGGGCTACGACGCGTCGCTGCTCATCTCGTCGCAAATCAGCTCGAAAAAATACGGCCTTGATAAATATAAGGTGGACAGCGCTATGCGCGGCGAGCCGCTGGAACTGGTGAAGTGCAAGACCATCGACTTTGAGGTGCCGGCCTGGGCCGAAATCGTGCTGGAGGGCGTCATCAAGCCGGGCAACCGGGGCACGGAAGGCCCCTTTGCCGAACTGATGAGCTACTACAGCGAGGTGGGCCGGGCGCCGCTGATGGACATCACCTGTGTCACCCACCGCAACGACCCCATTTTCCAGCACGCCTTTCCCTGCCGCGAGGAGCACCTGGCCTACGGCATGATAAAAGAGACGGAAATTATGTGCGCCCTTTCGCACACGGTGGACGTGCAGGACGTGAACCTGACCCTTGGCGGCGGCTGCCGCCTGCACGCGGTGGCGTCCATCCAAAAGCGGTCGGATGGCGACGGCAAAAGCGCCATCCTGGGCGTGCTGGGCTACTACAAGGACATTAAGCACGTGGTGGTGGTGGACGACGACGTGGACATTTTCGACATGATGGACGTGGAAGCGGCTATTGCGGCGCGGTTCCAGGCGGCGCATGATTTGGTGCAGATCAACGGCGCCCTGGGCTCGCCCCTGGAGCCGTCGCACCTGGAGGCCGGCATCAGCGACAAGCTGGGCTTTGACTGCACCATGCCCCTTGGCGAAACGCGCAGCCGCTACGAAAAGGCCGTCATTCCGGGGTTTGACAAAAAGACGTTTGATATAGGCAAATATTTTCCATAAATCCGTGATTTTGTGATTTTGTTGTGAAGCAAATGGAAAGGTGGGATACCGTGCAGCAATCGGTAGGTACGGTGGAGACGCGGGGCCTTGTGGGCGCTGTGGAAGCGGCGGACGCCATGCTGAAGGCCGCGAAGGTGGAAGTGCAGGATTTCAGCGTGGTGGGCAGCGGCCTTGTGGCTGTGGTGGTAAGTGGCGAAGTGGCCGCCGTGCAGGCTGCGGTGGACGCGGGCCTTGCCGCCGCCGAGGCGATTGGCGAGGTGGTGAGCCACAACGTCATCCCGAACCCCAGCGGCGAAGTTTCGAAGTTGCTGGATTGAGTTAGACTGGCATTGCACAAGCGGCCAGGCGGTGGGCGCGCATAAGGCCATCGTCAGCCGCAAGGCGAACGACATACAACGATCTTATTGTGTGGCGGGCGGCGCGGAAGGTAGATGGCCGTTGCGTGACCAGCGGCTGGCTGCGGGCCAAAGGTTTTTGAAAGGCTTGAATTTGCTAGCGCTGGTCTTTTAAGAAAGGGAGCACACATGGCAAACAATCTGGCCCTTGTGGTAATGGCAAACATTGCCGAAAAACACGGCTACGAGCGGCAGGCCCGGCGCGGCGGCTGCGGGGCGGCGCACGCGGTGGCGCACCTGAACGGCGCGGAGGAAAACCTGCTGCGGGCGGCCATGGGGCAAAGCGGCCCGGCAAGGCCCGCGCCGCAACTTGCGGCAAAAGCGGCAAAGAGCCCGGCAGGCGCGGCCCATGGCGTTTTGAGCTTGGACGAACTGGCAAATCAAAAGCGTTGATTGAATGATCGGCGCGGGAGGTGACGTAATATGGCACTTGGCTTAATTGAGGTGATCGGCCTTTCCACGGCCATGGTGGCGCTGGACGCCGCCGCAAAGGCCGCCGAGGTGCGGCTTGTGGCCTGCGACAAGGTGATTGGCGTGGGGAAAATGATCAGCATTACGCTGAACATCGAGGGTGAAGTGGCTGCCGTGCAGGCGGCTGTGGAAGCCGGGCGCGAGGCGGGCGGCCGCGTGGGCACGGTGGTAAGCACCCATGTGATTCCCCGGCCGGACGGCGAACTTTCCAAGGTGACGGCGTGCTTTGAAAAAAGCTTTCCCGCACAGGGCAAAAAAACCGCCGCTGCAAAAAAATAGGCAACACTGATTGGAACAGCATAAATAAAAAACGATACATCACACACAATGGAGGTTTTGAAATGGATAAGGTAGGCGCGGCTTTGGGCATGGTAGAGACGAAGGGCCTTGTGGGCGCGGTGGAAGCGGCCGACGCGATGGTGAAGGCGGCGAACGTGACCATTGAGGCATATGAGAAAGTGGGCTTCGGCCTTGTTACCGTGATGGTGCGCGGCGACGTTGGCGCCGTGAAGGCTGCCACAGACGCCGGTGCGGAAGCGGCCCGCACCGTTGGGGAGCTCGTTTCGGTGCACGTCATTCCGAAGCCGCATCCCGAGGTGGAAACGGCTATTTTGGCGAAGTTCAACAAGTAGGGCGTAAAAAATGGACAGCCGCAGGGAATTGACGCGGCAGATATTGGATAAGGTCGGCGGCGGCAACGCGGGCGCGAACGCACGTGCACCCAGTGCCGGGCCGCGCGGCGAAAGCGAGGAAACCCTTGCCCGCAAAGGCGACGCCGGCCATGCCGACGTGCTGGTGGCGGCGGCTAGCGGTTTGCCGCGCGCCGTGGGGCTTGTGCGGGAGGTGGTTTCCATCAGCCGCTGGGGCCTGCGGGCCGACGTGCTGGTGGACGACGCGCTGGCCAAACAAATCTGCCGTTATGTGCCGCAACGCAATATGCACCGCAGCGCGGGCCTGCCGGAAGGCGGGGCCCTTGGTTTCGAGCGCGCGGAATGCTTTGCATCGTTGCGGGCGGTGGTGGTGGCATCCTCGGCGGATATGCTGGCGAAGCTGGCATTTGGCACAGCTGACGGCCCCGTGGGCGAAGCGGCGCTGTGGGCGTTATGGCACGGCTTGCCGCTGTATATGGACCTCTCCGTGGCGGACACCGCGCCGGACGGAACCCCTTGCCAAAACCCGGCGCTGGCCGCTTTGTACGCGGGCTGCCGCGAGAAGCTGGTTGCCCTTGGCGTGCGCCACGCGGGTCCGGGGGAAGTGTGCCCGGAGGTGGTGCGCGTGGCCGTGCGGGATGGTGTCGCGGCTGTTGGCCGCTCGGGTGCGGGCGATGGAGTTGCGCCGTTGATGCAAAGCCCAGGGGCAAATAACGGCCGCCTGTTCGTCACCAAAAAGGACGTGCAATTGTATACCGGCCCGCCGGAATGGGCGCTGCCGGCAAACGCCACCGTTACCGACGCCGCACGCGAAGAGGCGAAGCACAGGAACATCCTGCTTCGCCGCATGGGCCGTTAACACGCGCGGCTTTTGCCGCAAAGGGCCTGCATACTACTACACGCCTTATTAATGAAGGAGCGACCTATGAACATCGGAAAAGTGGTGGGCACCGTGGTGGCCACCCGCAAGGACGAAACGCTGGTGGGCTCCAAGCTGATGGTGACACAGCCGCTGGATTTGTGTGGCAACCCGGAGGGCGCCGCCAAGGTGATGGTGGACACGGTGGGCGCCGGCACAGGTGAACTGGTGCTGTATGTGGCCGGCACGGCCGCGCGCAACGCCGCGGGGCAAAAGGCAGGCGCCATCGATTCCGCCATTGTCGCCATTATCGACAGCTTGGAGGTGGACCCCGCCTTCCGTAAGGCCGCGCCGTGTGGCAAGGAAGGGGAGGAGCATATTGAGTGACGTAAAGACCCTCAAACAGGCCATCCAGTACCGCGGCATGATCGACGCGCTGTTGTCTGGCTGCCATTTTGCGGACCTTGTGCTGCGGGGCGGCCAGGTGGTGAACACGCTGACGCGCGAAGTATACCCCGCGGACGTGGCCGTGAAAAAGCCGTATATCCTGCTGGCGGGCGATGCAAGTGACCTGATTGGCCCGGATACCGTGGTGGTGGACGTGGCCGGGTGTTTTTTGTCGCCCGGGTTTATCGATTCCCACATGCACTTTGAAAGCAGCATGCTCACCATTACCGAGTTTTCGCGCCTGTCCATCCCGTCGGGCACCACCACGCTGATGGCGGACCCGCACGAGATCGGCAACGCCCTCGGCCCTGTGGGCATGATGGCCATGGCGGACGAAGCCGCCACCGTGCCGAACACGGTTCGCCTTGTGGTGCCCGCCCTTGCGCCGGACTGCCCGAAGCTTGAAACAGCCGGGGTGGACGTTTCCAGCAATGACATGGAGCAATTGCTGAATTACCCGAACATCGCGGGCATTGGCGAATTGCAGGGTTTTTCCATTGCGCGGCACGTGTATGAAAACACGCCGGAGGTCATCGACGACCTGCTGGCCTCCACCGCCTATGCCAAAAGCCTTGGCAAGGTTGTGGACGGCAACGCGCCGGAACTGTTTGGCGCGGAGCTGGCGGCCCACATCATTGCCACTGGCGGGTTTACCTCCTGCCACGAGACGACGACGAAGGCCGAGTGCGTGGAAAAGCTGCGCCAGGGCGTGCATGTGTTCATGCGCGAAGGCAGCACTCAGAAGAACATGGGCGAATGCATCCGCGCGGTGACGGAGGACGCTCTCGATTCCCGCCGGTGCATTTTGGCCACGGACGACATGGTGGCGGGCGACCTTGAGACCCTCGGCCATATGAATGAAATCGTGAAGCGCACTATCAAACAGGGCGTGGACCCCATCGAGGCCATCCAGATGGTGACGGCAAACCCGGCGGCCTATTTTGGCTTAAAGGACCGCGGCGTGCTCACCCCCGGCGCGCGGGCGGATATCGCCGTCATCAGCGACCTGCACGAAATGACCGTGAAAGCGGTGTTTTTGGGCGGCGAATTGGCTGCGGCGGACGGAAAAATGCTTCTCGATATGCCGAAATACACCTACCCGGAGACGGTGAAGCACAGTGTGCGGCGCGGCCCGGTAACGGAGGCGGAGCTTGCCATTGCCAGCGGCGCGGCAAGCGTGGCGGGCCGGTGCATCGTGGCCATTCCGGACCAAAACCTGACCGAGACCCGCGAGGCGCCCCTTGCCGTGCAAAACGGCGTGGTGCAGTGCGACGTGGCAAACGACGTGCTGCACATGGCCTGTGTGGAGCGCTATGGCCGTAACGGAAACGTGGGCAAGTGCTTTTTGTCCGGCATGGGCATGAAAGACGGCGCCGTGGCCGAAAGCGTGGCCCACGACACCCACAATATCATGGCCTGCGGGGCCAACCTGCGCGACATGGCTGTGGCCATCAACCATGTCATCGAGATGGGAGGCGGCATCGCGGCGGTAAAAAACGGCCGCGTGTTGGGCGATCTGCCGCTTCCGGTTGGCGGGCTCATCACAGATGAGCTGACTGGCGCGGAAGTGGCTGCGCGCACGCAGGAACTGGACGAAATTGTGCAAAAAGACCTCGGCTGCGCCATCCACGCGCCGTTCATGCACCTGTCCTTTTTAGCCCTTTCCACCAGCCCCAAATGGAAGCTGACGGATAAAGGCCTGGTGGACGTGGATTCATTCACCATTTTGGATCCGCTAGTGTAAAAGCGGCCTGAAAATCGGCCTGGAAAACAGGCTGTGTGAAGCCCGATAACAAATTGAAACCACAAAAGCAAGACCCCTGCCGGGCGCATCCGGCAGGGGTCTTGGCCTTGGAGGGGGAAAGATAATAGAAAGGGGATGTCAGGTTTGCTCCGCCAGTGCCGCCAAAATTTTCTCCGGCGTGATGGGCAGGGAATGGAACCGCACACCGATGGCGTCGTACACGGCGTTTACCAGCGCGGCGGCGGTGGGGATGATGGCGCCTTCGCCAACGCCCTTGGCGCCGAAGGGCCCGCGCTCGATGGGGTCTTCGATGATGTAGGTTTTCACATCGGGCATATCCAGCACGGTGGGGATGAGGTATTTGGTGAAGGACGGTGTTTTGGTCACGCCTTTTTCGTCCAGAATCACCTCTTCCATCATGCCATAGCCCATGCCTTGGGCAACGGCGCCTTCCACCTGCTGCTCAATCATCATCGGGTTGATGGCGCGGCCCACGTCGTGGGCGGCGGCCACCCGCAAAACGGACAGTTCGCCCGAATCCGTGTCGATCTCCACGTCCACCACCTGTGTGGCGTAAATGTAGGTGGCGTAGGCGTCGCCCTGGTTCGTGTCGTGGTCCACGTCCTTGGTGGTGTTGTCGTACCAGGCGAAACCGATGAACCGCTTGCCGTTGGCGTGGGCCATTTCAGCCAGCTTTTCAAAGGGCATGTTCTTGGTGGACTGCTGCTGGTCCGAAAACACGATGTTGTTTTCAATATACAGCTCTTTGGGGCTGCAGTCCAGCAGTTGGGCCGCATAGTTCAGCAAATGCTCCTTTGCGTCGCGGGCGGCCAGCTGCACCGCCTTGCCGGACACGAACGTCTGGCGGCTGGCCGTGCTGGCCAGCGCGTCGGGTGTAACGGCGGTGTCCGCCGAAATGATGCGCACGTTCTCGTAGGGGATGCCCAGCTCCTGCGCGGCGATTTGGCAAAACGCCGTGTCTGAGCCCTGGCCGATGTCGCACGCGCCGGAAAGCACCGTCACCGTGCCGTCGTCGGCCACTTCCACCATGGCGGCGGAATGGTCCGGCCGGGAAAAGCCGTAACCCACGCCGTACAGGTTACATCCCACGCCTCTGCCTTTCTTCTTCATAGAATGCACCTCCTTTATAGTGGGTTTTCGTCCATGTATTTTTGGGCGGCCAGCAGGGTCTGCTCAAAGCCCACGCTCTCGGTGAACACCTGGTTCGTGGCCGTGGAAAGGCCGGTTTTCAGGGCATTGCGCATGCGGATCTCCATGGGCGAGATGCCCACCTTTTCGGCCAGCTGGTCCATTTGGCTTTCGTGGGCGAAGGACGCCTGCAAAATGCCGAAGCCGCGGAAAGCGCCGCAGATGGTGTTGTTGGTGTACACGGCGTAGGTGTCCACGTGCACGTTGGGCACGTAGTACGGCCCCGCCAGGTGCAGGCCGGCTTTTTTGGTGATGAAGTTGCCGATGGAGCAGTAGGCGCCCTTGTCGGAATACACTTCGCCCCAAACGGCGATGAGCTTGCCATCCTTGTCGCAGCCGTGCTTCACGTGGATTTTCATCGGGTGGCGCTTGGTGGAACAGGCCATGCTTTCGGCCCGCGTCCAGGTGACGCGCACAGGCCGGTTTGTTTTCATGGCCAGCAGCCCCGCCTGAATCTCCGTCGTCACGTCATCTTTGCCGCCAAAGCCGCCGCCCGTCACCATTTGCTTCACGCGCACCTTGTTGTGCGTCATGCCCAGCACCGGGGCAATTTGCCGCCGGTCGCGGAAGGGGTACTGGGTGGAGGTGTAGATGTTCATCACGCCCTGCTCGTCCAAATGGGCAAGGCTGGTCTCCGGCTCGATGTACATGTGTTCCACGCGCTGGGTCATGTAGGTGTCTTCCACAGTAAAGGCGCACTCTTCAAAAGCTTTGTCCACGTCGCCCTTGCGCACCATGGTGTGCTGCAACAGGTTGCCTTCCACATCCTCGTGCACCAGCGGCGCGCCTTTTTCCAGCGCGTCCTCAATGCTGAACACGCCGGGCAGTTCCTCATATTCCACCTTAATGGCCAAAACGGCCTCCTCGGCGGCGTCCAAATCGTCCGCCGCCACAAGGGCCACGGTGTCGCCCATCATGCGCACCTTGTCGCTTGCCAGCACTTCCTGGTCCTTGATGGCGAGGCCGAAGCAGTTCTTGGCGGGCAGGTCCTTCGCGGTAAGCACGCAGCGCACGCCGGGAATCGCCTCGGCGGCGGAGGTGTCGATGGAGATGATTTTCGCGTGGGCATACTCGCTGCGCAGGGCCTTGCCGATGAGCATGCCGGGCAGCTTCATATCGCCGGTGTAAACAGCCTTTCCCTGTGCTTTTGCCGTAACGTCCTTGCGCACGACGGGTTGGCCTACGGAATGTAATGCTTCCATTTCTGCCTCCTTTACTGCCCAGCGGCTATCTGGACCGCTTTGACGATCTTCGCGTAGCCGGTGCAACGGCAGAGGTTGCCCGACAGCGCAACCTTGATTTCACCCTCTGTGGGGCGGGGGTTTTTGTCCAGCAGCGCCTTTGCGCTCATAATCATGCCCGGCGTGCAAAAGCCGCACTGCACGGCGCCGGCGTCCACAAAGGCCTGCTGCAGGCGGTTCAGTTCGCCTTCCGGCGAAAGGCCCTCGATGGTGACGATCTCACTGTCCGCGGCCTGGCCGGCCAGCATCAGGCAGCTGTTCACGGCGTTGCCGTCCACAATGATGGTACACGCGCCGCACTCGCCCTCGCCGCAGCCTTCCTTGGTGCCCACAAGGCCGAACACGTCGCGCAAAGCGTCCACCAGGCGCATGGAGGGGTCGAGTTCGGCTTCACACGCCTTGCCGTTGATGTGGAATGTCAGAAGCTGTTTGCTCATTTGCCTTCACCTCCCGCGATTCTTTCCAGCGCCCGTTTCAGAACCGCCGCGCCAATTTTGCGCTTATATGGCGTTGTGCTGCGGCCCGCCAGGTTGCGCGCCACGGTCTCGTCCATCAGCTCCGCGGCCTCGCGGATGACGGCTTCGTCCAGCGGCTTGCCCTGCAGGAAGTCTTCCACCTCGCTTACGCGGTAGGCCTTTTTGCCCACGGCCCCCACGGCCACGGTGATGGCGTCCACCATCTGGCCGTTCATTTTGGCGCACACGGCCAAATTGATGCGGGAGATGGCCAGCGCCTTGCGGCGGCCGATTTTCTCAAACACCTTGGCGCAGCCGGGTTGCTGCGGCATGACGAACTCCAAAATCATCTCGTTTTCGGCCAGGCTGTTCTTATTGATGCCGGTGATCACTTCGTCCACAGGCACGGTGCGTTTGCCGGAAGGCCCTGCGATCACGGCTTCGGCGCCCATGGCAAGCAGCGGCGGCACGCCGTCGGCGGCGGTGGCGGCGTTTGCCACGTTGCCCCCAATGGTGGCCAAATTGCGCACCTGCACGGCGCCCATGCGGGAAGCCGCCTCGCACATGGCCGGGCAGTAGCGCCGCACCAGCTCGTTCGCCTCCAGCGCCGAGAAGGTGGCCGCGGCGCCGATGTGCAGCTTGCCGTCCCCTTCATACACGCTGCGCATGGCCTCAATGCCGGAGATGTCGATCAAAGCGTCCGGCCGAACGTCGCGCTCGTTCAGGGCGATGACAAGGTCGGTGCCGCCGGCCAGAATCTTGGCGTTCTTCTGCCCGGCCAGCAGCGCCAAAGCGTCATCCACGGTCTTTGGCCGGAAAAATCCATTCACTTTCATGTGTCCTGTTCCCTCCTTTTCTAAAACCTGCCGGGCGTCCGCCGTCCGGCGTTAGTGCAATTCGGTAACAACGGTTCAATGCCATGGGAAGCCCGCAACACCGCATGGCACAGGCGGCCATTTTGTGTTGGCGGGCTTCCGCATAATCTGGCAAGCCGGATAAAGCGATTTTACAGTGGGGTCCGGCTTTGCGCTTACAAATTAGTCGACAAGTTGGATGGCCTTCACCGGGCACATTTGCTGGCAGATGCCGCAGCCGTCGCAGGTGCCGCGGTCGGCCACGCGGGCGCCGTCGGCCTCGCTGATGGCGCGGTAGAAGCACAGCTTTTCGCACACGCCGCAATTGGTGCAGGTCTCTTTGTCGATACAGGCGAACTTCGGTGGCAGCTTCGCCAGCACTTCAACAGTCTCGATTTCCTTGAGGGCGATGCCGCGGATGTCGTCGAAGCTCTTGTAGCCCTTCGCATCCATCCAGGCGTCCAGGTCTTTCAGCATTTTGGTGATGTAGCTGTAGCCGTTCCACATTACGGCGGTGCAGCTTTGCACGGTGGTGGCGCCCAGCATGATGTATTCCACGATCTCGTGGAAGCTCATCACGCCGCCCACGGCGGAGATGGGAATGTCCACGTTGCGGGCCACTTCCGTGAGGTGGCGCATGATGACGGGCTTGATGGCAGGACCCGTGTAGCCGCCGTAGCCGCGCAGATAGGGTTTGCCGGTCTCAATGTCCACGCCCGCAAAGGAGCGGATGGAGTTCGAGATGGTAACGCCGTCGGCGCCGGCTTCCTTGGCGGCCTGGGCTACTTCCACCATGTCGGTCACGTTGGGGGTCAGCTTCACGGTGAAGGGGATCTTCGCGGCGCTTTTGCCGGCCTTCACCTGCTCGAATGTGCGCTCGGCGCTTTTGCCGATGTGCATGCCCACGGTGGCGGCGGGCATGGGGCAGCTCACGTTCAGTTCCAAAAGGTCCGCATAGCCCGTGGCCTGAATTTCTTCCACCAGCTGGGCGGTCTCTTCCGGGTTCGGCATGGCCAGCACGCTGATGTGCATGGCGGCGCCGCCCTTTTTGGCAATGGCCAGCTCTTTTTGCACCCAGTCATCACGGGTCATGGTGGTGAACAGCTCCAGGTTCACCATGCCGATGGGTTTGTTGTTGTATCGGTGCAGGAACAAACGCCCGTTGCGCGGGTGGGCGGCCCAGTCCTGCCGGGGGCCGATGGTCTTCGGGATGACGCCGCCGATGCCGGCTTCGCCGGCAAGGCGCATGCCTTCGCCGTCCTGGCCCGGGGTAGCCGATGCCAAAACCAGTGGATTGCGATACTTAACGCCACAATAATTTACTTCCAGATTCGCCAATGCAATCACCTTTTCCCATTCTTTATCGTGTTTGGTTTCATCCAGTATCCTGCTCCGTTCATGCGGTGTGCACACAAACACACCGGTCAGCACGGTAATCATAGCACACCGGGAAAGGCATTGTCATTGTATGTTTGAACCAATGTTTTGGCGGAATCTTTGGTTCTGGCGGCGTGGCTAAAAAATACTGGCCAGCTTCAGGCAAAGCTGCATGTCAAAACTGGCTTCCGGGTCATCCAGGGGGCGGCCCAGCAATGTTTCAATTTTATTCAAACGGTATATCACAGAATTTTTATGCACAAACAACATGTCCGCCGTTTTGCGCAGGTTTTGCCTGCATAAAAAGTAACTGTCAAGGGTCTTCACCAATTCGGCGTTGTTTGTTTTGTCATAGTGCAGCAGGGCCTGCATGTTTTCGTTGTAAAAATCGCGCATGGCGGCCGAGCCGGAAAGCTCGCACAAAAAGCACAGGCAGCCAAGGTCGCCAAAGGCATGGGTGTGCGTGGGCGTGCCGCCGCGGTGCATGCGGCGGCCGGCGCGCATGGCCAGCACGGCCTCGCGCTGGGCCTGCTCCACATGCTGGATGCCCTGCCGCACCCGGCTGATGCCTGCCGAAAACACAAGGCCGGTCTTCAGCCGTTCCAGCTCGGCAATGATGTCCTCAATGACGGCGGCGCATGCCAGCATGTCGTCGTCGCCGCGCACGCTCACCATGCCCACGGCACCCATGCTGCGGTCCAAAATCAGGGAAGGGCGCACATACGCCCCCATGCCCGTGCGAATGAGCTGCTGCACCCGGCTTTTCACCTGCTGCACCTTGTTTTCGTCGCCGCCAAAGCCGGGCTCGTCGCTCAGCAGCTCTTCAAACGCCTCGGCGTCGATGGCGAACAGGCAGTATTTGCCCGAAATGTCGAACCCAAGGTGCTGTCCGCGCTGGATGACCATTTTTTCGTCGCCGTAGCGGCGCATCAAAAGGTCCTCCAGCAGCTGTTCGCGGATTTTTTGCTCCCGCTGCCACACGGCCTGCTCGTTCAACAGTTCCACCGCCACCATGGGCCCTGCCTGCTCAAAAGCCACCAGGTCCATTTCGGCCAGTTCATACCGGCCTGCGTCCATCACCAGGTGGGCAATGTGTTCGTTGTGGGCGCGGATGGGCACCACCGTGAGGCGGCCCTTTTTGCCGAACGGCACGCTGTTGCACTGGTTCTGGCGCAGGCGCTGGGCGTCGGCGTGGGGGAAAAACCCCTCCAAAAAGGCGCGCATCGCCTCTAAATACCCCTCGCCGTCGGCGTCGTAGGTTTCGGGGATTTTGCCTGCCAGCATGGCCCCGGCGGGCGTGGCGATGAACACCGGGTTGCCAAACACCCGGCTGATGGTGGTGCAAATGCCGTCGAGGCCTTCCTTGTTCAGGATGCTCTGGGTCAGCATGTCGTGGACGCTTTCCACCCGGCGCATCACCGTCAGCTGTTTTTGGGTCAGCCGTTCGAAGATGGCCACGATGCAGTCCATATAGGGCAGATTTTCCGGCAGTTCCAAAAGCGGCAGGCCAATCTCGTCCGCCTTTTTTACCATCTCCGCCGGGATGGCGGGAAGGTATTGTCCCGGCTTCAGCGCCACCGCAGCCACGTTTTGCTTTTCCAGCTTTTCCATCATGGCGCAGCCGTGGGCGGCGTCCTGGAATGCGTAGCCGGCGGAAAACAAAATTTCCCCGCCCTTCAGCCAGCGCTCCACCTCCGGAACTTCCTGGATATTTGCCGACGTGACCTCCCGCGACAGGCCTCTTTGCCCGCCCAGCAGCTTCGCCTCGGAAAAAGGGAAAATACTCATTGCTTCCCGCAGTTCAATGCCCATGCCGCCCTCCTGTTCACACCGTTATTACTTCTAAATATACCTCTTCGCACGCCGCAGTTCCATTTATATGATACCACCAAAAGCGCTTTCATTTCAACGGCGGGGCAAAATGCATCCGGCTCCCTGCGTTTACGCCTTTTGCACAATTAAATTTCAAAATTGTGTTGTACTTTTGTACCAAATTGCAAGCAACTTGTTTGGTATTCTCGTTTTGCACATCTTGTGCTAGTATTTAGGTACTCCGACAGGTTTCGCGCTATATTGCAAGGAGGGAAGCCATTGAGCACAGAGAAGGTGACAGCCTGGATAGACCGGAATCAGGACGAGGTCATCCAGTTTTTGCAGGATATCATCCGCATCCCCAGCGTTACGGGCAATGAAGGTCCCGTGCAGGACTATATCGAGGCCTACACCAAAGAAATGGGCCTTGCGGTGGAGCGCTTCGTGCCCTCGTTGGACGAGCTGCGCACACACCCCGCCTATGTGAAGGAAGCCGAGCCATATGACGGCCGCCCCAATGTGGTGGCCACCATGAAAGGCACGGGCGGCGGGCGCTCGCTGCTGTTCAACGGCCACATCGACGTGATTCCCGAAGGCGCCGACGAAAACTGGGAACACGGCGCGTGGAGCGGCGACATTGCCGACGGTAAAATGTACGGCCGCGGAACGTCGGACATGAAGTCCGGCGCGGCGGCGTTCACCATGGCGATGAAGGCCATCAAAGCGTGCGGCATCCGCCTGAAGGGCGACGTGATTGCCGAGTACGTGATGGACGAAGAGCTGACCGGCAACGGCACGCTGGCCTGCGTGATGAAAGGCTATAAAGCCGACGCGGGCATTTGCTGCGAGACTTCCAGCATGCACGTGCAGCCCGCGTCCATCGGGCGCATCTGGTTTGAAATCAAGGTGAAGGGCAAGGCCGCGGGCATCCAGCGCCGGTTTGAAGGCGTCAACGGCATCGACCTCGGCTACATCGTCACCAAAATCGTCTCCGAGTTTGAGGCGCAGCGCGTGGCCAAAGTAACGCATCCGCTGTACCCGGACATTTTAAGCTCCATCCCCTGCATGGTCGGCCAGTTCGAAAGCGGCACCTACTACAGCGCCTTCCCGGACCAGTGCCTTTTAAAGGGCTCCATGGCCACGGTGCCGGGCGAGGATTCCGCCGCAGTGAAAAAGGAATTCGAGGCCTTTGTGCGCCGCCGCGCTGGCGAAGAGAGCGAATGGCTTGCGGCAAACCCGCCCCAGGTGGTGTACACCGGCTATTTTGCCGAGCCGTCTGAAATTCCGGTAAACAGCCCCATTGTGCAGGTGCTGAGCGCCAATTTCGAGCGCCAGATGAATGAAAAGCCCGCCATCACGGGTCGCCAGGGCGCGGCGGATATCCGCCACATGAACACCTATGGCGGCACGCCCACCGTCATTTTCGGCCCTGGCAAAACCGAGCAGATGCACGCCAACAATGAGTGGGTGGGCATCGATGATTACCTGGCCGCCACCAAAATACTGGCCGCCACCGTGCTGGAATGGTGCGGCACGGAGGAATGACCGTTTTCGTCTGGTTATTCGACAATGAATAATCAGACCTGTCAAACCGGCTGCAGCGGGGTTGCCTGTCGAAAAGAGCTGTTTTGGGATGGAGAAACTATTCGCACTTGAATAATCCGGCTGTTGTGCCGGCTATAAAAAAGCTTTACAAACGTATTTCTGTCTTGTATGCTTTCGATGTCGGCATTTGTCAATATGACCAATAGAATCGAACAACCATCCGAAAAAGCGGTGAGTTTCACTGGAGGTAAGGAGGTAAAGGGTCAGGGAGTTTGTGTTGGGAAAGGGAGGAAGGCCGCCGGCCTTCCGAAGAGATTGTGACTTGAGGAAAAGCCGTTGTTCATTTGTTTTGAAAACAACACCTTTTAAGGAGGCAAGATCATGAAGGCGAAAAAAGTATTGTGTTTGTTGTTGGCATTGGCCATGACACTGGTGGCTGCCAGCTGTGGAGGCGCGGCCTCTTCCAGCGCTGCGGCGTCCACCGAGCCGGCGGCGTCCGCCGAGAGCACGTCCACGGCTGAGAGCAGCGAGCCCGCCGCCGTGGACACCTCGAACGCGGAAGTGACCATGAAGCTGGCGCACGACCACATGGTGGGTTCGCCCTTCCAAAAATCCGCCGAGTACATGAAAGAACAAATCGAAACGAACTCGAACGGGCGCATCAAAGTGGAAATTTACCCTGCCCAGCAGTTGGGCAGCGCCCGTGAGATGATCGAAGGCATGCAGATGGGCACCATCGAAGCAGTGCTGGTTCCCACGGCGAAGTTCGGCGGTTTCGACCAAACCCTCAACCTTTGCGACATGCCGTTCCTGTTCCCGAATGAGGACGTTCTGTGGCAGGTGCTGGAAGGCGAAGTTGGCCAGGAAGCCATGGCCGGCCTGCAGGACATTGGCATTCTGGGCGTGCAGTACTGGGCGGAAGGCTTTAAGTACATCACGGCCAACAAGGAAATCAAAACCCTTGAAGACATGAAGGGCCTGAAGATGCGCACGATGGAAGCCCCCATCATTATGGGCATGTTCTCTGCCTGGGGCGCAAACCCGGTGCCCATCGACTTCTCCGAAGTGTACAACTCTTTGCAGCAAAAGGTGGTTGACGGCCAGGAGAACCCCATCATCTCCATCCACGACATGAAGTTCTACGAAGTGCAGAGCTACATGATGCAGATGGACCACGCGTACCTGTCCTACTTCCTGAGCTACAGCAAATCCTGGTACGACGGGCTGGACGCTGACCTGCAGAAAGTGGTAATGGACGCGGGCCTGGATTCTGCCCAGTACCACAAAAGCCTGATGGCAGACACCAACGCCACCTATATGAAGAACATCGAAGACTTTGGCAACACCACGCTGGTTGTGCTGACGGACGAAGAAAAACAGCCGTGGATCGACGCGGTGCAGCCGCTTTATACCGAATACCGCGATATGATCGGCGGCGAGCTGCTGGACAAAGCGGTGGCCCAGGTGGCAGAGTTGCAGGGCTGACCGGCGACGGCCCTTTGAAAAAGCAATGAGGCGCCTCCGCAACCGTTTGACGCTGCTCGTTCCACGCATGCGGGAAAGATGCGGCAGACGGATTTGCGGAGGCCTTTGCATTGGGATAGGGTAAGGAGAGATATATGAAAGTGTGGGAGAAGATCGAAAATGTTTTGACCGGTTTTTCCGGTTATCTGACGGGCGCGCTGTTGCTTGCATCCACACTGGTGCTGTTTGTCAACGTGTTTTTGCGGTATATTTTCCACAGTTCCACCACATGGGCGGAGGAAGCCATCCGTTATGCCATCATTTGGGTAACATTCATCGGCGCGTCCGTTTGCGCGCGCCGCGGCTCCCACGTGGGCATCGACCTGTTTGCCCAGGCGCTTCCGCCCCTTGGCATGAAAATCGTTTTGGCATTTGGGCAGTTCATTTCGGCCGCGTTCATGGCCTTTTGCACGTACTACGGCTGGGAAATGTTTATGCTGATGCTGAGCACCGGCCAGAAGAGCCCCGCCATGCTGATGCCGATGGCGATTGTGTATTTTGCCATGCCGCTGGGCTTTTTGCTTACCACCATCGAATTTATCTCGGCGGGCATCCGCATCCTGCGCACGTCCGACGCGGAAATGAAACACGAGCAAAGCGCCGATGAGATCGATATCACGCGACTGAATTAGGGAGGGGGAAGACTGATGATTGTAGCATTATTTATTTGCCTGTTTCTGCTGCTGCTTCTGGCAGTGCCTGTCTTCGTCGCCCTGGGGTTCTCGTCGCTGATTTCATTCAGCATGTTCTCCGACATGAACCTGATGGTCATCGTGCAGCGTATGCTGGGCGGCATCGACAAATTTTCGCTCATGTCCGTTCCGTTCTTCATCCTTGCCGCGAACGTGATGAAAAACGGCGGCATTGCGACACGCATTTTGAAATGGGCGCAAACCTTTGTGGGCCACCTGAAGGGCGGCCTTGCCCTCACCACGGAAGTGGCGTGTATGTTCTTCGGCGCGGTGTCCGGCTCGTCGCCCGCCACGGTTGTGGCCATTGGCGGCCTGATGTA
>JAVBNG010000018.1:0-85461 GCA_031551695.1 Oscillospiraceae bacterium
TATTTTTGCTTTTTTTTCGCCAATTCCATTGTTTTTTTTTTTATATATTTTTATAATTTTTTCCCCCGGGGTTCTAAATTGTTCAAAAATTGTAAAAAAACCCATGGCCCGCGCGCCCCCGGGCCGCGGGACTGGCCAAAAAAGCAAACAAACGCGAGCAAGCAATAAGCCGGGTTCTGTATGTGGCGGCAATCTATCTGGGCCCGGCGTCGCCGCGCGGGCTCAAGCCACTTGTCAGGACACGCAGGGTACGCTGCGGCAAAAGCCGCTGTCCATCGTGTTGCTTCCGGTAGGGTTTACATGGCCGCAAAGTCGCCAGTGCGCCGGTAAGCTCTTACCTCACCTTTCCATCCTTGCCACGCCGCCCTGCGGCTGTAGCCGCTTGGCGCGTTCGGCGGTCTATTTCTGTTGCACTTTCCCTGGGGTCGCCCCCGGCTGCCGTTAGCAGTTACCGTTCCCTTGTGAAGCCCGGACTTTCCTCACCTGCGGTTGCCCGTTGGGGCAACCGCAGGCGCTGCCGCCTTGCTTACTCGCAAACCCATTATACCATATCCGTGCGGATATGCCCATTTTTAAATGTATTGAATTTTTTTACCTGAAATCCGCCAAATTGTCAATAGCAATAATGAACAAAAATCGTTTGATTTTCTGCCCATTCTGCCCTATACTATTGGCTAAGGAATCACGCGCCTTGAGGGGGGCATGGGGTTTGCGGCGCAGGATTGGAGGGTGATATGACCTTTTCTTCAGACTATGTGACGCGCGTGTACGAGAAAACCATTCGCAAAAACCCGGAGCAGCCGGAATTTTTACAGGCCGTGGGCGAAGTGTTCGAGTGCCTGGAGCCTGTGGTGAACGCAAGCAAAATTTACCAGGACCACGCCATTTTAGAGCGTATGGTGGAGCCGGAACGGTTCATCCGATTCCGCGTGACATGGGTAGACGATTCCGGCCAGGTGCACGTGAACAGGGGGTTCCGCGTGCAGTTTTCGTCGGCTGTCGGGCCATATAAGGGGGGCTTGCGTTTCCATCCAACAGTGAACGCGTCCGTCGTGAAATTTCTGGGGTTCGAGCAAGTGCTGAAAAATAGCCTTACCACGCTGCCCATGGGAGGGGCCAAGGGCGGCAGCGATTTTGACCCGAAGGGCAAAAGCGAGATCGAGGTTATGCACTTCTGCCAAAGCTTCAT
Organism: Oscillospiraceae bacterium; assembly: GCA_031551695.1. Lineage (GTDB taxonomy): Bacteria > Bacillota > Clostridia > Oscillospirales > Ruminococcaceae > JAAYCI01. The sequence goes on from JAVBNG010000018.1 coordinate 1,190, forward strand.
GGTGGAGCTTTCGCGCCATATCGGCCAGTTTACCGACATCCCCGCCGGCGACATCGGCGTGGGCAGCAGGGAGATCGGCTACATGTACGGCCAGTTCAAGCGCCTGCGCAACGAGGTAAGCGGCGTGCTTACAGGCAAGGGCCTCGAATACGGCGGCAGTTTGGTGCGCAACGAGGCCACGGGGTATGGCTTGTGTTACTACGCGCAGGAAGCCATGGGCATTTTGCTGGGGGAAAACTTTACCAACAAGACCGTGTGTGTGTCCGGCAGCGGCAACGTGGCCATTTTTGCCGCAGACAAAGCGCACGAAATGGGCGCAAAAGTTGTGACCATGAGCGACTCTTCCGGCTGGGTGTACGACAAGGACGGCATTGACACCCGCCTGATGAAAAAGATAAAATTTGAAGACCGCCAAAGGATCGCCGAATACGCCATCCGGCGCGGCTGTGAATATCACGAGGGCAAAGAGGGCCTGTGGCAGACGAAGTGTGACATTGCCCTGCCCTGCGCCACGGAAAACGAATTGAACAAGCAAGATGCCGAGGCCCTGGCGGAAAACGGCTGCATTTTTGTGGGCGAGGGCGCCAACATGCCCTGCACGCCAGAGGCCGTGGAAGTGCTGCACAAACGCTGCGTGAAGTTTGGCCCGGGCAAGGCTGCAAACGCCGGGGGCGTGGCGGCCAGCGGCCTGGAAATGAGCCAAAACAGCCAGCGCTTGCCCTGGAGCTTTGAAAAAGTGGACCGCTACCTGCAAAAAATTATGCACAGCATCGTCCACTCATCCCTGGAGGCCGCCGCCCGCTTCGACATGGAGGGCAATTTGATGGCCGGGGCAAATATTGCGGGGTTTGAAAAAGTGAGCAAGGCAATGATCGCGCAGGGCATCAGCTATTAGGCTGGCGCGGCATTTTATACAGACGGAATGCCAGGGTGGGAAATGGCGAGCGCCGCAAGCTCTGCGGTAAACATGCGTAGCGATGCACACGGAAGAGCGCGGAAGGCAGCTGTGCGTTGCGCTCGCCATTTCCCGCCCTGGAGGGTATTCATACAAACACAGGAGGCTGACCATGGTGAAAAGCATGACCGGTTACGGCCGGGCGGAAGAAGTGCTGCACGGGCGCAAACTGGGCGTAGAGGTAAAAAGTGTAAACTCCCGCTATTTTGAGTACACCGCGCGCATGCCGCGCAACCTCGGCTTCCTGGAGGATCCGCTGAAACGCATGGTGTCGCAGCACGCGGCGCGCGGCAAGGTGGAGGTTTATATTTCGGTGCAAAACATCGAGGCCGGCGAGGAAGAGATCAGCGCCAACCTGCCTGCCGCGCGCGGCTATTACCACGCGCTGGAGGAAATCTCTGAAGCGCTGGGCATCCAAAGCGACATCACCGCCAGCGTGCTGGGCCGCTTTTCGGACGTGTTCACCATCCAAAAGGCCACCCAGGACGAAGAGGAAATACAGGCCGACATTTTGCATGTGCTCGGCAAGGCGCTGGAAAAATACGACGCCATGCGCGCCGTGGAGGGCGAAAACCTTTTGGCGGACATCACCGCCCGGCTGGCCACCTTGGCGGGCACCGTGGCCAAGGTGGAAAAAGACAGCGCCGGCCGCGCACAGCGCTACACGACAAAACTGTACGACCGCCTGAAAGAACTGCTGGCCGACACCACCGTGGACGAAAGCCGCATGCTGACGGAGGCCGCCGTGTTTGCCGACAAAACCGCCGTGGACGAAGAGACCGTGCGGCTGAAAAGCCATTTGGAGCAGTTCGGCGGCATTATGACCGGCGGCGGGGCCGTGGGCCGCAAGCTGGATTTTTTGACCCAGGAACTGAACCGCGAAGTGAACACCATCGGCTCAAAGTGCCAGGAGGTGGACATCACCCGCATGGTGGTGGACATGAAGGCCGAAGTGGAAAAAATTCGCGAGCAGATTCAGAACCTTGAGTAAGCCCCCTGTTCTGTGGTACAATAAAGAAAAGGGACGAGGGTGTAAATGAAGCTTATCAACGTTGGTTTTGGCAATATGGTAAACGGTGACAGGCTGGTTGCTGTGGTAAGCGGCGATTCAGCCCCGGTGAAACGGGCCGCCGCCGCTGCGAAGGAGCGCGGCACGCTAGTGGACGCCACCTACGGCCGGCGCACAAAGTCCGTCCTCATCATGGATTCGGGCCACGTGGTGCTGTCCGCCCTTGGGGCGGAGGCGCTGTCAGACCGCGCAAGCGGAGCGTCCGCAGGCGGCCATTCCGCAGCAGGCCCTTCCGCTGAGAAAAGCGGGGTGGCCCATGGGGAGTGAGAACCGGTTTTTGCTGGTGGTAAGCGGGCCGTCCGGCTGCGGAAAAGACACGGTTGTGCGCCATTTGATTGAGGCACACCCGGCGTCCGTTGAACTGTCCGTCAGCGCCACCACGCGCCGGCCACGGCCGGGCGAAACAGACGGCGTGGACTATTCCTTCCTCACCCGCAAGGAGTTTGAGCGGCGTATTGCAAACAACGAATTTGCCGAATACACCGAGTATGTGGGCAATTACTACGGCACGCCGAAGGCGGAGATTGAGCGCCGGGTGCAAAAAGGCACCGTGTGCGTGCTGGTGATAGAGGTGGAAGGCGCGGTCAACATCAAACGCCTGTTTCCAGACTGCACTACCGTGTTTGTGCTGCCACCCAGTATGGAAGAACTGGAACGCCGCCTGCGGGGCCGCGGCACCGAGGCGGAGGAACGGCTGATCAAGCGGCTGCTGCGCGCCGAAGAGGAAATGCGCATGACCGGAGAGTACGATTACCACGTGTTCAACGTGGAGCCCAGCGCCTGTGCCGCCGAAATTTACTGCATTTTGCAAACCCGCCTGGGCAGTGCGCTGAAAGCGTGAAGCCCGGGTGGTCCATTTTTTCACGGGAGAATGTATCTTGCCGACAGTTGCGAAAATTGCCGTCGCCGACGCGACCATGGCCTACGACAAATTATACAGCTACCTCGTGCCCGCTCATTTGGCCGGGCATGTTTTTGTTGGCGCCACCGTGCTGGTGCCCTTTGGCCGGGGCCACACGAAGCCCCGGGTGGGCATGGTGCTGGAAGTGGGTGAAGAGGCCGCGCCAAAAATGCGCCTGAAGGCTATTTTAGACGCGAAAGGCGCCGAGGCTTCCCTGCCGGAAGAATTGCTGGCCATCGTGAAATACCTGAAGGCCGCTACCCTGTGCACATGGTTCGAGGCGCTGCGCGCCGTGGTGCCGTTCGGCGCGCAATACCGCGCGGGGGACGCCCCCGGCGGTTGGCAGCTGGAAACCCGCCTGACTCAGTATCACGAGACTTTTTACGAGCTGGCATCCACCGGGGCAGAGGCAGACGCCGCAAATGGCGGAAAAACAGATACCTGCGGCTGCGACACAGCTGAAACCGCCGAACCCGCATCCACTGCAAAACAGCCCCGCGCGCGGAAGGAGACGCCACAACAGCGCGCCGTTCTGGACTTTTTGGCCGGTGGCGAGCGCAGCCGGCGGGAGATTTTGGCCGAGTGCGATGTTTCGCCCGGCGTGCTGGACACCCTTTTAAAAAACGGCAAAGTGGCCGAGGCAAAGCGCGACCGCGCCTTTTCCTTCGCCGCGCCAAGCGACGGTTTGGCCAAAATGCCGCGGCTTTCGCCGCAGCAGCAGGCCGTGGCGGATGTTTTGCTGCAAAAAATGGCCGATGGCCCGGAAAAACCCGCCTACCTTTACGGCGTGACGGGCAGCGGCAAAACAGCCGTTTTTTTGCATGTGATTGCAAAAGCACTGGAAGACGGCAAAACGGCGCTGGTTCTGGTGCCGGAAATTGGCCTTACCACCCAGATGGTGGCGCGGCTGGTGGCCGTGTTTGGCGAAAAAGTGGCCGTGCAGCACAGCGGCCTTTCCCACGGCGAGCGCCTGTTGCAATGGCGCGCCATTGCCCGGGGAGACACGCCGGTGGTGGTGGGCACGCGCAGCGCCGTGTTTGCCCCGCTGGACAACATCGGGGCTATCGTCATCGACGAAGAGCAGGAGCGCAGCTACAAAAGCGAAAGCGCCCCGCGCTACGACGCGCTGGACATCGCCCGCCGCCGCGCCGCGCGGCACAAGGCGCTGCTGCTGCTGGCTTCGGCCACGCCGGATGTGGAAAGCTACTACCGCGCCGAAACCGGCGCTTACGACCTTGTGACGCTGAAACGCCGCTACGGCGATTTGCCCCTGCCCGCGGTGGAAATTGTGGACATGCACGACGAGCTGTTTGAGGGCAACCCTTCCTTTTTAAGCCGCCGGCTGGTGCAGGAAATACACGACACCATTGCCGCCGGGCGGCAGGCCGTGCTGCTGCTGAACCGCCGGGGCTACCACCGGGTGGGCGTGTGCCGCACCTGCCGCGAGGTGGTGAAATGCGAACAATGCAGCGTGCCTATGGTGCTGCACGTGGCCGGGGCCGGGGCCCGGCCGGTCGATAGCGCTGGTGCCGGGCCGGGGCCGGACGGGCCGGTTTCGGCGCCTGCGGCACCTCTACTGCAAGCGGAGAGAAATGCCACCGCCGCAATGCTGGCCGCGCCCGTCAACGGCGAAAGCGCCGAACAAGCAAACGGAAATGTACCCCTTTCCAAGGACGACGCCTTCGCCCTGTGGAAATCCATCGCGCCAAAGCCAAAGGCAAAGCGCGCGGCGGCTGTGAAGCCTGGCGACGACACTTTAGGCGCCCCGCCACACGAAGACGACCCCGAGCAGATGTACACGCCAACCGCCTATACCCAAGGCGCCGAAGGCGCCGTCAATGGCCCGTCCGGCCTCGGACCCGCGCCCGGCCAGCGCCTGCTGTGCCATTGCTGCGGGGCCCAGATTGCCCCCGCGCCGCAGGTTTGCCCCAAGTGCGGGGGCGAAATCAAATACACGGGCTTCGGCACGCAAAAAATGGAAGACGAACTGCTGGAAAAACTGCCCGGCGTTAAAATTTTGCGCATGGACACGGACTCCACCTCCCGCAAGGGCAGCCACGCCGCCATGCTGCGCCAGTTTGCCAAAGGGAACTACGACATCCTCCTCGGCACGCAAATGGTGGCCAAAGGCCTTGACTTCGAGCGCGTGGGCCTTGTGGGGGTGGTCGGCATCGACTCCCTTCTTTACAGCGACGGCTTCCGCGCCTTCGAGCGCGTGTTCGCCCTCATCACCCAGGTGGTGGGCCGCGCAGGGCGCAAGGGGGAGGCGGGCCGCGCCATCATCCAAACCAACGACCCGGAGAACCCGGTCATCCTGCTGGCCGCCCAGCAGGATTACGAGCGCTTTTACGAAACGGAGATCGCCCTGCGCCGCCAGCTCATCTACCCGCCCTTTTGCAGCGTGTGCACCGCCACCTTCTCCGCCCCGGACGACGCGGACGCGGAGCATGCTGCGCGCACCTTTGCGGCCATGCTGGTGCGGCGGGCAAAACAAAACGAGGCCATGCCCCTGCGTATTTTGGGCCCCGCGCCCATGCACGTGGCGCAAATGGCGGGCGCGTGGCGCTGGCGGCTGACGCTGAAAAGCCGGGGCGACGCCGCCTTCCGCCAAATGCTGGCGGACACCGCTGCCGAATTCGGCGGCAGCCCGGCCGGCAAAAAAACCTTTCTTTCCATCGATTTCAACGCGGATACCTAGGTGTGTTCTAACACCTTGCCATCACATATATGATGTATTATACTGGGTAAAAATACCCAAACGAATAAAAGGAGCGAAAAATGGCGCTACGGAACATTGTGCAGGGCGGCGACGAGATTTTGAAGAAAAAATGCCGCCCTGTGGAAAAATTTGACGACCGGCTGGCCACCCTGCTGGACGACATGGCCGAAACCCTGCTGAACGCCGACGGCCTGGGCCTTGCCGGGCCGCAGGTGGGCATGATGCGGCGGGTGTTCATTGTGGTGGAAGACGCCGCCGCGCCCGCCGGGGCGGATGACGCCGCGGACGGCGACGAAGAAACCGAGCACGAGGCGCCGCCCGTCATCCGCGAGTTCATCAACCCGGAGATTTTGGAGGAAAGCGGCGAGCAGTACGGCTACGAGGGCTGCCTGTCCTTTCCGAGCAAATACGGCGCAATTCGCCGGCCGGCCCATGTAAAATGCAAAGCGCAGGACCGCAGCGGCAACGAGTTCACCTTCGAGGCCGATGGCCTGATGGCCCGGTGCATCTGCCACGAAAACAACCACCTGGACGGCGTTACCATCGAGGAACTGGCCGATTATTACTTCGACCCCGACGTGCCCCACGAGCTGGACGCCGAGCTGTATGGCCATGACGACGAGGCGAAAAAAACAGGCAATAACGATGAATCCACGTCTGAAATCGCCGCAGGCGAACTGCCGGCCGCAGGCCCGGGAGGCGACGCGTGAGAATCGTCTTCATGGGCACGCCGGACGTTGCCGCCACGGCGCTGGCGGCGCTGCACGCCGCAGGCCACGAAATTGCCGCCGTTTACACACGGGCGGACAAGCCCGTGGGCCGCAAGCAGGTGCTGATGCCGCCGCCGGTGAAAACACTGGCCACGGAACTGGGCGTGCCTGTTTTGCAGCCTGCCTCGCTGAAAGCCTGCGACGCGGCGGCGGAACTGGCCGCCTTTTCGCCGGACGTGGCCGTGGTGGTGGCCTATGGGCTGATGCTGCCGTCGTCCATTTTGCAAACGCCGCGCCTTGGCTGTGTGAACCTGCATTTTTCGCTGCTGCCAAAGTACCGCGGCGCGGCGCCGGTGCAGTGGGCGGTGATAAACGGCGAAGCCGAGACCGGCGTGGCCGTAATGCAAATGGATGAGGGCCTCGACACCGGGGACGTGCTGGCCATGCAGGCTTTGCCCATTCCGCCAAATGCCACGGCGGGCGAAATGCTTGCCGCCGCGGCGAAAAAAGGTGCGGCGCTTTTGTGCGGTTTGCTGCCGGAACTGGACGCGGGCCTTGTTAAGCCCACGCCCCAGCAAGGCGAAAGCACCTGGGCCCCCCAGCTGAAAAAGGCGGACGGATTTTTCGATTTTTCCCTGCCCGCCGCGCGTTTGCACAACCTCATCCGCGGATGCACCCCGTGGCCCGCAGCGTCCTTCTCCTTCGGCGGCAAACGGGTAAAAGTGCTGGCTTCGGAAGTGGCAAAGGCTGCGGACCGTGACGATAAAAGCAGCAAGCCCGGCACGGTGCTGGCCACAAAGCCGCTTACCGTGGCCTGCGGCGAAGGGGCGCTCACCCTGTTGGCCGTGGTGCCGGAGGGCAGCGGCCAAATGGCGGGCGAGGCATGGGCCATGGGCCGCCGCTTTGCAGCAGGCGATGTTTTGGCTTGAAACACTGCTGTTCCGCTATAAAATCATGCGCTTCCCGCGACATTGTGCCGTTTTCACATAGCCCGGTGTTCCGGGTCATTTTCGTAACGAAAGACAGGAGATTCATCATGTATTTCAGGGGATTCGACCTCACCTATTTCCTTTTCATGATCCCGGGGCTCATCATCACCATGTGGGCCCAGTTCAAAATGAAAAGCACCTTTGCGAAGTATGACAAAGTACGTACCCAGCAGGGCCTTACCGGGGCCCAGGCCGCCCGCGCCATATTGGACCGCAACGGCCTGCAGGCCATTCCGGTGCAGCGCGTGCAGGGCAAATTGACCGACCATTTCGACCCGCAGGCTAACGTGGTGCGCCTGTCTGAAGCAACCTACGACGCCGCCACCATCGGCGGTGTGGGCGTGGCGGCCCATGAATGCGGCCACGCCGTGCAGCACGCCACGGGCTACGGCCCCATCAAGCTGCGCACGGCCATCGTGCCCATTTGCAACATCGGCTCCAAGCTGTCTGTGCCTCTCATTTTTGTCGGCTTTTTGCTCAGCCTCACGGGCCTTGTGTACGTGGGCATCGGTTTGTTTGCGCTGGCCGTGCTGTTCCAGCTGGTTACGCTGCCGGTGGAACTGAACGCGTCGTCCCGCGCCATGGCCACCCTGGCTGAAACCGGCATGGTGACGCCGGAAGAGGGCGACGGCGTGCGCAAGGTGCTCACAGCGGCGGCCCTCACCTATGTGGCCGCTTTGCTGCAAAGCTTTTTGCAGCTGCTGTATTTCGTCTCCATGGCCAATCGCCGCCGCTAGGTAAGTGCTGATGGCAGACAACGCGCGCAGGGCCGCGGCGGACGCGCTCGTCCGCATGCACAGGGGCGGCTATTCCCATTTGGCCGCGAAGGAAGCGCTGGCCTCCCCCGCCCTTTCGGCGAGGGACCGCGCCTTTGCCGCCGCCGTGTTTTACGGCACGGCCGAGCGCTTGGCGACGCTGGACTACATTTTAACGCCGTTTTTAACAAAAGGCGGTGGCCAAAACGGGCGGCAAAAGGCGAAAAAGAACCCTGTTGAAAAGTTGGACCCGGAAGTGCGCGCCGTGCTGGAAACAGCGCTGTACCAGTTGCACTACATGCGCGTGCCAGCCTCCGCCGCCGTGAACGAAGCAGTGAAGTTGGCCCGCGCCTACGGCAAAAAAAGCGCCGCAGGCATGGTGAACGCCGTTTTGCGCCGCGCGGCCGGCGTTTCGCCGGAAACGCTCGCCTTTGCCGATGAACCCACCCGCGTGGAAGTGATGGGCTCCTTTTCCCCGGCGGTGGCCGCCTGCCTGATGGCAGAGTTTCCAGACGAATACAACGCATTTATCGAAGCAAGCTTTCGCCAGCCAAAGGCCCATTTGCGGGCAAACACCCTGCGTGTTTCCCCCGCTGAACTGGCGGAAACATTGGGCCGGGCGGGCATCACGGCCCACGCCGCGCAGCCGGAAGGCTGCGTGGAGGCACAAAGCCTCGCCGGCCTTGCCGAGGGACCGTTGTTTGAAAAAGGCCTGTACCATGTGCAGGGGGCGGCGTCCCAGTTTTTGTGCGCCAACGTGGCCGAAGCGGCCAAAACGGCGGGCGGCCAAAACGCCCGCGTGCTGGACCTTTGCGCCGCGCCCGGGGGCAAAAGCGCCACCATTGCCGAAATATTGAACCGTTCTGCCACCGATGGCATATGTGGCACCCGTGTCCCGGTAAGCAACTGCCGCATCGACCCAGGCGATGCCTGCGGCTCCGGAAGAATTGCTTTTACCGTGTGCGATGTGAACCCCGCGCGGCTGGCTCTGGCGGAAAAACTGTTTCAGCGCCTTGGCCTTTCCGGCGGGGCCGCGGGTCCTTCTTCTGGAACCGGCAGCCCCGTTTGCACTTTCGTTGTAAACGATGCCACCGTGCCAACCCCCGCCTTTGCGCAGGAACCCCGCTTCGACGCCGTGTTGTGCGACGTGCCCTGCAGCGGCCTTGGCGTGCTGGCCAAAAAGCCGGACCTGCGCTATCTGGACGGCACCGGCTTTGACGAATTGACGCAAATTCAGCTCAAAATTCTGGAAACGGCAAAAAATTATGTGAAAACAGGCGGATTTTTGATTTATTCCACCTGCACCATCCGCAAGGCGGAGAACGAGGATGTGGTGCGCACCTTTTTACGCGGGGCGAAAGGCTTTGCCTCGGCCGCAGTGGCCCATATCCCCGCCGGGGCCTGCGTGGAAGACAAAATGGTGACAATTTTGCCACAGCGCACCGGTTTGGACGGATTTTTTATGGCAGTCTTGCAAAAAGTATGGTAAAATAAGGGTTGGTCATTTGACAAACAGCATTACATCGTACCCATTGCCGCAGTTGGAGGCAGAACTTGCCGCCGCGGGTTTCCCCAAATACCGCGCGAAGCAGGTGTTCGGCTGGCTGCATCAAAAGCGGGTCTCGTCTTTCGGCGACATGACGAACCTGCCCGCCGCCATGCGGGAAACACTGGCCCAAAGCTACGCCATCGACGCGCCCGAAACGGTGCAGGCGCTGAAAAGCGCCGACGGTACCCGCAAGTACCTGTTCCGCCTGGCGGACGGCAACTGCATCGAAACGGCGCTGATGAAATACCGCCACGGCAATTCCGTTTGCATCTCCAGCCAGGCGGGCTGCCGGATGGGCTGCAAGTTTTGCGCGCAGACGGCGCAAAACGCCCTTGCCGCACAGCGCGACGAAGCGCCGAATCTGCGGAACCTGTCCGCCGGGGAAATGGCGGCGCAGGTGTACGCCGTGGTACAAGACACCGGCGAAGCCGTGAACAATGTGGTTTTGATGGGCATCGGCGAACCGCTGGACAACCTGGACAACGTGGCGGATTTTTTCCACATCATCACCGCCGAAGAGGGCATGAACCTGTCCGGCAGGCACATCAGCCTTTCCACCTGCGGCATCGTGCCGGAAATTGACCGGCTGGCGGGCATGCACCTGCCGCTCACCCTGTCGGTTTCGTTGCACGCGGCGGACGACGCCACCCGCAGCGCCCTGATGCCCGTGAACAACAAATACCCGCTGGCGGCACTGCTAGCCGCCTGCGCCCGGTACCAAACAGCCACCGGGCGCCGTGTAACCTATGAATACGCCGTGATCCCGGGCAATAACGACACGACGAACGATGCAAAACAGCTTGCAGCGCTTTTGAAAAAAAGCGGCGCCCATATCAATTTGATCCCGGTGAACGCGGTGGACGGCGGGTTTTCCGCCGCAGACGACGACGAGGTGCGGCGGTTCCGGCAGCAGCTTGTGTCCCTCGGGCTGAACGCCACCGTGCGCCGCCGCCTCGGGGCGGATATCAACGCCGCGTGCGGGCAGTTGCGGCTCTCGCAATTGCGCTGATACCGCCGGGCGGCTATTGCGGCCAATATGCTGCCAAAAAGCTGTTGTAACGGCCAAAAACGTCGCTATGCGCTTTTCGCAGGAAGGGGAATTCCGATGAGGATAATCGGCAAAACGGACATCGGCAAAAACCGCGCGGAGAACCAGGACAATTACCGCTCGGGCTTTTTGCCTGCCAGCGGCGCCTACGGCATCGTGTGCGACGGCATGGGCGGCGCGCAAAACGGCCGGCTTGCCTCCACCCTGGCGTCGGATTGCCTGGAGGAGAAAATTGCCGACGGCCTGCGCAAAGGCACCAGGCCAAACGACATGGAGGCGCTGATGGCCGAAGCCCTGGCCGCCGCAAACACCGAGGTGTTTGCCCGCAGCGGCTACGGCGAGCGCATGATGGGCACCACCGCCGTGTGCGCCGTTGTGGTGCAAAACCACATCTACATCGCCCACGTGGGCGATTCCCGCGCCTACCTGTTCCACGGCGACACGCTGGACCTGCTCACCCGCGACCATTCCATGGTGCAGGAGATGGTGGACGACGGCGTCATCACCGAGGAAGAGGCCAGCCGCCACCCGGAGAAAAACGTGATTACCCGCGCGCTGGGCGTAGAGCGCGACGTGCAGCCCAGCTTTACGGACCTGCCCCTTGTGCCCGGCGCCATTTTGCTGCTGTGCACGGACGGCCTCACCAATATGGTAAGCGAAGAACGCATTGCAAGCCTGTTGAGCGAAAACGATTTTTACGACACCACGTCGGAGCTTGTGGGCGAAGCCCTGGCCGCCGGCGGAACGGACAATATCACTGTGCTGGTGATGCAGCCGCTGGAAGAAAAATAACCCCGCCGTGGCACCGGCGCCCGGCACAGGGGACACTGGCAGCCCCCTGCAAGGAGACATTTCGGAGGAGACGGGAAAATGGACAATCTCATCGGCAAGCGCCTGGACGGGCGCTACCAAATTGAAGAGCTTGTGGGCGAAGGCGGCATGGCCGACGTTTACAAGGCGCAGGATCTGCGCGACAACCGCACCGTGGGCGTGAAAGTGCTGCGCGAGGAGTTTCGCGACAACGAAGATCTGGTTCGGCGCTTCAAAAACGAAAGCCGCGCCATCAGCGTGTTGAATCACGAGAACATCGTGAAGGTGTTCGACGTGAGCGTGACGGACAAAATGCAGTACATTGTGATGGAGTACATCGACGGCATCACGCTGAAGGACTATATCGAGCAGCGCGGCGAGCCCCTTACCTACAAGGAGACCCTGCATTTCATCAAGCAGATTTTGCAGGCCCTGCAGCACGCCCACGACAAAGGCATTGTCCACCGGGACATCAAGCCCCAGAACGTGATGCTGCTGCAAAACGGCACCGTGAAAGTGATGGACTTCGGCATTGCGCGCCTGGCCCGCAGCGAAAGCCACACCCAGGCGGAGCAGGCCATCGGCAGCGTGCACTACATCAGCCCCGAGCAGGCCAAGGGCGATTTGACCGACCCCCGGGCCGACATTTACTCGGTGGGCGTGATGATGTACGAGATGCTCTCCGGCCGGCTGCCCTTTGAAACAGGCGACGCCGTTTCCATTGCCATTGCCCAAATTTCAGACGACCCCACGCCCATCCAGGAGATCAACCCCAATGTGCCGCAGGGCCTGTGCGAGATCACCATGAAGGCCATGGCGAAGGACCCGCGCTTCCGCTACCAAAGTTCCCTCGAAATGATGCGAGATATCGATGATTTTAAGCGCAACCCCAGCGTGAAGTTCGACTACGACTACATCAGCGAAAATTCCCCGGCCAAATATATCGACAAGGTGGTGAACGACTCGAAACGCGGAACCCCGATTCGGAACGGAAACGGCGCACCCGGCGCACGCGGCGCAGGCGCTGCGCGCGGCGGCAAAAAACCCATGCGCCGCATCAAAAGCAAAAAGAAGCACGGGTGGCTCATTCCCATTGTGGCCACCATCACCCTTGTGGTGGTGGGCGCGTGCGCGTTTTTGGTGTTCAATTTATTCAAAACCAGCGGCAACCCGCTGTTTACCCAATATGAGGACATCGAACTGCCGAACTTTGTGGGCATGCACTACGACGAAGTGATGGCCATGGTAAAAAGCTCCCCCTACAACCACCTGCGGTTTGAGACCCCGCACGAAGAGCACAACCCCGGCGTGGAAGCGGGCGTGGTGATCAGCCAAAACCCCACCAGCAGCAACGAGCAAAAAAAGATGGTAAAGGCAAACCAGCGCATTTATTTAACGGTTAGCCGCGGCATTGTGGACGTGCCCATTCCGGATTTGACCGGCATGACCCGCGGCGAAGCCATTAAAAGAGTGCTGGAAATGGGCCTGCGGCCCTATGCACGGGCGGAAGTGATTGAGACGGGCGAAACGAACCGCGTCATTCGCACGGAGCCCGCCGCCGGCACCACGGTGCAAAACCAGCCGGACACCCTTGTAACGCTGTACATCGGCGTGAAGCGCGGCGACTATGACCGCACGGTGCCCAACGTCATCGGGCAGGACCAGGCCCATGCCACCGGCACATTGATTGCGGCAGACCTTGCCCCCAGCGTGAAAGAAAACGGCGAGTATTCAAACGAATACCCCGAAGGCGCCATCATGTCCCAAAGCCCGGCGGCAAATACCGTGGTAAAAATGAACACCCCGGTGTTCCTTACCGTTTCGCTGGGGCCGGAGCCTCCGCCAGCGCCCGTGGAGGTGCCCGTGCCCGACGTAATGGGTAAAAAGGCGGACGACGCCGCCGCGGCACTGGCCGCAGCGGGCTTCAGCGTGGTGACGAACTCGGCCGCCAGCAACGACGTGAAGAGCGGGCGTGTGATGGCGCAGTCGCCAACAGGCAGCGCGCCCACGGGTTCCACCATCACCATCACCATCTCTACCGGCGCGCCGGATGGCGGCGGGGGCGATGAGTCCAGCAGCAAGAAAAAGGATAAGGATAAGGACAAGGACAAGAGCTCCAGCACGGAAGTGACCCCTGAACCCACGCCCGTCGAGGGCGGTGAAGGTGACGGCGGATAAACCCCGCAAAGGGAGATGACGGCCGAAAGCCTATGCCGGAAAACATCGAAAGCATCAACGGAATAATTTATAAAGGCATTGGCGGTTTTTACTATGTGAAAACCGCCGATGGCTGTTTGTACGAGTGCAAGCCGCGGGGCATTTTTCGCAAACGCGGCGAAAAGCCTGTGGCGGGTGACCGTGTTGTTTTAAAAACAGAGGCGGGCGACGCGTACATCGACGAGATTTTGCCGCGCAAGAACACCTTCATTCGCCCGCCCGTGGCCAATGTGGACATTGTGTTCGTGGTGGCCAGCACCGCCCATCCGGGACCAAATTTTTTGGCGCTGGACAAGGTATGCGCCGCCGCAACGGACGCCGAAGCCGACGTGGCCATCGTCATCACCAAGGTTGCCCTTGGCGACCCCGCGCCTATTTTAGAAGCATATGCCACGTCCACCTACCGGCTGCTGTGTGTGGATTCCGTTTCCGGCGATGGGCTTGGCGCCGCGCGGGCGGAAATTTTACCGCTGCTGGAAGGGCGCCTCGGCATTTTTTGCGGCAACACGGGCGTGGGCAAAAGCACGCTGCTAAACGCCCTTGTGCCCGAGGTGAACCGCCCCACGGGCGAAATCAGCGAAAAGCTGGGCCGCGGGCGCCACACCACCCGCGAGGTGGAGCTGTTCGAGGCCGGTGGGGGCCTTCTGGCGGACACCCCCGGCTTCACCAGTTTTGACCTGCAAAAAGCCGCCGCTTCCGAAGGTGGCGGCATCTCGGCCGAAAACATGCAGTTCGCCTTCCCGGAAATTGCCGCCGCGATGCCAAACTGCAAATTTTCCGGCTGCGCGCACCTTGGCGAAACCGGGTGCGCCGTGCGCGCCGCCGTGGAGGCGGGCGGAATTTCCAAAAGCCGCTATCAAAGCTACACCAAATTGTATGAAGAGGCAAAAGCTTTTGCCAAGAGGTACCCGAAATGACAACACCCTGCGTGATTGTTGCCGCGCGCCCCGTGCCGCGGGAACACCTGCGCCACGTGCCCGCAGGCGCCTTTGTCATTGCGGCCGACGGCGGCCTTGCCCAGTGTGCGGCACTGGGCCTGCGCGCGAACCTTGCCGTGGGCGATTTTGACTCATTTGCGGGGCCGGTGCCCGAAGGAACAGGTGCCAATACTTTTCGAACCGCGCCTGAACACAACGGCGTTTGCCCACCGGAAGCACCCGAGCGGCCGACGGCCGCGATATTGACCGGCCGGGCACCGGCCCCGGAAGTCATCCGCCTGCCCGCCGAAAAGAACGATACCGACCTGATGTTTGCCGCCCGCGAAGCTTTGCGGCGCGGGTTTGATGACGTGACGGTTTTGGGCGCGCTGGGCGGCCGGTTCGACCACAGCTTTGCCGCCCTGACCGTGCTTTTGCATCTGGCGCAAAACGGCTGTGCCTGCCGCGCGGTGGGCCCCGGCTGCGAGGTTGCCTGCCTCGCGCCCGGTAGCCACCGCTTTACGCGGCAAGCGGGCTATCTTTCGGTGTTTGCCGCCGGCGGCACGGCACGGGGCGTTACCCTCGGCGGTGTAAAATACCCGCTGGACAAGGCCGCCCTGACGCCGGACTTCCCCCTTGGCACCAGCAACGAGTTTGCGGCGGACGAGGCCTTCGTCTCGCTTACCGAGGGATATCTGTATGTGATGCGCGTGGTGGAGGACGGCACATGAGTGCGGAAGGCATGCGGCTTTGCTTCACGGCGGGCCCCGCCGACGCCGGGGCGAAACTTTCCGTTTTTCTGCGGCGCAGAGGCGTTTCTACGTCCCTTATCCGCAGCCTGAAATACACCGATACCGGCATTGCCGTGAACGGCCTGCGCGCAAAAACCAGCCATGTTTTGGCCCCGGGCGACGTGGTGTCCCTCGCCGTGCCGCGAGATGAAATTCCCCTGGCAACGCCGGAGGACATCCCCCTTTCCATCGCGTACGAAAGCCCGCACGCCTTGGTGGCGAACAAACCCGCCGGCATGGTGATGCACCCCACCGGGCGGCACAGCAGCGGCACCATGCTGAACGCCTGGTGCCACCTGATGGCCTGCCGCGGGCAATCTTCTGCCTTCCGCGCCATAGGCCGCCTGGACGCGGGAACTTCCGGCCTTGTGCTGTGTGCCTTGCACCCGCACGCGGCAAATTTGTTTAAAAACACGCTGGAAAAAACCTATTACGCCGTGGTGCAGGGGGAGATGGCCCCCGGCCCCGGCGAAATAGACGCGCCACTGCGCGGGGCCGCCGGCTCCACCGTGCTGCAGGAAGTCTCCCCCGCCGGGCGGCCCAGCCTCACCGCCTATGAGGTACTGTTTGCCGGCGGCGGCGTTTCCCTTGTGCGGCTTGCACCAAAAACCGGCCGCACCCACCAAATTCGCGCCCACATGGCCCACCTTGGCCACCCGCTGGTGGGCGACACGCTGTATGCTCCGCCGGAAGCGGGCAGCCATAGCGGGGCTGCCATTCCCGCACCGCGCCACGCGCTGCACTGCGCCGTGCTCTCCTTTTTGCAGCCGGGGCAGACGGCGCCCACACTGGTGGAATCGGGCCTTCCGGCGGACATGCGCGCCATGCTGCCCGAGGGAGCGCCCTTGCCCGAACGGGCGCAGGCGCAAATGTAGAAGTTCTGTGGAAACTGCCCCGTTCGTTTGCAAAATGGGTCGGAAAATAGTATAATAAATGTTCATAGAATGTCTTTCAACATCCCACCGGAAGCCTTGAGGAGGATCCATTTTGCCTCGCGATAACCAAAAACCGTCGCAACATAGACGGGCCGCCGCCACGCAGATTATACCGCCTGCCGCGGCCGTGCCCAGCACAGATGATATCGCTTCGCTGCTGGAATCTGTGGCGAAGGGCGCCCCAAAAACAGCAAGCACCGCGCCCCAAAAAACAGCGCCAGAGCCGCCTCAAAAGACGGCTCTGGTAAAACAGGCAGATGAAAAAACTGTCGCTGCTGCTGCGGCCAGGGAAGCCGCGCGCCAAAAACGCCTGAACACCCAGGCCGCAAAGCCGGCGCCCGCTGCGGCAACTGCCGCACCTGTAAAAGCGGAGGTTGTGAAACCAAAACCGGCAGCGGCGCAGGCCGCCGTAAAGCCCGCTGCACCGGAACCGCAAAAGGCGGCGTTCGCCGGCCCCATGGCCGCGCAGGCGGAAAAGCCGGTTGCTGCAAAACCCGCCGCACCACCGCGGGCGGCGCAGGCCGTGCCGCAAAAAATGCAAACAAAAACACCGCCAACAGCGCAACCGGCAACCGCGCAGGCCGCCACAGGCAAACCCACGAAAGCAGCGGTAAAAGCAACCTCCCTGCAGCCGCACGCAAAAGACATTTCGGCGCCTTTGGGCAACGCCGCCCGGCCGGCCGCCGGCCCCGGCCAAAGCGACGTTGAAAGCCGCCTGGCAGAAGCGGCCAAAGACAAGGCGCGGGCCGTCGGCATCCGCAAAGCGGAAGAGCCCAAAAGCCACGGCCACAGCGGCCTTTCCGCTTTTGGCCGCATCATGGCCAAAAGCGGCGGTTACGTGTTTAAAAATCCGTTCATCCGCGCCGTTGGCAACATGCTGTACCAACTGGGCTTTTTTGCCGAGTGCAAAATCGTGCAGTTTTGCCGTGTACTGCGCGACGCCGCCATCATTTTGGCACAGGTGCTGAAATGGATGTTCGGCGGCATTGCCTCTAGCATGGGCGAGGTCCTGCTGGGCGTCTGGCACGACCTTACCGAGCCGTTTGTGCGCATGGGGCGCGGCGTTGTAAACATTTTCCGCCTAATCAAAAAGGAAAACCGGGAGACCGCCCGCGAATATTTCCGCACCGGCCTGCGCAAGCACGCCCACCTTCTGGGCAACTGGGCGCTGTTTTTGCTGCCGCTGGCGGCGGCGCTGGTGGGCATTTTTGTGGTGCGCAACATGCTGGACATGAAATACGCCCTGGCCGTGAGCGTGAACGACGACGTGATCGGTTATGTGGCCGACCAAAGCGTGTTCGAAGACGCAAAGAACATTTTGCGCAGCCGCCTGCGCCTTTCGGATGACCAGCAAATGGCAGACTGGCAGCTGAACGCGGATTTGACCCTTGCCAAGGCGGACACCTTTACCTCCAAAGACCAAATTGTGAACGAGGCACTGCGCAGCGGCGCATTTGACGTGGTACCCGCCACCGGGCTGTACATCGACGGCAAGCTGGAAGCCGTCACCACCGAAGGCGAGCGCTTGTCCGCCTTTTTGGAAGATACCCTCGAAGCTTACAAGGACCCCTCTATGCCGGAGGCCGAAGTGCATTTTGTGGAGCCGGTAACATGCGAAGTGAACCCGGACGACATTTACCTGGCCGAGAGCGTGGAAAGCTATGACGATGTGGTAGCAAAGCTCACCCGCATTGTAGAGGAAGAAAAACGCTACACCACCGTCGAAGGCGACACCCTGGAGAGCATCGCCCTGGCGAACAACATCACCCTGGAGGCGCTGGAGGCCAAAAACCCGGACTATTTGGGCCTTGGCCCCGAGTATATGCCGGAAGCGAACACCAGCCTGCTCATCAAAAGCGCCGAGCCGTTTTTACAGGTGGAAAGCGTGGTGCGCTTTGAATCCACCGAGGCCATTCCCTTCAGCTATGTGGAGGAAAACGACCCCGACCGCGCCAAAGGCATCCGCACTATTTCCCAGCAGGGGCAGGAAGGCGAACAAGTCGTATATGACGATTACATTTACCGGGACGGCGAATTGGTGAGCAAAACCCGCGTGGACGAACTGACTGAGGTCGTCACCCCGGCCGTGGACGAAGTGACCGTGGTTGGCACCGGCGATATCGCAAACCTTGCGGGCGAATATAATGGCAGCTATATCAACCCCATTCCCACCTATGAATATTCCAGCCGCGGCATGAGCGGCGGGCACCGCGGGCGCGACTACAACGCGCCCATGGGCACACCCATTTACGCCGCAAACGGCGGCACGGTGGTAACGGCCACCTACCACTACAGCTGGGGCAATATGGTGCTTATCCAGCACGCGGACGGCTACCAGACCCTGTACGCCCATATGGACTATATCTCCGTAAGCGCGGGCCAGGCCGTGGCACAGGGCCAGCCGGTGGGCGCCGTGGGCATGACGGGCAACACCAGCGGCCCCCACCTGCATTTGGAAGTGTGGGCCCCCGGCGGCGGCCTTGTGGACCCGGATACCATCGTGCCGCTGCACTAGTGCGGTTTGCCCGCCGTTTTTCCCGGCGGCAGTTTGCCCCGCCGCACAAACAATGTGCAAAAAAGACCGGCCGTGCCCTGTGGGGTGCGGCCGGTCTTTTTTGTTCGCTCGTTTTTACGCCCGCGTCAGGCCTCCAGCGCAAACCGCACGGCGGCCTCGGCGTGGATTTTCGCCGTGTCGTACAGCGGCACGGCCGTGTCCCTCCGGTTCACCAGCAGGCCAATCTCCGTGCAGCCCAGCACCACGGCCCCGGCCCCGGCGGCAGCCAGCTTTTCAATTTCGGCAAGGTAGCCTTTTTTAGATGCCGGATTGATTTCGCCCCGGCACAGCTCGTTAAAAATCACGTCGTTCACAAACTGGCGGCCGCCTTCGTCCGGCACCAGCACGCCGATGCCCGCCTCCTCCAGCTTGGCGCGGTAAAAGTCCTGTTCCATCGTGTACTTTGTGCCAAGCAGACCCACAGTGGCCACACCGCCGGCACGCAGCGCCTGTGCCGTGGCCGTGGCAATGTGCAACAGGGGAATGCCCACTTCGGCCTGCACCTCGTGTGCCACCTTGTGCATGGTATTGGTGCAAATCAGCAAAAAATCCGCCCCGGCGGCCTCCAGCCCCCTGGCCGCGCCGCCCAAAATGGCCGCGCCTTTGGCCCAGTCGCCCGCCGTTTGGCAGGCCTCTATTTCGTCAAAATCTACGCTGTACAGCACACATTTCGCGCTGTGCAGGCCGCCAAGGCGCTGTTTCACGCCCTCGTTCACCGCTTTGTAATAGGTAACGGTGCTCTCCCAGCTCATGCCGCCCAGCAGCCCGATGGTCTTCATATTCGTCCCCTTCCGCCTGTTCCATGCAGCCGCGCCTAGCGGCAGAATTTCTCGATATAACACTCCAGCGCCTGTTGAATGGTTTCCCGCGCTTCTTCGGGGCCCTGTTCCTCGTCCACCACGGTTTCCTTGCGCTCCAGGCTTTTGTACACGCTGAAAAAGTGGCGGATCTCGCTGACGATGTGCGTCGGCAGTTCCTCAATGTTGGTGTATTCGTTATAGGTGGGGTCGTCAAAGGGGATGGCGATGATTTTTTCGTCCCGCTTGCCCTGGTCCATCATGGTGATCATGCCGATGGGATAGCACCGCACAAGGCTCAAAGGGTAAATCACCTCGCTGCACAGCACCAGCACGTCCAGCGGGTCGCCGTCGTCGGCAAAGGTGCGCGGAATAAAGCCGTAGTTCGCCGGGTAGTGGGTAGATGTGTATAAAATGCGGTCCAGAATGATGTGGCCGCTCTCTTTGTCCAGCTCGTACTTGTTTTTCGAGCCCTTTTCAATCTCGATGACCGCGATAAAATCATTGGGGTTGATGCGGGACGGGCTGATATCGTGCCATACGTTTGACATTTTCCTGTTACCTCCACGTGTTCAGGCTTCTCTTCTCATTTCTTCTCTCACAATCATACAATCATCACTCAAAAGCGGTGTTTTGTCAAGAGGCGGGCCACTTTTCGGGCTTTGCGCACAAAACAAAACCCGGCCTGTGGCCGGGTTTTGGGGAGTTTTCATCGCTTGCACCGGCAGGGCCAAAATCAGCCCAACACTTCGCCGTTGTCAAGGGTAATGGTGTAGCCGTTATAGTTGACGGTGCCGTTGTTCGCAAAGTAGGACAGGGTGCAGTTGCCCGTAAGGGTCCACGTGCAGCCTTCGTCCACGGTGACGGTGGCATTGTTTGGCACGGCGCTGCCCGCCGTGTTTTCCACCACATTCACGGCGCCCTCAAAGGTGGAGCCGTTTTTCAAGGTAAGGGCCAGGGTGGAGATGCTGTCCACCGTCACATCGCCTGTAAGCGTCTGGCCGTCCGCCGTGAAGGCCAGGTTGCCGCCATTTTCGCCCACGGTGCCTTCGGCGGTGCTGTCCACCCCGCCTTCCACGCGGATGAGCCCGCCGCTCCCCGTGTTCGCCATTTCCACGCCGGACAGGACGATGCCCGCCGCCGTGTTGGTAACGTAGAACAGGTCGCCGTTTGCGGTTTCCAGGCTGCCGCCGGTGATGGAAAGCTGGCCGGAACCGCCGTCCCGCCCGTCTTCCACAGTGCTAAACATCTGCACGGCGCCGGGCATTTTGCCGGCGCCGGTTTCGCCCATGCTGCCGGAGACCGCGCATTCCTCAAGGACCAGCATCCCGTCGCCCTCCACCACCAGCGCCTGCGAAAGGTACGCCGTAAGCACCGCGCCGCGCACGGAAACGTCCCCTGTGCTGTACACAGCCGGGCTGTTCAGGCTGTTTGTGGTGTAGCTGCCCCCGTCGGCCACCACCGTGGCCCCTTCGCCGCCGGTGCGGATGCCCATGGAGGCGTCCCCCTCTGTGCTGGCATTCACATTGGTCGCATACAGCACCGCACCGCCGTTTGCCAGCAGGGTAGCCGAGTCGTTGCCGTCCGTCATCACGGTCACGTCAACAAGGGTGATGCCGGTGCCGTCTCCATATGCCACAACGGCATTGGCATCGGCGGGGTATGCACTCACGGCGGAGTTGTTCATGGTCACATTCGCGCCGTTCAGCGCCAAAAATGCGGCGTTTCGGCCATAGGCCGCGCTGTTTGCGGCATTGGTGCTTTCGCCGCTCATTTTGCTCACGGTGACATCGTCCAGTGTGGCGGTGGCGCCCTCCACACGCAGGGCGTTTTCGTCATCGTTGCTCGAGTCAAAATCCAGCACGGAATACGTGCCGTCGTCGCTGATGATATTCGCCGCCGCGCCGTATTCCATATCGGCCTGCGCGGAAGAGGACGCGGAGGACGAGGAAGGCGGCGTCTGTGCGCTTGCGGCCGTGGCTTCGGCACTCGGGACGCCCGCCGCGGAAGAGGCGTCGCCTTCCGCCGCGTAAGACGCGCTGCTGCACGCCGCCATCGCTGCGCAGCACATGGCCGCTGCGCACAGCAGGGCAAAGGACTTTTTCTTTTTATTCAAAACAGTGTTCACACCTTTCGGTTTTCAGTGGGCATTTCTTGCATGCCTGTTTCATCATACCCGCCGTCCCCCACGAAATCTCGTCGTTTTTGTCACGCGGGTGAAAAACCACACCGGCCGGGGTTTGAAAAAACACGCGGCGTGTAGTAGAATTAGGTTACACTGTTCCACAGGAGGTTCTCCCCATGAAAACACAGGACACCGAGAAAAAATTCGACCCCAAACACCTGGCGGCACAAGCGGCACCCCCGCCCATGGGCGAAGCGGCCGCCCTGCCGCATGCGGCAACAACGAATGCGCCCACACACACAGCCGCGCAAGCCGTGGCACCGCCGTTGCATCAGTCCTCCTCCGGCGGCCTTGGCGATGTATTGGGCGAGGTGCTGGGCGGTGCGCCCGGCGCGCAGCAGTCCTCCGGCGGCCTTGGCGATATATTGGGCGAAGTGCTGGGCGGCGCGCAAAGCAGCAGCCCGGCATACACGCAAAACAGCGCCGAAGCGGAAAAAAAGAAGCGCACGCGGGACATCATTTTGCTTATTTGCACCCTTGGTTTTTGGTATTTCCGCATGAAAAAGCGCGGTCAATCCTAGACAGTTGGAAAGCGGGGCAGGCGATGCGGTGTATGTGGCCAGCCCCACGTGCCTACACCACGCCCATGCCATGGCGGCCCTGCAAAGCGGTAAACACGTGCTGGGCGAAAAGCCCGCCGCGTCGGGCAGCGCGGAGCTTGCCGAACTGCTGGCCACCGCCCGTGCAAACGGCGCACTGGTGGATATCGGCGTGTACTGCGTGCAGCTGATGGTGGCGCTGTTCGGCCGGCCCGAAAGCCTGCAAAGCGCGGGCATTCTGCTGGAAAACGGCCTGGACGGGCAAGGGATGATTTTGGCCAAATGCCCCGGCATGCTGGCGGAACTGAGCTATTCAAAAATTTGTGACGCGGCTGCACCCAGCACCATCTAGGGCGAAGACGCTGCCCTTGTGTGGACGGACATGACAAGCCCCGGCGCCATCACCCTTGTGCCCAGAAAAGGCCCGCGCGAGGTTTTCCCCTGCGGCGGCGGCGAAAACAACCTGAAGTTTGAGATTGAGGCGTTTTTGCAAATGGCCGCCGGCCCGCAAAACACCGGCACCGCCGGCCCCGGCGCTTTTACCGCGGCACAGTCCAACGCAATCTCAACACTTTCCATGGGAATTCTGGACGAAGCGCGCCGCCAGCAGGGCATTGTGTTCCCGGCAGACTGCGTTTAAAAAAGCGCCGTGCTCTCGCCGTTAAGTAAAAAAAACAAGGCCCCGTCCATTGTGGACGCGGCCTTGTTTGTGTTAAATTTATACTGGGTTATTTTTGCCCCACGAAATTCCACATCACGCCGAACTTGTCGAACACCACGCCGGCGCACGGGCTGTAGAAAGTCTCTTCCAGCGGCATGCCCACCCGGCCTTCCTCGGCCAGAATGGCAAAGGCGGCCTTCACCTTGTCCACCACCGTCTCCACAGCCAGGGAAACGCGCTCGCTCTCCGGGTCGTTCAGCGGCTGGCCGGGCCCGCAGTCCGACATGCGGATAAAATCATCCCCCATTTGCAGCGTCACCTGCACCACCCGGTCCATAAATTCAGCCGGGATGGCAAAAGCAGGGTTTGGGGGCAAATCGGAAAAACGCATCACCTGCTGCACTTCGGCGCCAAAGGCGCGCTTGTACAAATCAATGGCTTCCTGGCAATTGCCGCCAAATGTAAGATATGGCCTGATTTTCATACTAAACTCCTTTATTTTCTTCAATTTTGTTTGGGCGCTCTCGGATAAGTTCCAGCCGGTCACGGCGCTTTTTTCCCTTTTGCAGCGAGAACTGATAGCTCTCCTCTATCCAGCCCATCAGCTCGTCGTCGATTTCCTCCACCCGCTGCACGATCACATGGTGCGTCCAGCGGTTCGGGTACGGCTCCACCGATTCCGCGATGCGCGGGTGGACAAACTGGTGGTCCAACCCAAATGTCACCAGCATATACTTGTCCGGCCAGCCCTTTCGCTTGCGGAACGGCGGCCACGCCCAGGCGAAGGCGTGGGTGTTGTAAAAACTCACCTGTGTGGCCTTCACCATAATCGTAACATCCGGGTGCGCCGCCAAAACGCGCTGTTCAAACGCCTCATACAGCGGCAGCGTGCCGGGCACTTTGTCAAACAGCATCATACAGTCCGGGTTCATCGGCACTGCTCCTCCGCAAATGTACGCAACCGTGTTATCCTTTTCGAAGAATTTTCTCCATAGGTCTCCCTTTTGCCAATTCATCCACCATTTTGTCCAGCCAGCGCACCTTTTGGATCACCGCGTCCTCAATTTCCTCCACGCGGTACCCGCAGATGCTGCCCGTGATGAGGGAGGCGCCCGGGTTCATTCGCGGGGCGCCGGCAAAAAAGGCCTCCATGTCCGCTTCGCCGTCTATCTGCTGCTGCAGGGAATCCTTGTCATAGCCGGTAAGCCAAAAAATGATTTCATCCACTTCGGCCTTGCTTCTGCCTTTTTTCTCCGCCTTTTCAATGTATAGCGGGTATACGCTGGCAAAGGTGATGGTATAGGCCCGGGGCTTTTTCATGGGAACACTCCTTCCGCGTCTCAATTTCAGGGGCTTTTCGAACAGTATACACCATCCCTTTTCCTCCAACAACGCAAAATCGCGCGGCATCCTTACGGATGCCGCACAACTTTCTTACAGCAGCGCCTCTATGTCCGCTTCCAGCCGTTCCGGCTTGTAGGCGGGCGAATACCGCGCCACCACGGCGCCGTCTTTGCCTATCAAAAATTTCCCGAAGTTCCACTTAATGTCGCCCGCTTTGGCAAGGGGCTTCAGCAGCTTCACCTTTTTTTCGAAAGACTTGCTCTCTTCGTCGCCGCGGTCCTCCGGGGCTTGCTCCCGCAGCCAGGCATACAGCGGGTCGGCGTCCTTGCCGTTCACGTCTATTTTGGCAAAACGCGGGAAGGTGGTGCCGTAGTTCAGCGTGCAGAACGACGTGATCTCCTCGTCGCTGCCCGGCGCCTGCCCCAGAAACTGGTTGCAGGGAAAATCGAGAATTTCAAAGCCCCGCTCCCGGTACTTTTGGTACAGGGCTTCCAGCGCCTCGTACTGCGGCGTCAGGCCGCACTTGGTGGCGGTGTTCACCACCAGCAGCACCTTGCCCCTGTAATCGGCCAGCGATACCGCCTCGCCCTTGTTGTCCTTCACGGTAAAATCGTAAATGGTCATGTTGTTTTCTCCTTTGCTTTTTTTCTGGCGTCGGCATAGCCCATCCAAACAATCCACACATAGGCGCATGTTTTCGGGATCATCAGCATGCCGAGCGCCGGGATGCTGTCTGCGAACAATACAACCGGGATGTAGAACAAAAAGCTGAGCAGCACCGCCAGCCACATGAACCGGAACGCCTTGTCGTGGCTGCGTTTTGCCTCGCGGTAATACAAAACGATGATGAGGGCGCCCAGCAGCGCGAAGGGGATGTTGCGCCAAATGCCCCAAATCAGCGGCGCGTCGGGGCTGAGCCACCGGTTTTGCGGCAGCAGGCACAGCGCGACGCGCGCGGCGGCCAGCGTGTAAACCGCCGCAGTAAGCGCGGGCATGCTGCCCTTTTTGTACCGCTGCTGCCACACATGGTACAGCAATACATAAAACACCGTCATGGTAACGGACGTGACCAGCTTGCCAAAGCCCAACGCCGCGGCGTGGTTGGCCAGCCCGTCCGTAAGCAGCGCGTACATGCGCGGCACCAGGTGGAACGCGTCCCCGCAGCCGAGGACAATGGCCATCACGCCAAACAGGCGGAACTGCTTTTCACCGCCCGCCAGGCGCAAAACCAGCACGCCCAGCGTGATGACGCAAATCAAATAGGCTATTTCAAACACCGGTTCCATAATTGCCTGCATCGTAATCCCTCCTAAGCTTTTGCGGCGGCGAGGGCGTGCACCTCGTCCGCCTGGCCAAACAACGCGCACCCGCCGGTGTGCTCTTTTTCAAGAAGGCCACCCTCGCGCAGGCGTGTAAACAGTGGCGAGCGCAACGCCTCGCGCAGCGGCGTTGTTTTCAGGTTGGTGTCGGCGTACGGCGAAAAGGGGCAAGGCTCCGCGCCGCCGGAGGCGTTGATGTGGAAGAAGCCCCGTCCGGCAGCCAGGCACCCGCCGGCCTCCTTTTCGTCCCCGGGGAAGGAGAGCACGATCATATCCCCTGCCGCCCGCAGGGCGCTGACGCGGGCGTCCAGCAGGGCGCGGGCGGCATCGTCCAGCGCAAGTTGCGGGTTTTCCACGGGCACATATTCCACAAACACCACCGCCCGGCAGCCCTTTTTGCGCAGGCCCGAAAGAAAATCGCCGCTTGTGACAAGCGCAAGGTTTTCGCTCGTTACGGTGATGGACGCGCCAAACAGCAAGTCCCCGGCGGCCAGCCGCGCCATGGCGGCCATGGCCTGTTCATGCACCCCGCCGCCGCGCCGGATATCGGTCTCTTCCGCGCCGCCCTCAATGCTGATGATGGGAATGAGGTTGCGGTGCGCTTCAAACAGGGCAAGGCTGTCTTCACCCAGCATTGTTCCGTTCGTAAACACGGGGAACAGCACCGCCGGCCGCGCCGCCGCTTCTTCCAGCACATCCCGCCGCATCAGCGGCTCGCCGCCCGCCAGCAGCACGGCCACAACACCCGCCTCTTCCGCCTCGGCAAAAATCCTGCGCCAGTGCCCGCGGGTAAGTTCATCACGGCCACAGCTGTGGTTCGCGCGGTCATAGCATCCGGCGCAGCGCAGGTTGCACGCCTCTGTGATGCTGGCGATGAGGAAGGAGGGGATATGCTCGCCCGCCTGCGCCAGGGTGTGCCTGCGTTTTTCGGCGCGCGTTGCCGCGCGCGCGTACCCGGCAAAAAACATGCCCGCTTTGGGGTTTTGCAGCGTGGCACGCAAAATATCCTTCACCAGTTGTTCCACACCGGCGTTCAAGTATTGTTCCAGCTCAACCGGTCCCATGTCCGCCCTCCATTTGCCCCAGCAGTTTATACAACAATCCGTACAGCGTTCCCGCTTCTTCAGCGCTCAGGTTTACACATTCCCCCATGCGCGCGGGAATTTGCAGCGCCCGCTCCCGCAGGGCTTCCCCCTGCGGCGTGAGGGTGACGACCAAATTGCGTTCGTCCGCCTTGGCACGCGCGCGTGCCACCAGCCCCTGCCCTTCCAGCTTTTTTAAAAGGGGCGTAAGGGTGCCGGAATCCAGAAACAGCGCCGCGCCAAGCTCTTTCACGCCCGCTTGCCTGCGCTCCCACAGCACCATCATGGTGATGTATTGCGTGTAGGTAAGGCCAATTTCGCCAAGAAACGGCGTGTAGAGCCTCACAATGCCCCGCGCCGCGGCATACAGCGGGAAGCACAGCTGGTTTTCAAGTTTTAAAGGATCCACGGGCACACCTCCGGATAACGGGATTAGTCGGATTTCCATAAGTATAGCACCGTCAAAAAATTAAATCAAGCACAATTTAATTTTATAAAATTTTTTAAATTTTGGTTGTTGGGCCAACTTCCGCAAGCACTGCGGCGCATGCTGGCAAAGCCGCGTAAGCGGGCCCGCACTTACCCCGGGGTCCATATCAGCCGTTTCGACAGGAATGCGCCATGCCGAATGGTACAATTAAAAACCACGCATCTGCGTTTTCCAACGGTGCAACTGCCGCACCGGAATTGAGGACACGCGAAACAAAGGAGAAATTACGATGAGTTACACAAAAACGATAGCAGCCGGGGAATTGCAGCCCGGTATGATGCGAAAGATCACGGTTGAGGGCAGAAGCATTTTGCTTGTCAATTTGGGCGGCGCGTTCTTTGCCCTTTCCAACACCTGCACCCACATGGGCGGCTCTTTGGCAGACGGTGTTCTGGAGGGCGACGTCGTGCACTGCCCGCGCCACCACGCCGGGTTTGAAGTCAAAACCGGACGCTGCGTCGTCCGGCCGAAGATTCTGCTTTTCAACGGGCACGCGGCCAGTTTGCCGACCTACCCCGTAAAAGTGGAACAGGGCGCTGTTTGGGTGGATACCCGCCAAATGCCGCCGCCCCCGATGCAGCCAACCGCCGGCCAGACAGCGCGGCAATAACGTCTTTTTTGAGAGCGGCATTGTAAATTCCAATGCGCCACATTAAAACAGCGAATGCCTCCGAAAAGAGGCATTCGCTGTTTTAATGTGGCCTATCAAGGCCGGGCGTACCGGAGCCCGCCTTCGCACCGCCCGTTTGGCCTGTTTATGAAACGGTAATAAGAAAACCAAGACGCAATCTATTTACAGTATAAACCGGGATGTAAGTATGATTTGAAGTATATTGTCGAGAAACTATTTTGGGGGGACGCTTTTCAATCCGGATGAAGGCGGACGATGCGGCCACTTATTTTCTGTTTACGTTTGCCGCGGCTACCGGCAATTGTTACAAACATTGAAGAAACTTTCATGAATACATACAAACTTGAAATTTTTTATTGACAAATCTCCGCTCCCTTCTATATGCTTGGTTCATGCGGACGGTATTCGAACATTGGCATTGGGAAAGAGGGGCCTATGAACATCATCGTATGCATCAAGCAAGTGCCGGGCACCAATGATTGCGCGGTGGACCCTGTGACGGGTGTTCTGCGGCGCTCTGGTGTAGAAGCCAAGCTAAACCCCTATGACCTGTACGCGCTGGAGACGGCCTTTCGCCTGCGGGAAGCGCACGGCGGGCAAGTGCGTGTTTTGAGCATGGGGCCACCCCAGGCGCAAGACGCTGTGCGCGAAGCATGTTTCATGGGTGCCGACGATGGGGTGTTGCTTTCCGACAAAAGCTTTGGCGGCGCTGACGTGCTGGCCACAAGTTATACCCTTTCACAAGGGATACTGGCCATGGGTAATTTTGACCTTATCCTGTGCGGCAAGCAAACAACCGACGGCGACACCGCACAGGTGGGACCCGAGCTTGCGGAATGGCTGGGTATCCCCAGTGTGTCGAACGTGTCATGTGTTGTGGAAACCGAACACAGTGGGGTGACAGTGGAAATGGACATGGGGCAAGATGTGGAAATATCCCGCGTGGAATTCCCCTGTCTGTTGTGTGTGGAAAAAGACATTTACACGCCGCGCCTGCCTTCCTACCGACGCAAAAAGGCAATGCGCGAAACGTCGGTACAGACGCTTGCTTTGGCCGACATAGCCGACCGGAATCCGTCACATTACGGGTTGGATGGCTCGCCCACACAAGTGCAGCGCATTTTTTCTCCCGAGCGTCCGGTCCGCCAGAACCTTTGGCATGCAGACGCTCCCGTGTTGGCCGAACGCTTGCATAACCACCTGCGCGCCATGAAAATTTTATAAGCAAGAGGTGCTGTTTTGGCAAAGCTGATATTTGACATTGAAAAGATAGATGACAGTGAGGCCTTCATGGCACTGTGCCCCTTCGGGGCCATCGAGCGGGAAAACGGTGGTTTGCATGTAAATGCCGCCTGCAAAATGTGCGGTGTTTGTGCAAAAATCGGCCCTTTGGGCGCCGCCATTGTGGTGGAGGACACCCTTGCCCCGCAAGTGGACAAAAGCCAATGGCGGGGCGTTGCAGTGTACGCCGACCATCTGGACGGCCGCCTGCACCCCGTCACCTTTGAGTTGATTGGCAAAGCGCGGGAGTTGGCCGGTATAATTGCCCACCCGGTGTGCGCTTTGCTGGTAGGCAGCGATTTGAGCGCCGCCGCGGAAGAACTGCTGCACTATGGGGTCGACACAGTCTGCCTTTATGACCACCCTGCGTTGGAGCGATTTCGAATAGAGGCCTATACCGATGCGCTTGAGGATTTTGCGCTGAAGCAACGGCCCTCCTCTATTTTGGTGGGGGCCACCCCGGTGGGGCGGCAATTGGCGCCTCGCGTGGCCGCGCGCCTGCGCACGGGCCTCACAGCAGATTGTACCGCATTGGAAATGGAAAAAAATACCGATTTGGTGCAAATTCGCCCGGCATTTGGCGGCAACATTATGGCGCAGATTGTAACACCGGCCCACCGGCCGCAAATGGCCACCGTGCGTTACAAAGTGATGGACGCCCCCGCCCGGCGGGACACGCCCAGCGGTGCAGTGGTTGTCTGTGCCTTTCCGTGGGAAAAATCGCGTTTCCACGTACAGGTACTTGGGGTACATCCAAAACCACAAGTAGCTTCCATCGAAAACGCTGACGTTTTGGTGGTGGCCGGGCGCGGCGTAAAAAAGCAAGAAGAATTGGCCATCTTACAAGAGTTGGCCGCCCTTCTGGGCGGCCAGCTTGCCTGCACGCGGCCCGTGGCCGAAAGCGGCTGGATGGAAGCAAACCGCCAAATCGGCCTCAGCGGCCGTACGGTGCGCCCAAAGCTCATCATCACCTGCGGCGTTTCGGGCGCCATTCAATTTTTGGCAGGTATGGAAGGTGCCGGCCACATCATCGCCATCAACCAAGATGAAAAAGCGCCTATTTTTAAATTGGCCCACTGTGGCCTGGTTGGCGACTTATATGCTGTGCTGCCGCTGCTTGTCGAACATATCAAAATGGGAAGGGAGGTGCCGGCATGAGCTTCAAATGCCCCGATGTAACCGACATCAAAGCGCTCTCGGCCATCCTGAAAAACGACCCCGCACGCGTGCTTACAGGCCAAGGCATTCAAGAGGAATATAGCCACGACGAAATGTACGGCGTGTTCAGCGCGCCGGATATTGTGCTGCGTGTGCAAAGCGCCGGCGAGGTTTCCAGCATCATGGCCTATGCTTTTAAAAAAGGCATCCCGGTAACACCGCGGGGTTCGGGTTCGGGCCTTGTGGGGGCGGCCGTGCCTATACAGCGGGGCATTTTGCTGGATATGAGCCTGATGGACCGTATTTTGGAGCTGGATGAAAAAAATCTGACCCTGGCGGTGGAACCGGGTGTCCTGCTGATGGAAGTGGCCGCCTTTGCCGAAACGCACGGCCTTTTCTATCCGCCCGACCCCGGCGAAAAAACAGCCACCATAGGGGGCAACATCAGCACAAACGCGGGCGGTATGCGCGCCGTGAAATACGGCGTAACGCGCGACTATGTGCAGGCGCTGGAAGTGGTGCTGCCAAACGGCACTTTGCTGGAGCTTGGCGGTAAAGTGGTAAAAAACAGCTCCGGATATGACCTGAAAGACCTCATCATTGGCGCAGAGGGCACACTTGCTGTTATTACAAAGGCCACTTTGAAGCTGTTGGCCCTGCCGCGCCGAACCGTCAGCTTGCTGGTGCCGTTTCCCTCCATCGCCATGGCCATCGGCACCGTGCCGCTCATCATTCAGTCGCAGGCACTTCCCGCCGCCATTGAGTTTTTGGAGCGGGAAGTGATGATGGATGCCGAACAATATCTTGGCATGCGCTTCCCAGACACCTCTTCAACCGCCTACCTGATGCTGCGTTTTGACGGCAGCAGTATGGAGGAAATGGAACAGGACTATGCGCAGGTGGCCGAACTGTGCCTTGCGCAGGGCGCGCCGGACGTGCTGATTTCCGACACGCCCGAGCGGGATGAAGCGCTGTGGAAGCCTCGTGGCGCATTCCTTGAAGCAATCAAAAACTCTACCACCTATATGGATGAAATGGATATGGTGGTGCCGCGCAGCCACGTGGCCGAAATGGTGGAATTCATTCATACAACAGCCGTGGAGGTGGATATCCGCATTAAATGTTTTGGCCACGCGGGCGACGGCAACCTGCACGCCTATGTGCTGCAGGACGATCTGCCCGGTCCGGTATGGACGCGGAAAATGACCGCCGCTATGGACAAAATTTATGCCAAGGCGCATGAACTGTCGGGGCAGGTGTCGGGCGAACACGGCATTGGTTGGGCGAAGCGCGAATATTTGAAGCAATCATTGGCGCCTGCATCAATCTCACTGATGCGTGGCATCAAGGCCGTTTTCGACCCCCGGGGCATTTTGAACCCCGACACCGTGATTTAGCGCGGCGCGCACGAAGGAGCAAAACCCGATGTCCACCGGCGGGCTTGTTTGCTGTGTTGTCATATATTTGTTTCTCCGGCGGGCAACCGTCATTTGTCACAAATATTAAAATAAACTTTCATAATTTTATACAATATTGAAATTTTTTGTTGACAATGCATATCCCTTCGACTATGCTGGGTTCATCCAAACTACATTCGGAGGTTGACCCTTGTGGAAGAAGAAGTGGCCTTGCTGGCAACCGAACAAAACAACCCGGGCACAATACAAATAGACCAATGCAGCACAGTGGATGTACTGGCTATGATTAACCATGAGGATCAAACCGTTCCCGCCGCCGTGGAGCAGGAAATCCCCTCCATTGGAACAGCCGTGGACGGCATCGTGTCACGCATGCGCAAAGGCGGCCGTCTTCTCTATGTTGGGGCCGGCACCAGCGGGCGGCTTGGGGTATTGGACGCCAGTGAATGCACCCCCACCTACGGCACCCCACCTGAACTGGTAATGGGTATTATTGCCGGCGGGCAAAAGGCATTGATAAGCTCCATCGAAGGCGCTGAAGACAGCCGCGCAATGGGCGTTGCCGACATGGTCGCCCACCTTGTGGGCGAAAAAGACTCTGTGGTGGGGATTGCGGCAAGCGGCCGCACCCCCTATGTACTGGCGGCGTTGCAAGAGGCCAGGGCGCGCGGCGCGTTTACGGTGGGCGTGTGCAATATCAAGGGATCCCTGCTCTCCAAAGTGGCCGATATCGCCATCGAGGTGGATACGGGCCCCGAGGTAATTATGGGTTCTACCCGCATGAAGGCGGGTACCGCGCAAAAACTGGTGCTCAATATGCTGTCCACCGGCACCATGATCCGTCTGGGCAAGGTATACCAAAACTACATGGTGGACCTGAACGCAAGCAACCAAAAGCTGCATGTCCGGGCAGTGCGTATTATCCACCTGGTGGCGGGCGTAGAAAAAGATGTGGCGGCGAAGGCTTTGGAAGAGGTGGGCGGGAACGTAAAAACCGCCATATTAATGTTGAAGATGGGGGTGGATGCTGCGCAGGCCGAGGCATTGCTGGCACAGCATGACGGTGTGCTGCGCAATGCGCTGGAAGCGCCGCGATAGGGCGGCAGCACAGCATATCCCGGCAAGCAGGACGGCACGGTTGGAACGCATTTTTGCTAGCTTCATTTAGAGGAACGAGCCCTAATAAAAAGGAGGACAAACCATGAAAAAGACACTTGCACTGTTCGTAGCCCTTTTAATGGCTGTGGCCATGCTGGCATCCTGTGGCGGCACCCCGGAAGCCTCTTCGTCCCAAGCGGACGCAGCGGCTCCGGCAGATTCTTCCGAATCCGCCGGCGAAGGCGCAGCTGCCTCGGACACGGCGGCCGACACCGAATTTGCCGAGTGGGGCAACGCGATGCAGGAAAAGTACGGCGGCAC
Organism: Oscillospiraceae bacterium; assembly: GCA_031551695.1. Classification (GTDB taxonomy): domain Bacteria; phylum Bacillota; class Clostridia; order Oscillospirales; family Ruminococcaceae; genus JAAYCI01. Next base: position 34,433 of record JAVBNG010000018.1, read on the forward strand.
TTCCATCACCGCGCTGCTGGCGTCGCACCCTTCCACCACTGCCATGCTGGAGTTGGCAGACGAGTTCACCGCGTTGACCGGCATTGAGGTGAATACCCGCGTTCTGGCCAGCACGGAAATGAAAACCATGCAACGGTCAAACTCCTCCACCAAAACCGGTATTTTCGATGTGTATATGGTAGACGCCTTCACCGTATACGAATATGCCGACGCCGGCTACATTGAAAATTTGCAGCCTTATTTGGACAATGCGGAACTGACCCCCGAGTGGTATGATTATGAAGACATCCTCGTTGCCTATCGGGATGGCATCGGCTCTGTTGCGGGCACCCCCTACCTGCTGCCCATCGCGGGCGAAGGGCGCTTCGTGGCCTACCGCACCGACCTGTTTGCCGAACACGGTAAAACCCCGCCCAAAACAACGGATGAGTGGTTGGAACTGTGCCAATATTTCCAGGAAGCCGGCGCCGGCGATTATTACGGCATCTCCTTCCGCGGCGCCCCGGGCACCTTTGTCGGCTCCGCACACATGGCCGTTGCCTATTGCTTCAGCGACAACCCCATCTACGACCCCGCCGCAGACAAATACATGGTCAACTCCCCGGAAACAGTCGAGTCCATCCAATATATCCTCGACATGGCCAAATGTTCCTCGCCCGACATCGTGAGCATGAACCATGAGGACGGCGCCGCCCTGTTTATGCAAGGCAAATGCGCCATGTGGACCGACGCCACCGCCCTCGCCTATATGGCGGAGGACCCCGCATCCTCGACCGTGGCCGACAAAGTGAGCTTCTTTACCATCCCCCCGGGCCCCGCGGGTGAAAGCGGCGCCATTGCGGGCTGGAGCCTGGGCATCCCCTCCGACAGCCTGAACAAAGAAGCCGCCTATGCCTTCACCATGTTTATGACCAGCCGCGGCATGGCCAAGGAATATAATCTGGCCGGCGGCGTCCCCTGCCGCTACTCCGTGTTTGAAGATCCCGATATCATTGCGGCATATCCCACCAACGAATACATCTACGCCGCCCTGGACACCGCCGGTGAGCTGGCCGAACGCGGCGTATCCTACAACTATCCGTCCATCCATGTGCTGGACTTCATGGGCATCATCGGCAACGAGATCAACCGCGCCGAAATTGGCGAAATTACCGCCCAGCAAGCCGCCGACAACGCACAAAAAGGCATCGAGGACGTCTTGGCCGAGCAGGCGGCCGCCTAGCGCCGCCTCTGCGGCTGCAGCATCACACGAGGAATGAAAAACGGCGGGGCTGAAGCAGTCGAATCAGCCCCGCCCCCTCAATCTGGCCCCGGCCTTTATCTTGTATTCCGGAGGTGCCTGCATGGGCGACAAAAAAATCAAGCCAAACCATCCGTGGCTGCGCAGGCACCCACAGATGCCCTACATCCTGCCCACCATGGTGGTGATGCTGGTGCTGTTTGTGGTTCCCATCCTGTTTGTCATCATCATCAGCCTGTCCAACTACCGTTTGGGAACTCCATTTGACCAAATCAATTTTCTCGGGCTTTCCAACTATATCCGCCTGTTTACCGGCGCGGAAAGCGGGTTTTACTATTCGGTTTTCATCACCGTGGGCTTCATGGTGCTGGCCACGGCCATCCAGCTGGTTCTGGGAATGGCCTGTGCTTTGGTGCTGAACCAGGAGTTCAGGTTCAAAGGCCTGGCGGTGGCCTGTCTCATCGTTCCCATTGCCGTCACGCCCAGCATCATATCCCAAATTTGGAAGCTGATGTTCAACAGCGAGTTCGGTATCATCAACTATTTCATCCATGCCCTCACCGGCCACAATGTGCAGTGGCTGGACGTAAACCACGCTTTCCTCGCAGTCATTATCGCCACGGTATGGCAGTATACGCCCTTTGTCACGCTGATGCTGTATGCCGGGCTGCGTTCTTTACCCGAAAGCCCCTACGAATCAGCCATTTTGGACGGCGCCAGCAAATGGCAGCTGTTTTACCACATTACGCTTCCACTGATGAAAAACCTGATTATCCTGTGTGCACTGCTGCGCTCCATCGATATGCTCAAAACATTCGACATTCCCTACGTCCTCACCCAGGGCGGGCCGGGCAACGTCACCCGTTTTTTGGGGCTGCTGATTTACGACACGGGCTTTGGCGAGCAAACTTTTGTGGGGCGGGCCTCTGCCATGGCGGTTGTCCTCATTGTGTTGGTCAGTTTGATCAGCCTTGTGCTGTTCCGGGTGATGAACCGAAGCAGGGAGAAATGATATGAGCAGAAAAACAAAAAAGCGCATAGGGCGTACCCTGTTATACCTGGCCGTTTTTTTCATTTGCCTGGTGTCCGTTTTCCCGTACCTGTGGATGGTATTGGTAAGCCTGAAGGAACGGGTGCTGGTGTACCAGCCGGGGGTTTGGTTCTTTCAGCCGACATTTGAAAATTACCGGATTGTGTTCAAGACCCACGACCTTGGCAGTTACATGGTGAACAGTGCCATTGTGGCGGCATGCAACTGCGTGCTCTCCCTGGTACTGGGCAGCATGACAGCCTATGCCCTGGCCCGCTTCCGGTTCAAGTCCAAAGAAAAATTCTCCTTCCTCCTGCTGTTCATCCGCATTTTACCCGCTGTGGCCTCGGTCATCCCGGCCTTCGTCATCGCCGCGGCCCTGCGCGTGCTGGACACACACGCCTTGCTTATCGTCGTGTACATGTTATTCAATATCCCTTTCACTGTGCTGATGATGCGCGGTTTTTTTGAGGAGATTTCCCGCGATGTGGAGGAAGCCGCCATGATAGACGGCTGTTCCACCCTGCAGACACTGCGAAGGGTGGTCATTCCCCTGGCCATGCCGGGGCTGGTGGCAACCGCCATCTTCTGTATCATCAACGCCTGGAATGAATTTGTGTACGCCATGCTGCTCACCACTTACAAAGCCAGCACCGTGCCCACCATTGTGCAAATGTTTAAAACGGTCACCGGCATTGTTTGGGGCGAAATGTCGGCAGTGGGCACGGTGTCCACTCTGCCGGTGCTGGTGTTCGCCATGCTGGTGCAAAACCAAATGGTGCGCGGCCTCAGCTTTGGCGCCGTAAAAGATTGACCTTTAAAAGAAAGGGAGCAAACCATGGAAAAGCTGAAAGCTGCTGTTGTGGGCGCGGGCATTTTTGGAAGTTTCCACGCCATGACCTTTTCCGAAATGCCGGACGTGGATCTTGTGGCCGTTTGCGATTTGGACAAAGGCCGTGCCGAAAAGCTGGCCGGTGAATACAATATTCCGCAAATTTACCAAAGCCACGCCGAAATGCTGGTCAAAAGCGGATGTGATTTTGTAAGCATTGCCACGCCGGATCATTTGCACGCAAAGGTGGCCGTTGATGTTGCAAACGCAAAGCGCAATTTTTTGGTGGAAAAACCGTTTGCAACCACCCGGGAAGACATTTATAATATGCGTGAAGCCATTGAAAAAAATAGTGTGCGGGCCATGTGCGATTTGCACAACCGCTCCAGCCAGCCCTTTGCTATGGCCAAGGGGATCATCGACAGCGGCAAAATGGGCAGTGTGTACAATATGTACATTCGGCTGAACGACAACAAATCGGTGGCCACCGATATGCTCAGTTGGTCGGCTGATTCCTCTATTTTGTGGTTTTTGGGCAGCCACAGCCTGGACCTCATCAGCTACTTGTGCGGCTCGCGGCCCAAAACGGTGTATTCCCTCTCCCGCAAAGGCATTTTGCAAAAGCTGGGCGTAGACACTGTGGATATCTACCAAACATCCATTGAGTTTGAAAACGGCGTGATTGCCCAGATGGAACACGGCTGGATCATTCCCAACGGCAACACCGCCTTAATCGACATGAAGTGCAATATCACATGCGAAAAGGGCGCTTTCAACGTGAACACCTCCAACAGCGATATGCTGCAGGTGCTCACTGAAGAACGTACCGAAACCCCCAACTGTATTGCGCGCCCGGTGATCAACGGGCGCGTGGAAGGGTTTGCGCCCGGCAACATCCACAGCTTCGTGCACGCTTTGCAAAGCGGCGGGCCGTTCAACATCACTGTGGATGAAGCCGCCGACAATTGTCTCGCCATCCTCTCTATCCTGGATTCGGCACAGAACAAACAAGTGCTGGACGTACGGTATTAACGATATCCGCGCAAAGGAGACCGCCGCCCATGGAACAAACCGTGTTTTATCTCGGCATTGACGGCGGCGGGACCAAAAGTACCGCGAGGCTTGAATTTGCGGATGGCCGCCCACCGGTATACCTGGCTGGCGGCCCATTGAATGTGTGCAGCCTCCCCTATGGCGAAGTGGCGGCAAACCTTGCCGCCCTGGTGGACAAAGCCGAAGACGCCGCCGGCGGGCATTCCCTCTGCCGGGGGGTGGGCATCGGCGCCGCCGGCCTCACAAACCCCGGCGCCGAGCCGTTCTTCCGTGCTCAGGTTATGGCCCGTTTGCCCGGCGCGCCGCTGGCACTTGGCACAGACGCTTTGGCCGCTTTGTATGGCGCCCACCTTGGCTATGAAGGCATCGTGCTTGTTTCCGGCACCGGTTCTGTCTGCCATGGCGCCATGGGGCCGCGTTCCCACCAGGCAGGGGGCTGCGGACACCTGATTGATGACGAGGGAAGCGGGTATGCCATCGGGCGTGATATCCTTGCCGCCGTGGTACAGTCTCTGGACGGCCGCCTTCCCGCCACCATACTGTCCGAGGCAGTGGAAAAGCACAGCGGCCTTGCCAGCCGGGGTGACATTGTGGGGTTTGTGTACGAAGCAACCACCGGCAAAGACGACATTGCCGCCTTTGCGCCGCTGCTTACCGCCGCCTGCAAGGCGGGCGACGACGCCGCCTTGGCCATTGCCGACAAAGCGGCAGAAAACTTGCTGGCACTGGTAAGCGCGGTTGCAAACACATTGCCGTTGCCGGAGGGGCCCCTGGCCTTTGCCGGCGGCATTTTGAAAAAAGAACCGTTTGTTTACGAGCCCCTGTGCAAAAAACTGGCCAAACACTGGCCAAAAATAGTATACTATAAAGCAAAGGCGGACGCCGCCACCGGTGCTGTGCTGATGGCCCGGCGGATCGCCGGAGAGGAAGCACCATGAAAGACATCGAGGCATTTTTGCAGCAAAGTGCAGAGGACGGCGCCTTTCCCGGCGCCACATGGACGATTGGCAACAAAAACGGTATACTGGAAGAGGGCGCCGTGGGTACGTTAGGTCAAGGCCTCGGCCCCACCGGCATGGATACCATGTACGACATGGCCTCCATCACCAAAATCATTGTCACTTATGCGCTGATGCGCCAGTTCCAGGACGGGCTTGTGCGCATGGACGACGTTGTCGGGGATTTTTTGCCCGCCTATCGGAATCATCCTCTTCGGCCTGTAGACATCACCCTGTTTGAATTGCTCACCCACACCAGTGTTATCCCCGGCCTTTTGAAACTGTTCCGCCACGCCCACACCCGCGAGGACATGTTGGAAGCCATTTGCTGGCAGCTGCCCCGGGCAGACAGCCCGGACAGGGTGGCCTACACCTCCAAAGGCTACATGGTGCTTGGGGAAATCATCGCCGCGGTGGACGGCATGCCGCTGGACGAAGCTGTGCGCCGCCGGGTGCTGGAACCGCTGGGCATGGCAGACACCTGTTTCAACCCGCCCGCCGAACTTTTGGGACGCATTGCCCCCACGGAAGATGACCCCTGGCGCGGGTGTGTGGTACGCGGCCAGGTGCACGACGAAAACGCCGTGGTTATGGGCGGGGTGGCAGGCCACGCCGGCATCTTTTCAACCGCGGGCGATATCACGCGCGCGGCGGCTGTGATGCTGGACGGCATTGCCGCAAACGGGACGGCCTTCTTCCATCCGGCTACCATCCGGTTGATGACCCGTAATTACACCGAGGGCAAAGGACAGCACCGGGGGCTCGGCTTCATGATTTCCGGCCCGGAAGACCCGGCCGGAGACTTGATGTCCGCCGCCAGTTTTGGCCATATCGGCTTCACCGGAACCAGCATGTGGATAGACCCTGAAACCAGCCTGTATTGTGTGTTGTTGTCCAACCGCATCCACCCGCGGCGGGACAATGAGAAACTTGATCGGGTGCGGCATATCTTCCACAATAAGGCTGTTTTGCAGTACACATAATACACTGCCATGCAGGGCAAGGTTCGGGAGGTGTGGAATCTATGGAAAATTTGCTTTTGAAAATCCGGGAAAGTTATCGTGATTTGGGCGATAAGGACAGCCAAATCGCCAACTTTATTTTGCAGCACGAAAGTGAGGTGCCCAAACTCACCATCAGCCAAATCGCCGAAGGCAGCAGTGCCAGCCAAGCGGCCGTGGTTCGCTTTTGTAAATTATTCGGCTGCGAAGGCTTTAAGGATTTTCGCCGTCGTCTCACTACCGATATTTTGGAACAGGCCCAAAAACCGTCCCTGCTCAGTGGCTATGCCACCACCGACCTAACAGAAAATGAGGATATCTCTTCTATTGTAGAGCGTATGTCTGCAAATAACATACGTTCCATCAGCGAGACAAAAGATCTTTTGGATCCGAAGACACTGGAAAAAGCCATTCATGTTTTGGCAAATGCTCCCCGCGTGGATTTTTTTGGCTTCGGCGCATCAGGCATTGTGGCGATGGACGCCCACCAGAAATTTATTCGCATTGGTAAAATTTGCAATACTACGCAAGATTCCCACATCCAGGTGACTTTGGCCTCCAGTATGCACCGGGGTGACGCCGCCGTGGTCATTTCCTACTCCGGCAAAACCCGGGACGCGTTGGAGACTGCCACAGCCGCCAAAGAGCGGGGCGCTTTTGTCATTGCCGTAACCAAATATGGCAGCGACAACCCACTGGCAAATTTGGCCGATATCGTTCTGTACACCACTTCGCCGGAGGCAGTGTACCGCAGCGGCGCCACCGGCTCCCGCATTGCCCAGCTTACCATCATCGATATTTTGTTCGCAGGCACAGCCAGCCGCAACATGGAGGCATACCACGAAAATCTGGAAAACACCTACAAATATGCCGCTTTGAAGCGATTGCCTTAGCCGGCACTATCTCAGTACCACAACAAGGACGAGCCATCACGCATTGAGCCGGACTTCGCAAAACCCGCAGTTGACAACCGGCGATGAATCTGCTATAAGTTTAAGTAATTAATAGACGGATCGGATACAACAGGGTGTCCGCAACGGGTAACAAAGCCAAAAGACAGGGAACCCCTGCCATTTTGGCTTTTTGTTTTCCGGCAGCCGATGGAGGCGAATATGAGACGCACAGCAGTTGTGGTGGACGACGAGCCCATTACCCGCATGGATTTGGCGGACCTTTTGGCGAGGGCCGGCTTCGAGGTGGCGGCCCAGGGGGCGGACGGCTTTGACGCCGTGGAGATTTGCCGCGTGCACACCCCCACGCTGGTGCTTTTGGACATCAAGATGCCCGTGTTCAACGGGCTGGACGCCGCCAAGACCATTTTGGCGGAAAAGCTGGCGGATGCCGTGGTATTGCTGACGGCATACAGCGACGCGGATTTTGTGGCGCGGGCGGCGCAAATGGGCGTGGGCGGGTATCTGGTGAAGCCCATTGACGAGCGAATGCTGGTGCCGGTGGTGGAGATTGCCCTGGCCCAAAGCGGGCGGCTGCAAAAGGCCGAGGCTGCAACAGAAAAGCTGCGGCAAAAAATGGAAGGCCGCAATTACATCGAGCGCGCCCGGGCGGCCATTGCCAAAGAAGAGGGCATCAGTGAAAGCGAGGCCCACGCGAAACTGCAAAAGCTGGCCATGGACAAGCGCACCACCCCCGAGGAGATGGCGCGGCAGCTGATTGGCCAAAAAAGCGACAAACCCCTGCTGGACGAAGCAAAACAGGCGCTGATGGACCGGTATTCCCTGTCTGAAAAAGCGGCGTACAAGCGGCTGCACGGCTACGCCACCGCAAACGGGCTGGAGCTGCCGAAGGCGGCCGCGAAGCTGCTGGAAGAGCTGGGCGAGAGGTGAACCATGGCACAAAGCAAATTGCGCGCCCTGTGCGAAGCAGACACCGGCCTTGGCGAGGAGGACATTGCGGCTTTGCTGCGCATAGAGGCGGAAATGCCCCTGTTCGCGCGGCTGATTGGGGCCGACCTGTTTCTGGATTGCTTTTCTGCCGACGGCGTGCGCTGCGTGGTAGCGGCCGAGGCCCTGCAGGCCGAGGGCAGCTTGTACAGCGGCACGGTGGTGGGCAAGCTTGCCACAAAGGACAACGAGCCGGCCGTGTTTTCCGCCATGGCCACCGGCATGTCCGTGCGGGACGTGCTGGCGGTGACCCAGGAGCTGCGCAGTGTGCGGCAGGTGGCCGTTCCGGTGAAAAACCCCGGCGGCCGCGTGATTGCCGTGCTGATTCAGGAGAAGGACGTCTCCGAAAGTGTGGCGAAGGACAAAAAATACGCCAGGCTGCAGGAGATTGCGGAGGACCAGCGGCGCCTATTGTACCGCATGGACCCGGGGCAGACCGGCGTGTACACCGGCCCGGCCCCGGAGGACCGGCTGGTGCTGCGGGAAGTGCACCACCGCATCAAAAACAATTTGCAGCTGGTGGCCAGCATTTTGAACCTGCAAGCGCGCGCAAGCAGCGTGCCCGAGGTGCAGAAGACCTTCCGCGAGACGGTGAGCCGCATCCGCAGCATTGCCGCCGCCTATGACTTGCTTTCCGCCGACGAGCCCGGCCAGGCGGTGCCGCTGCCGCCCCTGCTGCGCAAGGTGTGCCACAATGTGGCGGCCTGCAGCGGCTGCGCCGAGCGGGGCATTGCCGTGGCTGTGCGCGGGGACGATGTTCAGGCGAACAGTGAGCGCGCCACCGTGATTGCGTTGGTGGTGAACGAGCTGGTGATGAACGCCGTGGAGCACGCATTTGGCGAAACCGGCGGCGGGAACGTGGCCGTGACCGTGGAAGCGGGGCAGGAGTACGCGCGCATTGCCGTGCAGGACGACGGCGCCGGTTTCGACGCAGGGTGCACCCGGCCCAGCGGCCTGGGCCTTTCCTTTGTGGAGAGCATGGTGGCCGAAAAGCTGGGCGGTGCCCTGCACCGGGAGAGCGGCCCCGGCGGCACCTGTTTTTCCTTCGATTTTCGGCAGCAGCCGTTTTAGGCGCGGAACGCGCCGTTTGGCGGCGGGCGCCGGAGCAGGCTCGAAGCGGACGATATGGCGGCACATGACACATGGCGCGGAAACGCCAAAAATATACTTAAAGTAAAATAAAGCAAAAACACAACAGGGTGTTTTGGGACGAAAGAGTCAGGGCCATGCGCGGCGCGCATGGTTATGGCTCTTTGTTTTTTTGCGGGCCCTGCCGCCGGCAAAGCATTTTTCAGGAAAGGGGCACACGGTGGAACATATCCTCAGCATTGGCATCGACATTGGCACCACCACCACGCAGGTGGTGTTCAGCCGCCTTACGCTTGCGAACGCGTCCCGCTTTGCCGTGCCCCGCATTGAAATTACGGAGAAAACCGTGCTGTTTGCCAGCCCCATCGTGTTCACGCCCTTTTCCGCAGAGAATAGGCTTGACGGCCGCGCGCTGGAGGAAATCGTGGCGGGTGCCTACCGCGACGCGGGGCTTAAGGCCGCCGAAGTGGCCACCGGGGCGGTCATCATCACCGGGCAGGCGGTGCGCAAGCAAAACGCCCGCACGGTGCTGGAGCACTTGAGCGGCTTTGCCGGAGACTTTGTAGTAGCCACCGCCGGGCCGGATTTGGAAAGCGTGATCGCGGGCAAGGGCTCGGGCGCGTGGCAGCTCTCCCGCGAGGCGGGGGGCGTGGTGGCAAACCTTGACATCGGCGGCGGCACCACCAACATCGTGTTGTTCCAAAACGGCGCAGTGCTTTCGGCCGGGTGCTACGACATCGGCGGGCGGCTGGCCCGCATCGCGCCGGACGGCACGCTGCTGGCACTGGAAGCGCCCGCGGCGCTGCTTGCCCAGCGTGCCGGGCTGCCCCTTACGCCGGGGCAGACGTATGGACCACAGCACTATGAGGCGCTGGCCGCCGCCATGAACCGCTGTTTGGAGGAGGCCCTGGGCTTCGCCCCCTTGAGCGATACCACCCGGCAGCTCATCACCCCGGGCAGCACGCCGCTGGCGCTGCCGGACGCGGGCGTTGCGGCACTGTGCTTTTCCGGCGGTGTGGCGGATTGTGTTTACGCGGCCTTGGAAGGCGGCGCGGCGGGCGCAAACGCCGACAGCCCCTATGCCTACGGCGACCTTGGCGTTTTGCTGGGCAAAGCCATCGCGCACGGCGCGCTGATGCAAAAGGCCCGCCGCATGCCGAAGGGCGAGACCATCCGCGCCACGGTCATCGGCGCGGGCAGCTACGCCACCACCGTCAGCGGCAGCACCATCGCCTACACGGACGGGCTGTTCCCCTTCAAGAATTTACCGGTGGCCGTGGTCTCCAAAGGGGCGGAGGCGGCCCTTGCCCAAGGGGACGGCGAGGGGCTGGCGAGAGAGCTGGAGCGCTTTTTGGCGGAGAACCAATACAATGGGGCGCTGATTGCCCTTTCGGGCGAGGCCGGGGGCAGCTATGCCGCCCTGAAGCAGGTGGCCGCCGCCATTGTGGGGACGGCCGGGCGGGTGCTGGCGCAGGGGCAGCCGCTGCTGCTGGCCGTGCGGCGCGACTGCGCCAAAGCCCTGGGCCAGCGGGTTCTGGCCGAGCTGCGCGGCAGCCGGGCCCTGGTATGCTTGGACGAAGTACCCCTTTCCCACGGGGACTTCATCGACATCGGCCGCCCGCTGATGAACGGCGCGGTGGTGCCCGTGGTGGTGAAAACGCTGGTGTTCGGCTAACGTGTTGAAATGACGGAAAGGATGGGATGGGATGCAGCTTTCCACGGTGATGCTGGGCCAAAATTTCCAGTTTGGCTCCATAAAGGAAGTGCTGGGAAAGGCCAACGAGGAAAAAAGCGGCGACGTGCTGGCCGGTGTGGCCGCAACGAGCCTTTTGGAGCGCATTGCGGCGAAGGAGGTTCTTTCGAACCTGTTGCTGCGTGATTTGCGAAACAACCCCGTGGTGCCCTACGAAGAGGACGACGTCACGCGCATCATTCAGGACGGCGTGAACGAGACCATATACAACGAAATGGCAAACTGGAGTGTGGCGGAGCTGCGCGAGTGGCTGCTGGACGAAGCCACCGACGGCGCTATGATTGCCCGTGCCAGCCGCGGCCTCACCAGCGAGATGGTGGCCGCCGTGGCCAAGCTGATGGGCAACCTGGATTTGGTGTACGCGGCGAAAAAAATCACCGTGACGGCCCACTGCAACACCACCATCGGCAAAAAGGGCACCTTTGCCATCCGCCTGCAGCCGAACCACACGGCAGACAGTTTGCAGGGCATCACGGCGTCTTTGTTCGAGGGCCTTTCCTACGGCGCGGGGGACGCCGTGATTGGGCTGAACCCGGTGAACGACACCATCGCCAGCGTCTCCGCCATTCTGCACCGCTTTCAGGAGGTGAAGGAGGCCTTCGCCATCCCCACCCAGCACTGCGTTTTGGCCCACATCACCACGCAAATCGAAGCCATCAAGCAGGGCGCGCCCAGCGATTTGATTTTCCAGAGCATCGCCGGCAGCCAGAAGGGCAACGAGGCCTTCGGCTTCACCACCGCCACCATCGAGGAGGCGCAGGACCTGCTGCGCCGGCAGGGCGCCGCCGCCGGGCCCAATGTGATGTACTTCGAGACGGGGCAGGGGTCGGAGCTCTCCAGCGAAGCCCACTACGGCGCCGACCAGGTGACCATGGAGGCCCGGTGCTACGGCTACGCCAAGGCATTTGCGCCCTTTTTGGTGAACACGGTGGTGGGCTTCATCGGGCCGGAATATTTGTACGACTCGAAACAGGTCATCCGGGCGGGGCTGGAGGACCATTTTATGGGAAAACTCAGCGGTATCCCCATGGGGTGCGACTGCTGCTACACGAACCACATGTCCGCCGACCAGAACGACATTGAAAACCTGGCCATTTTGCTGGCCGGTGCGGGGTGCAATTATGTCATCGGCGTGCCCGGCGGCGACGACGTGATGCTGAACTACCAGACGAACGCCTATCACGACGCGGCGGCCCTGCGCGAGACCCTTGGCCTGCGGCCCATTCCGGAGTTTGAGTCCTGGCTGCAAAAAATGGGCATTATGGAAAACGGCCGCCTGACGAAACGGGCCGGAGACGCCAGCCTGTTTTTGCAGAAATCCCGGGAGGTGAACCCATGGTGAACGTAAGAGCCCAGAGCATTGAGGCCGTAGTGCGGCAGGTGCTGGCGGAGCGCGGCGGGACGAAAGCGGCGGGGACTGCTTCCCCTGCGGCGGCGGGTTTCCCTGCGGGCACGCAAACGGCGGTACCGGTTTCCCCCGCGCCGGCAGCCGGCGCAGCGGCCGCGCCGCAGGCGCCCGCCAAGCCCGGCGCGGCCGAGCAAATGGATTTTTGGCAAAAGGCAAACACGGCAAGGCCCCAAACCCAGGAGCCGCAGCATCTCTCCGAGCAGCTTTCCGCCGATTTGCGGCAGATGAAGGACAGCACCACCGCCCGCATCTGCATCGGCCGGGCCGGGCCGCGGCTGGCAACAAGGGCCCTGCTTGCCCTGCGGGCCGACCACGCCGCCGCCCGCGACGCCGTGATGAGCGACGTGGATGAAGCGCTGCTGGAACGGCTGGGGTTGTTTTCCATCCAGACCCTGTGCGAAAGCCGGGGCCAGCACCTCACCCGGCCGGATCTCGGCCGCCAGTTCAGCGCGGAAGCACTGGCCGAGGTACAGGCCAAGTGCAAGCAAAAGCCTCAGGTGCAGGTGTATTTGAGCGACGGCCTGAACGCGCTGGCCATCAACGAAAACGCCGAAAACTTCTGGGAGGCGCTGAAGGACGGCCTTGCCTTGCGTAACATCGATGTGGGCACGCCTTTCTTTGTGAAGTACGGCCGGGTGCCCGCCATGGACCATCTGGCCGAGGCGCTGCAGCCGGAAATCATCTGCGTGCTCATCGGCGAGCGGCCGGGCCTTGGCGGCAACCAGAGCATGAGTGCATACATTTGCTACCGCCCCACCGTGGGCATGCCGGAAAGCCGCCGCACAGTGCTTTCCAACATCCACAAGGAGGGCACCCCCGCCGTGGAGGCAGGCGCCTATGCCGCCGAACTGCTGGAGATTATTTTGCGGGAAAAACGCAGCGGCGTGGATTTGAAACTGTAAGAAGGGGGCGCGAAGTAAAATGATACGTGAAAAAATCCCGGCGGCGGTGCTGAGCACCAAGGTCATCGCCAACGTGGCCGCGCCCCTGCTGGGCCAGCTGTGCCCGAAAGAACAGCGCGGCAGCTTCGGCCTCATCTCCACCGACTGCGACGATGTATCTTACGTGGCGCTGGACGAGGCCACCAAGAAGGCGGACGTGCGGGTGGCCTACGCAAAAAGCCTGTACGCTGGCGCATCCAATGCGTCCACCCGGCTGGCGGGAGAGTTTTTGGGCATTTTGGCCGGGCCGGACCCTGAGGAAGTGAAAAGCGGCCTTGCCGCCGCCTGTGAATTCATGCAAACGGACGCCGCCTTCCAAAAGGCGGACGACGCGGGCACCGTGGTGTATTTTTCCCACTGCATCTCGCGCACGGGCAGCTTTCTTTCGAAAGAGGCCGGTGTGCCGGAGGGCACGCCGATGGCCTACCTGATTGCCCCGCCCACGGAGGCGCTGTACGGCCTCGACGCCGCATTGAAGGCGGCGGAGGTGGAGCTGCGGGTGTTTTACGGCCCGCCCACGGAGACGAACTTTGCCGGGGGCTTGCTAACGGGCAGCCAATGCGCCTGCAAGGCCGCGTGTGAAGCATTCGAGGAAGCCGTTATCCAGGTGGCGGCGGCGCCTTTGGACATTTTATAAAAAGGAGGAAACGATGCAACTGGACAAGGACCTTGCTTCCGTGCAGGAAGTGCGCAACCTGATGGGGGCCGCCAAGGCCGCACAGAAGGTGCTGGCCGGGTACGACCAGCAGCAGATTGACGCGCTGGTGGCCGCCGTTGCCGCCGCCTGTGAAAAACAGGCGGAGCCGCTGGCCAAGCTGGCCGTTGAGGAAACCGGCTTTGGCAACGTGGCAGACAAAACGCAGAAAAACCTGCTTGCCTGCCGCACGGTGCATGATTCTATCAAGGACATGAAAACCATCGGCCTCATCGCCGTGGACGAGGCGCAGAAAGTGGAGGAGTTCGCCGTGCCCATTGGGGCCATCGCGGCGGTCATCCCGTCCACGAATCCCACCTCCACGGTAATGTACAAGGCGCTGATTGCCCTGAAGGCGGGCAACGCCGTGGTGGTGAGCCCCCACCCGGCGGCCAAAAACTGCATTGCCAAAACCGTGGAAATCATCCGGGAGGCCATCCGGAAGGCGGGCGGCCCGCCGGACGCGGTGGCTGCCGTCACCACGCCGACCATGGAGGCCACCGACGCGCTGATGCGCCACAAGGACACCGGCCTGATTTTAGCCACCGGCGGCCCCGGCATGGTGAAGGCGGCCTATTCCTCCGGCAACCCCGCCCTCGGCGTGGGCGCGGGCAACGGCCCCGCCTACATTGAACGCACGGCAAACGTGCCCGCCGCCATTTCCCGCATCATCCAAAGCAAAACCTTCGACAACGGCACCATCTGCGCGTCGGAGCAGAGCATCATTGTGGAGGCGGACATGCTGGAGGGCGTGCTGACCGAGGCCCGCCGCCAGGGTGTTTACTGTATGGACGCGAAAGAAACCGCAAAAGTGGGCGGCATTTTGATGCGGGCGAACGGCAGCATGAGCCCGGCCATCGTGGGCCGCACGGCGGCGCAGGTGGGCGAGCAGGCGGGCATTGCGGTGCCGCCTGGCACGAAGGTGCTGCTGTCCTGCCTGCAGGCGGAGGTGAGCAAACAAAACCCCTACGCCCGCGAAAAGCTGTGCCCCGTGCTGGGGCTTTTCGCCGTGGCGAATTGGCAGGAGGCCTGCGAACTGTGCAAGCGGCTTTTGGAGAACGAGGGCATCGGCCACACCATGGTCATCCACTCGGAGAACCTGCCCGTCATCCGGCAGTTTGCGGCGGAAAAGCCGGTGATGCGCCTGTTGGTAAATACCCCCGGCGCCCAGGGCGGCACCGGTATCACCACCAACCTGGCCCCGGCCCTTACCCTCGGCTGCGGCGCCATGGGCGGCACCGCCACCAGCGACAACGTGACCCCCATGCATCTGCTCAACATCCGGCGGCTGGCTTGGGGCGTGCGGGACGTTGGCCCTGTGGCCGAAGCGGCCGCCCAACCGGCGGCTTTGGCGGCGGCGCAGGCCCCTGCAGTTCCCGCGGCTGCTTCCGCGGCCGTGGCGCAGGCAGCGGTGCAAAGCGTGTTTGCCGCGCCGGCGGCGCCTGTGCCCGTGGCAGACATCGAGAGCATTGTGAACGAGGTGATTGCCCGGCTTTCCCAACAGTGTGACGGAGTTTAGCCACGCAGTCGCGGTTTTTACAGCGGTTATACACTTTTTCCGTTTTCAGATACAAACCGAAAAACGAACATCATTTTACAACCTAATTTAAGGAGGACAAAACAATGGCAGCAACATTACAGGCACTGGGCATGGTGGAAACAAAGGGGCTGGTGGGCTCCATCGAGGCGGCGGACGCCATGGTGAAGGCGGCGAACGTGCAGCTGATCGGCAAGGTGCACGTGGGCGGCGGGCTTGTCACCGTGATGGTGCGCGGCGACGTGGGCGCGGTAAAATCGGCCACGGACGCGGGCGCCGCGGCGGCGGGCAAAATTGGCGAGCTGGTGAGCGTGCACGTCATTCCCCGGCCCCACGACGAGGTGGAAATGATTTTGCCCACGCTGAAAACCGGCGACAAAAACTAGCAATATAGGGTTAAATTTTAACACAACAACCGAAACAACACACAACAGGAGGCAGAAAAATGGCAGAAGTATTGCAGGCACTGGGCATGGTGGAAACAAAGGGGCTGGTCGGCTCCATCGAGGCGGCGGACGCCATGGTGAAGGCGGCCAACGTGCGGCTCATCGGCAAGGTGCACGTGGGCGGCGGGCTTGTTACCGTGATGGTGCGCGGCGACGTGGGCGCGGTAAAATCGGCCACGGACGCGGGCGCGGCGGCGGCGGGCAAAATTGGCGAGCTGGTGAGCGTGCACGTCATTCCCCGGCCCCACGACGAAGTAGAAATGATTTTGCCCACGCTGAAAACCGGCGACAAGAACTAGGCCGCTCTGGCGCAAGGGCGTGTGAAGATGCGAAAGCACAGCGCCTTGCCTGTTTGGGCAAAGGCGGCAGCGTTTACCACGACAGGCCGTAACACGGCACGGCACAGCAAAGGGAGGGGACACCGCATGGTGGTGACTGAGAGCGATTTGCGCCGCCGGGCGCTGGCGGGTGAAAAAAGCCTGCGGCTGGCGGAAGGGGACATCCTGACGCCCGCCGCGCGGGACTATGCCCGGCAGCAAGGCCTTGTGGTGCAGCCCGCGGCCGGGCAGGCCGATGCCGCCGCGGCTGCGGTTGCCCCGCCCGGGGCCGGTGCGCCCCGGGGCCAGGTGATGGACCGCGCCCCCGTGCCCATGGTGAACGGCAAACCGCTGTACGTGGACGAAAGCGGACGAACCTACGGCGAAAAGCCCGAGCATATGACCCACCTGCACGGCAACGTGCTGGTGGAAAAAAGTCACCCCCGCATCGCCTTTCGCGGCGAGATGGATTTGCTGCAGGCGGATATCCTGTCCGCCCAGGTGCAGGCCAAGGCCCACGGCTGGGCGGCGCTGGCGGACGATTTGGGCAATGCCCTCTCCTTTGCCCGCGCCGTGCTGGGCAGCGAGGTAAAGGAGGAACCCCTTCCCTTCCCGCCGCTGCTTGGCTACACGGACGGTGCGCTGCGGGAAGTGAGCCACCACCCCGAGCGGCATTTCGGCATTCCCCATTTGGTGCCGGACGCGCGGATGGGGCCGGTGGTGGCGGGGCTGAACCGCCTGCGGGCCGAGACGCGGCGGTGCGAGCTTTCGGCTATGGCGGTCTTCAGCCAGCCGGGCGGCGGGATTTCCCGCGCCGATTTGGTGCAGGCCCTGAACCGCCTGAGCAGCGGATTTTACATTTTGATGTGCCGGGTGAACAGCGGGTTTTACACCCGGAACAGGCCGGAGTAGGAGTGATTCCCATGAATGAAACATTGGTACAGGAAATTGTGGCGCAGGTGCTGCGCCGCATGGACGGGGCGGCGGCTTCGGCGGGCGGGCCCGCAGGGAGCACACGGGCCGGCGTGGCCGGTGAAAACGCCCCCGCCGCAGGACAGATTCCCGTGGAAGTCTCCTCCCGCCACGTGCACCTGAGCGCCACCCATCTGGATGCGCTGTTCGGCCCGGGGCACGCGCTGGTGCAAAAGCGCCCCCTCTCCCAGCCGGGGCAGTTTTTAAGCGAGGAGCGTGTGCGCGTCATCGGGCCGAAGGGGGTGCTGGCAGGCGTTGCCGTGCTGGGGCCCACCCGGGGGGCCACCCAGGTAGAGCTTTCCGCCAGTGACGCCCGCGCCCTTGGCGTGGACGCGCCGGTGCGCATGTCCGGCAACCTTTCCGGCGCGGCGGACGTCACTATCACGGCGGGGGCCAACAGCGTCAGCGCCCCCGGCAGCGTCATTGTGGCGAAGACCCACATCCACATGACCCCCGCCGACGCGGCCCGCTTCGGCGTGCAAAATGGCTGGAAACTCCCGGTGCGCGTGCCCGGTCAGCGCAGCGTCATCTTCGAAGGGGTGGAGCTGCGGGTGGACGAAGCCTACCGGCTGGCCCTGCATTTGGACGTGGACGAGGCCAACGCCTGCGTGTGCGGGGCAGATACCGTTGCCGAACTGTTGTGCGGCAAGACCTTACGGCCGCTGGCGGCTTCCGGCGCGCAGCCGGCGAACGCAGGCGCGTCTTCGATGCCGCAGGCCCCGGCGCCCGTTCCGGCGGCATTGCAGCGCCAACAGGCGGCCTGCGCCGTGCAGGCCACGCTTTGGGGCAAGGGGCGCGTGGTCATTTCCGCCGAGGAGGCAAAGGCCCTGTGCAAGGCCGGGCAGGATGTGATACTGCCCAAAAACAGCGTCGTCACCCCCCTTGCGCGGGACGTGTTCCACGACGCGAAAATCCGCTGTTCCATTGCGGAATAGCGGTACACAAGCAGAATTGAGGTGCGCGGAATGAAAATTTGTACAGTGATCGGCCACGTGTGGGCCACCAAAAAAGAGGAGGCCCTGAACGGCTTGAAGCTGATGGTGGTGCGCGAAAACGCGGACGACGGTGACGAAACCCCCAAAACCCCCCTGGTTGCGGCGGACATGGTGGGCGCGGGCATCGGCGAGCGGGTGCTGGTGGTGGACGGCAGCACGGCGCGCTATGCCGTGGGCAACGCGGGCGCGCCCGTGGACGCCGCCATCGTGGGCATCATCGACACGCTGGAAGTGGACAAAGCCAAATGAGCGGGGATTTTGTGGCCAAAATATTCGAAGCCGGCGTGGTGGGCTGCGGCGGGGCGGGTTTCCCCACCCACGTGAAGCTGCAGGGCCCGGCGGAGTGGTTCATTGTGAACGGGGCCGAGTGCGAGCCGCTGCTGCGCACCGACCGCTATTTGATGTGCCACGAGGCCGAAGCGCTGGTTTGCGCCACGGCCGCCATCGCGCGGCATTTGCATGCGGCATATTGCGCCATCGCTTTGAAGGACAGCTATGAGGAAGAGATCGTCTGCCTGCGCAAAGCCATCGCCGCCACCGACAACGCGGTGGAACTGTGCCTGCTAGATTCCTTCTACCCCGCCGGCGACGAGCAGCACGTGGTGCAAATGGCCACGGGCCGCGTGGTGCCGGCCGGGGGCATCCCGCTGGACGTAGGGGTGGTGGTAAACAACGTGGCTACGGTGCTGGCCGTGGCCGACGCGCAAAAGGGCATTCCCCTCACGCAAAAAACCCTCACCGTGGCCGGGGCGGTGCGAACGCCCTGCATTTTGCAGGTGCCCGTGGGCACGCCGGTGGCGGAATGCATCGCCGCCGCCGGTGGCGGTACGGAAGCGGCCGGCCGCGTCATCATGGGCGGGCCCATGATGGGCAGGCTGCTTTCGAAAGAGGAGGAAGCCACGGAGGTGGTGACCAAGACCACCTCGGGCATTTTGGTGCTGCCGGGGGAAAACCCGCTGGTGCTTTTTGCCGAGACGAACGTGCGCCACATCCTGAACCGGGCGCGTTCGGCCTGCATCCAGTGCACCTACTGCACCATGCAGTGCCCGCGCTTTTTGCTGGGCCACCCCTTGGAACCCCACCGCATCATGCGCAAGCTGGCCTACGCCGAAAGCCTGGACGCCATGCTGGACGATGAAGACGTGAAGCAGGCGCTGATTTGCTGCGAGTGCGGCGTGTGCGAGCTGCACGCCTGCCCCATGGGCCTGCAGCCGCGCAGGGTGAACGTGCTGATGAAGCGGCTGTACGCGGGGGCGGGTATCCGCTATAAAAAAGAGGACAAGCCCTGTCTTGTGCAGCCGGAGCTGGAGTGGCGCAAAATCCCCACGGAGCGCATAGCCGCCCGCACGGGCATTTCGCAATACTACCACTGGACGCCCGGCCCCGCCAGAGCCCTCGCGCCGGGCACGGTGCGCATCCCGCTGAAGCAGCACATCGGCGCGGCGGCGGTGCCCACGGTGGCCGTGGGCGACACGGTGGCCGAAAACCAATTGATTGCCGCCTGCCCCGAAAAAGCACTGGGGGCAAACATCCACACCGGCATCGCGGGCATTGTCACCGCTGTGGACGGCGCCGTCACCATCACCCGGAAGGAGGCAGGGGCATGATCACCACCATCGGATTTCTGGAACTGAACAGCATTGCATTGGGCATTGCGGCGGCGGACGACATGCTGAAGGCCGCCGACGTGGAACTGCTGTTCGCCCGGCCCAACTGCCCGGGCAAGTACAATATTCTCATCAGCGGCGAAGTGGCTGCCGTGGATGCGGCCATGGCCGCCGGCGCGGCGCGCGGCGGGGCCAACGTGCTGCAAACCCTTGTAATTCCGCGCATCCACCCGTCTGTCATTTTGGCGGTGCAGGCGGCGGGGCAGCCCTTTGAAAAGGCGGCCATCGGCGTGCTGGAGTTTTTCACCATCACCGGGGCCGTGCTGGCCGGCGACAAGGCCGTGAAGGCCGCCGAGGTGCAACTGCTGGACATCCGGCTTGGCACCGGTATCGGGGGCAAATCCTTCGTGGTGCTGGGCGGCGAGACGGCGGCGGTGGAGCAAGCCGTGGCCGTGGCCGGCGCCGAGGCAACCGGCGAGGGCACCCTCATCGGCTCGGTGGTCATCCCGAACCCGGACCCTCGCCTGTACGACAATTTACTGTAACGAAGAAAGGAGGCCCGCCGTGGACGAGCGCCAGAACATCAGCCGTTCCATCCAGGAATATGTGCCCGGCAAGCAGGTGACACTGGCCCATCTCATCGCGAACCCAGTCAGCAGCCTGTACGCCAAGCTGGGCGTGGTGGACGCCGCAACGGGGGCACTCGGCATCCTCACCATTACCCCCAGCGAGGCCGCCATCATCGCGGCGGACATCGCCACCAAGGAGGCCCTGGTGGACATCGTGTTCATGGACCGGTTCAGCGGCTCCGTGGTGGTGAGCGGGGACGTTTCCAGCGTAGAGAACGCCCTGCGCCGCGTGCTGGAGGTGCTGTGCGAGCAAATGGGCTTTTCCGCTACTACCCTCACCCGCACATGACGCTGCAAAAGACCGTGCTGGTGGGGCGCACCCGCTGCGGGAAAACCACCCTGTGCCAGGCGCTGTACGGCCTGCCGCGCAGCTATAAAAAAACCCAAGGCCTGGAGGTGGTGGGTACCACCATCGATTTGCCGGGCGAATATATGGAGAACGTGCGCTATTACGGCGCCTTGCAGGTGACGGCGGCAAACGCCGACGTGGTGCTGCTGGTGCAGGACTGCACCGACGGCCAGAGCCTGTTTCCCCCGGGCTTTGCCGGCATGTTCGGCGGCAAGCGGGTGCTGGGCGTGGTAAACAAAACCGGCCTGGGCACCCGCACACAGCAAAAAAACGCCGCCCTAATGCTGAAAGCGGCGGGGGTGAAGCGGGTGTTTTACACGGACGCCCTGGCGGGCACCGGCGTGAAGCAGCTGCAAAAGGCGCTGGGCGCAGACAAATAAAGTGCAATATTGAAGTATCCCGGGGATCAATGGGCGAGCGATGCCCTTTGTTTTTTTGCTATTCTCTTGACAGCCCTGCTATTATGTGTTACTATGTACTGGTAATAAGTTATACTGTATACAAGTGACAGGGCTAAGGAGGCGATTGCACTGGATAACCTGACGGAGCTGCTGAAAGGCGTGCTGGAAGGCTGTGTTCTTGAAATCATCAGCCGGGAAGAAACCTACGGCTATGAGATAACAAGGAAACTGAACGCCCTCGGTTTTTCGGACGTTGTGGACGGGACGGTTTACACCATTTTGGTGCGGCTTGAAAAAAGCAAGCTGGTAAATATCCAAAAGAAGCCGTCCGACATGGGGCCACCGCGCAAGTTTTTTACCCTGAACGACGCCGGACGTGAAGAACTGCGGCTTTTTTGGAAAAGATGGGACTTTGTCTCGTCCAAAATCAACGCACTGCGGGAGGGCGGATGAATGACTTTTTGGGATAAAATCACAGGGAACGACATGACCCGGGAGCAAAAAGCCTTTGAGGCGCGAGCGCAAAAACTGCCCGCCGCATACCAGGCCGCGTGGAAAGAAGTCAAGTTGAACCTTTGGCAACATTCCGACTTTACCGGCCGCAACCTGATGCCTGTTTTGGACGGCGTGCTGGGCCTGCTGGAGGAATCGGCGGCGGAGAGCGAAAGCATTGAAGAGGTTTTTGGCGGCGATGTGAAGGGGTTTTGCACGGCGCTGGCCGGCGGAGACTGGGCCGGAACGTACCGGGACAAATGGCGCAGGCAGCTGAACGACGCCGTCGCCAAAAAGCTAGGCAGATAGGAGGCGCCCATGAGCATACGGGAAATGATTGAAGGCAAAAAAGAATGGCAGGCGCATATGGCACGGGTGAAGGCACTGCCACAGGATTACCAGGTCGTTTATAAAGAAATCCAGAGGTATCTTTACAAGGTTGGCCCTGTGGAGCTGGAAAGCGGGTTTGGCCTGCTTGCGGGAATCGTCGATTTGTTTGAAGAAGGCGCCGCCGCGGGAAAAGACGTGCTGGATGTGACCGGCAGGGATGTGGCGGCCTTCTGTGACGATTTGATCAAGGACTCGAAAACATACGCCGACCTGTACCAGGACTCTGTAAGCCAAAAAATGGACGAAGCGATAGAAAAAAGCATTGGCAAAGGATGACGAACAGATGTGGCCGCCCCAGCCAGGGCGGCCACATTTTACATCCAATCGTCCAAAATCACCTGGTTTGTTTTCAGGATGCTCTCTTCGCTTTCGCCGCCGCGCTGCTTGTGCACGGCGTAAAACAGGCAGTCCACAATACACATCAGCGCAATGCGCGGCGCCAGCGTGCCGGAGATGTCGCTGCCGGTGCGCCCCGGGCCGTACAGGCTGATGCCGGCCGCCTTAGCCAGGGGCGAGCCGATGGCATTGCACACGGCAATGGTCTCGGCGCCGTTTTTTGCGGCGGCCTCCGTCATCTCCACCGTGGCGCGGCTTTGGCCGGCCAAATCAAAGGCCACCACCACGTCGCCCGGCTTTGTGATGCTGACATGCATGCGGCGGATGCGGCGGTCCGACGTGTGGACGGGCTCGATGCCAAGGCGCAGCAGCTTCTGGTAAAAATCCAGCGCCACGGGGGCCGTGGGCCCCTCGGCCAGCAGCAGCACCTTCGGCGCTTCGGCAATCAGGGCGGCGGCCTTGCCCAGCGCCTCGGCGGAAAGCAGCAGCTTTGTGTCCTTGCAGGCACCGGCGTTGGAATCGCACACGGTATGCACCAGCGCCTCCAGCGGCACCGACGCGTCCGGCGCCAGCTTTTTTCCCGGAGACAGCCCCTTGTGGGTGTCGATGATGGCGGAGACACGAAAATCGCGGAAGCCCTCAAACCCGAGGCGCTTGCAAAAGCGCGTCACCGTGGCCTTACTGGCACCGGAAAGCTCCGCCAGCTCGCCGATGGACACGGTGCTGATGTCCGCACTGTGGGAAAGCAGCACGTCCGCAATACGTTTTTCCGCCGGAAGCATGCGGCTATAGTGGAAATTGATCAGCGCAAACGCGCCGCCGTCCGTGGCACCCATGGCCTGTTCACCGCCTTGTGAAACTTTGTTTCGTTAATATGAAACTAATTCTTGACTTGAGATTGGTTACACTATATAATAAATATAACAGGTTGTCAACACGGAACGGCCGTAGGCGCGTGCGGTTTGCCCAGCGCGCCGCCGCCGGATATGGAGGACGAAATGGCAGGTAAGATTACAGATTTGCGCAGCTTTTTGGATATCCTTGCGGCAAACGGCCAGTTGAAGACCGTGGAGAAGGAAGTTGACCGGGTGCACGAGATCGGCAAGGTGCTGGCCACGGCGGAAAAAGAAAACGCCGGGGCGGTTTTGTTTAAAGATGTGAAGGACAGCGAGTTCCAGGTGGCCGGCGGCATTTTGGCCTCCATGGACCGCATTGCCCTGGCCCTGGGCTGTAAAAAAAGCGAGATCACAGACTTTTTGGTGGACAAGCTGGCTGCGCCCATCAAGCCCGTGGTGGTGGAAAACGGCCCGGTGCACGAGAATGTCATCACCGTGGAAGACGGGGCGGACCTTTCCGCCGTGCCCATTCCCACCCACGCGCCGAAGGACGGCGGGCCGTTCGTCACAGCGGGCATCATTTTTTCAAAGGGCCTGCACGACAAACGCCAGAACCTCAGCTATCAGCGCATGCACGTGAAAAGTGCCGACACCACGGGCATTATGATAAACGAGTGGCGGCACCTGAAGGATTTTTACGACGCGGCCGAGGCCGAGGGCAAGCCGCTGCCCATCTCGGTGGTGAGCGGGTGCGACCCGGTGCACTACATCGCCGCGGGCCTGCGCTATGACGGCGACGAGATCGAAATTTCCGGCGCCATCCGCAGCGGAGCCATTGAAGTGGTGAAGAGCATCACCAACGACATTTACGTGCCCGCCACGGCGGAGTTTGTGATCGAGGGCGAAATTTTGCCGGAGATCCGCGAGTACGAAGGCCCGCTGGGCGAATTCACCGGCCATTACAGCGCGCCGTGGAACAGCCCGGTGTTCAAGCTGAAGGCCATTACCCACCGCAATGGCGCCATTTACCAAACCATGAACGGCGCATCCTACGAGCACATCAATCTGGGCAACGTGCTGCCGCGGGAACCGCTGCTGAAAAACTTCTGCCGCCACGTAAGCAAAGGCGTCACGGCGGTGCACATCCCGCCCTACGGCAGCGGCTTCCTCGCGCTCATCCAAATGAAGAAAAAGAACCCGGGCGAGCCGAAAAACGTGGCCCTTGCAGCCATGATGACCTATGTGAACATCAAGAATGTGATTGTGGTGGACGAGGACGTGGACATTTATAACCCCGCCGACGTGATGTGGGCCATGAGCTGCCGCGTGAAGCCGGAGAAGGACATTTTCTACGTGCCGAATTCGCAGGGCCACGAGCTGGACCCCACCAGCGACAGCCGCGGCGTGCAAACGAAAATGGGCATGGACGCCACGCTGGACGAAGAGAGCAAAGGCACCGAGCGCGTTGTGTACCCCACGGTGGATTTGGCGAAGTATTTTAAATAGGACACTTGTTGAATTATATCGTTTAAAAGTTTAGAATACAGTGATAACCCCCCGGGTTGCGATGGCCCGGGGGGTTGTTTTCCCGGTTAGTCCGCGCAAAAAGGCCGGAGGGCGCAACGGTCATCTACCTTCCGCGGTCCCCGTCGTACAACGCTTTGCATTGTTCGACGTTGCCCTTGCGGCTGAGCAGGTGAATTGCCGCAAAAGTGGCAAGAGAAGCCACCCGGGGGTGCGATAAGCTTATGCACCCCCGGCCCCTGCACGCTCATGTGTTATTTGGCAGCCGCAGCCCCCCGGCCATCGGCCGGGGGGCTTTTTTGTCGATGTGTCTGTCTACCGCCCATACACCAGCCGCTGCCGGGTGAACACGAAGCCACGGTGCCAGCCCAGCATCAACAGTTGGGTGTGGGGGTGGCTTTTGGCGGTGAACGGTGCCGCAGCGCCCAGGGCAACAGCGCCGCCCGCCATCACGCCGGAATAGTTCAGCAGGTATTCGTCCAGCAGGCCCCGCCCAATGAGGTGCCAGATGTAGCCCGGGGCCTCCACGCTGGCGTAGCCCACGCCGCCCGCGCGCAGCAGGCGCAGCAGGGCGGCGGTGTCCGGCGTGTCCCCGCCGGCGGCAAGGATGCGGATGTGCTTTGCCGGTTTCGTCAAATCCGGCGGTGCTTGTCCCGCTTCCGGCGCTTCCACAACTTCGCACGGCCGCAGCAGGTTCGCCTGCAAAAACGCCGCGCCCGCTTTGCTTGTCAGGATGGCCGGGGCCGGGTGCATGTCCAAAATCTGCGCCGTCAGCGGCACATCCCGGCCGTCTAAACTGGCAATGGCGCTGAGGGGTTGCTCCGTTTTCTTGCCCAGCTCCCGCCGCGCGGCAACCAGGTCCGGGTCGGTAATTTCGGCGCACCACAGCCGGTGCAGCCGGGCCTTCAGCGTGTTCGCGCCCAAAATAACAGCGTCGGCGTAGGCGCGGCACACGTTCATCATCCAAAAATCCGTCAGCGCACCGATGGGGTCGCAGTGGTTTTCCTTTGAAATCAGCGTGCCTTCGGGGTCGTCTGCAAAGCCCATTTTGCCGTCGGCGGAAAGCACCATGCAGCCGTACAGGTACGGCCGCTCGCTTGGCGGCAATGGAAAGGCCAATTCACCCAACACGGCGCGCACTTTTTGCGGCGTGGCGGTTTTGCCGCCGGCCAGTATGGCGGCCAGCATCTCAGGGTCCGGGCACACGGTGGGAAAG
Organism: Oscillospiraceae bacterium; assembly: GCA_031551695.1. Classification (GTDB taxonomy): domain Bacteria; phylum Bacillota; class Clostridia; order Oscillospirales; family Ruminococcaceae; genus JAAYCI01. The sequence continues at coordinate 60,417 of JAVBNG010000018.1, forward strand.
CGCATTTTTACAGCGTCAAAGGCAGGCGCCATGGCTCATCGCTCCCCTTTCGTATAGGGCTTGCCCATGGCCTTGGGGCTGACGGTTTTGCCTACAAGGCCGCACAGCACCAGCATGGTAAGCACGTAGGGCAGCATGAGGAAGAACTGGTGGGGAATCTCCACGCCAATGGCCTGCAGCCGCAGCTGAATCGCCTCGGCCGCGCCGAACAGCAGCGACGCCCCCATAATGCCCACCGGGTTCCACTTGCCCACGGTGACGGCACTCCATGCCATATAGCCGCGGCCGCTGGTCATTTTTTCCATGAACACGCTCAGCTGGCCGATGGACAAAAACGCGCCACCGAGGCCCCCAAGGATACCCGAAATGCAAATGGCGCCGTAGCGCATCTTGTTTACGTTGATGCCAAGGGAATCCGCCGCGCGGGGGTGCTCGCCCACAGCCTGCAAGGCAAGGCCATAGGGCGTTTTGTTCACAATGTACCAGCACACGGGCACCAGCAAAAAGGCGACGTACACAAGGGGAATCTGATTGAACAACAGCGGCCCGATCACCGGGATTTTGGAAAGGCCCGGAACGGCCCACGGCTGGAAGGCCTCCACCTGCGAGGGACGCGAACCGGTGCCGTAAATCATGTTCAGCAGGTAGCTGGTAAGGCCGAGGAACAGGATGTTGATGCCGGTGCCGGCCACCACCTGGTCCACCTTGGCGGTAATGGAGGCAAAGCCCAGCACCAGCGCCACGCACAGGCCCGCCGCCATGCCGAACACAGCGCCCACCCACGGGCTGCCGGAAAGGTTGGAGCCAAATACGCCGAAAAAGGCGCCCATGATCATGATGCCTTCCATGGCGAAGTTGATGATGCCCGCGCGGGCGGTGAACATGGCGCCAAGGGCCGCTAACAAAATGGGGGTGCTCACGCGGATGGCCGCTTCCAGAAAACCAATGAGGATATCCATATCACGCCTCCCCCTTCACGGCCGGTTTTTTGCCCCGCACAATGCGCACGGCAAAGTTGCGGATAAAAGAGTCCATCAGGACAAACAGGATGACAAGCCCCTGGATAACGAACACCAGCGACGAGGGCACCTGCACCGTGCGCTGCATCTGGTTTGCCCCCACGCGCAGCGCCCCGAAGAAGAGGCCCGAAATGACGACGCCAAAGGGGTTCAGCTTGCCAAGCAGGGCCACGGCCATGGCGTCGAAGCCGTAGTCTGACGTGAAGCCGCTGAGCAGGCGGTGCTGGATGCCGGAAATTTCGCTCATGCCGGCAAGGCCCGCCAGCGCGCCGGACAGGGCCATGGCCAGCACGATGTTTTTGCTTACGGAGATGCCGTTAGCCCGTGCGGCAATGGGGTTGTAGCCAACGGCGCGCATCTGGAAACCCAGCGGGCTTTTCCACAGCAAAAAGTACACGAAGAACACCGCCAGCACCGCCAGCAAAATGCCCGCGTGCAGCCGGGTGCCGGGTATCAGCACGGGCAAAAAGGCGCCCGCGGCCACCTGGGCCGACTGGGGAAAGTACCCCGGCGGCTCGCGCAGGGGGCCGTCCAGCAGGTAAGCCACAAAGTAAACAGCGATGTAGTTCATCATGATGGTGTTGATGACTTCAGACACGCCGAGCCTTGCCTTTAAAATGCCGGGCACGGCCGCCCAGATGCCACCGCCGATCATCCCGGCAATCATGGTGATGGGCAGCAGCACCACGGCGGGCAGGCCGCCAAGGTACACGCCCACCAGCGTGGCGCACAGCCCGCCGATGAGCATCTGCCCCTCGGCGCCGATGGAGGAAAGGCCCGTGCGGTAGGCGATGGTGAGGCCAAGGCCCGCCAGCAGCAGCGGGATACTTTTTACCAGTGTCTCTGTGAGGGAAACCACACTGCCAAAGGCACCGTAAAACATGGATTCGAACGCCAGCAACGGGTTTTTGCCCGACAGCAAAATGATGACGGCCGTGCAGAGGAAGGCCAGCAGCAGGGCCAGCAGCGGGCCCAAAACCGTCCGCAGGGCGTTTTTTGTTTTTTCCTTGCGCTCAATGCTCACTTGTGTGCCGCCAATTTGCATCGTCATGCGCCCGCCCCCTCTTCTTCGCCGCTGTAGCCCATCATCAAGCCAATTTCCGAATGGGTGCGCTCGCCCGGGGCAAATTCGCCGGTGATGCGCCCTTCGTAAATCACCATCACCCGGTCCGCCACGCTCAGCACCTCGTCAAGGTCCGCCGAGACCAAAAACACGGCGGCGCCTTTTTCTTTTTCTTCCAAAAGGCGCCGGTGCACAAACTGCGACGCGCCGATGTCGAGGCCGCGCGTGGGCTGCAACGCCAAAATGAAATCCGGGTTTTTGCTGAACTCCCGCGCAATGACGACCTTTTGCTGGTTTCCGCCGGACAGGCTGCGCACCTTGGCCTCGGCCTCCGGCGGGCGCACGTCGTACTCCTGCACCAGCTTTGCGCCGTTTTCATGTACGGTTTTCGTGCGGAAAATGTGTTTTTCGGTAAACGGGGATTTATTATAGCTGTTCAAAATCATGTTCTCGGCCACGGTGAAGTCCAGCACCAGGCCTTGCGTCATGCGGTCTTCCGGGATGAAGGCAAAGCCCATGTCCATGCGCCCACGCGTGCCTTCGCCGCTCACGTCTTTTCCTTTGAACAGCACCTGGCCTCCGCTCAGCTTGCGCAAATCCATCAGCACCTCAGAAATTTCCAGCTGGCCGTTGCCGTCCACCCCGGCAAGGCCCAAAATTTCGCCCCTGCGGATGGAAAAGCTCATGTGCTCCAGGTTCGAGGCCATTTGGTTGCCTTTGGCGGAAACGTCGCGGAACTCCAGCATCACTTCGTCGGACTTGACGGGCGTTTTGTCGTAGTCAAAATTCACCGCCTTGCCCACCATCAGGGCGGCAAGGCCTTCTTTCGAGGTGTCGCAGGTGTTCACCGTTTCCACCACACGGCCGCCGCGCAGCACCGTTACGCGCTCGCAAATTTTCATCACTTCCCATAGCTTGTGGGAGATAAAAATGACGGACTTGCCCGCGGCGGTCAACTGCTCCAAAATGACGAACAGGTCGTCCACTTCCTGCGGCGCCAGCACGGCGGTGGGCTCGTCCAGAATCAGGATGTCGGCCCCGCGGTACAGCGCCTTCACCAGCTCCACTTTTTGCTGCATGCCAACAGAAAGGTCGGCCACCTTGCTGTCCACGTCCAGGTTAAAATGGTAGGCGTCGCACAAATCCTGCACTTCTTTTCGCACTTTGGCCGTGTTGATTTTGGCAAGCCCATGGCCCAGGCCCAAAATCACGTTTTGCAAAACGGTCATCGGTTCCACCAGCATAAAATGCTGGTGCACCATGCCCACGCCCAGCGCGATGACGTCGCGCGGGCTTTGGATCTTCACCTTTTCGCCCCTGATGAACACGTCGCCCGCGTCCTGTTCGTACATGCCGTAGACGATGTTCATCAGCGTGGTTTTGCCCGCGCCGTTTTCGCCCAAAAGCGCGTGCACTTCGCCGCGGCGCAGGTCAAAATCCACGTCGCTGTTTGCCACCACCTTGGCAAAGCGTTTCGTGATGCCTTTCATCTCCAGTACGTTTTCCTGCATGGTGTCTCCCCTTCCCCGTCCGCATCAAGCAATGGAAAGAGGCCACGTGGCCTCTTTCCATTGCTTTGGGGCTTGTTTTCCTAAAATTAGGCGGCGGTTTCGAATACGGAGGCAGGCACGATGCCCGCTTCGCGCAGGGAGCCGTCCTTCAGGCCTTCGAAAATCTCGTTCAGTTTGTCAACGCCGCCCTCGCCAAAGGCGTCTTCATTGCCGTGGAAGTCGGACAGGTAGATGGCGCCGTCGGCGGTGCCCATCAGGTACAGTTCGGGAGACAACGTGCCGTTCACGCCTTTTTCGATGATGGCGGACACCATGAACTCCACGCTTTGAATGGAGGAGACCATGATGGTGTCGGGGGCCACGTCGTTCTGGTCGCTGATGTAGCCGATCTCTTTGGCGCCCTTGGACTTCGCGGCGTCGATGACGCCGAGGCCGGTCTGGTTCGCGTTGGCGCACAGCACGTCGGCGCCCTGCTCGATGTAGGCCATGCCCATTTCCTTGCCCTTGGCAACATCGGTCATCGTCTCGGTAAAGCCGGTGATGACGTTCACGTCCGGGTTAATGTACTGGGCGCCGGCCTCAAAGCCCTTCAGGGAGTCCTCAATGTGGGGCATGCGGGTGCCGCCGATCATGGCGACGGTGTTGCTTTCGGTGAGAAGCGCGGCGGCCGCGCCGGCCAAAAAGCCCGTTTGCGGGGTGTTGAAGCGCAGGGACGCCATGTTGGGCTCCTGGGTGGAGTCTCCGTTCACCACGCAGAACATGCTGTCGGTGAAGGACGGGGCAACGGCTTTCACGGCGTCGCTGAACTCAAATCCGTGGCAGATGATGATGTCGTAGCCCTTGTCGGCATAGTCGCGCAGCACGGTCTCAAAGTCCGCCGTGGGGATGTTTTCGCTGTAGGCGGTCTCCACGCCGTATTTCTCTTCGGCAATGCCAAGGCCCTTGTAAGCGGATTCGTTCCAGCCGGCGTCGTTGATGGGGCCGGTGAGTAGCATGGCCACTTTCAGGTCGCTTGTGGCAGCGGCCGGCTCGGCGCTGTCGGTGGATTCGTCCGCGGTGCTTTCCGCGGCCGGTTCGGTGCTTTCGGCGGCCGGCTCGGTGCTTTCCGCCGCGGCCGAGGACGACGCCCCGCCGCCGCAGGCGGCCAGCATGGCCACGCACAAGATGGATGCCAGAAGCAGTGCAAAAATCTTTTTCATTTTCTTCCTCCTAAAGTGATTGTTGCTTTATCCAAAGCCGCCCGATGGAACGGCTTCGTTTCACGTTTGCGGTGGGTTTGCCGCGCCACCGGCGCCGGCAGCGAAAAACAGCCGCTGCAAAGTCATTCATCATGCCTCATATTATTGCACTCCACTTTCGTTTCGTCAATCATAATTTTCATATCAATATTGCTTTCAAAGAAAATCTATGAAAATTATTCGGTTTTGATATCAGTCAAATATTGTATTATCGATAAATATTTTTTAAAAAGGCGAAAATCCGTGAAAATTCACAAAGATTCACGTAAAAATTTGGCTTTGACATCGGTGGTGTTTTGTGAAATAATGGGAACAAGTATTTTGGCCGTAAGAACGTCCGGCATGCGTTTTGGCCCGGCGCACACAAAGGAGGGAACGCGATGTCCACAGCCAAAGGCGGCGCCTATGTGCGCATCAATTCCACCTACGCCATGCTGCTTCCCACCGAGAAAAAGATTGCGGACTATATTTTGAAGAACGGCAACCGCGCTGACGAACTTTCCATCAGCGAAATTGCGGAAAACAGCGGCGCCAGCAACGCCACCGTCACCCGCTTTTGCAAGCGGCTCGGCTTTAACGGCTTTAAAGATTTCCGCATTTCCGCCATCAAGGACGCGCCGGGCAGCCTGAACAGCTTCGAGGTCATCACCGCAGCGCACATCGGCAGCGAAGTGATGAACGTCGAGCGCATCTGCAACTCCAACGCGCAGGCCTGCGCCGACACCCGCCTACTGCTGGACGAGCGCATGCTGGCCACGGCGGCCGGGATGATTTTATCGCAAAAGCGCCTGTTTGTCATCGGCGAAGGCGCCGTGGCCAGCGTGGCGGTGGATTTTTACCAAAAGCTGCTGCGCCTTGGCCTCGCGCCCATTTACTCCGGCGACCGGCGCATGCAAAAAATGTATGTAAGCGGCACCGGAAAAGATGACACGGTGGTGGCCTTCGACCTTTCGGGCAACACCCGCAGCACGGTGGGGATGCTGGAAACGGCGCGAACGGGCGGCGCCAAAACCATCGCCGTGTGCAACACCATCGGCTCGCCGCTGTCCAAATTCGGCGACATGAACCTGTTCGGCCCCGGGCGCATCGGCAGCGACATTTCCGGCACGCTGGCACCGCGCATTGCGCTGATGTGCATTGTGGACTGCCTGTTCAACGCCCTGGCGCAGGAAATGGGCGAAAGCTGCCTGGAAAGCATCAAAAAAACCAGCCAAGTTATTAAAGAAGATTGGGTGTAAGGAGAGACAAATGGTCAAGATTTTGGGGGTGTGCGGCAGCCCGCGCAGCGGCGCAACAGAGGCCGTGGTGCGCCACGCGCTGGAAACCGCCGCAAAAAAACCGGGCGTGGAAACGGCGTTCATCACCCTGAAGGGCAAAAAAATAGCCCCGTGCAACGGCTGCGGCGCCTGCCGGAAAAACAAAAGCTGGTGCGTGATGCAGGACGACATGCAGGACCTGCTGGACGAGTTCCTTTCGGCGGACGCGTATCTGGTTGCAAGCCCGGTGTATGTGCACACGGTAACACCGCAGCTGATGGCGTTTTTCACCCGCATGCGCCCCTTGCACCACGTGTTCCCGGACGCTTTGCGCACCAAGGTGGGCGCAGCGCTGGCCGTGGGCGGCACGCGCAACGGCGGTGAGGAGTTTGCCGTGAACACCATCATCCACCTGATGATGACTCGCGGCGTCAACATTGTGAGCAACGAAATCGGCGGCTACATCGGCGGCAAGGTGTGGAGCCACGACATCAAAGCTTTCACCGCCGCCGACGATGAAGTGGGCATTGCCACGGTGGAGAGCATGGCGAACAAGCTGGCGGACATCGCCTGCATTATGAAAAAAGGGCTGGAAGCGGGCGAAGCGGCAGGCGCGCGGGATGCCCTTGGCAAAAAAATCGGATAAACGTTTTTTCTTTTTCGCAGGCATAGTAAAGCTTGTTCCTTCTTTGCAGGTGTAAAAACGAACACCCCCGCCGGCGGCAGGGGTGCCTTTTTACGTGCCTTTCGGGAAACATCCGCTCGGCCGCGGTTTGCCCCGGCCCGGTGGCGCTCCCCGTCAATACGCGTCCATCCGGCGGCCGGGGCCGTATTGCTGCACATAGCTGAATTCGATCAGCCCCGAATCGAAAAAGGATTCGGAATACAGCACCGGGTTGTCTTTTTGGTCAAAGCAGGTGTTCTTCACCAGCAGCAGCGGCTTCACTTCGTCCGGCACCGCCTGCATCAGGCGGCCCACCTCGGGGAAAGCGCCCGTGTGCGTGGCCGTGAGCAGGGTGTCGGCCCACACCACCACAAACCCGGCGCTTTCGTACAGCATTTGGAAAATGGAGCACTGGCGCATGGGGGCGAAGGTCTCCTGGTTCACGCGCTCCGAGTCGAAATAGTCATAGCAGATGATGCAGGGCACGCCGTCGGCGCAATAGGCCAGTTTCAGGCAGGCCACCTGCCGCCCCGGCCCCAGGCGCAGCTGCCCCGCGGCCGCCCCGGCGCCGGGGCTGATGCCGTAGTCAATAAACCGCAGGCTGGCCTTTCGCCCGCAGGCGGTGATGATGTCCAGAAAATAGGGCATGGGCGTCATGGGGGTCTTGCGCTGGGAAAAGGTGGGGTTGATGAAGGTGCCGCTGCCGTGGCGGCGCAAAATCCACCCCTCGCCCGCAAGCTCGCTCAGCACCTCCCGCACGGTGGCGCGGCTTACCTGCAGCGTTTCGGCCAGCTCCATCTCGGTGGGCATTTTGTAATGGTAGTTCCCCGCCCGCAATTGTGTCTCAATCATGTCACAAATTTGCCCGCGGATGATTTTGCGCAGGTTGAACCTCGGTGTTTCTCCCATCGGCGCGCCCCCCCTTCCCGCCTTCACACTAACAGGCTTTGGCGGGCTTGTCAATAAAAAAGGTAAGACCTTTAGAAAAGCCATTGCATTTTGCATGGCCGTGTGATTTAATGATTTCGTGGACAGCACACAGGTAAAAACCCTGTCACTGCGCTGTAAAAGCAGCACAGCGGCAATGGTCATACTTTTGTGCGCTGTGCACAAAACCATTCTAAAGGTCTTACCTATTTTTGCTTCCACAGCTTGACCACACAAGAGAAATGAGGGGAAACATGATGAAACTGAAAAAGCTTGCGGCAATGTTCCTGGCGCTCATCCTGGCTTTGTCTATGGCCGCGTGCGGCGGCACGGCCAGCGCCTCCGGCGGTACCGGCGGCAAACCCGAAAAAGACCCTTCGGACATGAAGGTGGCCCTTGTGATGCTGGGCGCCATCAGCGACCTTGGCTGGGACTACACCGCCTCTGTCGGCCTTGAAAAAATCGGCAAAATGGGGCCGGAGACTTCCTATAAAGAGAAGGTGGAGATGTCGGACGTCGAGTCTGTGCTGCGCACCTATGCAACGGAAGGGTACGACGTGATCTTCTACGCCACCAGCATGGGCGAAGAGGCCGTGGAGACCGTGGCCGCGGAATTCCCCGACACCCAGTTCATCGTGATTGCGGGCAACCTGATGACGGACAACATTTGCAGCGTGAAAATGGCCGACGAACAGCAGGGCTACATGCTGGGCGCCATTGCGGCGCTGGCCAGCGGCACAGACACCGTGGGCTTTGTGGGCGCGAACGAGATCGTGCCCGTGGTGAATGGCCTGAAGGGCTACGAGCAGGGCGCCAAAGCCGTGAACGCCAACGTGGAAGTACTGTCCACCTTCACCGGCAGTGACTTTGACGTGAACCTGGCCAAAGAAGTTGCCACCGCCATGATTGACCAGGGCGCGGGCGCCATGTCGTCCATTGCCACCGCCGGCACTGTGGGCGTGCTGGAGGCTTGCACCGAAAACAGCATCCCCGCCGTAAGCGAAAGCGCCGGCCTTGCGGAAGGCGCCCCCGACGTAGCGCTCACCTCCGTTATCAAGGACGCTTCCATCGGCTATGAAGTGATTTTCCAGCGCTATTTGAACGGCGATTTGCCCACCGAGATCTTGACCATGGGCGCGAAAGAGGGCGTGGTGTACCTGGAGCCCTGGAATGACAACGCCAAAGTGGGCATTTTGACGGACGACCAGAAGGCCCAGGTGGACCAGATCTACAAAGACCTTGCCGACGGCAAAATCTCCATCGACCTCAGCTGACAGACTCCTCTGGCTGCCAGCAAAGCCTATAATGTACCTCATACGTGCTTCAAGCAGGATGGGCCCACTTTATGGGAAATAAAGTGTGTGCTCATCCTGTTTGAACATGGGGCCATCCACCAGTCAACAGGAGTGTGACATGGCAGAAAAATTCGATTTCCGGGCGTTTGCCCTGCGGGTGCTGTATCCCATACTGGCCATCCTCATTGCCCTTGTGGCGACGGGCTTTATCATTGCGCTGATGGGCTTTCACCCGCTGGAGGCATACGCCATGATGCTGAGCGGCTCGATGCAAAACGTGAACGCCATCGGCGAGACCATCGTCAGCGCCATCCCGCTCATCTTTTCGGCCCTCAGCTTCGCGCTGGCCTACAAAAGCGGCATTTTCAACATCGGCGTGGAGGGGCAGCTGTACATGGGCGCCCTGTTCACCATTTTGGCGGGCACCCTCAAGGGCATCCCCGCCGCCGTGCAAATGCCGCTCACCATTCTGGCGGGCTTTGCGGGCGGCGCGCTGTGGGGCCTGCTCATCGGCTTTTTGAAGGTGCGCTTCGGCGCCAATGAAATGATCACCTCCATCATGCTGAACTATGTGGCCACCATTTTCGTCAGCTACTGCGTCAGCGGCCCGCTGAAAGAGCAATCAGGCAGCGGCATGTCCCAAACAGAGGCCGTGGCAAAAAGCGTGCGCCTGCCCCGGTTCATCCCCGGCACCCGGCTACACGCGGGGGTGTTTCTGGCCGCCGCCGCCCTTGTTTTTTTCTGGGTCTTCATCTGGAAGTCCCGCAAGGGGTACGAGCTGCGGGTGATGGGCCTGAACGCCAGCGCGGCGGACTACGCGGGCGTTAAAACAGGGCGCAACGTGCTGCTGGTGATGCTGACGGCAGGCGGCGTTGCGGGGCTTTGCGGCTGTGTGGAAATTTTGGCCCTGCAGGGCCGCCTGATGGCAGGCTTCGCGGGCAGTTTCGGCTTCAACGGCATCACCGTGGCCCTTTTGGGAGACTGCACGCCCGTGGGCATTTTGCTGTCGGCTTTGCTGTTCGGCGCCTTGAACAGCGGCAGCAACAAAATGGAAATGCTGGTGGGCGTGCCCAGCGCCACGGTTTCCGTCATGCAGGGCATCATCATTTTGGCCGTGGTGGCCCGGGTGGCCTTCGAGCACCGGCCGCCCAAAATGCGCGTGAAAGAAAAGGAGGCAAAGGCATGATCGATACCATCACCAGCTTCCTCGCCTCCAATATCCGCACCACCACGCCGCTGCTGCTGGCGGCACTGGGCGCCGTGTTCAGCGAGCGCGCCGGCGTTGTGAACATCGGCGTGGAGGGCGGCATGCTCATCGGCGCGTTCACCGGGGTGGTGGCGTCCTACTACAGCGGCTCCGCCCTCATCGGCGGCGCGGCGGCCATGTGCAGCGGCTTTCTCGTCTGCCTTGTCATCGCCTATTTTTCCATCACCATCCGGGCCAACCAGGTAATTGTGGGCACGGCGGTGAACATTTTCGCCGGGGGCTTCACCATCACGCTGAACCGCCTCATCTTCGGCGTGTCCACCTCCGTCACCACCATCGATTCCTTCAAGGAATTCCCCATCCCGGGCCTGAGCCGGATCCCCATCCTCGGCTCCAGCGTGTTCACCCAAACCCTGCCGGGCTATTTTGCCTTTTTGATGGTGCCGCTCGCGTGGTTCGTGATGCAAAAAACACGGGTGGGCCTTGTGGTGCGCGCCGTGGGCGAAAACCCGGAGGCTGTCGCCACCATGGGCAACAACGTTATCCGCACGCGCTACCTTGCCATGCTGTACAGCGGGCTGATGATCGGCCTGGCCGGGGCGTTCGTCTCTATGGGCTCCCTCAGCTCCTTCACCGAGAACATGGTGGCCGGGCGCGGCTTTATTGTGCTGGCGGCCGTGGTGGTGGGCAACTACACACCTGTGGGGGTGCTGCTGTCCACATTGCTGTTCGGCGCAAGCAGCGCCCTGCAATACCGCCTGATGGCCGGCAATTCCAGCATCCCATACCAGTTCTGGACAATGCTGCCCTACATCATCACCGTTTTGGCCATTTGCCTGTACCGCAGGGCGTCCAACGCCCCGGCTGCCAGCGGCAAGGCCTACAGCAGGGAATAGGGGGCGGCATATGGCATATTTGGAAATGAAAGGCATCACCAAGGTGTTCGGGTCTTTGCGGGCCAACGACGAAATCGATTTTTGTGTGGAAGAGGGCGAAGTGCACGCGCTGCTGGGCGAAAACGGCGCGGGCAAAAGCACGCTGATGAACATCCTGTACGGCCTGTACGCCCCCACTTCCGGTGAAATTTTCATCGGTGGCAAACAGGTTGCCATCAACGACCCGCTGGACGCCGTGGCCAAGGGCATCGGCATGGTGCACCAGCACTTCATGCTCATTCCGGCCCTCACCGTCATCGAAAACGTGGCGCTGGGCCAACGGGGCGGCGGCCAGGTGCTGGACTTGAAAACCGCGGCGGAAGAATTTTCCGCCCTGGCAAAACGCTTCAACCTGGACGTTGACCCCTGGGCGAAGGTGAGCACCCTTTCCGTGGGGCAGCAGCAACGGGTGGAGATTCTCAAGGCCCTGTCCCACAATGTGAAGATTTTAATTTTGGACGAGCCCACCGCCGTGCTGACGCCGCAGGAGACGCGCGGCCTGTTCGACACCATGCGCATGCTGAAACAGCGCGGCCACACCATTATTTTCATCAGCCACAAGCTGATGGAGGTGATGGAGATTTGCGACCGGTGCACCGTGCTGCGCCAGGGCGAAAAGGTGGCCACCACGCCGCTCTCGGAAGTGAAGGACACCCACCAGCTGGCCAGCATGATGGTGGGCCACGCGGTGGACATGCAGCTGAACAAGGCCGACGCCGCGCCCGGCGGGGATGTGCTGGTGGTGGAAGGCCTGCACTTCACAAACAAGCGCGGTGTGCAGGCGCTTACGGACGTGAACTTTACCGTGCGCGCGGGCGAGATTTTAAGCATTTGCGGCGTGGACGGCAACGGCCAAAGCGAGCTGGTGCGCTGCATCACGGGCCTGGAACGCGCCACGGCGGGAACCGTGCGCATTGCCGGGCAGGACACCACCGCCCGCCCCGTGCGCGACATTTTGAACGCGGGCGTGTCCCACATCCCGGAGGACCGCCACAAATACGGCATGGTGGGCGGCATGAGCATTTACGAAAACCTGCTGCTTACCACCTACTGGAACGAGCCGTACACGATAAAAGGCTTCCTGAACAAAAAATGGTGCATCGAGCATGGCAAAAAATTGTGCGACACGTATAATGTAGTCATGCACTCCATTTTCGGCCCGGCGGGCAAACTTTCCGGCGGCAACCAGCAAAAAATGGTGGTGGCGCGGGAGCTGGACCGCCGGCCGAAGCTGCTGGTGGCCACCCACCCGGACCGCGGCCTCGACATCGCGGCCACCAAGTACATCCAGCAGCAGGTCATCGCCGCGCGGGACGCGGGTGCAGCCGTGTTGCTGGTGTCTACAGAGCTGGACGAGATTATGGAACTTTCCGACCGCATCCTGGTAATTTACGAGGGCCGGGTGATGGACATTTTGCCGCAGAAGCAAGCCACGGTGGACCAACTGGGCCTGCTGATGGCGGGCGTGAAGAACAATGCCGCAGCGGGCGCAGCGCCGTAACAGCCCGTGCGGCCAACCGCAAAATTCGAACCAGCCCGCGCACAGGTGCGGAGCGGGTGGCGCGGGGCTTGTTCGAACGAACGGTTCGGAGCCGAAGCTTCGTGCCGGGCGGTTCGCGCACCCGGCCCTATTTAAGGAGTAAACCATGCCAAACAACATCCACGCGCAAACGGCCGCCATCGCGGGCGAAATCGTTGAAATGCGCCGCTGGCTGCACCGGCACGCGGAGCTTTCTTTCGCCGAGCACGCCACGGCGGCATATTTGGAAGAACAGCTGAACGCCCTTGGCGGCCTTGCCGTGTCGCGGCCCACGCCCACCAGCGTGATGGCCGTGCTGCGCACCGGCCGCCCGGGCAAAACCGTGGCCCTGCGGGCGGACATCGACGCCCTGCCCATCACAGAGCCGGAGGGCCTGCCCTTCGCCAGCGAAAACGCGGGCGCCATGCACGCCTGCGGCCACGACGCCCACGCCGCCATGCAGTTTGGCGCGGCGAGGGTGCTGCTGCAAAACAAAGATAAGCTGAACGGCGAAATCCGCTTTTTGTTCCAGCATGCCGAGGAACAGCCGCCCGGCGGGGCCATCGAGATGCTGAAAGCGGGCGTGATGGAGGGCGTAGACGAAGTGTACGGCATGCACGTTACCACCACGCTGCCCACGGGCAAGTTCGGCATTTGCGGCGGCGTGCTCACCTCCAACACGGACGGCTTCACCATTACCGTGCGGGGCAAGGGCGGCCACAGCGCCATGCCGCAGGAATGCGTGGACCCGGTGCCCATCGGCAGCGAGATCATCACGGCGCTGCAAACCGTGGCCTCGCGGCGCATGCCGCCGGATGACACGCTGGTGCTGTCCATCTGCAAGGTGCAGGCGGGCACCGCCTACAACATCATCCCGAACGAGTTCACCATGGAGGGCTCCGTGCGCACCTTTTCCGCCGCGGCACGGCGGCGTGTGGAAGAACTGATCGGCGAAATTGCCCGCGGCATTGCCGCCGCACACGGCGCCACAGCGGACTGCCTTTTCAACAAAGGCTACGACGCTGTTTATAACGACCCGGCGCTGACAAACGCGGCGGAACAGGCAGTTGCCGCCGCCTTCGGGCAAAGCGCCGCCGTGGCCATACGGCCGGTGATGCCCGGCGAGGACTTTGGATATTTTTCATCTGTGTGCCGGGGCTTTTTTATGGAACTTGGCACCGCCAGCGCCGCAAAAAACAGCACGGCGCCGCACCACAACCCGGCGTTTCGCATCGACGAAGACTGCCTGCCCCTGGGTGTGGAATACACTGTCCGCCTGCTGCTGGACAGAATGGAGTAACCTATGCCGGAAAATATTTTGTCTGTGCGGGCCACCTGCGCGGACGACCCACACACCGAGGTGCGGGGCCAAACGCACACCTGGCTTATTGACGAGCCGGAGCTGTTCGGCGGGCAAAACGCCGCGCCCAGCCCGGTGGAAATGCTGCTGGGGGCGCTGGCCGGGTGCGTTTGCGCGGCGGGGAACATCCTGGCTAAGGAAATGGGTATACAGCTTGCCGGCATGCGGGTGCATGTGGACGGCGGCATCGACTCGCAGCGGTTTTTGGGCACCAGCGCCGAAGGGCGCGTGGGTTTTCGTAAAATCTCCGTGCGTGTGGACGCTGAGGCCGACTGGACGCCCGCGCAAAAGGAAACCTGGCTGCGCGGCGTGTACGAGCGCTGCCCCGTTGTGGACAACCTCACCGCCCCCACCGCGCTGGACATCCAGTTCGCCTGAAAAACGCCAAACACCCAAACATGGAGGCCAATATGCCGGAGCATATTTTTGACACCCACGCCCATTACGACGACGGCTGCTTTGCCGACAACCTGGCCGAGGTGCTGGCTACCCAGCGGCAAAACAGCGTGGAGGCCGTCATCAACTGCGGCTACAATGTGCCGTCATCCAAAGCCGGTGTGGCGCTGGCAAAGCGCTATGGCTTCCTTTCGGCGGCGGTGGGCGTGTTTCCGCTGGAGGCGGCCATGGTGCCCCCCGGCTGGCTTGGCGACATCCGCGCTTTGGCGGGCATGCCCAAGGTGGTGGCCATTGGGGAGATTGGGCTGGACTACCACGCGGGCACAGACACCCGCGCCTTGCAAGTGGATGTGTTCACGCGGCAGCTGGAGCTGGCGGCGGAGCTTTCCCTGCCCGTGCAGGTGCACACCCGCGACGCCGACGCCGACACCATCACCCTGCTGGAGCAGCACCGCCCGAAGGGCGTTATCCACCGCTTCGCCTCGCCGCCGGAAGCGGGCAAGGCCTACCTTGCCCTTGGCCTGTCCCTTGCCATTGGGCCAAACATCACCTACCCCGAGTTTCCCCACGTGCGGGACACCGTGCGCGCCATGCCGCTGGAACGGCTGGTGCTGGAAACGGACGCCCCCTTCCTGCCGCCCGCGGGCATGGAGGACGTGCCCGCCACGTCGGACATGCTGGTGCATGTGGCAAAAACCATCGCCGCCCTGCGCGGCGGCGGCATGACCCCGCAAGCCGTGCTGGACATCACCTGCGAAAACGCCAAGCGGCTGTTTTGGCGCGGGGCGGGGCAGTAGGGCTTTAAGGGTATGTCATATAAAAACAGCGGCTGCCGCCGCAAAGTGGCAGCTGTTTTTTATTGTGCTTACTTTTTTGCCTTGGCGCGCTTTGCAAGCGTCCGGCAGGCGTTTCCCGCTTTTTCAAACAGCACCCCCGGCAGCGAATACCCCACCAGCATGCCCAGCGCAATGGTGCCCGCGCTCACCAGGGTTTCCATGCCAAACCTTACCGCCGCGGGCAAATTTCCCAAAAACAGGCTGTAGGCCGTGTGGTAAATGGCCGCGCCGGGCACCAGCGGGAAAATGCCCGTGGTGATGAAAATGATGACCGGCGCGCGGGCAATGTTGCCCGCAAAGCGCGAAAACAGCATCAGCACAAGGGTGGCCAAAAAACTGGCAAGGGCCACGCCGCCCCCTGCGCGGGTGATGCCGAGGTACACCACCCAACACACCGCCCCGCCCAGGGCGCACAACACATACCGCTTTGGCGGCACGGCAAACAGCACGGCAAAGGCCAGCGTTGCCACAAAGGCCACAAGGAACTGCACCGTCACACCATCACCCCCATCAGGTTCCAGCCAATCAGCATCACACCCACGCCCACCGCAATGCTGACGGCGATGAGCAATGCGTCCACAATGTGGATGAGGCCGGAGAGGAAGTCGCTGGTGAAAAAATCGCGGATGGCCGTGGTGATGAGCACCCCCGGCACTAGCGGAATGATGACCCCGACGATGGCACTGTTCACAGCCGTGCCCATGCCCGCCAAAAACAGCACCTTGCACACAAAGGTGGCCGTAAGCGCGCCCAGGATGCACTCGAGGTATTTGTTCAGCCGCAGGCGGCCGCTGGCGAATAAAACCAGCTGCAGCGCAAAGCCGCCCAGCAGCGCGACTGCGCTGTCGGCCCAGGTGCCGCCTAAAATATAACAAAAACCGGCCGCGCCCACGCCACAGGCCAAAAGGCGCAGCCACGCAGGCGCGCCGGGCATGTTGGCAATGGCGGCAAGGCGCCGCTTCATGGCGGGGATGTCGTCGCGGTGGCCGCCCTGCGCAATTTCGCGGGAAACGGCGTTCACTTCCTCAATACGCCCAAGGTTCACCCTGCTTTGCGACACATGCCGCAGGGCATGGCACTCCCGCTCGCCCACGCTGCCAACGGTGACGATGATGCCGTTCGTCAGGATGTAGACGTGGTGGTCCTGCAGGCCGCAGGCCTCCAAAATGCGGATGACCGTCTCCTGTACGCGGAAAATTTCCGCCCCGTTTTCCAGCAAAATTTCGCCCGCCATCACCGCCAAATCCAGCGCCTGTTGGTCCTGTGTCAGCGCCGACGCCACTAAAACGCGCCCGCGCTTTTCCATCCCATCAGCACCGTGCTGCGCCTGCCGGGCAGTTTCACGCCGTTTTTGCGCGGGCCGCCTGCAAGCACCACAATCCTTTTCCCACCGGCCATGTTGAAATCCCTCCGTTTATTCGGCGTTATACGCGCCGGTTGATTGCATCCGGTCCAAATCGCACCTGTTACAATTCTATTCTAAACCGCGGGAAAATCAAGTGCTCCCGGAAAGAAGGAGGCGCATTTTAAAAAATTACAACGATTCATCAAAAATTAACTATTTGGTGAACTTTTTTTACTTTTTTTCATATTTACACTTTTTTAATTTACAATTGCTTTACCCGATGCTAAACTGTTAACATACCCCACAAACGCCCTTGGCGCAGGAGTTTCCTCTTATGAAAAACATTGTGCTGCTTGTTTTGGCGCTCGCTTTGCTTGTTCCCCTTGCCGCCTGCGGCTCCGACAAACAGCTGGACCTTGGCGAATTTGACCTATACAAAAGCGGCAGGGTGGCAGCCAGCCCGGAGGGTGAAGCCATCTCGGTGCACAAGGGAGACGGCAACTTTACAACAAAGCGCGGCATTGCCGTTGGCAGCCCGGTAAGCGATATCGTCCGCGCCTACAGGGGCGTGCCCGCCTATATCATCAGCGACCAGCGCGAGCTGGACTATGCGGAGCAGGCGGAGAAAAACTCAGTGGACCTTGCCGCCTACCTGGACGCCCACCCGGACCGCACCGTGCAGTGTGTGATGTACGAGCTTGCCTACATTGGCGACGAACCGGCCAGCCGCACAGATTTACTGGACGCCTATGAACAAATGCGCGATGGCGCCGACGTGGAAACCACGGAATACGCCCTGTGCATCTTTACTGACGGCGAGCGCGTCACGCTGATCAACACCGGCAAGTATGTAACCAATAAGGACAATGTGCCGCCTTTGGAGGAAGGAACTGCGGAAGACGCCGCCTGAGACAGCTTAAAAAAAGATGAACTTATGGACTTTTTTGATATTGTGGGGGGCGCGTGGCCGTTACCGGGGGCTTTTGGGCGCGTCCGCTCTCCGGGATGATTTGGAGCGCATCGAAAAGTCGGCTTCCCATTTGCCGGTACCGCCAAATATACGCCCGTGTGCACCATCGTGCCCGTTGTCAAGCCAGGAACGCCGTGGACCAAAAGGAAAAAATGCCCCTGCAGGGGCGGGTAAAATTTATATAGCGTGTTGTCACAGAGACTGGTTGCAGCCGGCGGATTTTCTCCGCCGGTTGTGTTTTTGGTCTGCAAAACATTCGACAGCAATGTACAAAAAAGTTTACGCTTCAACGCCTACAATAGACATAGATGCCTGTGATATCCGTGTCACGATACCAGAAAGGAGCCTTTTATGGCGGTATACCAGGACCCTTCCAAAACTTTCACGCCGGGCCGCACCCGGCTGCCCATCCATGAGCCATACTACCGGCATATCACCGACAAATATGTGACAAGTGACGTGAAACCTGCCCACCCGCCGCGCTTTACCGTGAAACCGCCGGAGGGCGCGCCGAACGTGCTGCTGGTGCTCATCGACGACATGGGCTTCGGCTGCACATCCGCCTTCGGCGGGCCGGTGCCCATGCCCACGGCCGAACGGCTGGCCAGGGACGGCGTGAAGTTCAACCGCTTCCACACCACGTCCATCTGCGCGCCCACGCGCGCGGCGCTGCTTTCCGGCTACAACCACCACTCCGTCAACATGGGCAATATCACCGAGCTTGGCACCGCCTACCCGGGCAACCTTTCCCCCCGCCCGAAGGACGTGACGCCGGTGGCCCGCGTATTGCGCGAAAACGGGTAGTCCACCGCCCAGTTCGGCAAATGCCACGAGACCCCCACCTGGGAGACTTCCATCTCCGGCCCGTTCGACCACTGGCCCATCCACTCCGGTTTTGACAAGTTCTACGGCTTCCTCTCCGCCGAGACAAACCAGTGGAACCCGGTGCTCATCGACGGCACACAGCCCGTGCCGCCTTCCGACGACCCGAATTATCACCTTTCCGAAGATCTGGCGGAAAAAACATCTGAGTGGATCCGCTTTCAGAAGGCCCTGACGCCGGACAAACCCTTCTTTATCTACCTTGCCCCCGGCGCCACACACGCGCCCCACCACGCGCCGGAAAAATACCGTGACATGTACAAGGGCCGGTTTGACAAAGGCTGGGACGCCGTGCGCGAAGAGACCCTTGCCAACATGAAAAAAATGGGCATCGTGCCCGAGGACACGGACCTTGCCCCGCAGGCGCGCGGCATCCAGGTGTGGGACGAATTGCCCGCCGAGGAGAAGAAGCTATATGCCCGGCAGATGGAAATCTACGCCGGCTACGCCCACCATGTGGACGAGCAGGTGGGCAAAGTCATCGACACGATGGACGACCTCGGCATCACCGAAGACACATTCATCATCTACATCCTGGGTGACAACGGCGCCTCACCGGAAGGCAACCTTTCCGGCGTGTTCAACGAAATTTCCACCACGAACCTGGTGGATGAATCCTTCGGCTATGTGATGAGCCACTTTGACGAGCTGGGCACACCTATGGCAAACAACCACTACGCCGCCGGCTGGGCCGTGGCCATGGACGCCCCCTTCACCTGGACGAAAACCATCGCCTCCAACTTTGGCGGCACGCGCAACGGCATCATCTTCCGCTACCCGAAAAAGTTCAAAGGCGGCAACGCGGAGATCCGCCCCCAATTCCACCACGTCATCGACATTGCCCCCACCATTTTAGACGTGTGCGGCATCCCCGCGCCGGACGTGGTGGACGGCGTGGCGCAGCGCTTTATGGAGGGCGTTTCCATGCTGCCCGCGCTGCAGGACGCAAACGCGCCGGAAAACCGCAAAACACAGTATTTCTGCGTGGGCGGCTACTGGGGCGTGTACCACGACGGCTGGTTTACCGGCGTGATTGACAAGGCGCCGTGGGAACGCCACAAGAGCCATTCGGACCCCTATGTGGACAATGACCACTGGGAGCTGTACAACATTGACAAAGACTGGAGCTGCGCCCACGATATCGCTGACGAAAACCCCGAAAAGCTGGCGGAAATGAAGGCCATCTTCTTTGCGGAGGCCGAAAAGTACAACGTGCTGCCCATTGACATGCGCGGCGAAATGGTGTTGAACTCCGCCATAGCCGACCGCCCCACCTTGCTTGGCGACCGCAAAGAAATGACCCTTGGCGCGGGCATGGGCGGCCTGAAGGAAGCCTGCTTCCTGAACATGAAAAACACCAGCTTCACCATTACGGCGGAGGTGGAAGTGCAGCCCGGCAGGCAGACCGACGGCGTTATTTTCGCCCAGGGCGGGCGTTTTGGCGGCTACGCCCTGTACGTGAAGGACGGCGTGCCCGCCTTCTGCTACAACTTCGTCTCCATGGACCGCTATTACGCCAAGGCGGACAAAAAGCTTACCGACGAGCGCAACCAAATCAAAGTCGACTTCAAATACGACGGCGGCGGCTTCGGCAAAGGCGGAAATTTGACCCTTTCCGTGAACAGCGAGGTGTGGGCCACCGGCCGCGCGGACAACACCATGGGCTTTTTCTACTCCTTTGACGAAACCGTGGAGGTTGGCAAGTACAGCGCCACACCCGTCACCGAGGATTTCACCGTGAAGGATTCGGGTTTCCAGGGCAAAATTTACAGCGTAACCATCAAGACATACGATTGATGTGTTCCCCCACCACTTGGGAAGGCCCCTGCCGTTTGGCAGAGGCTTTTTTTGCGGCGCCGTCACCCACCCGGAAGGTGTTTTTCTGTGCCCGGAATTTTTTTTGCATTTTTCGCCCCAAAGTATTGCATATTGTATGTATATTGATGTATAATATGCAAACAAGGCAAAAAAACTGCATGGAAATACAGGAGGAAGTTCTGATGAAAAAACTTGGCATCGTTACAATATTACTGGCATTGGTTTTGGCACTGGGGGCCTGCACAGGCGGTGCGCCCAGCGAAGCCGCAAGCGGCGAGGAGACCGCCGGCAGCACCGTCACCATGGCCACAGAGGCCACTTTCCCGCCCTATGAATACATGAGCGGCACCGACGTGGTGGGCGTGGACGTGGACATTGCAAACGAGATTGCGAAAGCGATGGGCGCCGAACTGGTGATTGAGGAAATGCCCTTCGATTCTGTCATCGCCGCCGTGAACACCGGCAAGGTGGACTTTGCCGCCTCAGGCCTTTCCATCACGGAAGAGCGCCAGCAGCAGGTGGATTTTTCCATCGAATACGCCACGTCGAAGCAGGTGATTATGACCAAAGCCGACAGCGGCATTGAAGGCGACGCCGACCTTGACGGCAAAACCGCGGGCGTGCAGATGGGCACCGTGGCCGACCTTGCCCTTACCGACGACTACCCCGGCGTGACGGTGGAGCGCTACAACAAATACACCGACGCCGTGAACGACCTCATCAACGGCCGTCTGGACGCCATCGTGCTGGACAGCCTCCCCGCCGAAGAGCTGAAAACCATGGGCGACGACCTCATCATCTGCGAAAACGAGCTGTTCACCGACGTGTATGCCATTGCCGTGCAAAAGGGCAACACCGAACTGTTGGACACCATCAACACCGTGCTGCAACAACTCATTGACGAAGGCAAAATTGAGGAATTTACCCAGAACCATTTGTCTTAACAGCCCGCTTATGCTAAAGTGATAAGGGTGGCCGCACGCCAGCGGCCGCCCTTTTTTTACCATCACGAACCGGAATGGGAGGAAACGTGGATATTTTCAGTTCCTTGCTGGGTGAAATATACACCACCCTGATTGCCGAAGGGCGTTGGCAGTTTTACGTGGAAGGCCTGAAAAACACACTGGTGATGACGGTGCTGGCAAGCCTTGTGGGCATTGTCATCGGCGTGCTGATTGCCGTGGTGAAAACCACCAACGCCGCCACCGGCAAGCTGAGGTTTTTCGCCTGGCTGTGCAATGTTTACACCACGGTCATCCGCGGCACACCGGTGCTGGTGCAGCTGCTTATTTTTTGGTATGTCGTTTTCATCGGCGCGCCTTCCAATATGAAAATTTTCGTGGCGTCACTGGCCTTCGGCATCAACTCCGGCGCCTATGTGGCCGAAATCATCCGCGCGGGCATTCAGTCCATCGACATCGGCCAAACGGAGGCCGGGCGTTCGCTGGGGCTGCGGGGCGGGCAGACCATGCGGCTGATTGTGCTGCCCCAGGCGGTGAAAAACATTTTGCCCGCCCTGTTTAACGAGATGATCACCCTTTTGAAGGAAACATCCGTGGCGGGCTATGTGGCCCTGATGGACATCACCCGCGCGGGCGACCTCATCCGCTCGCGCACTTTCGCGTTTATGCCGCTGTTTGTGTCCGCGGGCATATATCTGGTGCTGGTGGTGGGCCTTACCGCCATACAAAAGCGCCTGGAAAGGAGGCTGGCCACCAGTGATAGACGTTAGGGGCCTGGAAAAGACATTCGGCGACAACCAGGTGCTGCGCGGCGTGGATATCACCATCAACCAAGGCGACAAAGTGGTGGTGACAGGCGCTTCCGGCAGCGGGAAAAGCACGTTTTTGCGGTGTTTGAACCTGTTGGAGGTGCCGACGGCGGGCCACATCGTGTTCGAAGGGGTGGACATCACCGACCCCGCCAACGACATCAACCTGCTGCGCCGCAAAATGGGCATGGTGTTCCAGCATTTCAATTTGTTCCCCCACCTCTCCGTGCTGCAAAACATCACTCTTGCCCCGGTGAACACGGGCCTGTGCGGCAAAGAAGAGGCCGGGGCCACCGCCCTGCGCCTTTTGGAGCGCATTGGCCTTGTGGACAAGGCAAACGAATATCCGGCCATGCTCTCCGGCGGGCAAAAACAGCGTGTTGCCATTGCTCGGGCACTGGCCATGCAGCCGGACGTGATGCTGTTCGACGAGCCCACCTCTTCGCTGGACCCGGAAATGGTTGGCGAAGTGCTGGAACTGATGGGGGAACTGGCCCACGACGGCATGACCATGGTGGTGGTGACACACGAAATGGGCTTTGCGCGGCGCGTGGCAAACCGCGTGCTGTTTATGGACGAAGGCGTGTTTGTGGAGGAAGCCGCGCCGGAAGAGTTTTTCACGAACCCCAAGCACCCGCGGCTAAAAGACTTTTTGTCGAAAATTTTGAATTGAGCCAAGCTGTGTTACAAGCAGGCGGCATGCAGGAATTGCATGCCGCCTTTCTTTGAACATGTTCGTTATTGTTTGGCCAGCCGGGCCAAAATAAAGCCCCGCCGCGGACATTTGTTTTGGCAATGTGCGGCGGAGGGGCTTGTTTGGATCGGCCGCAGGCGGCCTGTCGCACGCCCTAAGCCAGCTCGCTCACCAGCTTGATCATCTGTACTGCGTCCATCGCCCTGTTTACAAGGGGCCCGGCGGACAAAACGGCGTGGCGTTCCTGGTAGCCGGGGGCCTTGCCGCGGTACAACACACCGATGGGAATCGTCTCGCCAAACTCCATGCTGGTTTTTAGCGCCAGCATTTTGTCGGCCGCGTCGTAGGTTTCCGGCAGTTCCCGCACGCGCTCGTCGTACCACTGAAAGGTGTTCACCTTGTTGAAGCTGACGCAGGGCTGCAAAATGTCCACCAGGGCATAGCCCTTGTGCCCGATGGCGGCCTTCATCAGAGCGGCCAAATGCTCTTTGCGGCCGGTGAATCCACGGGCCACGAAGGTGGCGCCCGCCACAATGGCCACAGTGAGAGGGTCAAACGGCAGGTTTGTGTTGCAGCGGCCGGTGTTTTTTTCCATGGGGCATTCGTCCGACGTGGGCGACGGCTGGCCTTTCGTCAGGCCGTAAATTTGGTTGTCGTGCACGAAATGGGTGATGTCCACATTGCGGCGGATGGTGTGCAGGAAATGGTTGCCCCCTTCGCCGTAACTGTCGCCGTCGCCGGTGTTTACGATCACGCACAGGTTTTCGTTTGCGATTTTCATGGCCGCGGCCGCCGGCAAAGCGCGGCCGTGCAGGCCCATAAACCCATTGGCGTTCACATACTGGTGCAGCTTCGGCGCCTGGCCGATGCCCCCCACCAGCGTCACATTGCGCTGGGGCACGTCCAGGCTTTCCAGCACGCCGGCCAACACTTCCAAAATGGCGTGGTTGCCGCATCCGGGGCACCACGCGGTCTCGCTGGTTTTATAACGCTTCTCTGCCATGGCTGCTCCTTTCACATCTGCGCCAGTGCGGCGACGATCTCGTCCGGTGACAGTTGCCGCCCGTCATACTTTAAAACGCTGCCGTGGCAGGGGATGAGCGCCGTTTCGCGCAGCAGCGCCGCCAGCTGGCCCGTGGCGTTTTGCTCCACATTGATGATTTTCTTCGCCTGCCCCACGTATTTCAGCAGCCGCCTTTGCGGCAGGGGCCACACGTCGCCAAACACCAACGCCCCAAACCGGCCGCCACCCGCGTTCAGCATGGCAACAGCCTCCGCCAAAGGGCCATGGGTGGAGCCAAACCCCACCAGCAGCGTCTCGGCGGCTTCGTCGCCAAAGAATTCCGGTTCTTGCAGTTCCGCCGCAAGGCTTCGCACCTTGGCGGCGCGCTTGTTTACCATGGTCTTGCGCGTTTCGGCGCTCTCGGTGATCATACTGTACTCGTCGTGCTCGTCGCTGTCTGCCCGCACTTGATACTCCGTTTGCCCGGGAACAAGCCTTGGCGACACGCCGCTTTGTGTAAGCCGGTAGCGCCGGTACACGCCGTTTTCGTCGGGTTCGGCGTTTTTCACCGCTTCTTCTGCGTGGGCGTAAACAGCGTCCGGCCGGGGCGCGTTTGCCACGGCGGTGGAATCCATCAGGTACTGGTCCGTCAGCAGGATGACCGGTATCTGATATTTTTCCGCCAGGGCCAGCGCGCGGGCCGTTTGGTAAAAGGCGTCCAGCTGCGTTTTTGCGGCGATGACCAGCCGCGGAAATTCCCCCTGGGACGCGTTGACGGCAAATTGCAGGTCGGATTGCTCTGTGCGGGTGGGCAGCCCTGTGGACGGCCCCGGGCGCTGGGCGTCCACGATGACCAGCGGAATTTCCGCCATGCCGGAAAAGCCGAGGCCCTCCACCATCAGCGAAAAGCCGCCGCCGGAGGTGCCCGTCATGGCCCGCGCCCCGGCAAAGGACGCACCGATGGCCATGTTCACGGCGGCAATTTCATCTTCGGCCTGTTCCACGGCCACGCCCATGGCTTCGCCGTGTTTTTGCAGGTAGTCCAAAATGCCGGTGGAAGGCGACATGGGGTAAGCGGTGTAAAACCGCACGCCGCCGGCCAGCGCCCCCAGCGCCACGGCTGTGGCGCCGGACAGCACCGCCAGGTTTTCTGTGGCGGTGCCGGCGTTTTCCGCCTGCCAGCGGGGCCGCGCCAGGGCATGGCCCTTTTGCAGGGCCCGCAGGTTCAGGGCCGCAAGGTCCGGCCGCAGGGCGGCGGTGATGGCGCTTTCTGCGCCCGCCGTGCCAATGCCGAACATGGCCACCAGCGCGCCGATGGCCGCGCTGGTGGCCACGC
>JAVBNG010000035.1:0-44164 GCA_031551695.1 Oscillospiraceae bacterium
CGCGCGGCGCAGGGCTATGTGGTGGACTATATCTGCCCCCTGTTCGTGAATTTTGCGGTGTTCAACTTTGCAGACATTTGCATCACCGGCGGTTTTGCCGTTTTGGTGGTGGCCATCATTGTGGGGGAAGCGAAGAACAGCAAGGCGGCGAAGGCCGCCGCTTTGGCAGAGGCCGCCGGAGACGGCGTGGCCGACGGGAAAACAGAAACGGGCGCCGGAGAAGCGGATGAGGCCAAGGCGGATGCCCCTGCCGCCGAAAGCAAAAAGGCGGACGATGCAGACGATTGAACTGACAGCCGAAGAAAAGGACGCCGGCCAGCGCGTGGACACAGTGGTGGCCGCGTGCTGCGGGTTTTCGCGGAGCGCCTCCCAGCGGCTGATTGAAGAGGGCAATGTGCTGGTGAACGGCGCCGCCCCTGCCAAGGGCCGCCGCGTGGAGCCGGGTGACATCCTCTCCGTCACCATTCCGCCCTTGCGCGAGGCCGAGGCACAGGCGGAGGATATTCCGCTGGCCATTGTGTATGAGGACGAAGCCCTTTGCGTGGTGGACAAGCCCAAGGGCATGGTGGTGCACCCGGCGGCGGGCAATTTGGCCGGTACGCTGGTGAATGCGCTGCTGCACCACTGCGCGGGCAGCCTTTCCGGCATCGGCGGGCAGCAGCGCCCCGGCATTGTACATCGCATCGACAAGGACACCAGCGGCCTGCTGGTGGTGGCGAAAAACGACGCCGCCCACACAGCGCTGGCCGGGCAGTTTGCCGCCCACAGCATCACCCGGGTATACCAGGCGGTGGTGTACGGCCGTTTCAAACAGCCGGAGGGCACTGTAGACGCGCCTATAGGCCGAAGCCAAGCGGACCGAAA
The DNA here is from genome assembly GCA_031551695.1 of Oscillospiraceae bacterium. Taxonomy (GTDB): domain Bacteria; phylum Bacillota; class Clostridia; order Oscillospirales; family Ruminococcaceae; genus JAAYCI01. The sequence goes on from JAVBNG010000035.1 coordinate 865, forward strand.
AAAAATGGCCGTGGGCCAGCGCCATGCAAAGCGCGCGGTAACGCATTACACGGTGCTGGAAGAGTATCCGGGTTTTTCCCATCTGGCCCTGCGGCTGGAAACGGGGCGCACCCACCAAATCCGCGTGCACATGGCGGCGGCGGGGCACCCGCTGGCTGGGGACGCCGTGTACGGCCCGAAGAAAGTGATCAAACAGCTGGGCGGGCAGTGCCTGCACGCGGGTGTGCTGGGGTTTTTGCACCCGAAAACAGGGGAGTATATGGAATTTAAAAGCCCCTTGCCGCCTTATTTTACAGAATTTATTGCACAAATCTCGTCCGGCACGGCCTGAGGCCAAATGGCCTGGCAAATGGGGGAAAGATGGCAAAGGAACTGAGTGACATTCTGGTGGTGGCCGACATGGACGGCACCCTGCTGGATGACAATATGAACATCCCGCAGTGCAATATTGAAAATATCCGCCTGTTCACGGCCATGGGCGGGCGGTTTACCGTGGGCACGGGGCGCATTCCGGAATCCGTGGAGCGCTACCCGGAACTGTTGCCGCACCTTTCCCCCGCCATCACCTGCGGCGGCTGCGTGTTGTATGATTTTGCGGAAGGCAGGGTTCTGCGGTCCCATCTGGTTCCCCGGGCCGTGGCAAAACGCGCCATTGACGACATTTTGCACGCTTTTCCTTCGGCAGGTGCTGCTATTGTTGCCGATGACGGGCGCAAGTACCAGGTGAGCGCCTCGCGGGAAATGGACGGCCTGTACTGCGATGAAAACCTGAATTTTTATGCGCGCCCGCTGGAGGATATGCCCAAAAACTGGGTGAAGGTGCTGTTTGCTGCACCGGCACAGACGGTGGAGAAAATGCAAAAATTCACGGCGGATCGGGATTACCCGGGGACTCATTTTGTCACCACGCAGCCGCGGTATTACGAAATTTTGCCCACGGGCGCCAGCAAGGGCAACGCGCTAATTGAGCTGTGTGCCCAGCTTGGCGTGGTGCCGGAAAACACCTACGTCATCGGCGATTACTACAACGACATCGACATGATGGAAAAGGCGGGACACGCCGTAGCCATGGGCAATGCCCCGGCGGACATCCAGATGCTGGCCGGCGAAGTGACCGGCACGAACCGCGAGGGCGGCGTGGGACAGTTTCTATACAACCTAATCAAACAATATGAGTGACGCGGGCGGTGCGGCGAAATTTGCAGGAGCACTGAAAAAGCTGGCGGTGCCGTGGGTGGCGTTGCCGCTTGGCGCCGTGCTCATTTTGGCGGCGGCGCTGTGCACATACCCGCCGCTGTGGCAAACGGAGTATGCCGCCGCGCCGGACGCCGCCTTTTTTGCCGAGGCCGCCGCGCAGGTAAACCTGAATACCGCCACCGCCGCCGAGCTTACCATCTTGCCCGGCATCGGCCCGGCCAAGGCACAGGCCATCATAGCCTTCCGGGAAGAAAATGGCCCGTTTGCCGCCATCGAAGATATTATGCAGGTGGCGGGCATCGGCGAAAAGACCTTTGCGGCGCTGCAAGACGACATCTGCGTTTAGAGCGCGTTTATGCGCCTTTCATTATCGCTTGCCCGGAACAAAAGGAGTGCCATGATGCAGGAAAAAGCCATGCTTTCCAAAAACGGGCGGCGCATTTCCGCCCAATACGAAGAGAGCGAGATATTCATCAACCGTGAACTGAGTTGGCTCGCGTTCAACCGCCGCGTGCTGGAGCTTTCGAGTGAGAAATATGTGCCGCTGGGCGAGCAGCTGAGCTTTGCCGCCATTTACGGCAGCAATTTGGACGAGTTTTTTATGATCCGGGTGGGATCTTTGTTTGACCAAACCCTGCTGAAGGCAGAGTACAAAGAGAACAAGACCAATATGACGCCGCAGCAGCAAATCGACGCCATTATGCCGGAGGTGGCGGAATTACAGCGTTTGTGCGATAAAAGTGTGAAAAAACTCACCGCAAAGCTGGGCGATGTGGGCGTGAAACGCATCGACTTCAAGACCCTGGCCAAAGTGGATGAAAACGATTGGAAAAAATATTTTTTGCGGGAGATTTACCCTGTCTTGTCGCCCATCGTGTTCGACAGGCGGCATCCGTTCCCCTTTTTGCGCAACCATGAGATTTACGTGGGCGTGGTGCTGAAAAACAGCAAAAGCGACAAGGCGGACAAGCCCGAAAACACCACCCTCGGCCTCATTCCGGTAAGCGCCCAATTCGAGCGGCTTATCACCGTGGCCGACGGCGACACCGTCCGCTACACTTTGGTGGAAGACCTGATCCTACATTTTGCGGAGATCGCCTTCGGTAAAACGTCCACCGTGCAGGGCAAATGCCTGTTCCGCATCACCCGCAACGCGGATCTGAGCGTGGAAGAAGGTATGTTTGACCACGACATTGACTACCGCAGCATGATGAGCGAACTTTTAAAACGCCGCCGCAAGCTGCAGGCAGTGCGCCTGCAATTTTTGGGTGCGCCGGTAGACGCCGTGCGCGATTTGCTGCTGGCAAAGCTGAAGCTGCCCGCCCTGCAGGTGGGCACACAGGAAAGCCCGCTGGAACTGTCTTTTTTGTACAAGCTGCGCGGCCTTTTGGCAAAGAGTGGGAAGGGCGGCATGTTTTTTGCGCCGGCAAAGCCCATTGTGCCGCCGCAAAGCTACAGCCTGTACGCCGATGTGCAAAACCGGGATGTTTTGCTCAGCTACCCGTACCACAGCATGCGCCCGTTTATCCAGATGCTGCTGGAGGCCGCCCACGACCCGGACGTAATCTCCATAAAAATGACGCTGTACCGTGTGGCGGTGGATTCCAAAGTGGTGAACGCGCTGATTGAAGCGGCGGAAAATGGCAAGGAAGTCGTCACCATTGTGGAACTGCGGGCGCGCTTTGACGAGGAAAACAACATTGAGTGGAGCCGCCAGCTGGAGCAGGCGGGCTGCACGGTCATCTACGGCTTTCAGGACTTCAAGATCCACTCGAAGCTGACCCTTATCACCCGCAAGGACGGCCTGCGCTACAAGTACATTTCCGCCATCGGCACGGGCAACTACAACGAAAAAACCAGCGAGCTGTACACCGACCTCTCGTACCTGACGTACAATCAGCAAATCGGCGAAGAAGTGGCCGCTGTGTTCAACGATTTGTCCCTTGGCCGGCTGACGGAAAACGTGAACCACCTGATTGTGGCGCCGCTGCGCTTTAAAAGTGTGCTGCTGCAGGAGATACAGGAAGAGATGGAGTACCAGAAAAGCGGCGGCCGCGGGCTTATCCGCGTGAAGTGCAACTCCATTTCAGACAAGGACATGATAGAGACCTTAAGCGAGGCCAGCATGGCCGGCGTGCCCGTGCGCATGCTGGTGCGCGGCATCTGCTGTCTACAAAGCGGCATCAAGGGGCTGACGGACAATATCGAGGTGCGCAGCATTGTGGGGCGTTACCTCGAGCATTCCCGCATTTACACCTTTGGCGAAGCCGAGCGCCTGCGGGTGTACATTGCCTCCGGCGACTTTTTGACGCGCAACACCGAGCGCCGTGTGGAGGTGGGAGTGCGCATCGAGTACGCGCCGGTGAAACGGATTTTGCTGGACACGTTCGAATACGGCTGGCGCGACAACAGGAACAGCAGTGTGATGGCCGCCGGCAACACCTACCAAAAGCTGCGCCCGAAGGACGGGGAGGAAGGCTTCGACAGCCAGATGGAGCTGTACCCGTACTTTGAGAAGCGCTCGGCGGTGTTGTACGCGGGGTATGGCCACACAAAGGCGGCAAGCGGCAAAGAAGAAATGCGCCCCGCTGGCGGCAAAGGGGTATTTGCCCGCATCGGCAGGGCGCTGGCAGGGTTTTTTGGCAAACAGGGTGAGAAAGGGTAACTTGGTGAAAAGCGATGAAATGTGATGTTTTGATTATAGGCGCGGGGCCTGCCGGCATTTTTACGGCGCTGGAGCTGCTGAAAAACGGGTATGGCAAAAAAATCATGATGGTGGAAAAGGGCGCATCGGTGGAAAAACGCGCCTGCCCGAAGGAAAAAACCAAGGTGTGCGTGAACTGCAAGCCCTATTGCCACATCACAACGGGCTTTTCCGGCGCGGGCGCCTTTTCCGACGGCAAGCTGAGCTTATCCTACGAGGTGGGCGGCGAACTGCCCCAGTTGCTGGGCGAGGAGTTCACCCAGGAGCTGATCGACTACACGGATAAAATCTACCTTGAGTTCGGCGCGTCCACCGAGGTGGAGGGCATCGCCAACCCGGAAAAAACCAAGGACATCCGCAAGCGCGCCATTCAGGCGGGCCTGAAACTGGTGGATTGCCCCATCCGCCACCTGGGCACGGAAAAGGCGCAGGAGCTGTATTTCAGCCTGGAGTGCTATCTGCAGGAACACGGCGTGGAGATCCTGTTCGGCCACGAGTGCCTGAACATTTTGCTGGAAGACGGCGAGTGCAAGGGCGCATTGGTGCAAAACGCAAAAACAGGCGAAGAAACAGAGATTTTTGCGGACCACACCGTGGTGGGCACCGGCCGCCGCGGGGCGGACTGGCTGGAAAAACTGTGCGAGGAGCACGGCATTGCCCATTCCCCCGGCACGGTGGACATCGGCGTGCGGGTGGAAGTGCGCAACGAGATCATGGAGGACGTGAACAAGGTGCTGTATGAGTCGAAGCTCATCGGCTACCCGAAGCCCTTTAAAAACAAGGTGCGCACCTTTTGCCAGAACCCCGGCGGCTTTGTGAGCCAGGAAAACTACGACAACGACCTCGCCGTGGTGAACGGCCACTCCTACAAGGACAAAAAGAGCGACAACACGAACCTTGCCATTTTGTGCAGCCACAATTTCTCCGAGCCGTTCAACCAGCCCATCGCCTACGCGCAAAAAATTGGCGAACTGACGAATATGCTGGGGGACGGGCACATCATGGTGCAGCGCTACGGCGACATCCTGGACGGCAAGCGCACCTGGCAAAAGGAGCTGGCCTTCGCCAACGTGAAGCCCACCCTGGTGGACGCTGTGGCCGGCGACATCACGGCGGCGCTGCCTTACCGCAGCATGGTAAACATCATCAATTTCATCAGCGCGGTGGATTTTGTGGTGCCGGGCTTTGCCAGTACGGAGACATTGCTGTATTCGCCGGAGCTGAAGTTTTATTCGAACCGCGTGAAAATGGACCGCGACCTTGACACCAGCATCCGGGGCCTGCACTGCCTGGGCGATTCCAGCGGCTGGACGCGCGGCCTGATGATGGCCAGCGCCATGGGCGTTTTGATGGGCCGCAAGCTGTGCAAAAAATAGCGGCCTGTGGCACCGCACACAAAAGAGAACCGGCCCTGGCGCAAACCCAGGGCCGGTTTTATGTTGGATTTTGCGTTTTACAGGATGCCCAAAACGGCTATTTTACCGTGACAACGCACTTGGCCACCTTTGCCCCGTCGGACGTGGTGCAGGTGATGGATACTTTGCCCTTTTTCACGCCCTTCACCTCACCCTTGGAGGTGACGGTGGCGATGGTTTTGTTGGAAGACTTCCACGTCACCTTTTGGTTTGTGGCGCTGGCGGGAGAGATGGTGGCGGCAAGGGTGATGGTTTTCTTGCGCTTCACCGTGGCTTCGGTGTTGTTCAGCTTCACTTTGGAAACCGGCGTGCCCACGGTGATTTTACAGGTTGCGGGATAGCCGCCGTCCTTTGTGGTGCAGGTGATGGTGACGGTGCCGGATTTTTTTGCCGTTACAATTCCCGTGGTTTTTCCAACAGAGGCGATGGTGCTTTTGCTGCTTTTCCATGTGACGGCCGGGTTTGACGCGTTCGCCGGGGAAACGGTTGCTTTCAACCGCAGTGTTTTGCCCGCTTTCACGGTTTTTGCCTTGTAGTTTAGCGCCACGCCGCGCACTTTCTGGGTAATGGTGACGGTGCAAACGCCGGTTTTGCCGTTCTCAACCGTGGTTGCGGTGATGTTTGCCGTGCCGGGGCCAACGCCCGTCACCACACCGGCGGCAGTTACTGTGGCCACCGCTTCGTTGGAGCTTTGCCATGCCACGCCGTCGTTGGGGGCGGTACCCGGTTGCACCGTGGCTGTAAGCAGGGCGGTTTGTCCCACAAGGAAGCCGCAGGAGGCCGGAAAGACGCTGACGCCTGTGACCTGGGGCTGCACGGTGACGGAGGCTGTGCCGGTTTTGCCGCTGCCGTCCGCCGCAGTGGCTGTGATGATGGCGGTGCCTTCCGCCACGGCGGTGACAAGGCCGGTATTGTCCACCGTGGCAACGGCGGTGTTGCTGCTTTGCCATGCCAGCGCGCGGACGGTGGCGTTTGCGGGCAGCACCGTGGGGCTCAGCGCCTGTGTTTTGCCCTCCAGCAATTTAAAACCGGCCGGGGAAAGGGAGACGCCGCTGACCTTGACAGGCTGCACGGTGATGTTGCAGGATGCGGTTTCGCCGCCGGACACCGTTGTGACGGTGATGGTTGCCGTGCCAAGGGCCACGGCGGTGACGAGACCGTTTGCGTCCACGGTGGCTATGGTTTCATCCGAGCTGGCCCAGGTGACGGTTTTGTTCCGCGCGGCGCTGGGCTCTACGGTGGCCGCCAGGGCAAGGGTGCCGCCCAGAAAGACATCTTTGGCTTCGTAGTTCAGCGTAACGCCGGTGACAAGTGGTGTCACAGTTATGTTGGCGGCGGCCTTTGCGCCGCCGCCGTCCGTTGCGGCGGCCGTGATTGTGGCGCTGCCGCGGGACACCGCCGTTACAAGGCCGGCATCATCCACGGTGGCAATTCTGGTGTCACTGCTGGTCCATTTTAACGTTTGGAAAGTGGCGTTTGCCGGCTGGATATCGGTGACGAGTGCAATGTCGTCTCCTTCCGGCAGGGAGGCGCTGCTGGTGGAAAGGGACACGCCCGTCACCTTGGTGAAGGACGCGACGGCCGCTTCCACAGAGGCGGTGGCGTTCACGATACCTGCCGCGGTGTCGGGGTCGGCAAGGCCGGTGGCGTTGTTGCACAGCAAATCCTTCACTTCGGCCGGGGTAAGGTTTGGGTTTGCCCGCAGCATCAGCGCCGCCACGCCCGCCACGATGGGCGAAGACATGGAAGTGCCGTTCATGTTGGCGTAGCCGTTGTTTGTCACGGTGCTCATAATGCCGGTGCCGGGGGCGGAGATGTCCTTGTCGGGGCCGTAGTTGGAACTGGGGGCCCGTGTATAGGTGCCGCCGCTTTGCTGCAGGTTGATCACGCTGATGGCGTTTGGATCGTCGGAGGGCATGTAACGGTTGGTGTTGCCGCCGCCGGTGGTATTCCCGGCGGAGCACACGACGGTACACCCCTTGTTCGCCGCATACGCAATTATCTCCTGAAACTTTGCATCAGTTTGCGGCATGTCGGTCGTATCCGCGCCAAGGCTCATGTTCACCACTTTTGCACCCACGACATCCACTGCTTCTGCTATCGCCGGCAAAATGCAGCTGGTGGGCGCGCCGGTGACGACTACACCGGTTGAAATGGTGGTGGCCTTCACGAAAACGTTCATGGGGACAAGTTCCACCCAGTTGTTGTTTCGGCCGCTGGCCACGCCGGTAACGCCGATGCTGTTGTTTGCGGCGGCCGCGATGAGGCCGCCCACGTGGGTGGCATGGTTGTCCGCCGCCGTAAGCTGGGTGTATTTTGTGGTGGCAGTGTCTTTGATATCAGAAGTAAAAGAGCTGTAATTGCGGTAGGTGTCGTTGACGACGCCCGGCGCAAAATCCTCGTGGCCAAAGTAAAAGGGAAGGTCCAAAATCGCCACCTTCACGGGTTCCCGCTCAAGGCCGTTGTCGTCCAGCGCGGTGATGGCGTCCCACGCGCCGGAAAGCTTGATGGCGTCCAGGTGCCACTGCGCTTTCGGGTCGTTGGTAAGCGTGCCGTCCGGCGCGGCCACCATGTCTTCGGCGGCGCCTTCATCAGCCGTGTAAAAAAAGTTTGGCTGGGCATATTTTACGTCTGGGTCGGCGGTAAGTTCTTCCACCGCCGCGGCCACGGTTTGGGTAGCGGGGATGTCCGCCACCACGGCAACCTCCGGCAGGGGCGTGTCGATCACTTCCGCCACTTCGCCGTCATGTTGTTCCACTACGGCCTCGGCCGTTTGCTCGCCCACATCCTCGTTGAACACCACAATCACTTCGCCGGGCATAAAGCCCAGTTCTTCCGGGCTGCCTTCATCGGCTGGGGTGGCCTCTTCTTCAGCGGGCGCGGCGTCGTCTTCTTCCGTGCCGGCTGCAAACGCCGGCTCTTCCTCTGCTTCCGCCGTGCTGAGGGAATCCGCCTCCGGAATCGCTTCGCTTTCGCCGTTACCTGCGGGCTCTTCCGCCTCACTTGGGCTGCTTTCGCCGGGTGCTTCGCTGCTGCTTTCCGGGGCAGGGGAGGCGTCGTCCGCTTTGCTTTCGCCGCTGCTACTTTCACTGCTCTCGCTGCCCGGCAGGGTTTCTTCCGCGGCGGAATCCGCAGAGGCAGGTGCTTCACCGGCTTCTTCCGCAAGCGCCACAACGCCGCCCATGGTTTGCACCACCATAAGCAGCGAAAGGAACACAAGTGCGAACTTTTGGAAAACCGATTTCATGCGGCACCTCGGCGAAAAATACGAGCGTTACGTGTGGCGCCCGTCGGCCAGTGGATTTAACGACACCTATATACGATATATTTTACCATATAGAGAAATTCGGCACAAGCGAACAGAACTGAATATGGGAATAGAATATGGGAAGAATTTCATATATGAACCGCGCTGGAAAAGTGAAAATACCGCAAAAAAAGCGCCCATCCATGGATGGGCGCTTTGCAATAAAAGGGGGTTACGCGGCGGAAGAGCTTTCTTCCGAACTGGAATCAGCCGCTGCGGCGCTGGAGGAACCCGCCTTCGAACTGGCGGATTTGTCGGCTTCGGCGGGCTCCACCGTGAAGGTGTAGCCATCGGCCGAACCGGTGATGGTGATGTCGGTGGCCGTCCACGGGTCAAACGCATTGGTGGACACATAGCTGCGGCCACTGTCGGTCTCGATGTTCAGCACCCATTCGGTGATGTCCTTGTCTTCTTCGTACAGCTTGCCTTCCATGGTCTCGGTTTTTTCAGGGTCCAGCTCGCCGTAGTACAACTCCACTTCACCTTTGCCCTGGTTTGCGTCCTCCCGCATGGAAATGAAGACGATTTGGTCCTCCGTGTTGTTGGTAACGTTGAATTTGTAGGCCACTTTTTTCTTCAGGTCGTTGTAGGGCTGGTCCGGCGCGTCGTCCGGGTTCACAATTTCGCCCTGGATCACGTCCGTGCCGCCGTTCCAGTGGTTTACGGTAAGGGTAAGCTCGTCCGTGTAGGAAATAATGGCGTGGTCAGCGTCTTCAAAAGGCACCTGGTCGAACTTGTACGCTGTGCCGCGGCGGTCTTTCAGCCACACGTAATAGGTGTCCATCTCTTCCACAGTAACGCCATAGGAGCCCACTTTTACGGTCTCGTGGCGGTTGTCAATCCAGTCCTTGCCCATGTTGTGCACTTCGCCGTCATACACGTACAGCTCTTCAAACACGAAGTTCATGTCGTTGGTAATTACAACACCGATGGAATGCACATATTGGCGGGTGTCGTCCTTGCGGCTGCAACCAGCCAGGCCCACCGATAATGCCAGTAACAACATGGTGGCAAGCAATTTTACGAAAGTTTTCCTCATTTCCTTCTGCACCTCACATTTGCCAGATTCGCAATACACATTTTATCGCGTTTTTTGTAGACTTATAGACGCTTACATATTATTATACACAACTCTGTCGAAAAATGCCATACCCAAAACAAAAAAACCGAAAAAAATTTATGATCCAATTTTTTTGCGAGGGCAGTTTGTGATTAATGCTGCCTTGCGGGTTACAGCGCGCAACGGGCAAAGTGGCCTTCCGGCTTTGTGGGAAGCCATTTTCCTTTTTTGCACAGCACCTCGCCCCGGCGCATGGTAAGCACGGGCAGGCCTGTCACTTTCCGGCCGTCAAACACGGAATACTCTGCGTTGGAGTGCAGGTGGCGGCCGTTAACGGTCCACCCGTCGGCAGGGTCCAGCAGCACAAGGTCGGCGTCGGCACCGGGGACGATGGAGCCCTTTTGCGGCGCAACGCCAAACAGTTTGGCCGGGTTTTCGCTAAGCAGCTGCGCCAGCCGCATGAGGGAAATGCGCCCCTTCGCCACGCCTTCGCTGTACAGCAAGGGCAGCAGTGTCTCGCTGCCGCCAATGCCGGGAATGGCGTCGGTAAAATGTTCCGCCGCCATTTTGTCGCTGATGTGAAAGGCGCAATGGTCGGTGGAGACGCAGGAGAGCACACCGTCTGCCAGCGCCTGCCACAGGGCCTCGCTGTCCGCCTTGGTGCGCAGGGGCGGCGCCATGATATACTTTGGCGCGGCGGCCCGTTTATACACGTCTTCGTTTAAAAGCAGGTAGTGCGGGCAGGTTTCGCCAGTGACGGAAAGCCCTTCTTTTTGGGCGGCGGCAATCAGTGCCGCGCCTTCGCCCGTGGAAACATGCGCGATGTACAACGCCACGCCGGTCTCGCGGGCGGCGTCTATCAGCAGGCGGATGGCCTTTGTTTCGGCCTCGGCCGGGCGGCTGGCGGGGTAATCGCGCGGGGCAAGGCGCCCGGCGGCCTTTTGCCCTGCCAGCGCCGCCGACAGGATGGCGTCGTCTTCGCAGTGGGCCATCAGCGTCATTTTGGCGGCCTTCAGCGCATGTGCCAGCGGAAGGATGTCTTCATCCGGCAGGCGGTCGCTTCCGTAGGTAGTGTAAATTTTCACGCTGGAGACACCGTAGGTGCGCAAATCGCCAAGGCGGTCATAGGCGGCTTTGGGCACACCGCCGGTCACTTCCATGTGGAAGGTGTAGTCCGTGTGTGTACGCCCGGCGGCCTCGGCTTCCCGCGCGCGCAGGGCGTCCAGCAAGGAAGCGCCGGGGATGGGGGAGGCGAAATCGATTACAGTGGTGACACCCCCATAGGCGGCGCTGCGCGAACCGGACTCAAAATCGTCAATGGTGCGCCCGGTGGCGGTTTTCATGTTGTAGTGCACGTGAGCGTCCACCGCGCCCGGCAGTACCAAAAGGCCGCCGCAGTCCACCACGTCGTCCCAGGCGAGTGTTTTGATTTCCGGCGCAACTTCGGCAATCCATTCGTTTTCAATGCGGATGTCTGCAGTCATCTCGCCGTCCGGCGTCACCACAAGGCCGCCTTTCAGGATGCGTGACATGGTAAGCCCCCCCGGTTATTTTGCCGCGCTGCGCGCGCCAGATTTTTTGCACAGTTTTCTGCTGTTACTGTATCTATACCATTTTCTATGGTACTCCACCCTGATAGAAAAAGGCAAGCCTGTCATGGCTTGCCCCGGCAAACGGATGTTTGCCTGTACCGCCTATTCTGTCATTCGGCAGCAGTTACAAAAAATGGATAGGCCGCGTAAAATTTGGCGGCATCTTGCACTTCGGCCACGGCAATTTTTTCCATGGGCGTGTGGCACAGGGCTCCGTCGCCGGGGCCAAAGCCCACGCACGCGATGCCCATTTCGCCCGCAAGATAGGTGGCGTTGGTGCAAAAGGTCCACGTGCCGGGCTGCTGTGCTTCGCCAAGGGTGGCTTCACAGGCGGCAAGCCCCGCCGCCACGGCCGGGTGGTCCACCGGCAGGTACCACGACGGGCAATAGTCCTTGCCGCTGATGGCTTGGCCCGTGTAGGTGGTGCCGGTTTTTTCCAGCAGGTAGGCGCGCCCGTGGCTTTGGGCAACGGCAGGGGCAACCTCCGCCAGAACGACGGATTCGCTTTCTCCGGCGGTCAACCGCCGGTCGCAGATGATTTCCACCTTACCGGGCACGGTGTTCAGCGACGGCGTAAAGGCTTCACACATGGTCACTTCCAGGGTGCCCTGGCCCAGCACCGGGTCGTCGGCAAAGTCTTTTTTTTCGTCCAGGGCGCGGATGGTAGGCAGGGCTTTTGTCAGCGCGTTGTCGCCCATATGGGCGGCGCTGGCGTGGGCCGCCTTGCCCGTCACCTCCACGCCGATGAGCGCGCGGCCGCGGTGGCCCCGCATCAGCTGGTTGCTACTGGGCTCGGCCACCACCACATAGTCCGGCTTTTTTGGCATGTTGGCCACCATGTTTTTCACGCACACGCCGGTCATGCTTTCCTCGCACACGGACGCGCTGACGAGCAAAGTGAAATTGCCTTCGAGGCCGCAGGCTTTCAGCGCCTTGCCCGCCAGCAGCATTGCGGCAAGGCTGCCCTTGTCGTCCACGGCGCCGCGGCCATGCACAAAGCCGTTTTCCACCTTGGGGGCAAGCGGCTCAAAGCCCCATTCGGCGGCGGTGCCGGGGGCCACAGTGTCGATGTGGGCGTCCATCAGCACCACCGTTTTGCCGCTGCCCACGCGGCCCAGAACACTGCCGTATTTGTCGCGCGTCACCGCATCGAAGCCAAAGCCGCGCATGGTGTCTTCCACCAGCGCGGCCATGGCGCCCTCGTCGCCCGAGAGGCTTTTTGTTTCAATCAGTGAGCACAACAGCGCGGCGGTCTCTTCGGCCTGTGTTTCCAGATACGCGCCCGTGGCCTTCGCCGCGGCCTGTGTGCCGGCCGCCATTAGCCCTGCACCAGCGCAAAGGGGAAGGCGGCGTAAAATTTCACGGCTTCCACCAGCTCGTCTACGGGCACGCGGTCTTCGCTGGAGTGGCAGAGTTCCTCGTCGCCGGGGCCGAAGCCCAGGGCCGGAATGCCCGTGCGCCCGCACAGGGAGGTGGCGTTGGTGCAGAAATCCCACTTGCCCACCACAGGCTCTTTGCCGTACACGGCTTTGTACGCCGCCACGCCGCTTTGCACAATTTTGTGGTCCTCCGGCATCACCCAGCTGGGGAAGTAGTCTTCGCAACTGATCTCGTAGCCGGTGTAGGTGGTCACACTTTCCGTGTCGATCGCCGCCTGTGCGCCGGGGGCCTTCGCCAAATGCTGCTGCATTTCTTTAATCAAATCCTCGGAGGTTTCGCCGCAGGAGATGCGGCGGTCGCACACCACGGTCACTTCGCCGGGAACGGTGTTCAGGGAAGGGGTGTTGCACTCCACATAGGTCACTTCAATGGTGCCTTTGCCGAGGAAGGGGTCTTCGGTGAAGTCCTGGAACTTGTCGATGGAGTCGATCATGGGAAGGGCTTTCGTCAGGGCGTTGTCGCCCATGTGGGCGGCACTGGCGTGGGCCGCCTTGCCCGGCACGGTGATGCGGATGAGCGCGCGGCCCTTGTGCCCGCGCACCAAACGGTTTTCGCTGGGTTCGCCCACCAGGATGTACTCCGGCTTGATGTCCGGGTTTTCTTCCATCATGGCCTTCACGCAAGATCCTTCCACGTCCTCTTCAGACAGGGAGCCGGACACCCAGAGGGTGAAGTCGGCGGTAAGGCCGAGTGCCTTCATCGCCTTGCCGGCAAAGGCAAAGCCGGTGAGGCAGGCTTTGTCGTCCACCGCGCCGCGGCCCCAAACTTCGCCGTTTTTCACTTCGGCCTTCAGCGGGTCCTGGCCCCAGGCGGCAGCGTCGCCGGGCTCCACGGTGTCGATGTGGGCGTCGTACAAAATGACGGTCTTGCCGCTGCCGATGCGGCCGAGGGCGTTGCCGACTTTATCGATGCGCACTTCGTCGAAGCCGAATTCCTTCATCTTGTTTGTGTAGAATTCCACGGCGTCTTTCTCGTTGTAGGTCACGCTTTTTTTGGCGATGAAATCGACGAGGAACTGCACCACGTCGTCCTTGTTTTCATCCACCCAGGCGTTGATTTTGGAAACGAAATCATTCAACTGCATTGGTTGTAATCCCCTTTATTTATTATGTTGGCTTTTTGTTCTTTTACAATCAAATGCCCCAAACCGGAGGCGAAAATTTAGTGGTTTGCGCCCGAGCGCCCAAAGACGCGAAGCGTCTTTGGGCGCGATACTGACAGGCGCGGCACACGCCCTAGTGGGCGGTGGCGTATTTTGCGTAGAATGCCTGGGACTTTTCGAACTCCGCCTCGTCCTCGGCGCTTTGCGGGGCGGGGAAGGCTTTTAGCGCGCCGGTGGGGCAGATGCTGGCGCACATGCCGCACTTGCGGCACTCGTTGTCGTCCACCTTCATCACCGGGAAGTTCAACGTGCGCGCGTCGTACGGGCACACGGCCACGCAGCGCCCGCAGTTGATGCAGCCGCATTTCAGGCAGCGTTCGGCTTCCGTGCGTGCGGCGTATTCGCCAAGGCCAAGCTCCACTTCCGTAAAGCTCTTTTTGCGGGTGGGGGCGTCCACCACGGGGGACACCTGCGCGTCCGCGTGGGCTTCAGCGATGGGGGCGAGGCGCAGTTCGCGCTGCTCGTCCGCGTCCACCAGGCCGTGGCCGAGGAGCTCTTTGTCGATGGCGACGGCGGCGTCACGGCCGCTGGCAATGGCCTTGATGACGCTGGCCGGGCCATACAGGCAGTCGCCCGCCACATATACCTTGCCGTCGGCGGTAAATTCGTTCTCCTTCACGCCGGGCACAAAATCTGCCGCCACTTTCTGGCCAATGGCCAAAATCACGCGGTCGGCTTTCACGGCCACAGGCGCGTCACCGGAGGGCACCGGGCGGCGGCGTCCGCTTTCGTCCGCTTCGCCCAGCTTCATGGGTTCGTAGGTGAAGCCTTCGCCGATGGAATGGGGCGCGGCCAGTTCCACCAGCTTCACGCCTTCTTCCAGCGCGTGGGCAATCTCTTCCGCGTAGGCGGGCATTTCCGCACGGGTGCGGCGGTAGTAGATGGTCACATCGGCCGCGCCAAGGCGCAGGGCGCTGCGGGCGGCGTCCACCGCCACGTTGCCGCCGCCGATGACGGCCACACTTTTGCCGGAAAGGCTTTCGGCCTTGTCCTGGCTGACGTCGCGCAGGAAGGCGATGCCGGACACGCCCTTTTCCACGCCGGGGATGTCGGGCATGGCGTCGCCGGGGGCGCCCACGGCCACCAGCACGCCGTCCAAGTCTTTCGTCAGGCCGTCGAAAGCGGCTTTGTCCACAACAGAATTGCAGGCAATTTCCACGCCCATGCGCTCAATGCGTTTCACTTCTTTGGCCAAAATGTCGCGGGGCAGGCGGTAATCCGGAATGCCGACCGCCAACATGCCGCCGGCGGTGGGCTGGCTTTCCAGCACCTTCACGCCGTAGCCCTCTTTGGCCAGGTAGTATGCGGCGGACAGGCCCGCGGGGCCCGCGCCGATGACGGCAACCTTTTTGCCGTTTTTCGCTTTTACGGGCGGAATGGGCAGCTCGTCGCCGTATTTCTCATAGGTTTTGTCCGAGGCGGTGCGCTTTAAGAGGCGGATCTCGATGGCGTCGTCGCGCTCACCCCGGCGGCACTGGGCCTCACACGGATGGTCGCACACGCGGCCGCACACGGCGGGGAAGGGGTTCACAAGGCTCACGCGCTTGTAGGCTTCCTCGTAATTGCCGCGGCGCACGTCCTCAATGTACTGCGGCACGTTCACACCGGCGGGGCATGCCTGCTGGCAGGGGGCGTAGTCCGGGTCGTAGGTGAAGTCCAGATGGCCGATGTACTCGCGCTTCGGGAAATTGCCGAGGGCCGCGCCCACCACTTCTTCCGCGTTTTTGTAGCCCAGCTTCGCAAGGCCGCGGGAGAGGTCGTAGCACATTTCCTCCACGTACTCCACGTCGCGCAGAATGCCCACGGTGCAAACGCCCACGCCGGTGCAGCCGGCCATCATGAACTCGATGGCGTCCTCGGCGCTCATGCAGCCGCCGGAGCCGTACAGGTTTTTCATGCCCGGGTGCTGCATGGCGATTTCCGCGTTGATGCGCATGGAAATGGGCTTGATGGCCGCGCCGGACATCCAGCCGTAGCCGTTGCCGCTATACATGCTGGGCGCGCGCTTGTTGATGTCGATTTGCAGGGTGGGGCCGATAGAGTCGATAGCGGCAATGCCCTGCGCGCCGCGCTCCATGCATTTTTTGGCGGTGCCCACGGGGTCCGGCCAGTTGCCGCTCAGCTTGCAGATGACCGGGATGTTCACGTGCTCCAGCGTGTATTCCAGCATGGGCAGCAGGGTCTCTTCCGCGTAGGACACCAGTTCGATAATGTCCGCGCCAGCTTTTTCCACGTCCGCCACAATGGCGCGGGCTTCTTCCGGCGTGTGGCCCACGCTGCCGATGACGACGGCCCCGGCCTTTTTCGTCATGGGAATCTCGCGCTCGTACCACACCTCGCGCTCGGAATCGGCCCATTTTTCGCAGTTGATGATGGAGTCATGCTGCAAATCCGCGATGTGGAAAATGGGGTTGATGGCCGCGCCCAGGCGGATGGTTTTCGTCACCACCGCGCCGCAGCCGGCGTTGTGGCCGCGGATCATGCCTTCGGCGGCATAGGTGAGCGGCCCGGACGTGAGAATGTACGGGCTTTGCAGCTTGATGCCGCAAAAAGTTGTGGAAATGTCTGCGCCTTTCAGGTTCTTCGGGTCATACATCTTCTGCACCTCATTCATTTTAATAAATTCAGCATAAGGATGTAAGAATTAGCGAGTCTACGCCGGGTAACATAAAATTGGTTTTGCCTATTTCACGTTCCAGAACGCCTCTGCCGCGTCTCGCATCTGTCGCTTGGTTTCCTCTTCGTCTACAGTGAGCAGTTTTTTCTCGCGCATCAGGAACTTGCCGTCCACCATCACGTCGCGCACGTTTTCGGGGTTCCGGAACAGCACCAGCTGGTCGTACACGTTGCTGCCGTTGATGGGGGTGGGGGTGTTCATTTCGATGGTGATGATATCCGCAAGGCAGCCCTTTGCAAGGCGTCCGGCCTCGGGGATGCCCATGGCCTTCGCGCCCATGGCGGTGGCCATGTCGTACACCACGTTCGCGGGCATCACCGTGGTGGATTGCTGGTACGCCTTGTGGATGAGGAAGGCGCCGCGCATCACTTCAAAAAAGCTGTTCACATAGCCGTCCGTGCCAAGGCCAACCGACATGCCGGCGTCCAGCATTTTGGAAACAGGCGCCACGCCGCCGCCCACTTCGCAGTTGGAAAGGGGCATGGAAACCGCCCGCACACCGCGCTTTGCCATGGTGGCAATTTCATCGTCGTCCACCTGTACCACCTGGCTGGCGAACACCTTATCGTCCAAAAAGCCCAGCTCGTTGTATATGTCCACCGGCTTTTTGCCGAGGTGTTCCTTCGTCCAGTTCGGCTCGAACACGCTTTCGCTCATATGCATGTGGATGTCGCAGCCGATGTCCTTTGCCATGGTTTTTGCCTGTTTCATAAAGTCGGCGTCGCCGGTGAACAGGGTGTGCACGCTCATCATGCCCTGCACCAAAGCGCCGTCTTTGTTGTGCTTTTTGGCAAAGTCGGCGTTTTCCGCAAGGCCCAGCTGCGCGTTTTCCTCGCTCACCCGCTGGCACGCCTCAAAGGAAAGGAACGCCCGCAGGCCCGCTTTTTCAATTTCGGCGGCCTCGGCCTCCAGCACGCCGGGCAGGGAGTAAGGGGCCTCCACAATATCGGTGAAAGACGTGATGCCGCTTTTGATCATCTCCACGGCGGCCCAGCGGGCCGTCAACGCGGCCAGCTTGTGGTCCACGCGGTTTTCTACGTATGGCCACCAGAAATCGTCCAAAAAGCTGGAAAATTCGGTGACGATGGCGTCCACGGTGATGCCGTGGGACAGCACGCCGTACATGTGCATGTGGCCGTTCACAAAGCCCGGGGCAACCAGGTGCCCGGCGGCGTCCACCACGGTGTCGCCGCTTTCAGCCTTCACACAAGCGGCCGGGCCAACATCCGCGATGCGGTTTCCCTCCACGCGCACGGCCCAGTCTTTTTGCAGGCCTTCCGGCGTCATCACGGCGGCGCCTTTGAATACAGTTGCCGACATTGTTTCCCTCCCAAATACCAAATTTATCAAGGTTTGTTTCAATTGGAATTATAAAGCACGCCATCCACCCGTTTCATCAGTCGCTCAATGCCCAGTTTTGGAGCGTTTTCACCCGGTAGATGTTGGGGTAAAAAAAATGCTTGTTATAAATGATGGGGTTGTCGCCCACATCGAAAAACACCTGCCGCGACGCCACGATGGCCGTGCCAACGTCAAGGCCGAACAGCGCGGCCAAATCCTCGCCGATGTTCATGGGGTAGTATTCGTTCAGGGCGTGGGCTAGGTCCCTGTTCATGTACTGCCGCACCAGCGTGTGCAGGGTGTGGAAGTCCATGTTTTCAATGTCGTCGCGCACCAAAAGGCTGACGGGAATGTGCCCGCAGGACAAAATGGCGGGCTTTTTATCCGCGCGGTACAAAAGCCTGTTTTGCAGCACGGTATCGCCTTCGGCAATGCCAAGCGCCTCGGCCACTTCCGCGTCCGCCGCAATCTCTTTTTGCGCCTGCAGCTCAATGGTGGTTTCGTAACCATAGGAGCTGAGGCAGTCAAAAAAATAAACACTGCGGTTTTCATAGCCGAAAGCGCTGGGGTGGATGTAGTTGCCGCTGCCGTGCTTTTTGGTCACGTAGCCTTCCAGCGCCAGCATCAAAAGCGCCTCGCGCAGGGTGACAAGGCTGATGCCCATCCGCTCCGCCAGCACGGATTCGGCGGGCAGGCGGTTGTTCTCGAACTTTTCGGTCTTGAACATCTCCAAAAGCTGGCGTTTGATGGACAGGTAGGCGCTGTAGTTTGTACGGGACATGGTTTCTCCTCTTCCCGGAGTCGGCCTGTTTTAGGGGAATTTATACCGGGCTGTCCGGCATTGCCCTCCGACACCTCTATGAAAACGCTGGCTATTTGCCCTCGCTCACTTGTAAAAATGCGTCTATCAATTGCTGGTAGCCCGTGCAGCGGCACAGGTTGCCGGAAATTGCCACTTTGATCTCGTCCTCGCTGGGGTGGGGGTTCTTGTCCAGCAGGGCCTTGGCGCTCATGATGAACCCCGGCGTGCAAAAGCCGCACTGCAGGGCGTGATGGTCCAAAACGGCCTGCTGCAGCGGGTGCAAAATGCCGTCCCCGGCAAGGCCCTCAATGGTGGTGACGCTTTTGCCCGCAACGCTCATGGCCAGCACAAGGCACGAATCCACGGCCTCGCCGTCCACAATGACGGTGCACGCGCCGCATTCGCCCACGCCGCAGCCCTCTTTCGTGCCGGTGAGGGAGAGCTCCTCGCGCAGTATGTCCAAGAGGCGGGCGTTTTCTTCCACCATCACGGTGGTCTCCTGGCCGTTCAGTGTAAAACGCAGTTCTTTTCTATCCATATCAGCCCACCTCGCCAGCGGCGGCTTCGCGCACGCCGCGCGCAACCAGCGCTTCTACAACCGGTTTTTTGTATTCCGTGCTCCAGCGCACGCCGGTGCGCTCGATCATTTCCTCCGAAACCGCCTCGCCGCACTTGGCGAACAGCTCTTCCGATGGCGCCTGGCCTTTCAGCATAGCCTCGGCTTTTTCCACGCGGTCCGGCGAGGCAAACACACAGCCCGGCACGATGCGCGCCTCGGCAATGATGCCGTTTTCAAGGCGCATTGCCACGGCGGCGTTCATGCGGGAGATGGCCAGCGCCTTGCGGCGGCCCAGCTTCTGGAACGAGAACTGCCAGCCGGCCAGGCTCTCAAACTCGATGCACTCCACAATTTCGTCCGGTTCCAGCGTCAGCTTGCCCGCGCCCACGTAGGCGTCCTTCACCAGCAGAGCGCGCTCGCCGCCTTTGCTGCGGATGATGAGTTTTGCGTCCAGCGCCACAAAGGGGGAGAGGGTATCCGCCGCGGGGCTGCCGTTGCAGATATTGCCGCCCACGGTGCCGTTGTTGCGGATTTGCGGGCTGCCTACGGTGGACGCCGCCTTGCACAAAAATGGCGCGTGCTTTGCCAGCACGTCCGAGTTGCTCACAGCCGTGTGGCTTTCCATGGCGCCCACGCGCACGGTGTTGCCGGAAACGGCAATGCCGCGCAACTCCGGGATGCCGCCGAGGTCCACCATATGCTCCACGCCCGCAAGGCGCTTCGCGCCTTCGCGCAGCTGCACCAAAAGGTCGGTGCCGCCGGCATAGGGCCGCGCTTTTTTGCCGTATTGGTGCATCAGCTCCAGCGCCTCGGCCAGGGTATTTGGTTTATGATACTGTAAATCTTGCATGGCCTGCTCCAATCATTTTACTGTTGGTTGGGGTTCCAGCCTTGGCGGCAGTGCGCGACGCACATCTACCTTCCGCGCCCGTCCACGAACAATGTTACCATTGTTCGCCGCCGGGCTTGCGGCTGACGATATGCTTACGCGCACTGCCGCCAAGGCCTTTAAACCAGCACTTAGCCAGGTATTACCCCTTTTACTTCTTCACCAACTTTTTGCCCAAAAGCACCTGCTCCAGGCCCGCCGGGTTTTCGCGCAGGCGGCGGCCGGTGGCGTTGTACACGGCGTTGGCAATGGCCGCGCCCACGGCTTCCGTAGAGGGCTCGCCCACGCTTTTGGCCCCGAAAGTGCCCTCGCACGCGTCGCATTCATAAATATTGATGTGCATTTCGGGCATGTCCATGGAGGTGGGGATGATGTACTCGTCCAGATTCTTGTTGCCCACCTTGCCCTTGTGCACGTCCACTTCTTCCATCACGGCGTAGCCCTGGCCCATCACAATGCCGCCGTAGGCCTGGCCCGTAATCAGCGCCGGGTTGATGGCGGTGCCCACGTCCAGCCCTTGGGTCACGTCAATCACGTCAACATAGCCGGTTTTCATGTCCACTTCAATTTCCGCCACCACGCAGGTGTAAGCGTAGTTCGGGAAGGCCTTGCCCTGGCCGGTATGGTGGTCCTGGATGCACGGGTCCGGCGTGAACCACTCGAAGGCGGACAGCTGCTTGCCTGCCCAAAGGCCCGCGCCCGCCACGTTGGCAATGGCCACCTTGTAGGCCGGGTAGTCCGGGTGGAAAAACCAGCCGTCTTTTAACAGCACGTCTTCGCCGGTTTTTACGCTGAACTCTTTCAGGCTGCCTTTTGTGAGGCCCGAGGCTTCTTCAATAGCTGCGGAGTCGTTAAAAAAGCCGAGCTCCACCGCGTTCTGCCGCATGATGCCGTTCAGCTTTTCCGCCGTTTTGCGCACGCTTTGCGCGCCCATCACGGTGCCGCGGCTGGCCACGGTCATGCCGGAATCCGGCACGGCGTGGGTGTTCACGCCGAAGAACTGCACGCTCTCATACGGCACGCCGAGGGCCTCGGCGCAAATTTGCGCGTAGGCTGTTTTCAGGCCCTGGCCGTTTTCGGCGAGGCCTGAGCCCATCAGCACGCTGCCGTCTTCGCACACCATGATCATCGCGCCGGAGGCGTCCGGCGCCTCGGCCCCAAGGCCGCAGCCACGGTGGGAAATGGCCATGCCGATGCCGCGCCGCTTTTCCGTGTCCGTCTGCTTCGCGTAGGCGGCGCGCTTGGCTTCATAATCGGCCTGCTTCAGCGTTTCGTCCATCACTTCAGGCAGAATGACGTTTTCCATCACGGTGCCGGTGGCGCCCGTGACGCCGTTTTGCAGGCGGTTGACGCGGCGCACTTCCACTTCGCTCATGCCGATCTCCTCGGCGATCTCATCGATGAACTGCTCCTGCCCATACAGCAAAGAGGGGGAGGAGTAGCCGCGGAACGCGCCGGAGTGGATGTTGTTGGTGAAAATGCCGCAGGTGTCTGTTTTTACGTTGGGGATGGAATAGGCGCCCGCGCTGTGCACGTTGGCGCGCCAGTTCATGAACTGGGTCTGGTTGTTATAGGCGCCGCAGTTGTCGTACTGGGTGCCTTCCCACGCCACAATGCGCCCGTCCTTCATCACGCCCGCCTTGTAGTGCAGCAAAAACGGATGGCGCTTCGAGCTTTCAAGGAAGCTTTCCTCGCGGGAGAACACCATTTTCACCGGACGGCCGACGAGGTGGCACAGGTAAGCCGCGCGGGCCGCCAAAAGGCCAACGCCCTCTTCCTTGCCGCCAAAGCTGCCGCCAAGGGTCTCCTGCACAATGCGCACGCGGTTCATGGGCGCGCCCAAAATGTCGGCCACATAGCGGCGGGTAAAAAACGGGTTTTGAGCGGAGGCGTGCACGGTCATCAGGCCGCTGCCGGGGTCTTCCTCGGCCACGACCGCCTCCGGCTCGATATATGCGTGCTCCACATACTGTGTCTCATATTCGCGTTCAATGACAAAATCCGCTTCGGCAAAGCCTTTGTCCACGTCGCCCTTGCGGATGTGGAACAGGGAAGGCGTGAAGCGGTTGTCGGGATAGTCCTCGTGCACGGCCACGGCGCCTTCTTTCATGGCGTCGCGGATGGTGAACACGCCGGGCAGTTCTTCATACTCCACCACAATGGCGGTCAATGCGTTTTGCACCTGCCGCTTTGTTTCGGCGCACACCAGCGCCACCACGTCGCCGGCGTAGCGCACTTGCTTTGTGATATACATATACATGGCCCAGCTTTGGTTCTTGGGGCCGTCGTCGGCCGTAAGCACGGCTAAAACGCCCGGCATCCTTTTCGCGGCGGACGTGTCGATCTTCACAACATTGGCGCACGGGTAAGGGCTGCGCAGCATACCGCCGTATACCATGCCCGGCATTTTTACATCGGCGGCAAACCGGGCGCGGCCGGTCACTTTGTCCACGCCGTCAATGCGGGGTTTCGATTGGTTGATCTGTTGATAGGTCTTGTTTCCGTAAAGCGGCATCGTTGCACCTGCCTTATTATTTTGGGCGATGTCTCCGTAAAAGCGTTCATTTAGGCACAGTGGCCTGTGACTGTTTGCCGGTCACAGGCCACTGCTTCTGTCTGTTAAATTACCGGCGGGCAGACGTATTGCCCATGGTCAGCGCCATCAGCGCCTTGATAGTGTGCATACGGTTCTCGGCCTCGTCGTACAGCACGCTCTGCGGGCCGTCCATCACTTCGCTGGTCACTTCGATGTCGCGGTCAGCGGGCATGCAGTGCATGTAGATGGCGGATTTTTTCGCCAGCGCCATGCGCTCTGCGTTCACAATCCAGCCCGGGTTTTCGTTGATCATCTTCACGCCGGCCACTTCGTCGTCGCCCACGGTCATGATGGGGCCCCAGCCCTTGGCGTAAACAATGTCGGCGTCTTTGCAGGCTTCGTCCATGTCGTTCACCACTTCGAACTTGGAGCCGTAGAAGTCGGCGTTTTCCTGCGCGATCTTCAGCGCTTCCGGCATCAGCTCAAAGCCCTTCGGGTGGGCAAGGGTCACGTCCAGGCCAAAGCGCGGCATCAGGGTGACAAGGCTCTGCGCCATGGAAAGCGGGCGCATGTAGTTGCCGGCGCTCGTCCAGCTGATGACGAATTTTTTGCCCTTCAGGTCGTTGTTGAATTTCTCTTTGATGGTCATCAGGTCCGCGATGGACTGGGTGGGGTGCCAGATGTCGCACTGCATGTTATACACAGGGATATTGGAGTGTTTTGCCAGTTCTTGCATCCACTTGTGGCCGCCCACCAGCGTGTTGCGCACGCCAATGCCGTGGCCCATGCGGCTCAGAACTTCAATGGTGTCCTTCGGGGTTTCGCCGTGGTCAATCTGCGTGGCCTTCGGCGTCAGGTAGTTGCCGTGGCCGCCCAGCTGGGTGATGCCGCACTCAAACGCGTTGCGCGTGCGGGTGCTCTCTTCGAAAAACAGCATGAACAAACTTTTGTTTTTGCAAATTTCGTGGGGGATGTCCAGCGCGTAATCCATCTTCAGGCGCTTGGCAACGTCAAAAAGCGTCTCCAGTTCCTCGTTCGTCCAGTCCTGCTCGCACAGGAAGTGTTTTCCCTTCATACCGGTCTGCATCGCAAAACCCTCCTAAAATAATTGATGATTTATGAAATTGCATTTTGCAAATTGAAGTTTGCATCCGCCGCCTGCAATCTGCATAGGCAATTTGTTAACGAAACAACATTCATTATATGACTATATGAACTACGTTTTAATTATAATAGATAGTGCGCAAAAGCGCAATACAAAAATTGACAAACTTTTGAAGTGAAAATTGTGCATAGGTGCTAAATTAAAGCTGACTTGCAAAAAAAGTCCGAGTAGCAGGGAAGTGGCGCGAGTAAGCGCATCGTCAGCCGCAAGCCGAACCGCGTTCAACATCCCTGTGTTGTATGTGGGGCGGCGCGGAAGGTAGATGTGCGTCACGCGCCAATTCACTGCTGTGAGAATTTGCGCTAAGCTATCCCTCCACTGCCGCCTTCACCACGTCCGGTGTAAGGGGCAAGGCGCGGAAGTCAACCCCAAGGGCGTTGGAGACGGCGTTGCCCAGGGCGCCGATGCACGGAACCACGCTGCATTCGCCGATGCTTTTCGCACCGTAGGGGCCGAAGGGCTCATCCTTTTCCACAAAGGCGATTTGGATGTTTTCGGGCATGTCTTTCGACGTGGCCATTTTGTAGCGGCGGAAATTCTGGTTTTTGACAACGCCTTTTTCGTTCACGCCCGCATCCTCGCTGAAGGCGTGGCCCATGCCCATCTGGATGGCGCCTTCCACCTGGCCCTCCAGGTTCAGCGGGTTGATGGCGCGGCCCACGTCGTGCACGGCCACGTAGTCCAGCACTTTCACGCTGCCGCTTTCCGTGTCCACCTCCACCTTGGCAAAGTGCGCGCCATAGCTGGACGCGCAGGCCTCCGCCGCGTAGGTGAGGGATTCGATGATGTCTGTTTTGTGCGCCTGGTAAGCGTGCTTCACAAGCTCCTCAAATGTGGCGGATTTGCCGTTTTTCGCCTTTGCGGCGGTATTTTCCAGCGTGATTTCCTCCGCCGGAACCTCCAGCAGCTCGGCGGCGTAGCCGGTAAGCCGCGCGGCCAGTTGTTCGGCGCAGCGCAGGGCCGCCTGGCCGCACACAAAGGTGCCGCGGCTGGAAAAATCGCCAAAGTGCATCATGGTGGCGTCACTGTCCGCCTGGATGACGGCGATATTCCCCATGGGGATGCCGAGAGCCCCGCTTGCCATTTGCACCTGCAGCGTCACCACGCCGTTACCCATGTCGTGGTTGCCGGTGAACATGACCACAGTGCCGTCCTCGTTCATTTTCAGCGTGATGCCGCAGGTGTCGTGGCGCACGCCGTACACCCCGTTGCCGTGAACCGCCACGGACATGCCCACGCCAATGCGCTTGCCGGCGGTTTTGGTGGCCTCCTGCTCCTTTATCGCGTCGCTGTAGCCGAGCATTACAAGGCCTTTTTCCAGGCAGTCCAGCGGGTGCGCGTTGCCGATGCAGTCCCCGGTGCGCAGGTCTTTGCCGCTTGCGTCCAGCAAGTTTTTGCGCAGGATGTCCTCAAGGGGCAGGCCCATGTCGTTGGCAATTTCGTTCAGCTGGCGCATGGTGGCAAAAAAGCCCTGGGGCGAGCCAAAGCCGCGCATGGCCCCGGCCACCGGGCAGTTGGTGTACACGGGATAGCCGGCAAAACGGATGTTTTGGGCGTGAAATAAGCGGAACACCTTACTGCACAGTGCCCAGATGATGCTGGCCGAACCGGCGGCGTAGGCGCCCGCGTTGGCGATGACCTTATAGTCCTGGGCCACGATGGTGCCGTCGTTCATCATGCCTGTTTTCAGGTGTACCACAATGGCGTGGCGCGTGCGGGACGAAGCAATGCTGTCCTTGCGGTTCAGCTCGATTTTCACGGGCTTGCCCGTTTTCATGGAGAGCAGCGCCGCCGTCGGCTCTAGCACGGCGTCGATTTTGCCGCCGAAGGCACCGCCGATGACCGGCGTGATGACCCGGACCTTGCTCATGGGCATGCCGAAAATGCGGGTGAGGTTGATGCGTACGCCGAAGGTGTCCTGGGAGGGGGTGTATACCGTCAAATGGCCCATGGCGTCGTAGCTGGCGATGGCGGTGTGGGTTTCGATGGCGCCGTGGTGGATGGGTTGGGTGGAGTACCGGCCCTCGAACACGCGGTCGGCCTTTTGCATGGCGGCGTCCACGTCGCCGATGCTTTGCACCACTTCCTCGGCGACGTTGCCGCCCGGGTGGATGGGGAAAGCGTCCGCGTCCATGGCCTTTTCCGGGTCGAAGTTCGCGGGCAGCTCTTCATATTCCACCTTGATGAGCCGCAAGGCCTTCTCGGCGGTGGCGGCGTCCACGGCGGCCACGGCGGCCACCTTGTCGCCCACATAGCGCACGGTGGTGTCAAACAGGCGTTCTGTTTTGTTGATGTTGATGTCCTCGCCGCAGCTGTTGAACAGCACGTCCGGCGAATCCTTATACCACACCACGGCTTCCACGCCGGGCAGGGCCTCGGCCTCGGAGGCGTCGATGCTTTTGATTTTGGCGTGGGACACGGTGCTGAACAAAATTTTGCCGTGCAGCATGCCGGGCAGTTTCATATCGGCCGTATATTTCATCTGGCCGGTCACTTTCAGGGCCGCATCGCGGATGGGCACGCCTTCACCGACAGCGGCGCCGCCGGCATGGATGATTTCGGGCGCCTTGGTGTTGCTCATTTCGCGGCCTCCTTCATGCGTTTTGCCGCCATTAAAATAGCGGCCTCAATTTTCACATAACCTGTGCAGCGGCACAGGTTGTTGGAAATGGCTTCCTTTACTTCCTCCTTGGTGGGGTTGGGGGTTTGGTCCAGCAGGGCTTTCGCGCTCAGCACCATGCCGGGCGTGCAGTAGCCGCATTGCACGGCGCCCGCGTCAATAAACGCCTGCTGGATGGGGTGCAGGCCGCCGGGCTTTGCCAGGCCCTCAACGGTCTCTATGGTTTTGCCCACGGCGGCCGTGGCCTTCACAAGGCACGAGTTCACGGCTTTGCCGTCCAGTATTACCTTGCAGGCGCCGCAGTCTCCCGTTGCACAGCCGCACTTTACGCCGGTAAGGTCCAGCACTTCGCGCAGCACAAACATCAGCGTCCAGTTTTGTTCCACATTCACCGGCAGCTGTTTGCCATTGATGTTCAGCACAATGGATTCCATTAATTACGCCTCCTGAAATTCATGCGATTTCTTACTTTGTACAACAATAATATATTAACTATATGACTTATGCTTGTCAAGAATGTGAAGGCATTGGCGAAGCCCCGAAAAGAGGAAAAAACCTGCCTCTGGACGAAGGAGCGCGGTTGTTTCACAACAAAGTTTTTTTAATAGTATTACTATTGTGCAATTAGCACAATAAACTTTGGCAAAACCACCAGGAAATTATAGTTGACAAACTTTGTGTCATCGTCAATAATGTTTAGTAAGCGTTTAGTATCACAAAGGCAAAGCCTGTGTGGCGCAGGCGCGGCCTGTTTTTTTAAGACTTTACCCTGGGCGAATGCAGCCCACTCCTCTGGTTAGCGCGATACAGGCGGTATTGATTTACCACCTGTATCGCGCTATAATTTAGTTTAGCAGTGGCATATGTTTAGCTGAGGGCATAGGCCATAGAATATGGTTTTGGAGGATACTATGCTAAAGATTTTGGGAATTTGCGGAAGCCCGCGCAAGAAATCGACGTACACCGCCATGGAGGCTGCCCTGAAAGCAGCCGAGGAAACCGGCGGCGTGCAGACGGAACTGGTGGAACTGCGCGGCAAAAAGATCAACCCCTGCATCCACTGCAACAAGTGCCTGAAAGAAAATTCCAAGTACTGCACCGTGTTTAAAGACGACATGCAAGACCTGTATGACAAGGTGTATGAGTGTGACGCGCTGCTGCTGGGTTCTCCGGTGTATGAAATGAACATCACGGCGCAGTTGATTGCCTTTTTGAACCGTTTTCGCCCCACCTGGGTCATGCTGAAGAACGACCCCTATATCTTTACCCGCAAAGTGGGTGCGGGCCTGGTGGTGGGCGGTACGCGCAACGGCGGCCAAGAGACGGCCATCAACGGCATCCTGGGCTATTATCACACCCAGGGCTTCACCATTTGCAACGGCACGGGCGCGGGCTATTCCGGTGCCTGCCTGTGGAGCCCCGGCGACGGCAGCACCCCCATGGACGACGAATACGGCATGGAAACGGCCCGCGGCCTTGGCGCCAAACTGGCCTACACCACGAAGCTGATGAATGGCGTGAAGCCGGACTGAGCCGTTTTTTTAAGCAGATTGAGCAAGCCGGGCGCTTTTGGGCGCCCGGCCAATTTTGATGCGGCATAAAACAGCCGCGCGCCAAAAAAGCCAAAAGAACAATATAAAACCGGGGTTCCCTAAAAAAAGAACCCCGGTTTTGCTTATATCGATTGCAAGGCGTCTTCGGCTTATTTGTAAGCCAGGCCCGTCATATCGTTGAACTGGTTGATCAGGTTGTCCACTTCGGCGGCCTGGTTCTGCACGCTGATGAACGCGTCTTCCTGGTCGTACCACTGGGCGTTCAAATCGTCCACGGTGCGGCCCTGCTGCTCTACCCAGGTGTAGTACTTCAGGTTGTGCACGCGCTTGCGCTCGGCCATGCCCATTTCCATCATGTTTTCGACGCTCTGGTGCATGATGCAGGCGCCGAAGTCGCGGCTGGCGTCATTTGCGGTGTAAGCGCCCTGCTCCTCGCGCAGTTCCTCGATGCGGCTGCCATACATGTCGACGCTGTCGGTGAACACGGTGGCAACCACGTCTTTGTCCGTCAGCTCGTAGTACTTGGCGAACTTGATGGCCATCAGCAGGTTGGCCGTGCCAGAGATGCCCATGTAGGCCAAGTGCGCGATGTCGTCCTTCGACAGGCCAATTTCTTTTTCCAGGTACTCTTTGCCGGCCGGCTCGTTGAACAGGCGGATCATCTGCATGCAGTCGTTGTCGTCGATGGCGATGGCCATGTCGGTGTTCTTCACGTTGTGCACCCAGGGGATGTGCTTGTCGCCGATGCCTTCGATGCGGTGCGCGCCGAAGCCGTTGTCCAGAATGGTGGGGCACTGCAACGCCTCGCCCACGGCGATGCGCATGCCGGGGTACTGGTTCTTCAGGTAATCGCCGGAGGCCAGCGTGCCGCCCGAGCCGGAGGTGAAGCACACGCCCGCCAGGTTCAGGCCGTTGCCCTTCATGCTCTTGAAAGAGCTTTGGATGGCGTCGCCGGTGACGGGGTAGTGCCACAGGTAGTTGCCCATTTCCTCAAACTGGTTGAAGATCATGCAGTCCGGGCGGGTGGCGCGGATCTCGTTGGTTTTGTCGAAGATCTCTTTCACGTTGCTCTCGGTGCCGGGGGTGGCGATGACTTCGTCGGCAATGGTTTTCAGCCAGTCAAAGCGCTCGCGGCTCATGCCCTCGGGCAGGATGGCGACGCTTTTCACGGCCAGCAGCTTCGAGTTGAAGGCGCCGCCGCGGCAGTAGTTGCCGGTGGAGGGCCAAACGGCCTTTTGGGTGGTGGCGTCAAACTGGCCGGTGACAAGGCGGGGCACGAGGCACCCCACGGACGGGCCCACTTGATGCGCGCCGGTGGGGAAGTAGCGGCCCACCATGGCGATGATGCGAGCGTTCACGCCCGTCAGCTTCGAGGGCAGTTCCACAAAGTTCGGGCCGCCAAAACCGCCGCCGGTCTCTTTGGGTTCGTTTTTCCAGGTAACGCGGAACAGGTTGATGGGATCGATGTCCCACAGCCCCACTTTCGACAGTTTGTCCTTCACCGCCTGGGGGTTGTTCTCCGGGTTTTTCATCTGTGCCAGCGTGGGAATCACCACGTTGTTTTCTTTGGCCTTCTTCACGTTGTTTTCCAGGCCAGCCCTGTTAATGGTCAAGTTCAGCATGTTCCACTCCTGTCTCCTGTGTCCGCCACAGGCCCTTAATTTACCCCTTGCTGAGGCGTTTTCGTCGCGCCCGCTCTGGCGCGGGCAGCTTCCTGTTGGGCAAAAACGCCCATTACTAGAAAGTATATCAGATAAGTTTGGCAGATTCAATTGACAAATGCCATTTTGGCGCTAGTTAAGTTATTCACAATTGAATGTCGTTTATAACGGGCGAATCAGCGATGTTTTATTATTGCGGCCAAGGTGCCCAAAACGAAAACCCGGAGGCGGCCCATGCTGCCTCCGGGTTTTCGTTTCGCCGCCGGTTAACCAATTGTTTCAAGGCAGCAGCCTTAGGCAGAGGGCAGCTTGCCATACGGCGTGCCGCCCATCATCAGGCCCATGGTCTCCACGCTCACGTCCTGCGGTTTCACCACGCCCATCATTTCGCCCTCGTACATCACGCACACCCGGTCTGAAAGCTTCATCACTTCGTCCAGCTCGGTAGAGACAAGCAAAATGGCCACGCCCTTGTCCCGCTCTTCCACCAGCTTTTTGTGGATGTACTCGATGGCGCCCACGTCCACCCCGCGGGTGGGGTGCATGGCGATGAGCAGCTTTGGCGAGCGGCTCACCTCCCGCGCGATGACTACCTTTTGCTGGTTGCCGCCGGACAGGTTCTGCACCAGCTCAAAGCAGCTGGGCGTTTTAATGCCGTAGTCCTTGATCTGCTCGTCGGCGTATTCCTGGGCTTTTTTCCACCACAGCCGCCAGCTGGTGCCGAACTGGGGCTTGTAATAGTCCTGCAGCACCATGTTTTCGGCAATATTCATGGAGAGGATAAGGCCGCTGGCCTGCCGGTCCTGCGGTACGTGGCTCACGTCGCTGGCCATGATGTGGCGGGTACTTTCGCACACAAGGTCCATGTTTTCGTATTTGGCGTGGCCTTCCGTTGCGCGGCGCAGGCCCGTCAGACACTCCACCAGCTCGGCCTGGCCGTTGCCGTCCACGCCCGCAATGCCGAGGATCTCGCCCGCGTGCACCTCGAAATTCACATTGCGCAGCAGCGGGGTGCAGCCTTTTTGCGCAAAGCCGAGGTCCTTCACGTGCAGCACCGTGGGCCCTTTTTGGTATTCGCCCTTCGCCACGTCAAAGTCGATGTCACGGCCTACCATCAGCTTCGCCAGGCTGGTGGTGGTGTGGTCGCAGCAGTTCACAGTGGTGATGGTTTTGCCCTGGCGCAACACAGTGATGCGGTCGCTCACTTCCTTCACTTCGTTCAGCTTGTGGCTGATGAAAAGGATGGTGTATCCGCTGGCCGTGAGGCCCCTTATCATGTTGAACAGCTCCGCCGTCTCCTGCGGCGTCAGCACGGCGGTAGGCTCGTCCAAAATCAAAATACGCGCGCCGCGCATCAGTGCCTTGATGATTTCCGCCCGTTGCAGCTGCCCCACGGAAAGGTCAGCCACCTTGGCGTAGGGGTCCAGGCTCATGCTATATTTTTCGGCCAGCTCGCGTATCTGCGCGCTGGCGCCTTTCACGTCAAGCTTTAGGGGCGTGGCGCTCTTCGCGCCGATGAGGCAGTTTTCCGCCACGGTGAGGGTGGGGATGAGCATGAAGTGCTGGTGCACCATGCCGATGCCGCAGGCCATGGCGTCCTTGGCGGAGGTGAAGTGCACCTCTTTGCCATCCAGGTAAATTTCGCCGGACGTGGGGCGGTACAGCCCGCACAGGATGTTCATCAGCGTGCTTTTGCCCGCGCCGTTTTCCCCCAGCAGCGTGTGCACCTCGCCCATCTCCACGGAAAGGTTTACGTTGTCGTTGGCCAAAACGCCGGGGAACTGCTTCGAGATATTTTTCATTTCCAAAATCACAGACATTCCAGTACCCCCTTAACCCTTCTTGTACGGCGTGCCCGCGGCGGCGGGGCCGATGGATTTGCCGCCAAAGGCCGCCAGCACCACGATGGTGAGCACGTAGGGAATGGTGACGAGCAAGTTGTATGGAATGGGGCTATTTGCCGCCTGCAGCGCGTTGGCAATCACGTTGCCAAGGGCGAACAGCATGGTGGCAAGCATGACGCCAACCGGCTGATACCGCCCGAAAATGACTGCCGCAAGGGCGATGTAGCCGCGCCCGGCCACCATGTCCTCGGTAAAAAAGCGCAACAGGCCTGTGGAAAGGAACGCCCCTCCCATGGCCATCAAAATGCCGCCGAAAATGCTGGCCAAATACCGCGTGCGGTACACGCTGATGCCGAGGGTATCCGCCGCCATGGGGTTTTCGCCCACGGCGCGCAGGTTCAGCCCGGCGGGTGTTTTAAAGATGAAGTAATGGATGATGGGCACCAGCGCAAAGGCGAGATATACAATTGGCATCTGGCCGAAAATGGCTTTGCCTATGAGCGGGATGTCGGCGAGGCCCGCCGGGTTCCACTCGCGGAAGCCGGTGATGTTGATGAGCTGGCTTTCCGTGCCGAAGGCGATGCGGTACAGCATGGCGCTGCCGCCGGTGCCCAAAATATTGAACGCCGCGCCGATGACGATTTGATTGGCCCGCAGCGTTACCGTGAGGAAGGCGAACAGCAGGCCCATGACAGCGCCGGTTGCCATGGCGCACGCCATGCCCACCCACACGTTGTCGCCGGAAAAGTAGGTGCCCATCACGGCGGTGAGGGTGCTCATCAGCATAATGCCCTCGACGCCGATGTTGATGAGGCCGCTGCGGTTCATGATGAGAAGGCCCAGTGCCGCCAGCAAAATGGGCGTGGCCATGCGCAGGTCTGCCGTGAGGTAGCCGCCGATGCGTGTGATTATTTCCATGCCCAGCCCGCCTTTCCCGAAGCGCGCTTTGCCCGGGGCTTGAAGCTCACTTCATTCAGGATATTGCACGCCACCACCATGATGATGACGATGGCCTGGATGATGTTGATGATGGCCACAGGCACGCCGGTGGTCATTTGCATAAAATTGCCGCCGGCGCGCATGATGCCGAACAGCACGGCGCCGAACACGATGCCCGGGGCCGTGTTGGCCCCGATGAGCGCCACGGCGATGCCGTCGAAGCCGTAGCCGGGGGAAACTTTCTGGAACAAGCGCCCCTGCATGCCCAGCACTTCATTGCTGCCCGCAAGGCCCGCAAGGCCTCCGGCCAGTAGCATCACCAGCAAAATGTTGCGGTTCGTGTTGATGCCGGAATAAATGGCGGCCATTTTGTTTTGGCCGGAAATCCGCACTTCATAGCCCTTTTTGCTTTTCCACAAGAACATGTAAAACAAAAACACAAAAATGAGGGCGATGATGACGCCAAGGTGCGCCCGGGTGCCGGGCACGATGACGGGCAGGGCGGCTGTTTCCAGAATGGGCGGGCTTTGGGCGTCCATGCCCGGGGGCTCGGTGATAGGGCCGTTTACCATCCACGCCACAATGTTGATGGCGATGGTGTTCAGCATCACCGTGGTGATGAGCTCGCTTGCGCCGAAGCGCACCTTGAGCACGCCCACAATGCCGCCCCATATTGCGCCGCCAATGAAGCCGCACAGCATAGCCAAAACCAGATGCACGCCCACGGGCATGGGCACGTAAACGGCAACAAGGGTGGAGAACAATGCGCCCATGTACAGCTGGCCCTCCATGCCGATGTTGGTGAGGCCGCAGCGGCTGGCCAGGGCGTAGCTCATGCCGGTGAACAGCAGGGGCGCGGTTTTTACCAAGGTGTCGGAGACGGCCTTTTTGGTGCCAAGGGCCCCCACAAACATATTCTTGATGGCAAGAAACGGGTCAACGCCCATGGCGGCGATGATAACCATGCCAATGCCCAGCGCAACCACCACCGCCAGAACGGAGACGAGAAACTGCCGTGCGACGATTTTTAGGTTATTGCGCAATTTTATTCGGTCAAACTGAAGCATAACATCCTCCCATGAATGCACGAACAATCGGGCTTTGCATCCGGTGCGAAATTGGTTTTAAAAAAAGCAGGGCCGCCCGCGTGGTGCGGATGCGAAGCGGCCCTGCTGCTGAGGCATTTGAATATTACTTCATGTAATCCATGTAGGTCATTTGAATTTTGCCTGCTTCGAAATCGTCAAACACGCTCTGGATTTTGTCGAGAGCTTCCTGCGGGAGTTTTTCATCCCAGCCATGCCAGTCGGACAGGATGGTGCCGCCCTCGGCCACGCCGAAGGGATAGACCTTCGCTTCCATGGTGCCGTTTGCAATGTTGGTGTACATGGTGTCGAACATGACGGGGAAGTTGCGCAGCACGCTCACGATCACGGCGTCCGGCGCGGCTTCATACTGGTCGGAGTTGAAGCCGATGGCGTAGACACCCGCTTCGTCTGCGGCCTGGATGACGCCGAGGCCGGCGGAGTTGGCGGAGGCGCACACCACGTCGGCGCCTTCATTGATGTAGTTCAGGGCCATGTCCTTGGCTTTGTCGGCGTCCGTCAGGCTGCCGATGTAGCCGGAGAGCACATTGATGTCCGGGTTTACATATTTCGCGCCTTCAATGAAAAGTTCCACGATGGGGGTGATGGAGGCGCTTTGCTCGCCGCCCAGCACGGCCACGGTGCCGCTTTCAGACACGGCGGCGGCCACGGCCCCCGCAAGGTAGCCGGTGTACACGGTGCCGAAGCAGGCGATGTTCGGCGCCATGGAGTTGTCCACGTCGGCGTTGGAGATGAGGAACCAGGCGTCGGGATATTCCGGGGCCACTTTTTTGGCGGCGTCGATGAACTGGGTGCCGTGGCAGACAATCATGTTGTAGCCCTGGTCGGCGTAGCCGCGCAGGAAGTCTTCCATGTCGCTGTTGGCCACGTTCTCGGTGTAGGCGGTTTCGATGCCGTAATTTTCTTCCAGGGTTTTCAGGCCCGAGTAAGCGCCGGCGTTCCAGCCGTTGTCGTTGATGGTGCCGGGCAGCAGCACAGCCAGCTTCACGTCGGTGGCGGCAGCAGCCGGGGCCTCGCTCTCTTCTTCGGACGACTCCTCTTCCGAAGCGGCGGGCACAGTGGATTCAGACGAAGCGGGCTCGGTGCTTTCCGCGGTGGACGAAGCGGACGAGCCGCAGGCGGCCAGTGACAGCAGCATGGCGCCCATTAACAAAATGGCAAACAGTTTTTTCATGACAAAGTTCCTCCCTCAGTGTTTTGAGAACAAATATATGGTTGTGCCTTTTGCAAAGGCACGAAGAGCCAATAATGGCGATGCTTTAGATGTCTTAATGTATTGGTTTATAGTGTATATATTAAGTATATTTATAAAATAAAGCGCGTGGCCAACTCATCAAGTGATTATGTCATTATAAGAATATGGATAGTTCATAAATTGTTAATAGCTTATCATATATTTGTTCATAAAACAAGATGGTTTTCGCAATTGTTGTGACAAAAATCCGACTCTGTTCTTTGTATACATTTGACATGGGCAGGGCCGGCAAAGGTGAAAAACAGCGCAAGAGATATCTTGACAAAGCGCGGGGAAATAGTCTATACTATACAAGCCGTCTTGGGGTGGCAAATGTGGCGACAGCGGCATTTTGCGGAATTGTGTAATGGTAGCACGGCAGACTCTGACTCTGTTTGTCTGGGTTCAAATCCTAGTTCCGCAACCAGCCTAACCCCAAAGGCAAAGCGGCAACGCACACGCGTTGCCGCCTCTCTGTCGGGGTGTAGCGCAGTTGGTAGCGTGCTGCGTTCGGGACGCAGAGGCCGCGAGTTCAAGTCTCGCCACTCCGACCATGCGGAGTGTCCTTATAGGATCTGAGTATCCTATGAAGGACACTCCGTTTTTTTGCGTCTTTATTCAGCTTTTATCGCTTTGGAGTAGCTTAACGCCACCCCTTTTCGCGTTTTGATGTACACCTGCAACTCGGGAATTTTGCTCCAATCTGGCACTTCAAACGGCCCGATGCAGTTGTAATAGATTTTCACATTTTGGGTTTTGATGCCGTTTTCATGCTCGGCATGGTACACGTCGATGTGGTCAATCAACTCCGTCACCATGCGCTGTGTCAATTCCTTTGCGGCAGTGTAGCGGCGCACAATCTCTAGAAAGGCATCGGCGGTGTAAATCTGGCCGGTCTCTTTTTTGAGTTCCGCCCGCAGCACCTTCACCCGGCGGGTGTTCTCGCCCTGCTCCTGCTCATACTTGGCCGACATTTTTGCAAACCGTTCATCGGTAATTTTTCCGGCAACATTGTCCTCGTACAGTTTTTCAAACAGAACATCCAGTTCCTTATCCCGTGCCAACAGGCCGTTGAGTTCCTTTTGCCGCAATGCCCGGTCTGCTTGGACGGCCTCCATCGAATACCCGATGATGGCTTTAACAAAATCATCCTCGTACTCGTCGGCGAACCGGCTCAACCTGTGGACTTCCTGCAAAACCACCTGTTCCAGAAAATCCAACCGGATGTAGTGGGTGGCAGTACAGGCACCTCGCCCGCTGTTATGGCCCGAGCAGTTGAAATACGTGATATCATGGTTGATATGCTACGACCGTTTGATTTACAGATTGTCGCCTCCGGCAAGGATTTCGCTATCATAAACTCGGGTCGCTGGGCGGTTCAGATTTTCATAGAGGAACTTGAAGACGGCACCTGCCACGTTGTGTTGCAGCCTGTTGGCAACAACTTCGGTGAGCGGGCGGCGCTGGGTATGTCGGGGCAGGGCCGGGAAACCATCTATATGTCCAACAGCGTCAAGAAAATGGAACTGATCCGGCAGGGGGTCGACTTGGCCCGAGTGCCTATATGACAACAAAACATATGCGTGTTAAAATTACAACATCCAGCATTTGCTGGCTTTAACCGGCTATTTACCCCTCAAGCCGGCCTGTCGCATCGCTCCAAAACGCCTCCGTAACTTCCCTTGTCTCTCCACCTTTCTCATGCATAAATGTGCTCACTGCCGCAAGGCAAGTACATTACAAAGAAAGGTGGAAAAACAATGTTCATTCAAGTCAACCTCGGAAACCGCAAACGCAAGGAACTGGCAGGCGTCGTGGGAGGAATCATCGGCGCGACGCCAAACTACAAAGGCCCGCCAAGCTACGACTACGACGTGAGGCTTGTGGTGATTGGCAGGGATGCCACCATCACATTCAAAGACGAGCACAAGCTGGACGTGCAAATGCTGCGCCTCTTGATGGCGGGACTGGAGGAGCATGGCTTTGCGCCCGAATTGACCGGTGCTACGGAGTACCCGGACGATGAGCTTGATGATGACGAACTGCCGTTCCCCGAAGTGGCACGACATGAGGAGGCAGAAACTCCCGGCCCGCCGGTGATTCGGGTGCCGCTGGACGGCTTTGATGCGGCCTCGCTGGAAAATATCCGCCTGCTGGTGGATAGCAAGGCTGCACTGATCAAAAAGTCTCTCGACGTGGAGCACCTGCCTATTGAGGAAAGCGAGACAACTCTCGACTTCCCGTGGTTTGATACCGAACCCCCACCGGCGGAATTAACCGCCTACATCAACCTCATCAACGCCATGTGCAATATGGCCAAACGGCAAAAGCGGGTACTGGCCACAGAAAAGCCAACCGACAACGAAAAATTTGTGTTTCGCCTCTTCCTCGTCCGGCTGGGCCTGATCGGGGATGAGTACGCCGAAACCCGCCGCATCCTACTGCGTAACCTGCCCGGAAATGGTTCGTGGAAGAGTGCCGATGGAAAGAGTACGCGCACCGCAAGAGACGATATGGGGTCGGGCTTTTCCGATTTTATGGAGGCCGTCGATCCCGAGGCGGCGCTGCAAAAGATTTCGTTCA
Organism: Oscillospiraceae bacterium; assembly: GCA_031551695.1. Taxonomy (GTDB): domain Bacteria; phylum Bacillota; class Clostridia; order Oscillospirales; family Ruminococcaceae; genus JAAYCI01. Next base: position 38,251 of record JAVBNG010000035.1, read on the forward strand.
TCAAACGGCTCGGTTACTTCCTTTTGCACTTTGACGAATGAAAGACCATCTCGCACCTTATCTGAAAATGCCCGCCATTACGACGGGCATTTTTTCTCGCTAGATTGACAAAATAGTTCCTTGTATTATTCGCCATTGCGTTGTATAATATTGTCACTATTTGCTGATGAGGTGCAAAACGTGGAATACATGACACCGAAAGAAGCTGCGATCAAGTGGGGTATTACTGAGAGGCGCGTACAGGCCCTTTGTACCGCCGGTAAGGTTGAGGGCGCGGCCCGGCTAGGGATAGCGTGGGCAATCCCGAAACACGCGCAAAAGCCCAAAGACGGGCGCTACAAACGCAACCCCGACAAAGCCCCCTGACCAGTACCACCATTTTTGCAGAGAGGAGGGCGGCGTGTGCAGCAAACACCATTCCATGCCTACTATACCGCACGAAAACTGGATTCGCTCACGGATGATGCGCTGCTCCCGGCGTTTGCCTCCGCCGATATCGCCGTTTACCCTTATCAGATCGCGGCAGCACAGTTTGCGCTGCGCTCCCAACACCAAAAGGGTGTAATCCTTTGCGATGAGGGTTCCCTCGGCAAAACCTACGAGGCGCTGATTATCGCCGCGCAATTGTGGTATCAGGGCCGGGATCGCCAACTGCTTGTCCTCCCGCCCAACCTGATTCGCCAATGGACTGACAAGCTGGACAACAGCTTTACCTTGCCATATACTCTCATCGACAGCGAGGAAAACCATCAGACAAATGGTGGATTTGACCAATCGGGCCTTGTCATCACGACATACGATTTTGTAGTATCACGGGCCGATGAAATCTCGCGCATCCAGTGGGATTTGGCGATTTTCGACGAGGCGAGCGTGCTGGCAAAATCCCATACCGGTGAGAACAAAACCTCCAATACCCTTAAACCGGCCACCGCCACGGCGTTTAAGCTGCTGCTCACCCCCACGCCCATCACGATGAGCATCATGGACATTTACGGCCTGATCCATTTCATTGATGAAAGTGTATTGCCTGATAGCGACGAGTTTTATAAGCGTTACTTCCGCAAGCCGGAAAACTACCCCGAACTGACACGCTGGACAAGCAAATATGCCTTTCGCACCCTAAAAAATCAGGTGACGGAGTATGTCGGTTTTACCGAACGGCTTCCACACGTTATCAGCTATGCACTGACCACAGAGGAAAAGGCGTTATATATACTGGTGGAGCAGTATTTGAGAATGCCCGCCAAAGCCGCTTACCCCAAAATGGATGCCTACGAGTTGAGCCTCATGGTGTACCACACGCTGTCCTCTTCGCCGCAGGCACTACGCAAAATGCTGGAGCCAGCCCTTGCCCGGTTGGTCGCAGGTGCAGAACGGGACTTGCTGTGTGCGGTGAGTGAAGCCTCGGCCGCAATTGAGGCAAACGGTAAAAGCAAGGCATTGCTCACCACCCTCAAAAATTGCTTCGCCCATTTCAAACAGTTAAAACTCCCGCAAAAGGCCCTGGTTTTCACCGACAACCGTACGACGCAAAAAGTCCTGTGCGATTCGTTATCTAAAAGTTATGGCGTGCTCTCCTACAGCGGTGCAAATAGCCGGGATTACGCCGTGCTGGAGCGCTTTCGGGGCGACGAAGCCGTGCAGATGCTGGTGTCCACCGACGAGGCGGCGCGGGGGCTGGACATGGAGTTCTGTCCGCTTGTGATCAACTACGATCTTCTTTACAACGCCGTAGAAATGGAACAACGCATTAGCCGATGCCACAGGCAAGGGCAAGCGTCCGACGTATTGGTTGTGAGCCTGCTCAGCCACGACAACTTTTCCGACGTGCGAATACTGGAACTGATCAACAAGCGCGTGGCCCAGTTTGACGGTATTTTCGGTATGAGCGACGCCATCGTCGGCAACTTCGATGCTAAACTGGACACAGTATTCGCCCAGATGCGCACGGCAGAGGAAATTGCGACAGGATTTACCGAAGCCCTTGCCGCCCACGAGCCGGAAAACAAGCGGTTGGTGGCGCAGACGGAGGATATGCTGTTCACCACCTTTACCAAAAGTGTGGCCGACAAGGTCACCGTCACGCCGCAGTACATTGCCGACCAAACCGCCGAAATCAACACCGAATTGTGGGCGTTGGTCAAGTGGTTTTTTGAGAGGTACAACGTCGAGAACGGCGAAACCTACGTCATCGACAATGCAGCGCAGACTATCACTGCCCTGTGTGGTGTGGACAAGCTGCCCCGGCTTTTTTACTACTGGACGAACAGTGGCAACCGACCCTACAAGAGCCTTAAGGCTTACGGCATGGCAAAGGATTTCAAACGCTACAGAAAAGTAGCAACCTAAAAGTGGATATACGGAATCAATTTATTATTGAAGTGAAAGGAATGGAATGATGAATAAATTAGAGGGGCTGTCTATGGATATAGAGCAGAATAATTTGGACAAACTTCGTTCCATTTTTCCTGATTGCGTGCATGAGGGCAAGCTGGATTTGGATAAGCTACTGGCGCTTTTGGGCGAGTATGATGAAAAGGAATTTGAAAAATATCGCTTTGAATGGAACGGCAAGGCCGAGTGCCTGCGCCTTGCACAGCAGCGCTCCAGCGGCACGTTACGTCCGGCCCCAGAGGAAAGCGTCAATTTTGACACTACAGGCAATTTGTACATAGAGGGCGACAATCTTGAAGTGCTGAAGCTGCTGCAAACCAGCTACTACCGCAAGGTGAAGATGATTTATATTGATCCGCCCTATAACACCGGCAACGATTTTGTATATGAGGACGATTTTGCCGACCCGCTGGCGCGTTACAAAGAGGTCACCCAGCAGACGACCAAGAGCAACCCTGAAACGATGGGGCGCTTTCACACCAACTGGCTGAACATGATGTATCCGCGCTTGAGGCTGGCGGCAAACTTGTTGCGGGATGATGGCGTTTGCTTTACTTCTATTGACGATAATGAGGTGGATAATCTTAAAAAGCTATGCAATGAAGTTTTCGGAGAGGAAAATTTCATTGGTATAATAATTCAAAATAAGCAGAATGCAAAAAATGATACAGTGAACATTCAGAAAAACCACGAATACATAATGTGTTATCGCAAAACCACTTTATTTGATGAAACCGGTTCAAAAATAAAGCCAACCATTATCAATAGATCATTCAAAGCACGCGAGGTATATGAAGAAGATGGCAAATACTACTACATAAATGATTCAATTACAACACGCGGCGAAGGCGGCGTATTAAGCGCTCGGCCAAATTTGGGATATTCAGTTTATTATAATCCAACAACTAAAGATAAAATTGCCGTATGTGATTATGATGTCTCAAAAGCACAAACTGCCCGCGATTATTCTGAGTTATACACATTTCGGGAAGATTTGATATCTGCTGGCTATATCGCTATTCGCCCTCCAAAGGTAAGAGGGCAATTAGGCGTATGGACATGGTCTTTGGATAAATTTAATGAAAACAAGCAGGACATAATAATAACCGGGAAGCCGGACGCGTATGCCGTAAAAAAACGAACTTTCGTCCCTAAAGAAGCTGTGGAAATTGTTGATGGGAAACATCAATTTGTTGATTATTCTGAGTCAAATGTGAGAAGCATTTGGGACTTTTCGACCAATGATGGAACAAAAGTGTTAAATGACATAATGGAAGAATCGAATACTTTTAGCAATGCAAAAAATTTAGATATGATAGAAAATTTGGTAGGTCTTATTCCAGATAATGATTTCATCGTCCTTGATTTTTTTGCTGGTTCTGGCACTACCGCCCACGCTGTCATGCGGCTTAACGCTGAGGACGGCGGCAACCGTAAGTTTATCCTGGTGCAGTTGCCGGAGGTCACCGACGAAAACTCGGAGGCATACAAGGCCGGATACAGGAACATCTGCGAAATTGGCAAGGAGCGCATCCGCCGCGCAGGGGCAAAAATTCAAGAAGAAAACGATAAGCTGAAAAGCGCCCCTATGATCGAGACCGAAGAAGAGGCCACCTTGCTTGCAGCGGCAGCACACGCTAGGGGGCCAAAAGGTGTTGAACAGGTAAACCCGCTATTTAAGCAGGCCAATATCAGCAAAGATATTGACACTGGTTTCAAGGTGTTCAAACTGGATACATCCAACCTCAAAGCATGGGACGGCACACCCGTTGCAAACACCGAGCAGATGCAGCTTCTTGAGCGCATGAACAATATGATTGATAACGTCAAGGCCGACCGCTCCGATTTGGATATGGTCTATGAAATCATGCTCAAAATGGGTATCCCGATGGACTGGACAGTAGAGCCGGTTGAAATAAACGGCAAGACCGCCTATGCCATTGGCGAAAACTGCACCTTGCTCATCTGTTTACAGGAGGGCATCACCGCCGATGATGTGACTGCCATGTGCGATTATGCCCCCGGCAAGATGGTATTTGCGGAGGGCTGCTTTGCCAACGATACCGAGCTTGCCAACGCGCACTATATTCTGCAAGATCATGAGCTGGATATGAAGTTGGTGTAGGAGGATGAGATAGCAATGGATAAAAGATTCAAATTTTATATGTTAATCACCTCCTTTATTCCCCTCTGGGTGTCAATTCTTGTAATCGACGCGTGGAGTATTTTCGGCGGCTCTTATACTTCGGTCAAGCAATTCATTGGTTGTAAGTATGTGGAGTTGCTAACCGTAATATTGATTTTAATTCTGCTTGGTACGAGCCTGTTTGCGCTTGGACGTTTTTTCCACAGAAAGATCCGTAAAAATGAAATTAGTGGAGTTGGTAAAATACTATCCGCAAAGAGGTCGAATAATTTGGTTTCGGATTTTTTGCTGGCGTATATTTTACCTATGATCGCCTTTGATTTTACTAGTTTGCAAGGGGTAGTCCTGTTCATGATATATTTCTGTGTTATGGCATTTTTAAGCATCAGAAACAACAGTGTATATACAAATATTCTATTTGAATTTGGTAAGTATCATGTCTATGATTGCGAGCTTGAATGTGAAGTCCTTGGCAAAAAAGTGGTTCGTGCGAGCTGTATGGTTTTTAGTAAAAGCAATTTAATTAACAAAGTGAAAACTGAAATATCGTATTTCGATTTTAACAACGACGTTTATATTGACATGTCTCGCCCACTCAAGGAGGTAAAATCATGAGCAAAGCATTATTGGAAGAACGCCTTGAGGCGGCAAAGACCGATTATATTTGGACACTTTATTTTATTAAGACTAGAAAACAACGAAATGCGGGTTTACTATACGAGGCAGATAAAATCCGTTTTAGAAATAATGACTATATAACTTCATATGCTCAACAACTTATCGATTGCGTTCAACATTTCAATGTCGATCCCATATCGGCCGTAGATGAATATGATGGCTTTAATACAAAGGTATCTTGCGACAAGTTAACCTTAAATAGCGAACTACTGGACGGTGGCTATGATAGGCTCGTTGATTGCTTGGCAACCTGCGGTGAGGCAATGCCATTAAAAGAACGCTATCATGGTTATATATTGGACGGCAGGCCTAATATTGAGGGTGATGAAGCAGGAATTACGTTTGTCAAAATGGCAAACCCCATGATTGATATAAATACTAAGAAAGCTGTAATGTTCAAAAAATCTTCCGAAGAGTCATTAGATGTTGTTGATGAAACATTCTGTCGGCTATATCTTGTGGCTGACAGTATTATTGTCGATGGAAACCTTTACAATTTCAACCATGCATTTGAAAAACTGTTCAACGTAGAGCAAACCATTAAAAAAGTGAAATCCGCGGCAATACAGAAAATAATCAACGCCGGATTTGTCGCAAATGCGGAAGAATTCATGAATTTTGCCCAGAGCTGTAACGCTAGAACATTTGTAACATTGAATGATGATAGAATAGAGCTGGCAAAACAAGAAGAGCGGC
>JAVBNG010000010.1:0-16020 GCA_031551695.1 Oscillospiraceae bacterium
CGTGTACAAATCATTTCAGATTACACAGGAACATTTTGGTTCTCATTACGACAACGCGCCCAACCGCTATTTTATCTACGACTCGGCCAAACTGTCCGACGTGCGCCAGTTCGCTGCCTCCAACAACATTGAAATCATGATTATCAATATCGATGCTTTCAAAAAAGCAGAGAACATCATCAATCAGCCACATGAAAAATTGAATGGCGAAACGGCCATGCGTTATATTCAGGATACAAATCCCATTGTCATCATCGACGAGCCCCAAAGTGTGGACAACACGCCTAAGTCAAAAGAGGCTATTGCCAGCCTGAATCCGATGTGTGTGCTGCGTTACAGCGCCACCCACCGCGAAAAGATCAACCTGCTTTACCGCCTCACGCCGGTGGACGCATACCAGATGGGGCTGGTCAAGCAAATTTGCGTGTCCAGCAACCGTGCCGAAAACGACTTTAATAAGCCCTATGTGCGGCTGGTCAGTGTATCCAACACAAACGGCTTTTCTGCAAAGCTGGAAATAGACGCCGAGAATGCCGACAAAAAAGTCACCCGCAAAACCATCACCGTAAAGCCGGGAGCAGACTTGTTCGTCTTGTCTGCCCAGCGGGAACTATACGACGGATATGTGATCGACGGTATTGACTGCACCCCCGGCATGGAGTGTGTGGAGTTTTCCAATACCGAAATCGTACGACTGGGCAAGGCCATCGGCAGTGTGGATGAGAACCTCATCAAACGGGCGCAGATTCGCCGCACCATCGAGGCCCATCTGGACAAGGAGCTTCGTTACCGCAATCAGGGTATTAAAGTGCTCAGCCTGTTCTTTATTGATGAAGTGGCAAAATATCGTACTGTGGACGGCGGCAAGGGTGTTTATGCCGAATTGTTTGAGGAGTGCTACAACGAACTCTTGGCACGTCCGAAATATGCTGAGTTGCAGGGATTGTTTCCAGACGACGTTGCCAAAGCCCATAACGGCTACTTTTCGCAGGACAAAAAAGGTGTCTACAAAAACACTCGGGGAGACACCGCCGCCGACTACGATACTTACAACACTATCATGAAAGATAAAGAGTGGCTGTTGTCTTTCGATTGCCCGCTCCGCTTCATCTTTTCCCACTCGGCGCTGAAAGAGGGCTGGGATAACCCCAACGTGTTCCAAGTCTGCACACTGATTGAGCAGAAATCCTCCTTTACCTGCCGCCAAAAGGTGGGCCGTGGGCTGCGTCTGTGCGTGGATCAGGACGGCAACCGCATTGAGGACAGGGATATCAACGTGCTGCACGTCATGGCCAACGAAAGTTTTACCGAATTTGCCGACACCCTGCAAAAAGAGATCGAACAGGAAACCGGCGTGAAGTTTGGCGTATTGCAGCTTTCCATGCTGATTGGCACGTCTTATGAAGAAACCAAAACAGTAGAAAAAACGGTCACCAGCGAACAGGCCGCCAAAGTGGTGGAGGCTCTCAAAATGGCGGGCGCAGTAGATGATGCAGGTAAAATCACTGCACCACCTGAGCAAATCGCACTGCCGCCTGAGCTAGAAGAAATTAAAGAGGTGGTTGTAGCCGCTGCGCAAAAAGCCGAGCCCGTGACCGTAGAAGCGATTGCCGATACCATCTACACCGCGACCATCACCGAAGAAAAGTCTATCTCCTACGAAGAGGCCGCCGAGGTGATGAAAACACTGGAAAAAGGCAATCTTATCACAAAAGACGGCAAAATTAAAGACACTCTCAAAGCGCAATTTGAGGCTGGAACGCTGGATTTGGGCGCGCGCTTTTCGCAAGCAGCGCAACGAGCTATTGTGCAGCAGATCGAAAAAGCCGATACAAGGCCGCCTGTGCGCGACGCCTCCCGCGATGTGGTGGTGAAGCTGAACAAGCAGATCATGCTTTCGCCCGAGTTTCAGGAGCTATGGGGCAAGATCAAGCAAAAGACCACTTATCGGGTGCGTATTGATACCGACGAGTTGATCAGGCGTGCATCCAAATCGCTTTCGGAAATAGACAGCCTAGTGGGTGCGCGTATCGTATCTGAAACTGGCGCGGTGAACATTGACAACCCTGGAGTGGATATCACTGGCCTCGGCACACGCATTGAGAACATCAAAAACAGCTACACAACTTTGCCGGATGTTTTGAATGTGATCGGTGAAGCTACCCGCGCCAAGCGCGCCACGGTTTACGAAATCATCAGTCAAAGCGGACGGCTGGATGACTTTATCTGCAATCCGCAAATCTTCATTGAACAGGCCACCGAAATTATCAAGAACGAACGCCACAAGCAGGCAATAGACGGCATCCGCTATGTGAAACTGGACGGACAGGAATATTATGCACAAGAGATTTTTGATACACAGGAGTTTCTTGCTAACCTCGACCGCAATGCCGTGGCTGTGAAAAATAGTATCTACGACTACATCCGTTATGACAGCGGCAGCACTGAAAAGCCTTTTGCTCTGGCGCTGGACAACGACCCCGACGTGAAGATGTTTTTCAAGCTTCCGGGTAAGTTCAAAATCGAAACGCCCATCGGTACCTATAACCCTGACTGGGCAGTCTACCTTGAGCGCGACGGTGAGGAAAAGCTGTATTTCATCCTCGAAACCAAAGGCAGCACCAACGACCTTGACCTGCGTGGCCGGGAGCGACTGAAAATTCGCTGTGGCAAAGAACACTTTAAGGCGCTGGAGAATGAAGTGCAGATGCGCGTGGCCACGGATTGGCAAACGGCGAAAGCTGGTATTTGAGTGCGCATTCTATGGGGTAAGATCAAATAAGTCAAACATTGATAAAGTGCGGATAACGCCGATAGCAAGGACGGAACTGGATGTTGAGAGACTATCCAGAGCCTTAGCGTCATATATCGTTAAGGGATTGCAGGGTAATCATAATTTGGCATGGTAGAATATATCTATGAAATTTAAGCCATTGTCAGAAAAATATCAGTATAACGAAAAGGTACTAACGAAAGAATTTCCTAAATACTTGTACTTGCCTATCAGCAGATGGATATTAGTCTCTATGAAAGAACATTCACTTTGCGATGAAAAGCCTTATGCACCAGGAGAATATGACTTAACGAGTAAGTTTCACAGCCAACTACAAATTGCATACAGAGATATGCTTCCAACAGATTTTGTCGGATTCATGAATTACATATTTTCTGACCATGATCGTGTGGTGTATTGTTTGCAAATCATATTAAGCGAATATGCATATGAGGCTGAGGTAGTAAAACTTGAGTTATTGTTAAGAGATGGAGGCTCCGGTTGGCGTGTTTACTTGGCCGAAGATGACAAAGGAGAATCATATTTTGATATCCAAGAGCGAGTGCCACCTCTTGTCCAACAGTTCGCAAATAAATCTCTTACGCAGAATTCTAAACTATCAGAAGCTTGGAAGTATCTATACTCTCGGACTCCAGATCTAGAAAAAACTGTTCAGTACTGCCAAGATGTTCTTGAGGGTCTTTTACGGGATAAATACCTACCAAATGATATGAAACCACAACTTGGGAAGTTGATAAGAAGCATAAAAGAGAGTCAGGAAATTCAAATGCAATTTAAAGGGTCTTCACTGCTAGAGGACGATAAAATTTTGCTGGACTTACTTTCAAAAATTCCCAAATATCGAGGACTGCATACTGCTGGAACTGGAAAAACTCCAACAAAAGAAGAGGCAGAATACGTAATGATGACAACAATCTATTTTTGGAACCTCCATAATGCATAAAACGGCTACTAGAACCAGACAACAAAACCAAAAGAAAACTTTCTTAACACTATTAGATGCTACGTGATTGACGAAGCATATACATGCTTATTCTATACGCTCGACCTCTAGATTTTCTTCTAAGGCTTTTACTACTTTCCAAGCGTAAGTGCCCGCACAAGGTATAGAGCCGCTAGTAGAGTAACCATTACGATAGTTTGTTCGCCCATAAGCATAGCCATATTTTCCATCTGGTTTTAATATGACTTTATCGACAATACAATAGTTTCCATCGCTCCAACTATTGCGTATAACGACGATTTTTTTGTAGTTATGTGTTTTAGCTAAACTCATGATGTTATCGTAATCATCTTTCATGACGCTTTAATTGTAACATATCATTTCTGAACTAATGATGTGAGCCAAATCTTAATAATCCCACCGCATACGCATTTGCACGCCGCTTGCACGCAAATGCCTCAAGGCAGTGGTTTTGTTGATCCCAAACTGCCGCCCCACCTCTTCCGCTTTTAGGCCGCTTTCATACAGCCGTACCATTTCGGTAATGTCATTATCAGTAACTTTTTCGATGGTTACGGCCACGCCCTGCTTTTTTAATTGCCTGCTGATGGTGTCCCTATGGCAACCGTATTTTTCGGCCAAACCGCGAGTGGTAGCGCCGCTTCTGTACCCTTCGATTATGGCGTTTATTTCCGTACGGGTTAGCTTTTTCATGGGCTGCACCACATAATTTTTCGTTTTTTCGCCGTGCTGATCGATATATACGGCGCTTTGCGTTTCGGGCCTTTTTGGTGTATTATCAGGGGTAGAAGCAGCCCGCTGGCGGTACCGTGAGATTTTTTCACAGTTTTTCAAGTCAAGCCGTGTTAGGGCGACCAACAAAAAAGCGACCGTATAGGGTCGCTTTTTTCTTTTGTAAACATCGTTATTACGCAATGTGTTTTTGCGCAATGCGTTAAACGCTCTTGGACATGCTTAAAATTGGGAAAGTGCTGGAGTGACAGGACTTTATACAAAACCGCTAGATTTCTTCAAAATCAAAAAGCTTCCAACTGCCATTATACAAAGGTTCCTCCGGTCCGTAAGTTCGGAAATAGCAGAACCAGTTGCGGTCGGGCATGGTTTTCACCCATACGTCCTCCTGTCCAGCTGGGACGTTCGGGCCAAAGAACAACTCAATGCTTCCATCCGGCTTTTTGGGCAGCTTCTCATACAGGCTGCGCACCGCTGCCCGGTTAGTGTCCGTTTTGATTTCCGAGCGTGTACGAGGGTCGTACACGGTAAGAGACCAAAACAGGCGCGAGGGTACCGGGGTGGGCACCGTGAGGCGGTAGGTCTTGCCACCGTCAAGGAAATTGCCTTTGTTGTCACGCAAGCCCAGCAGGTATTCCGACCCGGCACCCGCCCTGCGCGGGAACATCAGGCGCCCCGCAAATGCGGCTTGGAAAAACCAGCGGTCACAAGCAAAATGGTCATGGTAGTTTTCCGTCAAATAGGCGCTGCCGCCAATCACACCTGCCCATTCCCAACGCCGGTCGGGCCAAATCATGTTTTCCTCGGCTGGGCTGGCGAAGGCCTCCACCGTCATCTGCTCAATAGCAATTTCTGAACCGTCCATCAAAATATCTTTTTGCTCTTGCGTGGGGTTGAACGGCTTTCCTTTTTGAATGCCCAAATGTGCAAGACGCCCATACTCCATATATAAACGCGGCACAACGGCATCTTGCAGCACACCGTGGACATATTCCCAATAATCCATGGTGTCTTCGATAAAAGCCGACGTTGCATCGAAACCCTTGCCCGTATAGTCTAAAAACTCTGTCGTGGGGAAGGAGTTTTTTTGCCCAAGCGGATAAGTCCGCAGTTTGCGCATGATATCCAGCGCATCTTCTATTGTACCGCCTTTCTTGTTAACGTAGCGTACGACCCCAAGCACACGGTTTGTCTCACTATACATCTTATACATTTCTTTGGGCAAATCGCCTTGGTAGCCGGGCGGCACAATGACAAAGGTACCCCCTTTGCCTTCATCCGGCCCAACAAGGCCGGCATTGCCTACTTCGCCATAGTACAGCGAGTTGAACATTCCCATGATAGGCCCCGGAGGCATTTCCATCACGATGGGACCATCGGACAAGTCAAGAAGAACGCCCGCGTATGGTGTGTCTGAATTGGCGGTCAGCATTGTCTGCTTGGGGGTAGCGCCGACAACCAAATATTTTTGATTGGCGACTGCGCCTTGCTTCTCTATGTTCGAGCGGTAAATAGCGAGGGCGGATACGGCGGGGTAGAATACCTTGTAAGCTTCGGCTGCACGTATCACGAGGGTTTCCCTTGTGATACGTGCAGCCGAAGCAGCGTCGGGAAAGTAATTGCGGTTTTGGATAGGCATACTCAATACCTCCGTTTCGGTGTGAAAAATCCAGTTGTTAACAGATTTTGGTGTTCTCATTTCTATATACAACAAAACGGCGGCAGCAAATAGAGTACAGTGTCGAAAGGCACTATTCACTTTTCTCTGCAACGGATGATTTAAATGCAAATGTTATAGAAGTATTACCCACTTTGAGATATTTCAATTGATTTATCATTGATTTTGAAGTCCTATAATTTCACTCCGACCCAAAAATCCACCGCGGCAGTGGCGCTTTGGTTTACTTCAATATTTATTTAACAAAACAGCCTTTGCGTTGCATCGGTAAAAACTCCTTATCCGTCGGCGTTCATTTTTGCCACCAGTTCACCGATCACCTTGTCCGCGTCGGCGTAGGGGACCTGGCAGGTGCCCACCTGCGGGTGGCCGCCGCCGCCGTATTTCAGCATCAGGCTGCCAACGTCCGTTTTGGACGTGCGGTTCAAAATGCTGTGGCCCACGGCAATGGGGCAGTTCTGCTTTTGGTAGCCGTCCACCACCCACAGCGAGATGTTTTGTTCCGGGAACAGGCTGTAGACCAAAAAGCGGTTGCCCGTGTAAATGGGGTCCACGCCGCGAAGGTCCGAAATGATCACGTTGCCCTCTATTTTAGTGTGGGCCTGCACCATTTCGCGGAACAGCTTGTGTTGCTCAAAGTACATCTCCGCCCGCTCTTTTACATCCGGGTTTTCCAAAATCTCGCCGATGGAAGCCGAGCGCACTTCTTCAATCAGCTCCTCCATCAGCTGGTAGTTGCTGATGCGGAAATCGTGGAAGCGGCCAAGGCCGGTGCGCGGGTCCATAATAAAGCCCAGCAGCACCCAGCACGTGGGGTTTTGAATCTCCTCGGCAGACAGCTTGCCGGCGTCCACCTTGTCCACGTTTTCCACCATTTCGGCAAATTTTGAAAGTTTGTCCGCGCCATAATAGTCATACACCACGTGGGCGGCGCTGTCGGCTGGGTAGCTGGCCCCTTCAAACAGCAAGGCGTTGCCCATGCGTTCGGCTTCGCTGGTGTGATGGTCGAACCAGAGGCCGCAGCCGGCCACATAGGGAACGTTTGCCAGCACGTCGTTTTTGCTCACTTCAATTTTGCCGTCCTGGATATCCTTCGGATGGACAAACTTCCACTCATCCACCACGCCAAGGTCTTTTAAAAGAGCGGCGCAGGCAAGGCCGTCGAAATCGGAACGGGTCAAAAGGCGCATGTAGATAACCCCCATTTCTTTTAACTGCCGGACGCCACAATTGTAACACGCGAAGCCAAAAAACGCCAGCCATTTTTGCCGCCCGCACTTGACAAAAAAATAATGATTGTTGACAAACCCCGAAATGGCACATACACTTCTATTGAGTAGTGTGATTTGGCCAGAGGGATGACAGAAAATACGATAGTACATCACAGAGGAGAAACAAATGGAAAAAAAGACACCACTGTATGACAAGCACGTGGCTGCCGGGGGTAAGATGGTGCCGTTTGCGGGGTACCTGATGCCTGTGCAGTATGGCGCCGGTGTGATTGCGGAACACACTGCCGTGCGCACGAGGGCGGGCCTGTTCGACGTGTCCCACATGGGCGAGCTTTGGCTGCTTGGGCCGGGGGCTTTGCCCACCGTCCAAATGCTGCTGACCAACGACATGGACGGCATGGAAAACGGTGACTGCCGCTACAGCCCCATGTGCAACGACAAGGGCGGTGTGGTGGACGATTTGATTGTTTACAAAGTGGACGGCGAGACCTACCTGCTGGTGGTGAACGCGGGCAACCATGACAAAGACGTGGAGTGGGTGGAAAACCACCTGGTGGGCGACGTGAAGATGGAAGACCGCTCAGGTGCCACAGGCCAGATTGCCCTGCAGGGCCCGATGGCGGAGACAATTCTTGCCAAGATTGCGGGCGGCGCGCTGCCTGCCGAAAACTACACCTTTGTGCCGGAACTGGAGGTTGCGGGCATGAAGTGCATTGTGTCCCGCACGGGCTACACCGGCGAGGACGGCTTTGAGATCTACTGTCCGGCTGCCGCCACGGCGGACATCTGGGACGCCGTGCTGAAAGCGGGCGAAGGGGAAGGCCTCATCCCCTGCGGCCTTGGCGCGCGCGACACCCTGCGCCTGGAAGCGGGCATGCCGCTGTACGGCCACGAGATGACGGAAGACATTTCGCCCCTGCAGGCCATGCTGGGCTTCTTTGTGAAGATGGACAAGGCCGATTTCATCGGCAAAGCGGCGCTGGAAGCCGCGGGCAAGCCCGCACGCCGCCGCAGCGCGCTGAAAATGACCGGCCGCGGCATTGCGCGCGAGGGTTCCCCCGTGTACAGCGGCGACAAAGAAGTGGGCTGGGTCACATCCGGCACGCAGCTGCCCACCGTGGGCTACGCCGGGGCCATGGCCATCATCGACGAGGACTGCCGCCCCCTGGGCACGCAACTGAGCGTGGATGTGCGCGGCCGCAAAATCGAGGCAGAAGTGATCAAGGCCCCGTTCTACAAGCGCGAAAAATAGTTTGTCCCATGATTAACAGAGGAATCATGAAATAAACCAAACAACCGGAAGGAGTAAGAGACATGAGTAACCCCACAAATTTGCAGTACACCAAAGACCACGAATGGGTGGAAAAAACCGGAGAGGGCGTAATGAAGGTTGGCCTGACGGACCACGCCCAGAGCGAACTTGGTGACATCGTGTTTGTGAACCTGCCCTCCGAGGGCGACGCCGTATCCGTGGGCGAAAGCTTTGCAGACGTGGAGAGCGTGAAGGCCGTTGCCGACGTGTACAGCCCCGTTACGGGCAGTGTTTCCGCCGTGAACGAGACGTTGCTGGACGACCCCGCAAACATCAACGCCGACTGCTATGGTGCGTGGCTCATCGAAGTTTCCGGCGTTTCCGCCATGGAAGATTTGATGGACGCGGCAGCGTATGACAAGTTTGTTGCGGAGGGCGGCTGATGGGCGGCTACATCCCCGATAGTTCCTCCGTCCAGAAGGAAATGCTCGGGTTTCTCGGCATGAGTTCGATGCAAGACCTGTACAAAGATGTACCCGTCGATTTGCTTTTGAAAGACCTGGACATCCCGAAGGCCAAAAGCGAGCTGAAAGTGCGCAGCATGATGGAGGGCTTTGCCGGCCGCAACACCGTGTACCAGACCTGCCTGCGCGGCGCGGGCGCCTACCGGCATTACATTCCCGCCATTGTGAGGCAGGTGCCCGCGAAGGAGACCTTCCTCACGGCCTACACGCCTTACCAGGCGGAAATAAGCCAGGGCATTTTGCAGGTGATTTTTGAGTACCAGACCGAGATCTGCGCCCTCACAGGCATGGATGTGTCCAACGCGTCCGTGTACGACGGCCCCACGGCGGCGGCGGAGGCGGTGAACATGTGCCGCGAGCGCAAACGCCAGAAGGCCATTGTGGCGCCCACCTGCCACCCGGACACCCAAAGTGTCATCGGCACCTATTCTTTCAGCTGCAACGCCCCTGTGGAGGCCGCGCCGGTGAAGGACGGCAAGGTGGACGCGGCGGCGCTGGCCGGCATGATGGGCGAGGATGTGGCCTGCGTGTACGTGCAAAGCCCGAACTATTACGGCCAGATTGAAGAGGTGCAGGCCATTGCGGACGTTTGCCACGCCGCCAAGGTGAAGCTGATTATGGGCTGCACGCCGCACGCGCTGGGCCTTTTGGCCACGCCGGCGGAGCTTGGCGCGGACATTGCGGTGGGCGAGGGGCAGCCCCTTGGCATGCCCCTGTCCTTCGGCGGGCCGTACCTCGGCTTCATGGCCTGCGCCAAAGAGATGATGCGCAAGCTGCCCGGCCGCATTGCGGGCGAAACGGTGGATGCCGACGGCAACCGCTGCTTCGTCCTTACCCTGCAGGCGCGCGAGCAGCACATCCGCCGCGAAAAGGCGGGCAGCAGCGTGTGTTCCAACGAGGCCCTGTGCGCTCTCACCGCCACGGTATACCTGGCGGCCATGGGCAAGGAAGGCTTTGCCGAGGCGGCCAGCCAATGCTACGCCAAAGCCCACTACATGGCGGATGAACTTGCGAAAATCGGCTTTAAGCGCAAATTCGGCGGCGAGTTTTTCCATGAGTTCGTCACCGAGTGCCCCGGCGACTGCGGCGCCGTGCTGGCCAAACTGGCCGAAAACGGCATCCTTGGCGGCCTGCCGGTGGACGGCGGCATCCTGTGGTGCTGCACGGAGCTTGTTTCGAAGGATGAAATCGATAAAGCGGTAGTACTTTGCGGAAAGGCGGTGGGCGCATGAAACTGATTTTTGAAAAGAGCGTGCCCGGGTGCGCCTGCCCCGTGCTGCCGAAATGCGACGTGCCCGCGGCAAAGCCCGACGCCGCGCTGCAGCGCAAAGCTTCTCTGCCCCTGCCGGAGCTGGCGGAGGGCGAAATTGCCCGGCACTATTCCGCCCTGGAGCGCCGCACCTTCGGCGTGAACAACGGCTTCTATCCGCTGGGCAGTTGCACCATGAACAACAACCCAAAAAAAAACGACGAGATGGCGGGCCTGCCCGGCTTTGCCAATGTGCACCCGCTGCAGCCGGAGGAGACCGTGCAGGGCTGTTTGGATGTGTTGAAATTGGCGGGCAATATTTTGTGCGAGATCACGGGCATGGACGCCATGACCTTCCAGCCCGCGGCCGGCGCCCACGGCGAGTACACCGGCATCGCCATGATGAAGGCCTACCACGAGAAAAACGGCGACGCCGGAACGCGTACCAAAATGCTGGTGCCGGACGCCGCCCACGGCACAAACCCGGCCTCCGCAGCCATGAACGGCTACGATGTCGTCACCATCCCCAGCAACGAAGCGGGCTGCGTGGACATCGAGGCGCTGAAGGCGGCCGTTGGGCCGGACACGGCGGGGCTGATGCTGACAAACCCCAGCACCGTCGGTTTGTTTGAGCCGAACATCACAGAGATCACCGACATTGTGCACGGCGCCGGCGGCCTCATTTACTACGACGGCGCCAACCTGAACGCCATCATGGGCGTGGCCCGCCCGGGCGACATGGGCTTCGACGTGATCCACCTGAACCTGCACAAGACCTTTTCCACGCCCCACGGCGGCGGCGGCCCCGGCAGCGGCGCCGTTGGCTGCAAGGAGTGCCTGCGCCCGTTCCTGCCGTCCGCGGCGGCGGTGCACGGCGACGACGCGGTGGCGCTTTCCGCCTGCAGCGCCGACACCATCGGCAAGGTAAAGGGCTTCTACGGTAACTTCCTTGTGGTGGTGCGCGCCCTGTGCTACCTGCTCACCCTCGGCAAGGAAGGCATTCCCGAGGCGTCGACAGGCGCGGTGCTGAACGCGAACTACCTGATGCGCAAGCTTGCCACAGGCGAGAACAAGCAGTACCTGCGGTTCGACCATACCTGCATGCACGAGTTTGTGCTGAGCATGGCGCCGCTGAAGGCCGAAACAGGCGTGAGCGCGCTGGACCTAGCGAAAATGATGCTGGACAATGGCATGCACCCGCCCACGATGTACTTCCCGTTGATTGTGGACGAGGCGCTGATGTTTGAGCCCACGGAGACCGAGACCCGCGAAACGCTGGACAAGGCAGCGGAGATCGTCACCGCCATCATCCAGCAGGCGAAAAAGAACCCGGAGAGCCTGCACACCGCCCCGCACACCACCGTGGTGCGCCGCCCGGACGAAGTGAACGCCGCGCGCAACCCGGTTGTGAAGTACGAGTTTTCGTAAATTCATTTACTCAATGCTGTTTTGTTGACGGCGGCCCGGCAGCGGGGGTGTACCCTACAGCCGGGCCGTTTGATATTTGCACGATTTTGTGCGATAATGGTTTGGACTTGAAATGCGACCGGACGCCGGGTGAGGAGGGGGCCAATGCGCTGCGGAGTGTCCACAGCCTGTTATTTTCCGCTTGATACCTGCGCGGCGCTGGAACGTGTGGCGGCCACCGGGGCCCCAATTACCGAGGTGTTTTTAAACACGTTCAGCGAGGCCGAAGACGTCTATGTGCAGCGCCTCGGCGGCATTGTGGAGGCGTCCGGCATCGAGGTGGTTTCGGTGCACCCGTTTTCGTCGATGCTGGACGGTTACTTTTTTGCCTCCACCTACGAATCCCGCATGGCAGACGGCCTTGCACTGTACCGCCGCTATTTTGAAATTTGCAACCTCCTCGGCGCCAAAAAGCTGGTGTTCCACGGGGACGCCGCCTACAATATAAAGCTGTTCCCGGCGGAACGATATGCTGAAAATTTTGGCGCCCTGGCCGCCATGGGCCGGGAGTACGGCGTGGCGCTGTTGCACGAAAACGTATATTACTGCCGCCTGAACACCCCGGCGGACGTTGCGGCCATCAAGCCGTTGCTGGGGGAAAACGCAGCCTTTGTGCTGGACACGAAGCAGGCCCACCGCGCCGGTGTCTCCGCCTTTGATATGGCGAAGGCCATGGCGCCGGATATCCGCCACGTGCACATCAGCGATTTTTCAAAAGGCAAAGACTGCCTGCTGCCCGGCGGCGGCGCCTTTGATTTTACTGCTTTTTTGGCCGGTTTGCGCGGCCTTGGTTACGACGGCGATTTGATTATTGAGGTGTACAGCGACTGTTACACCGGCGACGGCGAAGTGCGCCGGGCGCTGGAGCATGTGCAGGCGCTTTTATAAGAAGAAATTACAGCCCGGCACGCGCCACGCAAAACGCTGCATGAAAACGAAAGAGGTGTGGAACATGAAATGCCCCTATTGCGGAGCTTTGGACTCGAAGGTGATCGACTCGCGCCCGGCGGACGATTCGGCGCGCATTCGCCGCCGCCGGGAATGCCTTGCCTGTGCGAAGCGCTTTACCACCTATGAAATTGTGGAAACCGTGCCGCTGATGGTGGTGAAAAAGGACAAAAAGCGCGAGGTGTTTGACCGCGAAAAGGTGATGCGCGGCCTTGTGCGTGCCAGCTACAAGCGCCCGGTGCCCATCCAGACGCTGGAGGGCATGGTGGACAATATTGAGCAGGAGCTGATGTCTTCCTACGAGCGCGAGGTGCCCTCGCGCGAGGTGGGCGAACTGTGCATGAAGGAACTGAAAAAAGTGGATGAGGTTGCCTATGTGCGGTTTGCGTCGGTATACCGGCAGTTCAGCGATGTGAACACCTTCATGGACGAGCTGAAAGACCTGCTGGCGAAGCAGGGCGGCAAGGGCAAAGGAAAGGGAAAAGAGGCAGAGTAGGAGATTGCTGTTTTGCCATTGTTTTTTCGCTGCTTGCCATTGCTTTGTTGCAATATGATAAAAACAGCCGCGCCATGTTCGAATGGCGCGGCTGTTTTACTGCAGTTCTGTGGTTTTATGGGGTGCTGCCTGTCCGTGTTCCAAAACCGCGGTCACCGTCCATTCCTGCCTCCCATACCCTTTCTGTTGCCTGCGGCGCGCCGGCGCCGGGGCAATCAACCGCATTTTTGCACCAGCTCATACCGTTCGTTTTTGCCGTCGGTAATGCACCGGTGCACTTCGCTCCATTCCACGCCCGCCTCGTCCATTTTGGCAATGAGGCCGGCGGCGGAAAGGCCCTCTACCATGGCGGCGTACCCGCAGGAGGAACTTAAGGACCGCGGCACGGGTACCACTTTGCAGGCGCCGCTGCCCGCCAGCACATCCTCCAGGCACAGGGCCGAACTTACCGAATGAAACGTCACCACAAAATCCATCACGCGTTTATCCAATACTCCCCGTCTTTATCTTCCGTTTTGGGGCTGCGGCCGCTGCCTTCCAGCAGCGCGGTAACATTGTCCCGCGCCGTGGGGGAAGAAACCGCCACTTTAAGAGGGGCGCTCCCAACGGCGGCCAGCGCCTTCTGCACCATCAAAACCGGCTCCGGGCACGAAAGGCCCCGCGCGTCTACAAATTGTTCGCTCATGCTGTCACCTTCACTCCTTTTTTACTTGTACATAATACCACGATAGCGCCCATCACCGCAAACCCGATGACGACGGCGATTTTGCCGTTTATGGGAACACCGTCTGCCGAGGCGGCGATGCCGAAATTGTGCGCCACGGCCGCGCCCGTCAGCATGCCCAACACGCTGACGCCCGCGTCCGTGTTGCCCTCACCCGCCATAATGACTTGCCGCAGCGGGCACCCGCCGATGAGCACGGAGCCAAGGCCGACCAGCGCCATGCCGAGGAAGTTCCACAGCCATTCCGTGTGGGCGATGGGCTGGTCCGCAAAGCCAAGGTGGAAATTGCCAATGATGAGGTTGCCGATGAGCGCCACCACAAACACGGCTGCGTAGCCCAAAAGCAGAGTGGGGTTTTTGATCAGCATCACGTCGCGGATGCCGCCCGCCATGCACATGCGGCTGCGCTGGGCCAGGGCCCCCACGATGAGGCCCGCCGCCAGCGAAATGAGGATGGGCGCGTGCATGGAGCCGGGCCCCTCCTCACTGAACAGGATGAACGCCGGACGAACCAGCAAGAACACCAGCAGCGCCACGGCGATGGCGGGCATCACAAAACCGGCTGCCTTGGGCTGGCTCTGCGCGCGGCCCAATGAGAACCCTTTTTTCAGCGCGAAAGCACCCGCGCCGATGCCGCAAATGAAGCCCACAAGGCCCACCAGGGCGTTCAAATCGCCCGCGGAAAGCCGCAACACCATGCGCAGGGGGCAGCCGAGGAACACCAGCGCGCCGATCATCACAAAAAAGGCGATAAAAAACCGCAGCAGCGGCGACGACCCGCCGCTGGGGCGGAACTCTTTGCCCGCCAGCGACAGCACAAAGGCCCCCAGCAAAAAGCCGATAATCTCCGGCCGGATGTACTGCACTTTGGCGGCTGAGTCAAACCCTAACGCGCCCGCCGTGTCGCGGATGAAGCATGCCACACAAATGCCCATGTTTTTTGGGTTGCCCAGCACCATCAGAATGATACCGAAGGCGCCGATAACGCCGCCTGTCACCAGCAGAAGAACCAGTTGCTTCCGTTTTGTACTCATTTCATCCTCCATAAATGTATTCTATAATCAATGCACTGAGATGATACGGCAAACATCTCGATAATAATAGCATATATAGAAATACTTTGCCAACCGTATTTATAAATATTTTTTATATAAATTTGAATTTGCCTAAACAACGGCGATTGCGTATAATATGAAGCAACGGCAGCGTGCCGTTTAGCAAACTGAAGGCGGTGAAAGCATGCGCAAAGCGAATAACACCTGAGCATTACAGACCAATGAAAGGTGAAATATGTCGCTGATACAAATAAAACGCCTTACGTTTACCTACCCCGGCGAAGTGCGGCCGGTGTTTTCGCACGTGAACCTAGATATTGACACAAGCTGGCGCCTTGGCCTCATCGGCCGCAACGGGCGCGGCAAAACCACATTTTTACGCTTGCTGCTGGGCGAATTTTCCTATGAGGGCAGCATGGTGGCGGCTGAGCGCTTTGAGTATTTTCCCGTAGCAGTGGCCGATGAAAGCCGCCCAGCCCTGCAGGTGGCGCGCGGGGTAATTGCCCCGTTTGACGAATGGGAACGGCGCTTGGGGCAATTGCTGGCCCCGCCGGGCGGCGGCGCGCCAGATGACGCCGCCATGCAGGAGTATGGCGAAATAGAAGCCCGGTATGCCGCAGCCGACGGCTACACCATCGACGAGCAGATTGCCGCCGAGGCCATGCGCCTTGGCGTGAAAGAGGACGCGCTGGTGCGGCCATTTTCCACCCTTTCCGGCGGGGAAAGGGTGAAGCTTCTGTTAGCGGCCATGTTTTTGAAAAAGCACAGTTTTTTGCTGATAGACGAACCGACGGACCACCTGGACACCGAAGGCCGCGCCACAGTGGCAAAATGGCTGGCGGGCAAAAAGGGGTTTATTGTGGTGAGCCATGACCGCGCCTTTTTGGACGAGGCCGTGAACTATG
>JAVBNG010000019.1:0-7247 GCA_031551695.1 Oscillospiraceae bacterium
TCCAAGGGTCCTTTTCGCAACTTGATATTGTTTAATTTTCAAGGTCCTGCCGTGCGTCGCGCTTCTTGTGTGCCGCTCGCTTTCGTGTGCCGCACTCGAGGGCGCTTGACTATAATAGCATTTCCCCATGGCGGTGTCAACACGTTATTTCACTTTTTTTGAAGATTTCTTTTTAAAAATTAAATATTCGCGTGACACCGCCCTTTGGGAAAGGCTGTTTTTCTGATAATTGGTTAGAACAGGGGCGAATTGGGCGAAAAACCATCTGCGGCGCCGGGTGCGGAAATGCTTTTCGGTTCTCCCGCAGGCGGCAGCGCGTCATACCCGTCGCCCAGTTTAAAATGCGACACCAACTCCCGCAGGGTATCCGAAAGCCGGTTCATTTCATTGGAGGCCGCGGCGCTTTCCTCCGCCGAGGCGGAGTTGGTTTGCACCACGGTGGAGATTTGAGACATGCCCTGGGTCAGCTCATCCATGGCGATGCTCTGCTCGGCGCTGGCCTCGCCCATTTGGGCAATGCTTTCGGCGTTGGCGGCGGCAAGGCGGCCCACTTCGCCAAGGCTGGCGCTGGTTTTGTCGGCGATTTCGGTGCCGCTTTGCACGTTTTGAATGCTGTGCTCGATCAGCTCGGCCGTTTCTTTTGCGGCATCGGCGCTTTTCGATGCAAGGGAGCGCACTTCGTCGGCCACCACGGCAAAGCCCTTGCCGTGCTGCCCGGCGCGGGCGGCTTCCACCGCGGCGTTCAGCGCCAGGATGTTCGTCTGGAAGGCGATGTCGTCGATGACTTTAATCACGCGGGCAATGTCCTGGCTGGACTGGTTGATCTTGCCCATGGCGTCACTCATCTCGCCCATATAGTTGATGCTCTCGCCCATCAGGCGGCCGGCCTCGTCCGTATCCGCAATGGCCCTTTGCGCAATCTTGTGGCTCTCCTGCGCCTTCACCTGCACTTCGCTGATGGTGGCGGAGAGTTCCTCGATGCTGCCGGCCTGCTCGGTGGCACCTTGGGCCAGGCTCTCGGCACCGCTGGCCACCTGGCGCGAGCCCAGGGCCACGTCGGCGGCGGTTTTGTTGATGTTGCCGAACACGGTGCGGTTGTTCGCCACCATGGCAAGCAGCGCTTTGCCCACCACGTCCTTGGTGGAACGCGGCACGGGGTCCACACTGAAGTCGCCGTCGGCTATGCGGCTGATATCCTGTGCCTGCTCACGGTTCATGGCAATCATCTTGTTGAAAGATGCGGCCAAAAAGCTCAGTTCGTCCTTGGTGTCCACGGTAACGTCCACATCCACGTCGCCCACGGCCAGTTTGTCCGCCGCGTCAACCATCATGTGCACAGGCTTGATGACTTTTGTTATAATGTATAGTAAGAGCAATACACCCAAAACCGCCACCGCCAGCGCAATGCCGATGGCCAGCAGCACAAAGTTCCGCACGGCCGCGTCCTGCGCGGTGGTATAGCTGCCGACGAACAGCATGCCCACAATATCGCCTTCCGCGTCTTTCAGGGGCACATATTTTACAAAGGCGTCCTGCCCGGCCACCTCCGTCTGGCCGGCAAATTCGCCGCCGGCCAACACCGTTTCCGTCACGTCGGGCGTTGCGGTGCTGCCCACGTTGCGGGTGCCGTCGTCCATCAAAATGGTGGTAGACAAGCGTGTGTCGTCCAAAAACACGGTCACTTCCGCGCCGGTCATCGCCTTCATCTCGTCCACGAACTCGAAGGTGTCCAGCCGGTATCCCGTGCTGACGGCGCCGACGATCTTGTCGCCCGCTATGTTGTACACCGGCGCCGCCGCGCGAATGGACAGCGGCAGAGTGGTGCCGCGCTCCACCGTCACGTAGGTTTGGCCTTCCAGCCCCTTTTGGATGTTCGTCTGGTTCGCCAGGCTGTCACCAAAATTGTCCGGGTCATGGGTGCGCAGCACCACATCGCCGTTTGTGTCCACAAAGGTGCAAAAGTCAAGGTCCGTCAGCGAAAGCAGGTCATCTGCCGCGGCAAGCAGGGTTTCGCGGTCTCCGTCCACCATGGCGGTTTGGATGGCGTCATCCTTGGAAAGCACACTGGCGTTCAGGTCCGCCTGCTCTTCCATGGATTTGAATTCAGTCTGTACCACGTTGGAAAACGCCGCGACCACATTCTCTGCCGTTTCCTGCGTGTTGGAGGAAAAGGTGAGCACTGCCGTCACCAGAATGGCCGCCGCGCACAACAAGATAACCGCGATTGCAGGGTAAATGATTTTTTGCCGGATCGTCATAATGAAGCCTCCGCTGTGCCTGCGTAGCAGGCAGATATTTTGTCAGACCACACCAAGAATCGCCACGATTTTATCACACTGGATGGCAAAATGCAAGAAAAAACTCACAAGAGCGGCATTTGCGGCTTTTCTTGCCGGGGCCTCACCCCCATGTTACAATGGGTGACACACATTGCTACGGAGGCCCGCATGCACAAAAAACCAATAAAGCATCTGTTTTACATCTTTTATACGCGTTTTTTCACGCTGATGCGCACCAGCCTTGCCGTTATCACCGTTTTTTCCCTCGCTTCCTGCACCAAAACCGAAGCGCCCGCCACCTCGGCCGCCTTCATCATGGACACCATGGTAACGCAGACGGCCTATGGCCACAATGCCAAGGCCGCCATGGCGGAAGTGGAAACGATGCTGGCCGAAAATGAGGCGCGGCTTTCCCTATATAATACAGAAAGCGAAATTGCCGCCATCAACGCCGCCGCCGGCAAAGGCGGGGCGGTTGTCTCGCCGGAGACCGCCGCCTTGCTGGCCCACACGCTGGAGTTGCAGCCGGGCACCGGTGGGGCCTTCGCCGTCACAATTGCGCCGCTCACCCTTGCCTGGGGCGTCACCACCAACGCGCCCCGCATTGTGCCACAGGCAGAAATCGACCGGCTGCTGACGCTGGTGAACGACGCCGCCGTGCAGGTGGACGGCAACCGTGTCACCCTGCCGGCAGCCGGCATGGCGCTGGACCTTGGCGGCGTGGCCAAGGGCGCCGCCTGTGGGGAAGCGGCCGAAATCTACGAGGCGAACGGCGTGGAGAGCGCGCTGCTGTCCATCGGCGGGAACGTGTATGCCCGGGGTGTAAAACCGGACGGCGCGCCATGGGTCGTCGGCTTTCGCAACCCTGCGGCCGGCGAAGGCGAAGCAGGCTACATCGCCTCCTTCCCCCTCACCAACTCCACCATCGCCGTGTCCGGTGGCTACGAGCGCTATTTTGAAGAAAACGGCACGCGCTATATCCACATCTTGAACCCGCAGACAGGCCGCCCTGCCGAAAGTGACATCGCCAGCGTCGGCGTCGTCAGCGAGGACGGCGCCTTTGCCGATATGATGTCCACCGCCCTGTTCGTGCAGGGGCTGGGCACCGCCTTGCGGCAAATGGAAAACGGCCTCATCGCCATCGTGCTGGACAACGACGGCAATTTGTACGTGTCGGCACAGTTGGAAGACGGCTTTCAGTTGAAAACGGAAGCTGCGGGCGATCACACGGTCACTTACATCGGCGGCACTGAAACCGCCCGCCAAACGGAGGACGGCGCATGAAAACAAATGTCCGCCGCCTTGCGCTGATGGGCATGCTGTTCGCCCTCGCCATCGCCCTGTCATTTTTGGAGTCCATGGCCGCGCCCTTATTGGGTCTGCCGCCGGGAGTGAAACCGGGCCTTGCCAACACCGTGGTGCTGTTCGCCCTGTTTTGCCTTTCCGCCAAAGATGCGCTGATTCTGGTGTTGCTAAAGGCCGGGTTCAGCTTTTTTACACGCGGCGCCACGGCGGGCTTATTAAGCCTTGCTGGCGGCCTTTGCGCCCTTGGCGTGATGCTGCTTTTATCATTCTTGTTAAAAGGTAAAACCAGCGTTTTGCTGGCGTCCGTGTGCGGCGCGCTGGCGCACAACGGCGCGCAGCTGGCCGTCATCTGCCTGCTGCTGGGCACAGGGGCGCTGGTATACGCGCCGGTGCTGGTGGTCTCCGGCGTGGGCGCGGGGCTCATTACCGCCGTGCTGTTTAAAACGCTGTCGCCCGTGTTCCACCGTTACTGGAGAAACACAACGCGCCCGGACGGCAGTGGCAAGCTCTGACCCCCGTTCTTGTAAACAAAAACCGCCCTGCTTTGAAAGGCAGGGCGGTTTTTCCATATAAGTTTTACGTCCCCGCGCCGTCCTCGTCGATATAATAGGCCTCGGAATCATGGTGGGAGATCTGTTTTTCCTTCTTCGGCACCTTCAGGTAATTTTTGTACATTTTTTCAAGCAGCGAGATATATCCCTTCGCCACCATGCGCTCCGCGTTCCCAAACGGCACCAGCATAAACTCGCCAAAGGCGCTTTTTTCGTACACCTTCAAAACGCCGTGGCGCGGCGCAAGGGCCATGGTGCAAAAAGGCGTGTCGCCCGCCGGCGGCTGGGCATTCAGCTTTTGCAAATAATACCGCCGCAGCCACGTGGGGTACACAAGGCTTACAAGCCTGCCCGCGTGGTATTTCCACCTGCTTGGCGCGTTTTCATACCCCCGCAGGGAAAGCTGCAACCGGCGGAACAGCCGCGTCTGCTGCTTCACCAGCGCCTCGCGGGCCGGGCCCTCCACCGGCAGTTCGTCCACCGGGAATAGATCCACGTCCACGCCGTGGACGCCCCAGCTACCGTAATACATCTGCTCAAACTTCAGTGTTTTTGTGTCAAACACCTTGGCATAGGGGTGCGGGTAGGTTTTGTCGTGATACATAGACACAAGCCGCGTGTCCCGGCCTTCTTTCTCCGCCCAGGCGTTGTAACGCTCCACCAGCCGCATATAGTCGCCGCGCAGCATGCCCACGTCCGCGTCGTCGTCCCAGGGCAAAAAATCCCCGTGCCGCTGGTAGCCCAGCAGCGTGCCGTAAAACAGCGTATAGTGCAGGCCTTCCGCCACACAGCAGTCGTGGATGTCCTGCAGAATGTGCTGCAAAACGGCCTGCAGCTGTTCCAGCGTCAACTGCGGCTTGCCCGCATACTTGCGGCGCAGGGCCTCGTTGCCTTTGTTTTCCCTCATAGGCTCCTCACTGCAGCGCGCCTTCACCGGCTACGGCGCACAGCACGGCGTAGGTCTCGGCAATGCCTTCGTCAAAGGGCACCGCCGCCTTCCAGCCGGTCGCGTTGATGGCCCCGGGGTCCAAAACAGCGCGCACCACCTTGCTGTAGCCGCTTTTCTCCGTCGCGTCCGGCACGTCGAACACCACCTTCGTGCCCGCTTCCCTTGCAATGCCCTCGGCCAGCTGCCGCACGGACACGACTGAAGCGGCATTGGAAATATTGTACGCGCTGCCCGCTTCGCCGTGCACTAGCGCGTGCAGCATGGCCGTCACACAGTCGCTTACATAGCAGTAACTGCGCACCTGTGAACCGGTGCTTTTCATCACAATGTCGCGCCCGGCCCGGCCGTCGCGCACAAACTGGGCAATCACCCGGCTGTCGCTTTGCACGATGGTGGGCCCGTAAATGTGGCACGGCCGCACTATCACACTTTGCGCGCCGAACTGCTTTTGGTAGCACACGCACAAAGTCTCGGAAGCGCGCTTGCTTAAAGGGTAGCACGCCCGTGGGTCCGTGCTGTCCACCGGGCCGCTGTAGCTTTCGGTAAAGGCGGCCTCCCCTGTGGACTGGCCGTAAACCTCGCCCGAGGAAAGATATAAAAGCCGCTTTGCGCCGCGCGCCTTCGCGTATTGCAGCAAATTGTCCGTGCCAAGGAAGTTCGCCCGCATCACGCCCACCGGGTCGCTCGCAAAGGCCAGCGGGTGCGCGTCGGACGCCGCGTGCACGATGTAATCCACCGCGGCGGCCAGCCCCAGCGGCGCGGCCACGTCTCCGGCCACCGCGTGGAACAAGGGCCTGTTAAGGTACGGCGAAAACCGTGCCTCCAGCGCCACTTGCCCGCGGCCCATGGCGTACACGGTGATATCGGCGTGCTGCGCCTCGTTCAGGTACATCAAATAATCCACCAGGCACGAGGCGATCATCCCCCGTGCGCCGGCCACCAAAACGGACGCGCCCGCAAGCTGCCGCCAGGCGGGGGATTCCGCCGCCATGGCCGCCAGGCGCGCGCGGTAGGTTTCATTGTGGATGATCAACTGCTCCCCGCTCATTTCGCCGCGGCCTCTTTTTCCGCCTTGCGTTTTTCCCGGTCCTTCAACAGCACCTTGAACAACTCAATGTCCGTGGCCGTGGTGATTTTGATATTGTTGTTCATGCCTTTCGAAAGGTGCAGCGTCTCGCCAAACTGCACCATGGTGGTGTTGGCGTAGGAGCCGTCCTCCAAACCAATGTCCTTTGCAAAGGCCTCTTCATACACTTGGGCCAAACGTCCGTAGCGGTAAGCCTGCGGCGTTTGAATGCGGCGGACGGTGGCGCGGGGGATGTGCTCCCGCGTGGTGGTTTTGTCGTCCCCCACCAAAAAAATCTGCTCCGTAAACGGCTGGGACGTGACCGCGTTGCCCTTTTCGCCGCACACGCGCAGCAAATCGTTCAAAAGCCCCGGCTCCACAAAGGGGCGCACGCCGTCGTGGATGATCACCGTGTCGTCGGCCCCACAGGTTTTGGCAAGGTTTTGCACGCCGATGTGGATGGAATCCTGCACGGTCTCGCCGCCTGTGGTAATCCATTTTACCTTATCGAGGCCAAACTGCAGCACGTAGGCGCGCATGGGCTTGCTCCAGCCCGAAAGGCACACCACCTCGATGGCGTCGATGCCGGGATGGTTTTGGAAGCACTCCAGCGTGTGCACCAGAATGGGCTTGTCGTTCACGCTGATAAACTGCTTCGGCACGGGCTGGCGGGCCCGCTTGCCCTTGCCGCCCGCAATGATGATTGCCACTGTCATGTCGGTAACTCCTTCTCTTCCTCCTGCCCGGCGCCTTGGCACCGGAGCTCCACCAATACATATCCGGACGTGGGGATGTGGTTCACCCGTTCTTCCTCCGGCGGCAGCCGCATATAGTCGCCGTACAAATCGGTCAAATACTCGTTTGCCCGGCTGGTGCCGGAAAATTTCGCCCCTTCAAAGTCATAATCGCAAAACTGCTCAAAATAGCCGCGTTTAAAGCCATAGCGGTGCGCCCTCGGGTTCGGCGTTGTCAAATGGCGCACCAAAGATGTGTTTTGCCCCGCGTTTTTGCGCACGATGGCAGCCAGCCACCGGTGTACCGCCGCCATGGGAATTTTGGCAAGCAACGCATACCACAGGCGCATCAGTGCCTTCGGG
>JAVBNG010000020.1:0-143227 GCA_031551695.1 Oscillospiraceae bacterium
GGTAAGCGGCACGCTGGAGCTTTCCAACGTGGATTTGTCCCAGGAGTTCTCGGACATGATCACCACCCAGCGCGGCTACCAGGCCAACTCCCGCATCATCACCGTCTCCGATTCCATGCTGGAGGAACTTATTAACCTTAAGAGGTAGTAGCCCTTGACAGTAGCGGCAGCAGGCAGTTTGCAAAGGTTCTATATTTTTTTATAAGATTGCCTGCTGCCGTGGGCAAAGCGGACGATGCCGGTCCTCCGTTTTGCCTGCGGCAGCAGAAGTCGGGTATAAGGGATAGTAAGGGATACCATTGCAGGGCGCGCCCGGCCATACGGGCGGAGGAACAGCATGATTACATTGACCCGCCTGAACGACACGGAATTTGTGCTGAACGATGATTTGATCGAGACGATCCAGGAAAGCCCCGACACGACGATTCGCCTGAACAACGGCAATATCTACATTGTGAAGCAGAGCGCCGATGAAGTGGTGGAGATGTCACGTGGCTACAAGCAAAGCATGTTTATGGGGCTTTTGGGGAGGGATAAGGCTTGAACGAGGAAGCGGCAGGTGGCAAGAAAAAGAAAAAAGGCGGCAAAAGCGGCATAGACATCCTTTCCATCCTGGGCCTTATTGTCGCAATCGGATTGATTTATTTCGGCATCGTGTTCGAGGCGGCGCCCAGCGCGGCGAAGTTCGAGGGCGGCGCGGATTCACAGGAGTACAAGGACGCGGTGGTGGCGTACGAGGAAGCGGGCGGCGCGTTCCACCCGGAGCGCTTGCAGGGCTTTGTCGACATGCCCTCCGTCGCCATTACCATCGGCGGCTGTTTCGCGGCGTTGATGGTGGCCTATCCCCTTTCCGTTTGGGCGAAGCTGGGGAAATGGATGAAGATCGTGTTTTTGCCCAGCAAGTATGACCCGAACGACTACATTGCGCAAATTGTAGATTTTGCGAAGGAGGCGCGCATCAAAGGCCTGCTTTCGCTGGAAGATAAGCTGAGCGAAGCCAACGACCCGTTTTTGAAGTCAAGCCTGATGCTGGTGGTGGACTCGGTGGAGCCCGAAAAGGTGCACAACCTGCTGGAGGCCGAGCTTGACAAAATGGACGAGCGCCACGGCCTTGGCCGCGCCTTCATGGATTCCGGCGGCGCGTTTGCGCCCGGCTTCGGCATGATCGGCACCCTCATCGGTCTTATCAACATGCTCGGCTCTATGGACGACCCGTCCTCCATCGGCCCGGCCATGGCGGTGGCACTGCTTACCACGCTGTATGGCTCCATGCTGGCGAACTTGGTGTTCAGCCCGTTTTCCACAAAGCTGGGCATCCGGCACAATGAGGAATACCTTTGCCGCGAGTTGATTTGCGAGGGCGTGGAGGCCATCCAGGCGGGGGAAAACCCGAAGTTCATTGAAGAAAAGCTGAACATGCTCATCTTGCAAAAGAAGAAAAAGGGCAAGAAAAAAGGCGGCGCGGAAGAAGCTTCCGAGTAGCCGGTTATCACATGAATGCGGAAAGGGGTGGTGAGGGCGCGTGGCAAAGAAGCCGAAGCCGGAAGGCAAAAAATACAGCTACATGGACACCTATGGCGATCTTGTCACCCTTCTCCTCTGCTTTTTTGTTTTGCTGTTTTCCATGTCCAGCGTGGAAGAGCAAAAATATAACGCCATTGTGGAAGCGTTTTCCCAGCAGTTTGGCCAGGTGCCCACGAACATCTCCTTTGTTCCGGCAGATACCAGTGTGGAAAGCGGTTCCGAGATAGGCGCCGAGACCCCCACCGGCATGGAGATAGACCCGGACGTCACCCTTCCGTCGGACCTTGCTCAGTTGAAGGAGACCATCCAGAAGTTTGTGGAAGAGCACGACATGGCCGGCAAGGTGGAGGTGGAAGAAGGCGCAAGCGGCGCGGTGTTTTTACGGCTTTCGGCAAACCTGCTGTTCGCGGGCGATTCGTATGACCTTTCCGGCGACGCCACCGAATTTCTCGACTATTTTTCCGAGTGCCTGAACAGCATCGAGACGGAAATCATGCAGGTGAAGTTCAACGGCCACACGGGCGATATTGCCGGTTCCTCCACGGACGACTGGAAGCTTTCCGCCGAGCGCGCGGGCCTTGTGTCCAGCTATGTGGAAAAGGTGGGCGGGTTCAACCGGTTCAAAATTGCCCCCGATTTTTACGGCCGGAACTATCCCATCGCCGACAACGGCACCCCCGAGGGCCTTGCCCAGAATCGCCGCGTGGACATCATTGTGCTGGGCAACAACACGGGGAACCTGGAAGCGACCATGATGGACGCCATGCGCATGTACTTTCCCGGCGACGATACCAGCTTTTTTGAGGGCGACCCCAGCGATTTGCCGGACACCATCATCGACCAGTCGATAACGCAGGTGGCGGAGGGCGAGAAACTGCTGGACAACCTTACCAGCGAACAGATCAAGAACCTGGTGGACGACGCGCAGAGCATGGCGGAAGAGAACGGTTTTCCTCCTGACGCGGCCTCATCCCCTTCCGATGAAACGCCTGCGGGTGCCTCCGGCGCCGCAAGCAGTGCTGCTTCCAACGAAGCGCCCGCAAGTTCCGCCGCGTCTTCCGGCGGCTGACGCGGCGGCAAAGGCAAACCACATAAAATAAACGGCAAAGGGGGGACACAAAGTGCCTGAAGTACTGAACCAAAGCCAGATAGACGCCCTGCTGAACAGCATCAACTCCGGGGAATCGGTGGAAGCCGAAGTGGGCGACGGCAAAGACAATATCAAGGATTATGACTTTACCCAGCCGAAAAAATTTACCAAAGAGCAGCTGCGCACGGTAGACAGCATCTATGAAAATCTCAGCCGCCTTGTGGCCTCTTATTTTTCCGGCATCCTGCGCGTGTTTTGCGACGTAACGGTGCTGCAGGTGGAAGAACAGCGCTACTATGAATACAACAACGCCCTGCCGGACACCACCCTCATCGGCCTGGTGGACCTGAAACCCAAAAACATCAACCTGCCGGAAAGTACGCTGATGATGGACATGTCGAACAACGTGGCCTATTTCATCATGGACCGCCTGCTGGGCGGCCCCGGCAGCGGCAGCGTGCTCTCGCGGGATTTTACCGACATTGAGCTGGCTATCATGCAGGACATTTACTATAAAATTGCCGGCTTCATGCTGGACACCTGGAAGGACCACCTGGAAGTGAGCGGCGAACTTGCGAGTTTGGAGACGAACCCGCGCCTCATCCAGATCTACGCGCCGGAGGACATCGTGGTCATTGTGGTGCTGAAGGTGAAGCTGCGCGAGCTGGAAGGCACCATGTCCGTTTGCATCCCGGCCATGGGGCTTGAAAATTACCTTTCCGAGTTTGCCTCGAAATACTCCCGCGGGCCGCACAAAATGTCCAATGAACGGCTGGACAACATGCGCCGCGATTTGATCAAGGACTCGCTGGACGATTCCGAGCTGGAACTGAAGGCCGTGTTCGACCAGACGGAGATGGATGTGGCGGATGCCCTGCGGCTGCGCCGAGGCGACGTGATTCCGCTGCCGAAGCCGCTGAACGGCATTGTTACGTTGGAAGTGGACGGCACGCCGTGGTTCATTTCGCAGCTGGGCAATTCCCGCAGCAAAAAGGCCATCAAGGTGCTGGAGCTGGTGCCGCAGGAGGAGCAGGAAGATATGCGGGTGAACCGCATACTGGAAATGAGTGGTGTGGGCGTGGCCGCCCCGGCGCCGGCTGCCCGGCCCGCAGAGGAGGCTCAGCCGGCCAGCGTGGGCGCGCCGGCAACGACAGACGCGGGCTGACAGGCCCGAAAGGATATGGCCGCGCGGGCAACGCGCGGTACTACAGCACAGGAGGGTTGACCATGGGAACTGCCGCATCCGGCGGGTCGTCGATCACGTTATCACCAATGGAAATCGACGCCATCGGTGAAGTGATGAATATAAGCATGGGTTCGGCGGCTACCGCGGTGAGCCAGATGCTGGACAGGGTGGTGGAGATCACCACGCCCACGGTGGAAGTGCAAAGAGTGGGGGATGTGAACCACGAGCAATACGAGCCGGCGCTGCTGGTGAAAATTGTATACACCGTGGGGCTTACCGGCTCGAACTGCATGGTGTTCCGCCAGCACGACATGCAAATGATTTTAAACGCCCTGATGGGCATAGCAGATGCCCCCAGCGACGACTTTGTGTTCGACGAATTATCCATTTCGGCGGCTTGCGAAGTGATGAACCAGATGATGGGCGCCTCGGCCACGGCCCTGGCGGACTTTTTAAACAAGCGCATCGATATTTCCACGCCCACGGCAGTGGTGATGGAGCGCAACGACTTCCTTACCGCCATGGACATGCCCGCCGAGGGCGAAGTGGTGACAATCACCTTCCGGCTGACGATCAAGGATATGGTCGATTCCGAGTTTGTCAGCGTACTGAATGTTGACCTTGTGCGCGAGATCATTGCGCAGTTCTTTGGAGGCGACGGGCAGGTGGCCCTCGACGCGGGCGCTGCCGCCTCCGCCCCGGAACCGGCGGCCCCCGCGGCCGAGGCGGCGCAAACGGCCGCTTCGCCCGCAGCGGCAGCACCGGTGGCTGAAATGCCGGCCGCGGCGCCCATGCCGGCCCAGGCGGGCGTTCAGCCCGCAGGCGAAGCGCCGCCCATGGCAGCCGCCGCCATGCAGCAGCCCCCTGTGGGCTACCCGCCCATGGCGGGCGTGCCCTATGCGCCGGACGCGGCGGCAATGGGCGGATATCCGCCCCAGGGATACCCCTACATGCCGCCGCCGCCAATGTACGCGCAGCCGCCGCCACAGCAGGCGTATCCACAAATAGACGCGCGGCCGGTGGAGTTCCCGGAATTTGGCCAGGCGGGCAGCGGCGAGGGCGTTCCCATGATGGGAAACAACCTGGACCTCATCATGAACGTGCCGCTGAACGTTTCCATCGAGATTGGCACCACGAAGCGGAAGATACGCGATATCATGAACTTTACTTCCGGTACCGTGGTGGAACTGGACAAGCAGGCCGGCTCGCCGGTGGACATTGTAGTAAACGGCCAACTGATTGCCCACGGCGACGTGGTGGTGATAGACGACAACTTTGGTGTGCGTGTCACGGAAATTGTGGGCACGAAGGATTTGATCACATCGTTGTCGGAACAGCAAAAAAAGACCTAATACCGGTTCATTGACAGGATGCGGCAAACAGAATATGGATATTTCAAAAGTGAAAGGGATTTGATGGCTATGGCAGACAAAAAGATCTTGATTGTTGACGACGCGGCGTTTATGCGAATGATGATAAAAAACAGCCTGACGGGGCAGGGGTATACAAACCTGATAGAAGCCGCCGACGGCAAGCAGGCGCTGGATACGTATAACGCCGAAAAACCGGACCTTGTCATCATGGACATTACCATGCCGAACATGGACGGGCTGGAAGCGCTGCAGGCCATCAAGGCGGCGGACGCGAGTGCGAAAATCGTGATGTGCTCGGCCATGGGGCAGGAGTCGATGGTGGTGGACGCCATCCGCTACGGCGCGCTGGACTTCATTGTCAAGCCCTTTAAGCCGGACCGTATCCTGCAAACTGTGGAAAAAATCCTGGGCTAGTTTTCCTGCGGCGGGCCAAAAGCCCGCCTGTGGCGCTTGTTCGGAGGCGGGAGGGACGCCGGTGGGTGAGGTTGTATTGCGGATATTGACGGCGATTTTGTCGCTGGCGTTCGTGCTGTTTTTGGCTTGGGTGGTCATCCGCTGGATGGGCGGGCGCATGCCGGGCATGGCGGCCGGCGGCAAGGGCCGCATGATCAATGTGCTGGACCGTGTGAACACGGGCAAAAACAGCGGCCTTTTGCTGGTGCGCGTGGGCGACAAGGTTCTTTTGGTGGCATACAGCGAGCACAATGTGCAAAGCGTGTATGATTTCGACGACCCGGAAGGTGCCTTCGTGCCCTATGTGCCGCCGGCTTCGGGCATGAGTTTTACGGACGCGCTGAAGGACGCCGCGTCGAAATTCGGCAAGAAAAACGACGGGGGAGGCGGGCTATGAAGCTGAGGGCCCTTGCCGCCCGGCGAAATGAAGCCGAGGCAAAGCGGGCGCTGAAACGCCTGTGGCGCGTGTTTTTTATTTCCTTGCTGCTGGTGGTGTTTTTTGCCACGGTGATGGCGGTGACGGCAAATGCCGCCGGTGTCACCATCGACGTGCAAAGCGAGGACACCACGGGCAACCTCGGCGCCATTGAAGTGATTTTCATTTTTGCTTTTTTGGCCATTTTGCCCTCGGTGGTGCTCATGACCACCAGTTTCACGCGCATCATCATCGTGCTGAGCTTTTTGCGCAGTGCCATGGGCACGCAGCAGGCGCCGCCGAATATGGTGCTCACGGGCCTTGCGGTGTTCCTGACTCTGTTCATCATGACGCCCACGCTGAACGCGATGAAAGAGATTGCCTACGACCCGTATTCCCAGGGGCGTATCACATCCAGCGAGGCCATCAAGCTAGCGCAGGAGCCGCTGAAAAAGTTTATGCTGGAACAGACAAGCGTGGAATCGCTCAATATGTTTTTGGATCTTTCGAATACACAGGCGCCTGCCGTGGCCGACCCGGCGAACCCCGTGGAGCTGATAGAACTGCCTCTCACGGTAATTACGCCGGCGTTTATTACAAGTGAGATTTCCCACGCGTTTTTGATGGGCTTTTTCATTTTCCTGCCGTTCCTCGTCATCGACGTGGTGGTTTCCAGTATTTTGATGAGCATGGGCATGGTGATGCTGCCGCCGGCAATGATTTCTCTGCCGTTTAAGCTGTTGCTGTTTATTATGGTGGACGGCTGGAACCTGATGATGCGCACGCTGGTGGACAGCTTTATCGTGGTTGCGGGTTAGGCCGGAGCAGACGAATACTCTTTTGGCAAGCGGAAAGAAGGTGGCGCGTATCATCACGAACGAACAGATCGTGGATATCATGCGGGAGCTGATGGTGGTATGCGTGAAGGTGGCGGGGCCGGTGCTGGTGGTTTCCATCATCGTGGGGCTCATCATTTCCATTTTCCAGGCGGCCACCCAGATACACGAGCAAACGCTTACCTTTGTGCCGAAGCTGCTGGTGATTGCGCTGCTGCTGCTGATGATGGGCAGTTGGATCTACGGGGTCATCTCCGGCTTCACCGTCGAGATTTTTGACCTGATGGCATCCGTGTGAGGGCGCCGCGATGAGCCTCTCGATCCTGTTCAATTACATTGACGTTTACATCCTGGTTATGGTGCGTTTGGCGGGGATGATCGCGTTCAACCCGCTGTTCAGCCGCCGTGGCGTGCCTGCCATGGTGCGCGCGGGGCTGGTGGTGTTCCTGACCTTGCTGGTGGCCCCAACCTTGCCCGCGGCCGCGGTCAGTTCCATGGACGGCATCGTCTTTACCCTGGCTATGGTGAAAGAGCTGCTTCTCGGCATTGCCTACGGCTACATTTTCCAGGTGTTTTACTATATGCTTTACTTCGTGGGCGATTCCATGGACATGGAGTTCGGCATCTCCATGGCAAAGACGTTCGACCCGGGCACCAGCATCCAAACGTCCGTGTCGTCCACGTTGCTCTCGTTCCTGTTTGTGATGTACTTTTTTGGCTCCGGCTCGCACCTGGCGCTCATCCACCTGTACGCCACCAGTTTCCAGCACATCCCCCTTGGTGTGCCGGGCCTTGGCACCAGCGTATATGCCTTTATTTTGGAATTGTTTGTCGGCGTGTTCAACCTTTCCCTGCGCATTTTGGCGCCGTTCCTGGTGGCGGAGTTTATTTTGCAGGCGGCCATGGGCATTTTGATGCGCTTCGTGCCGCAAATCAGCATTTTTGTCATCAACTTCCCCATGAAGATCTTGCTGGCCTTCATTTTGCTTTACGCCTTTGCCCCCTATATGGGCAATTTCATAGATGGGTACGTCGACGTGATGTTCACCGGTTTTAAGGACCTTGGCAACCTGGTTGCCGTTGGCGGAACATAGCGCCGCTATTCGGGCAACAAAGGGGGGATTTGGCTTATGGGCGACAAGACAGAAGCCCCTACCAGCAAACGGCGCAACGACGAGCGCAAGAAGGGCAATGTTTTCCAAAGCAAGGAGATCCTTCTGCTGGTAAGCCTGTTGGCGGTCGTGTACACCATTCAGTTTATGGGCCCGTATATGCTGGCCGCACTGTCCAATTTCACGGAAAAGACGTGGGATTTGGCAAGCACGGTACAGGTCATGTCGCCGAAGCTGCTGTCCTCCCTGTTTATCGATTCCGCTATCGCTTATGGCATCTCCGCTTTGCCGCCGCTGTTGGCCGCCGCCCTTGCGGCCATCCTCGTTACCGTGGCGCAAACGCGCGGCCTGTTTTCCGCCGAAGCGCTGAAGCCCAAGTTCAGCCGCATGAACCCGGCCCAGGGCATTAAGAAGATGTTTTCGGCCCGCGGGCTTGTGGAACTGCTCAAGTCCATTTTGAAGATCATCGTGCTGATTTATGTGGTGTACGGCGAGTTGGTGGACCGCCTGGCCGAGCTGCCGCGCCTGATGGAAATGGATTTTGTGAACGTGCTGTTCTACACGGCGAACGCCTTTCTGTCGATGTTTACATCGGTGCTTTTCATGTTTGTCGTTTTGTCCGCGGCGGACTATATGTATCAGCGCTGGCAGTACGAAAAGGACCTGCGCATGTCGAAGCAGGAGATAAAGGAGGAGTATAAGCAAACGGAGGGTGACCCGCAGGTAAAGGGGAAAATCAAGCAGAAGCAGCGCGAGATGAGCCAAAGCCGCATGATGGCGGAGGTGCCCAAAGCGGACGTGATTGTGCGAAACCCAACCCACTATGCCGTGGCGCTGAAATATGACGCGAAGCAGCATAAATCCCCGCAGGTAATTGCAAAAGGCGCCGATTTGCTGGCCCTGCGCATCATCAAGCTGGCTGAGGAAAGCAATGTGGTGGTGGTGGAAAACCGCCCGCTGGCCCGCGCTTTGTACGAGCAGGTGCCGCTGGAGCGGGAAGTGCCCCGCGAGTTTTTCGACGCGGTGGCCGAGGTGCTGGTGTACGTGTACACCCTGCAAAAACGCGGCCCCGGAAAAGGGAAAACGCCGCCATCCTGATCTGTAGCCCCATGCCATAAAAGCCCGGGTCGAAAACCGCTGGAAAGGAGAAGAAAACGTGCCGAGAAGAAGACGGTTCAACCCCATGCAAAATGCCGTGTCGCTGCTGGTGGTGGCGATTATTTTGCTGTTGATCGTCCCGCTGCCGTCGTGGTTGCTCGACATTTTCTTCATCCTGAACATCGCCATCAGCCTCATCATCCTGCTCATCACCATGTATGTGGTGGAACCGCTGGAATTTAGCATATTCCCGTCTGTTTTGCTCATTACCACGGTGTTCCGCCTGGCGCTGAACGTGGCGGCCACCAAGCTGATTTTGTTCAACAACGGTGACGCCGGCGCCGTCATCCGCGCCTTTGGCGGCTTTATCATCCAGGGCAACTACATCGTCGGCGTCGTCATTTTCATCATCCTTGTTTTGGCGCAGTTCATGGTTATTACAAAGGGCTCCGAACGCGTGGCCGAGGTAAGCGCCCGCTTCACGCTGGACGCCATGCCCGGCAAGCAGATGGCCATCGATGCGGACCTCAACTCCGGCCTCATCGACGAAGCCGAAGCCCGCCGCCGCCGCAACAAGGTGCAGTACGAGGCCGACTTCTTCGGCTCCATGGACGGCGCCACCAAGTTCGTCAAGGGCGACTCCATTATCTCCATCGTCATCACCCTTATCAACTTTGTGGGCGGCATCATCATCGGCTTTGTGAACAGCATGGGAGATTTCAACGCCATCTTGGATATTTTCGCCACGGCCACCATCGGCAACAGCCTTATGAGCCAGA
Source organism: Oscillospiraceae bacterium (assembly GCA_031551695.1). Classification (GTDB taxonomy): domain Bacteria; phylum Bacillota; class Clostridia; order Oscillospirales; family Ruminococcaceae; genus JAAYCI01. The sequence continues at coordinate 9,867 of JAVBNG010000020.1, forward strand.
TCCCGTCCCTGCTCATCTCGGTTGCCACCGGTATGGTGGTAACGCGCGCTTCCAGCGACGACAACCTGAATACCGCCATCGCAAAGCAGTTTTTGGGCCAGCCCATCGCCCTCATCATCACCGGTGTCGTCATGTTCCTGCTCATGCTCATCGGCTTTCCCCCGGTGCAGGTGCTCATCATTTCCGGCGCGCTCATCGCCCTTGGCGTGGTGCTGATGCGCCGCGCCCAGCAGCCCCAGCCCATTATGGCTGAAGGGCCGAACGAGATGGAGCCGACGGAAGAGATACAGTCGGAAGCGTCGTATTACCGCAACATCGACAATGTGTACGGCCTTTTGAACGTGGAGCAGATCGAGATGGAATTTGGCTACTCGCTGCTTCCGCTGGTGGATGAAGCCTCCGGTGGCAGCTTTGTGGACAGGGTCGTCATGTTTCGCAAGCAGTTTGCCCAGGAGATGGGCATGGTCATTCCCTCCGTGCGCCTGAAAGACTCCGGCGCCCTGAACCCCAACCAGTATTCCATCCGTTTTAAAGGCGAGCAGGTGGCCGTGGGCGACGTGCTGATAGACCATTACCTTGCCCTGGCCCCGGGCGACGCGGCCGAGCAGGTGGAGGGCATCGATGCCATCGAGCCGGCCTTCGGCATTCCGGCCAAGTGGATCAGCGAGGACAAAAAGGCCAAGGCCGAGATGGCCGGCTATACTTTGGTGGACCCGACCAGCGTTATCATCACCCATCTGGCCGAGGTTATCCGCCAGCATGCCAACGAACTGCTGACGCGGCAGGAAGTGAACAACATGCTGCAAAACCTGAAAAAGTCGAACGAGACCATCGTGGAGGATTCCGTGCCCGCCCTGTTCAGCGTCAGCGACCTGCAAAAAGTGCTGGGGAACCTCTTGAAGGAAGGCGTGCCCATCCGCGACCTCGAGACCATCCTTGAGACACTGGGCGACTACGCCGGCGCCGTGAAGGACACGGACATGCTGACCGAGTATGTGCGCCAGGCGCTGAAGCGCACCATTTCCCGCCGTTTCGCCGAGGCAGGGCAGCTGAAGGTAATTACCCTGGACGCGAACCTGGAGAACACCATCATGGCCGCGGTGAAGCGCATGGACGGCGGCAGCTACCTTGCGCTGGACCCGAACGTCATCCAGTCCATCGTCACCGCCACCAACGACCAGTTCGAGATCGTGAAGGATTTGGTGCAGAACGTCATCGTACTCACAAGCCCCATCGTGCGCATCTACTTCAAAAAGCTGATCGACCAGTTCTACCCGCGCATCGTGGTCCTCAGCTTCAACGAGATCGACACCGACATCCAGATACAGGCCCTTGGCAATATCTCGGTAGACCAGTCATTAGCTGCCGGCTAAAGCGGCAATTTCATGGGAAGGGGGTGAAGCCCCGTGGCAGGCCCGGATGAGCGGTACCGGCTTGATAACCCGGAGGAAAAACTCGCGGAATACCAGCAAACAAAAAGCCCGGATTTGCGCAACGACCTTGTGATGCACTACGGTTACATCACAAAAAGCGTGGCGGTGCAAATGCGCGGCATCACACAAGGGTACGCCCAGGTGGAGGACATCGTCAACGAGGGCATGCTCACGTTGATGGATTGCCTTGATAAATTTACGCCGGACAAGGGCATGAAGTTCGAAAACTATGCCTATATGCGCATCCGCAACGCCAATATCGACTTTGTGCGCAAGCAGGACTGGGTGCCCCGGCGCGTGCGCCGCACGGCGCGTGAAATTACCGACGCGTACAACGCCCTTTCCACAGAGCTGATGCGCGAGCCCACCACCAGGGAACTGGCCGAGCACATGAACGTGAGCGAGGAGGCCATTGCCAAGCATTTTTCCGAGGCGAACAGCGGCCTGGTGGTCAGCTTTGAGGATCTGCTGCAAAGTTCCGGCAATGGCGGCAGCGAGGCCGCCGAGGTGAACATCCCCGGCACGGACGGCTTGCCGGAGCAGGGTCTGATGAAAACTGAAATGCGCGAACAACTGATGCAGTCTATTGACATGTTGACGGAAAAAGAACGTACAGTTGTTTCTTTGTATTATTACGAGCACTTGAAGCTGCACGAGATTGCCACGGTTTTGGATGTGAGCGAATCGCGCGTCAGCCAAATCCACTCGAAGGCGCTTTTAAAAATGCGCTCGAAGATGGAAAAATACGTGGGAGGCTAAATAGACAATGCTACAGGGATTTTATACGGCCGCGTCCGGCATGCTGATGCAGCAGCGGAACCTGAACCTCGTTGCCAACAACCTGGCCAACGTGGAAACGCCGGGCTACAAAAGCAGCCGCCTGCTTTCCAACACGTTCCAGCAGACGCTGTTGACCCGTTTTGAGGACTATAACGACGGGCGCGTGGGCGTGGGCGACCCGGTGCGCATCGTGCGTGAGGTGGCGGACCTGTTCACCGCCGGGCCTATTATTGAAACCAGCCGCCCCTTCGACTTTGCCATTACCGGCGAGGGCTATTTTAACGTGCAGGCGGAAAACGGCGAGACCTATATCACCCGCGACGGCATGTTTGATTTGGACGAAAACGGCTTTCTTATCAAGCGGGACGGCGGCTTTGTGCTGGGCTCAAACGGCCAGCGGCTGCAGGTGAACACCAGCGATATCGAAGTGAGCGACATGGGCGTTATCACCAACTCCATCACCGGCGCGAACCTCGGCACCCTAGCCATCACCGTGCCGGCGGAGAACGCGACCATCTTGGAAAGCCGCAACAGCATGTACCGCGTGGAAGGCGGCGCGGGTGCGCAATCGGCGGACCCGGAGCTGGTGCAGGGTGCCTATGAGGACAGCAACGTGAACATGGGCGACGAGCTTACCACAATGACGATGGTGCAGCGCAATTTCTCGTCCGCCTCCCAGGCGCTGAAAATCATTGACCAGACCTACGCCAAAGCGGTGAACATCGCCTCGCTGTAGCGTCTGGGAAAAGCGGCGCAAAGCAGGTAAAAAACAGCGGTGAATAATTGATGTAAGCGGTTTATTTTCCCGCAATAGTATGGTATAATGTCGTTCCAAGGCCATTCGGCGGAAAAAGCGGTTGTTTTTTTCCCTCGGCCTGACCGGGAAAGACGGATATGCGCCCCAAGCGGCGCATATGGAGGATAAAATATGAGCATGATCGCACTATACACCGGCGCTTCCGGCGTGCGCGCGTTCCAAAGCGCGCTGGACGTTACCGCACACAACATTGCCAACGTGAACACCAGCGGCTACAAAGCCCGCCGGCCCGCCTTTGACGATTTGGTGCGCACCCGCATTAACACGAACGTGGAGGGCGAGCATTTGGTTGGCCACGGCGTGAAGCAGCAGTACGTGGACAACATCATGGGGCAGTCCGGCCTTTCCATTACGGAAAACCCGCTGGACTTCGCCGTTGACGGCGACGGCTTTTTCGCGGTGGATTACCGCGGCCAGCGCATGTACACCCGCAACGGCGCGTTTGATTTGTCGGTGGAAGGCAACACCGCCACGCTGGTGACGAACGACGGCGGCTATGTGCTGGACAAAAACGGCAACCGCATCACCCTGCAAATGGAAAACGGGGCCATCAACACGGATACCATCCGCGACCAACTGGGCCTGTTCCGTTTTGCGAACCCATATGGCCTTACGCCGCAGAACAACGCGCGCTACACCGTAAGCGACAACTCCGGCGCAGCTACCGCGGTGGCCACGCTGGGCGGCACCGGCGCCGGGGCGAACGATATTTTGCAGAACACGCTGGAAAATTCGGCTGTGGACTACACGAACGAGGTCATAAATGTGATCAACGCGCAGCGTGCTTTCCAGGCGAACGCCCGCGTGATTACCACGGCGGACGAAATGGCGACGGAGATCAACGGCCTGCGCTGAGCCGTGGCGGCAAAGCCGGCAGTAAAGAGGGGTGTGGCCCGCGTGTGGCACGCGGGGCGCGAGGAATCTAGGATTTGGAGCTGATGAGATGGCTGTTATTGATTACGACAAGATGGATGACATGCAAATCGACATGCTGAAGGAGATTGCGAACATCGGCACGGGCAACGCCGCCACCTCGTTGGCGACCATGCTGGGAAAAACCGTTAACATAACGGTCCCTAAAATCAGCTTTTTGGACTACAGCACCATCTCCGATTCCCTGGGCGGCCCGGAGCACGTGATGGCCGGGTTGATGCTGATGCTGGACAAAGATGTAAAGGGAATGATGATCCTGCTGATGCAGGAAGATTTTGCCCAAATGGCCATTCATACGCTGCTTGGGCAGGATTTCACCAGCTTCACAGACCTTGATGAAATGAGCATGTCCGCCATGTGCGAGATCGGCAACATCGTTGCGGCGTCCTATGTGAACGCCGTCAGCCTGTGTACCGGCCTCACCATAGACATTTCCCCGCCTGAAATTTGTATCGATATGGTCGGCTCCATCCTTTCCGTGCCGGCCATCCATTTTGCGCAGATCAGCGACAAAGTTATTTTTATCGAGGGCGCTTTTATCAACGACACGAACAGCGAAGGCAGTAATATCCTGCTGATCCCGGAGGCACAATCGCTGGATGTCATCTTGGATAAGCTGGGGATGTCTATATGAGTGTAATTTCCGTTGGAATCGCGGATTTGAAAGTGGTGCGCCAGCCGGACTCACTTGTCACCTTCGCGCTGGGGTCCTGTGTGGGCATTTGCCTGTATGACCCTACGGTGAAGGTGGCCGGACTGTCTCACATTTTGCTGCCTTCGGCGGCGCAGATGCCGGGCAGCGCCACGCCCATGAAATTTGCGGATACCGCCATTCCCACGCTGATTAAAAAGCTGGAGATTTTTGGCTGCAAGGTGCCGAACATGAAGGCGAAAATTGCCGGCGGTGCGCAGATGTTCGCCGCTTCGAACGCGTCGTCCATTGCGAACATCGGCGAGCGCAATGTGCAGGCGGTAAAAGCGGCGCTTGCGGCGCTGCGCATTCCCATCTTGTCGGAAGACACCGGGAAAAACTACGGCCGCACTTTATATTTTGACCCGGTGGAGTATAAAATGCTGATCAAGAGCCCGAAACGGCCGGATTGGGTGGGCTGAGCGGTTTATGGAAGAAAAAAACGTTGCAAAGCCGGTGGATGCGCAAATAGAGGTGAGCGTGAGCGGCAATAAAATGTCGTGCAGCGTTATCATTGCGCCGCCTGAAAACGGCGGCGCCGCGCCAACTTGTGAAAGCATTCGCGCCGCGCTGGCACAAATGGGCGTGGGCTACGGCATCGACGATGACGCCATCGAGCGCCTGGCCGCCCCGCTGTACAACACGAATGTGACGGTGGCAACGGGGCTTTTGCCGGAAAACGGCGAGGACGGAACTGTTACCGAACTGTTCCCCCGTGAAAAAAAGCCGGTATATAAAGAAGACAGACACGGAAATGTGGATTATAAAAACCTGGGGCTCATCACCGAAGTAAAAGCGGGGATGGGTATTGTAGACCTTACCCAGCCGACGCCCGGTACGCCCGGAACAGACGTGTTTGGCCGTGAACACGCGCAAAAGGGAGGCCAGATGCCGCGCGTTCCCATGGGAAAGGGGCTGGCCCTTTCGCCCAGCGGGCAGCGCGTGGAAGCCGCCTGCGAAGGCAACCTGGTTTATTACGACAACGCTTTCCACGTGGAGACTACCTACCGTGTGCCCCAGGTGGACCTGGACGTGGGAAACATCACTTTTTCCGGTGATGTTGTGGTAGACGGTGATGTGCTGGACGGGTTTGAGGTGAAAAGCGGCGGGAATGTCACCATCCACGGCAATGTGGGCGCCGCCAACGTATCCGCGGCTGAAAAGCTGATGGTGGAGGGCGGTGTCAACGGCGGCAGCGGCGCCGCTGCTTTCCTGGAGGCCATCGTGGTGGAAGCTGTTTACATCGAAAACGCCACGGTGCACGCGGGCCAAAAGCTGGTTGCGGCCGCCATCACCAACTGTACCATTGAATGTGACGGCGACATTGAGGTGACAAAGCAAAAAGGGCAGGTGTGTGGTGGGCGTATCACGGTGTATGGCAGCATGAACGCGCTGGAGATTGGCAACGACTCCAACGCCCTCACCACCATCGCCATGGGCGTGATTCCGCGATATATAGACGAAAAGAAAAAGAAAAATGACCAATTGGCCGCCATGACTTCCCACATTGAAGAGCTGGAAAAGGACTGGAAATTTATTGAACGCATGGTGAACATGGGCCAAAAGCTGAAGCCGGACCACGAGGCGAAATACAAGCGGCTGAAAATGCAGATGCCGCTGTGCAAGAAGAAAAAGGAACTGCTGGAGGCGGAGATTGACGCGCTGGACGAAAAAATGCGGCCGAATGAAAATACTGTCATCACAGCGAAAAAAATGTACCCGCCGGTGCGCATTTCCTTCGGCCGCGAAAATGCCACCGCCTCCGACGAGATGAGCAATGTGCGCGTGTACCGCAACTCTGAGGGAACCATTTCTTTTGGCATGATGTAGCGGCGTGCCGCGCAAAAATGAACGCGATATGGACGCTGGAAAGATAGACTGTAAAAAACGCCTAAAAACGTGCAAACGCGTGTTTTCAGGCGTTTTTTGCGGTCTCCTTCGGTTGACTTTTCGCCCCTGTAGTGCTAATCTGAAATTGTGATGAATTTGTGAAAAATGTTCAAACTATGGAAATGGCGCAAATTCAACCGCTTACTTGGAAAGGGGAGTGGCTTATGAGCAGCAACACACAGGTAAAAGGACTGGACAAGTTTTTCAAGTATTCCGAACGGGGCTCTACCTTTGGCACGGAGGTCCGTGCAGGCCTTACCACGTTTGCCACCATGGCATACATTCTACCGGTCAACATGTCCATTTTGTCCGCCGCCGGGCTGGACGCCGGCGCGGTGTTTATGGCAACGGCTCTGTCGTCCGTTTTGGGCACGGTGCTTATGGGCCTGATGGCGGGCCTGCCGCTGGCGCTGGCGCCCGGCATGGGCCTGAACGCATTCTTCGCCTACACTGTCGTCATCGGCATGGGCTACCCGCCGGAGTTCGCACTGGCCGCGGTGCTTACGGAGGGTGTCATTTTCATCATCCTCAGCCTTACGGGCATCCGCGAGGCGCTGTTCAATGCCATTCCCAAAGAACTTAAAATGGCTGTTTCCGCAGGCATCGGCCTGTTTATCATGTTCATCGGCTTGCAGAATTCGGGTTTCATCGTGGCGGATGCCGCCACGAAAGTGGCCATCAACCCAGACCTTGGTGGCGCGGCGGTGGCTCTGTCCATCATCGGCCTCGCCATCACCATCATCCTGTACATCCGCAAGGTGAAGGGGGCGCTGCTCATTGGCATTATCGCAACCTGGGTGCTTGGCATCGTTGCCCAGCTGGCCGGCTGGTACCAGGTGAACCCGGAGCTCAGCGCCTTTTCGCTTATTCCATCCGGCGTCATCAGCGCGCCGCCCAGCATGGCCCCCACCTTTGGCCTGGTGTTCAAGGGCTTTGCTTCTGTGTTTGCTTCTGCCGATTCCTTCATGTCCTTCATTGTGGTCATGCTCACGTTTCTGTACGTGGATATTTTCGATACCTTGGGTACTTTGGCAGGTGTTGCCACAAAGGCAAAGCTGATGGATGAAAATGGCAAGTTGCCCGGCATTAAGGGCGCGCTCACGGCCGACGCCATCGCCACTACGGCGGGTGCCATCATGGGCACGTCCACCGTTACCACCTTTGTGGAAAGCGCCGCCGGCGTGGAAGAGGGTGGCCGCACAGGTCTCACCTCCATGACCACCGCCGCCTGCTTCCTGCTTTCCATCCTGTTCTTCCCTGTCATTTCCGCCATACCCGCCTTTGCCACCACCTGCGCCCTCGTCATGGTGGGCATCATGATGTTTGAGCCGATGCGCGAGTTTGACTTCCTGAACCCGGAGGCGCTGGTGCCCGGCGTGATTACCATCGGCTTTATGGTGATGGGCTACTCCATCAGCGCGGGCCTGATGTGGGGCGTTTTGGCTTACATCCTGGTGAAAGTGGTTGCCGCGAAGTTCAAGGACATTACCCCGGTCATGTGGGTTTTGGGTGCTTTGTTCCTGCTCAAGCTCTTTGTGCTGGACCACCTGTAGGCCAAACGGAAAAACTGAATACAGCAAAGAAAAACCGGCGATGCACATCGCCGGTTTTTTTCTGTGGTTTTTGTGCATTTTTCCCGGGACTCCCTTGCATTCCACCGCCTGAACCGCTATAGTGAAAGAGAGGGGAAAACACTGCAGAGATTGAGGATTTTTCACATGATTACTACAATTTTACTTTACATTGCTATTTTTTTCGCAAAGCTGGTGGAGGTGTCGCTTGCCACGGTGCGCAACGTGCTCATCAACCGCGGCGAAAAAATGAAGGGCGCCTGCATTGGTTTTTTCGAGGTGCTCATATGGCTGATACTGGTGAACAATGTGCTCTCCTCCATCACTGAGGACCCCATTAAAGTGGTGGTATACTGCCTTGCCTTCGCCATGGGCAACTATGTGGGTGTTATCATTGAGGGCAAGCTTGCCATCGGCACCTCGTGCATCCAGGCTGTGGTGGGGGTGGACCAAGTGGAAGACGTGTCCACCGCCATGCGCGAGCGGGGATTCGGCGTAACCAAGCTCAAGGGGGAAGGGCGTGACGGCCCGGTGGAAGTGCTGATGATCTTCCTGAAGCGCAAGTGCCTTGAGGAAGCGAGCAAGGTCATTCGCGACATCTCGCCTTCGGCGCTCATCACGGTAAACGATGTGCGGCAGCTGAAAAACGGCTACATCCGCAAGTAAGGCAAACGAGCAAGGGCGCTGTGCGGCAAAAAGCAAACGTAATGACTGAATACGGGGGATAAATTGGTGCAATCCATCAAACGTGGCATCGTGGCCGTGGGGCCCGGTGTTCTGTTGTGTTTTGGCCTGGCAGTGCCGGCGTGGCTTTTGGGCAAGTTGGCGCCGGTGGTGGGCGGGCCCGTTATCGCCATTTTGCTGGGCATGGTTTTGGGGGCGCTGCTGCGCCGCCCGGTTTTTGCAAAAGGTGTGGCGTTCACGTCCAAAAAAGTGCTGCAGGCGTCCATTGTGCTGCTGGGCTTTGACATGAACTTTTTCAAAGTGCTGCAGGTGGGCGGCAACTCCGTTGCGCTCATCCTTTCCACCATCACCGTGGCATTGGTGGTGGCTTTCGCCGTTAGCAAGCTGCTGAAGGTGCCGGCAAAGCCGTCCATTTTGGTGGGGGTGGGCAGTGCCATCTGCGGCGGCTCCGCCATTGCGGCCACGGCGCCGGTCATTGGGGCGGAAGGGGATGAGGTGAGCAGCGCCATTTCTACCATTTTCATTTTCAACGTAATTGCCGCGCTGGTCTTCCCGTCCATCGGGGCGCTGCTGGGCCTTTCCGACACCGGTTTTGGCCTTTGGGCCGGCACCGCTGTGAACGACACATCCTCCGTAGTGGCCGCCGCCACCACGTGGAGCGCCCGCGTGGGCAACGACGCCGCCCTGGACCTTGCCACCATCGTAAAGCTGACACGCACCCTTGCCATCATTCCCATAACCTTTGTGCTGGCAGTGTACGAGGCGCGCAAGCAAGGGAAAAGCCAGAACAGTTTCAACATCCGCAAAATTTTTCCGTGGTTCATACTGTTCTTCTTGCTTGCCGCCGTTGCCAGCACGGTGTTCGCGCTGCCTTCCGCTGTTACAAAGCCAATTTCCACCACGGGCAAGTTTTTCATCGTCATGGCCATGGCGGCCATCGGCCTTTCCACCGATGCGAAAAAGCTGGTGAAGAACGGCGCAAAGCCCATCCTTCTCGGCTTTGTCTGCTGGGTGTCCATTGCCCTCTCTTCCCTTGCAGTGCAGCGCTTGCTGCACATGTGGTAATTTGCGATTACCTTGCCCGGCGAAGCGAGAGCCGCGCGAGCGCTTGCAACCGCATGGCCGATAAGGGAGACAAACGGGTGCGATACCCATTGTTGTGCGTTGCCACTTCCCGCTTCCCCAAAAGAAGCGGGTTTTCCTTTTTTGTTTGTCTGCTTTTCACGCAGGCGCACACAAATATTCATCAATATTCAAAAAATGCTTGCATTTATGCAGTGTATTCGCGTATAATAAGCATAAATATTCAAAAAGGCAACAGACCGAAGGGAGAGGACCATGCAGACGGGGAAAAAGCTGGTGTTTGTGGACGGGGCGAACGGCACCACAGGCCTGCGCATCTATGAGCGCTTGGCCGGCCGGAAGAACATCGAACTGCTGGCTCTTTCAGAAGAAGCCCGCAAGGACCTGCCCACACGGCTGGCCGCTGTGCAGCAAGCCGATGTGAGCATCCTTTGCTTGCCGGACGACGCGGCCCGCGCCCTTGTGGAAGCGGCGCCCGCCACCGCACGCATTTGCGACGCCAGCACGGCCCACCGCGTGGCGCCCGGCTGGGTATATGGCTTTCCCGAGCTGGCGGGGCGACGACAGGCGGTGCAAGCGGCCGCGCGCGTCAGCGTGCCGGGCTGCCACGCAACGGGCTACCTGTGCCTGGCGGCGCCGCTGGTGGAGATGGGTGCAATACAGCCGGAACATGTGTTTACGGTAAACTCCCTCACGGGCTATTCCGGCGGCGGCAAGGCGATGATTGCCGAGTATGAGGCGCCGGGGCGGGACGGAAAATATGACGCGCCGCGCCTATACGGCCTTTCCATGCGGCACAAGCACCTGCCTGAAATGCAGGCCGTTGCCGGAACCGCCGCGCCGCCGCTGTTTTGCCCGGTGGTGGCGGATTACTACAGCGGGATGCTGGTGACGGTGGCGTTATCCATCGGGGCTCTTTCCGGCGGCTATAAAACATTGTGTGATGTGGCAAAGCTGTACCAAAATTATTACGCGAATGAGCGGCTCATCACCGTGTACGCGGCGGGCGACGACCCGGCCGACGGGATGCTGGCGGCTAACGCCCTTTCCGGTAAGGATTCGCTGGAAATTTTTATCACCGGAAACGAAGACACCGTTTTACTGGTCGCCCGGTTTGACAACCTGGGGAAGGGCGCCTCGGGCGCGGCGGTGCAGTGCATGAATTTAATGCTGGGCCTGCCGGAGTATGAAGGGTTGGAACTGTAACAATAAAATGACATAATAAAGTGTAAAAGTAAAATAGGGAACTAGAAAACAACGAGGAACACCAAGGAGAAAATCATGGCACAGTTCAAAGAGATCAGCGGCGGTATCTGCGCGGCCAAGGGTTTCAAGGCGGCGGGCATCCACAGCGGCATCCGCGCGAACACATCCAAAAAAGACATGACGCTGGTGGTGAGCGATGTGATGTGCGCCGCGGCCTCTGTTTACACGCAAAACAAAGTGTTTGGCGCGCCCATCACGGTAACGCGGCAGAACATCGCCGACGGCCGCGCACAGGCCATTTTGTGCAACAGCGGCAACGCCAACACCTGCGCCCCCGGCGGTGTGGAACTGGCGCAAAAATGCTGTGTTGCGGCGGCCGACGCCACGGGCCTGCAGCCGCAGGATTTCATCATCGCCTCCACCGGCGTAATAGGGCAGGAGCTGCCTTTTGAGCCCTTTGCAACCGGCCTGCCCAAGCTTGCGGCGGCGCTTAGCGCCACAGGCGGCCAGGACGCCGCCGACGGCATCATGACGACGGACACCGTGCGCAAGGAGTTCGCACGGGAGTTTACCCTCGGCGGCAAAACCTGCCATATGGGGGCCATTGGCAAGGGCAGCGGGATGATCAACCCTAACATGGCCACCATGCTTATTTTTATCACCACGGACGCGGCCATTGCGCCGGCCATGCTGGAGAAAGCCCTGAAAGAGGAGATCGTCTACAGCTATAACCAAATCAGTGTGGACGGCGACACCTCCACCAACGACATGGTGTCTGTACTGGCGAACGGCAAGGCTGGTAATGCAGAAATCACAAATGAATGTGCAGATTATGATGTGTTTTGCACTGTTTTGCATGAAATATGCGTGGCGATGAGCCGCGCTCTTGCAGCGGACGGCGAGGGCGCGTCCAAGCTGCTGGAGTGCACCGTCACCGGTGGCACAGACGCTAAAACCGCCCGGGCAATCGCCAAAAGCGTTATCTCCAGCGATCTGTTTAAGGCGGCCATGTTTGGCCAGGATGCCAACTGGGGCCGCGTGCTGTGCGCCGTTGGTTATACCCCGGGGGAGTTTTCCGTAGAGCATGTGTCGCTGGTGCTGAAAAGCAAGGCGGGCGAGGTGAAGGTGTGTGAAAACGCCTCTCACGTCGCATTCAGCGAGGAGCTGGCCGCCAAGGTGCTGGCGGAAAAGGAAATCGAGGTACTAATCGACATGGGCGAAGGCAGCGCCACGGGCACAGCCTGGGGCTGCGACCTCACCTACGACTACGTGAAAATCAATGGGGATTACAGGAGCTAAAGCGAGGCATAACCGCCCGCGAGGAGGATACGATATGAAACACACACGCATCGGCGTAATGGCCGAGGTGATGCAAGAGGCGCTGCCCTGGATTCAGAAATACAAGGGCAAAACCGTTGTGGTGAAGTACGGCGGCAGCGCCATGACCAGCGAGACCCTGAAAGACGCGGTGATGAGCGACATTGAGCTGCTGCAGCTGGTGGGCGTGCGCGTGGTGGTGGTGCACGGCGGCGGGCCGGAGATTTCGGAAGGCCTGAAGCGCATCGGCAAACAGAGCGAGTTTGTGGACGGCCTTCGCGTTACCGACGCCGAGACCATTGCCGTGGTGCAGCAAATGCTGGCCGGCAAGGTAAACAAGGATCTGGTTGCCCTTTTAAAAGGTCGTGCCATCGGTCTTTGCGGCATTGACGGCGGCATCCTCACCTGCGAAAAGCACGTGGGCAAACATGACCTCGGCTTTGTGGGCGACGTGGTGCAGGTGCAAACGCAAATGCTGCGCTTCGCGCTGGATTCCGGCTATGTGCCGGTGATTGCCACCGTGGGCGTGGGCAAGGACGGCACGGTGTATAACATCAACGCGGACACTGCAGCCTGCAAAATCGCCATCGCCCTTGGCGCGCAAAAGCTGGTGAACATGACCGACGTGGCCGGCCTGCTGCGCGACAAAGATGACGAAAACACGCTGCTGGTAGAGGTGGAAATTGGCGAAGTGGCCGGGCTCATTGAAAGCGGCGTCATCGCCGGCGGCATGATTCCGAAAATACAGGGCTGTGTGGAAAGCCTTGAGCAGGGCGTGGAGGAGGCCTCCATCATCGACGGCCGCAAGCCACACTCCATCCTCTACGAAATGTTTTCCACGTCAGGGTGTGGTACTCTGCTGTACAAATCTACCTCGGATTACGACTAAGGCAACGATGATGGGAAGTGCAAAAATGACATCAAATATGACAAAAGACTTGGATAATGAATATGTTTTGCCAACATATGCCCGGTTTGACCTTTGCCTCTCCAAGGGCGAAGGCTGCCGCGCGTGGACGCCGGAGGGCGACGGATACCTCGATTTCACTTCCGGCATCGGTGTGAACAGCCTTGGCTTTTGCGACAAGGAATGGGTGGCCGCCGTGGCCGCGCAAGCGGGCACGCTGCAGCACACGTCAAACCTGTTTTACACGGAACCCGGCGCAAAATTGGCAGAGATCCTGTGCCGACGCTCCGGCATGCGGAAGGTTTTTTTTGCCAACAGCGGCGCAGAGGCGAATGAGGGCGCAATTAAGGCGGCGCGCAAATATTCGCTGAAAAAATACGGCGAGGGCCGCCATGTCATCGTGTCGCTGGAAAACTCCTTCCATGGCCGCACCATCGCCACGCTGTCCGCCACGGGCCAGCACAGTTTCCATAAGGATTTCGACCCCTTCCTGCAGGGCTTCCGCCATGTGGCGGCAAACGACGGCGAAGCGCTGCAAGACGCATTAAAGGGCGATGTTTGCGCCGTGATGCTGGAGGTGGTGCAGGGCGAAGGCGGCGTGCTGCCGCTGGACGCCGCCTACCTGCAAAGGGTGCGCGAAATTTGCACCGAAAACGACCTGCTGCTCATCGCGGACGAGGTGCAGACCGGCATTGGCCGAACAGGCGCTTTTTTGGCCAGCTGCAAGGCGAACTTAAAGCCGGATATTGTCACCTTGGCGAAGGGCCTTGGCGGCGGGCTGCCGCTGGGGGCCATCCTGTTTGGCGAAAAAAGCGCCGTGGCCCTCGGCAAAGGCGACCATGCCAGCACTTACGGTATGAATCCTGTGGCAGCGGCGGGCGCTCTGGTGGTGATGGAGCGGCTGGACGAGACTTTTCTGGCCGCCGTGGACGCCAAAGGTAAGCGCCTGCGGGCGGGCATCGCCGCATTGCCCGGGGTGCAGGCGGTGAGCGGAGACGGACTGATGCTGGGCATTTTGTTTTGCGATGGCATCGCCGCTGCGGACGTGCTGAAAGCGGCCATGGGAAAGGGACTTTTGTGTTTACTGGCGAAAGACCGCCTGCGCCTGCTGCCGCCGCTCATCATCAACAACGAAGAAATTGACGAAGGAATAGAGATTTTGAAATCTGTATTGGAGGAATTGGCATGAATGGGAAACATTTGCTGAAATTGCTTGATTGGACGAATGAGGATGTGATAAGCACGCTGGATCTTGCGGACGCGCTGAAAAAACAAGGGAAAAACCATCCACAAGCGAACGCGCTGGCCGGAAAAAGCGTGGCGCTGGTGTTTTCAAAGGCGTCTACGCGCACAAAATGCAGCTTTGACGTGGGCGTGTATCAGCTGGGCGGGCACAGCGTCACCATCACCAATGCGGACAGCCAGATTGGCCGCGGCGAGCCTGTGAAGGACACGGCGCGTGTGTTCGGCCGCTATTTCGACGGCATTATGGTGCGCACCTTCGCCCAAAGTGATGTGGATGAATACGCCGAATACAGCGGCATCCCGGTCATCAACGGCCTTACCGATTTTGCCCACCCCTGCCAGACACTGGCGGATTTGCAGACCATCCGCGAGCACAAGGGCAAGTTGGAGGGGCTGAAGCGGGCGTGGATTGGCGACGGCAACAATGTGGCGAACTCGCTGATTGTAGGCGCGCTGAAATGCGGCATGGAAGTGGTGGCCGCCTGCCCGGAGGGCCACGCGCCGGACAAACTGGTGATGGATTTTGCGGCGGCGAACGGAGGCTTTTCGCTGGTTGTGAACCCGCAGGAGGCGGCCAAAGGCGCGGATGTGCTGGTGGCGGACGTGTGGGCCAGCATGGGGCAGGAAGAAGAAATTGCCGCACGCAAGAAAATTTTTGCAGGATACCAGGTGAACAACGGCCTGCTGGCCTTGGCGAACCCGGGGTGTGTGGTGCAGCACTGCCTGCCCGCACACCGCGGAGAGGAAATCAGTGAGGAGACTTTTGAGGCCCACGCGGCGGAAATTTTTGACGAGGCGGAAAACCGCCTGCACGTGCAAAAAGCTGTGATGGTAAAGCTGCTGGGTTGAGTGCCCGGCACACAGGACCAAAGAATCCGAGACAAATAAAAGCAAAACCGCCCACTTTGCGCAATGCAAGGTGGGCGGTTTTGCTATCTAAAGTACAAATCTTATGGCAAACTTTGATCTTTAGCCGTGATTTCTTCGGCTGCTAGCTGTTTTTTGTTCGCTTTGCGCCTTTGTTTCACGCAATCGGTAAGCAGGAACTCGATTTGTCCGTTCAACGAGCGGAAATCGTCCTCGGCCCACGCGGCCAGCTCGGCATACAAGGCGGCTGAAAGGCGCAGCGGTATTTGTTTTTTCCCTTGTTCCGCCATGAGCAAACCTCCAAATCGACGCTGTGCGCCCATTGTTTGTACCCGGGCAGCGCAAGATGCTTCACATTTTTGAAGCGCGATACGCCCGGCGCGGCCACGAGCTAATACAGCGAACCGCTGTTCACAATGGGCTGTGCGTCGCGGCTGCCGCACAGCACCACCATCAAATTACTTACCATGGCGGCTTTGCGCTCTTCGTCCAGGTTTACAATTTCATGTTCGTTCAGGCGCGCCAGTGCCATTTCCACCATGCCCACCGCGCCTTCCACAATCAGCTGGCGCGCGTCCACTATGGCCGAAGCCTGCTGACGCTGCAGCATGGCGGCGGCAATTTCGGGCGCATAGGCCAAATGCGTGATGCGGGCTTCCAAAATTTCCAGCCCGGCCACCGCGGTTTTTTCTGCAATTTCGTCGCGCAGTTTCTCGGAAATCTCTGCCGACGAGCCGCGCAACGATTTCTCGCAGCCGTCGTCGTTTGAATCGTATGGGTACATGCGCACGGTGTTGCGCAGGGCCGAATCACACTGGGTGGAAAGGAATTCCACATAATTATCTACGTTGAACAAAGCTTTTGCGGTGTTCTGCACGCGCCAGATGACCACGATGCCTATGATGATAGGATTACCCATCTGGTCGTTGATTTTCTGCTTTTCGTTGTTCAACGTCATGGCCTTCAGCGAGATGCGCCGCGAAGACAGAGCCACGCGGGCGTTTGCCTCGCCGGCCTTTTGCTTGGCGGCGCTTTGCTCAATGGCGATGGCCTTGTCTGTGGATGTGGGTACAGGCGAGGGAAGTGCGACAGAAAAGGGATTTACAAAGTAGAATCCATCCTTGCGAAGGGTGCCGGAATATTTGCCGAACAGCGTAAGCACCAAGGCCTCGTTCGGGCGAACCACCTTCAGGCCGGCGAACAGCAAGGGGCACAGGATACAGATGTATAGCCCGCCGGCAACGATCATCAAAACCCCAGCCGTTACATTACTTTCAACAATAATGCACCCCCAAACCAGCGCGGCCACCGCCAGGCATGTGAGCAGCAGATTGATGAACAGCATTGCCATACCGCTTTTATACTTTGGATTTTTTTCCTCCATTTGCAGGGGCGCCAGCACTGTTTGCGTGTTGCGTTCCATAACTGATCCGTCCTTTCACATGGGATTCGTTATGATATCAATTTGATATCATAGTTGAAGTTTAGCACGCGGCAAAAGACTTGTCAATAGAAAAAGCGGCCAAAACGCGCAAAAACTGGCGATAAACGAAAATAGTTGAATAAATATCATTGTAACGAATAAAATTGTGAAGTGATTATATTTGTGTCATTACAATAGTCCATGTAAATAGGCGGTTTCTCAAAAGAAAGCAGAAAAGTCATTAAAATGATAATAAAATAAGAATAAATTGTAAAAACAATCAAAAATGATTGATTTGCTGTGATTTGTGAAGAAAAAACGATCAAAGTATTCAACATTTTATGTTTAAAACATTCTACGTATTGCACAAAAAAGGAAACCGTGTATACAAGGGAAAAACGATTGGTTTTGAGACGAAATATACTTATATCATATTCTGACTGATGATAAAAAATGTATAAAAAATTTGAAATGTTATAATTCAACAAATATTTATTTTTAAACAGTTATTTAACAGGTAGAAAATTAAAAGAAGAGAAAAAACAACCATTAAAAAA
Source organism: Oscillospiraceae bacterium (assembly GCA_031551695.1). Taxonomy (GTDB): domain Bacteria; phylum Bacillota; class Clostridia; order Oscillospirales; family Ruminococcaceae; genus JAAYCI01. Next base: position 27,271 of record JAVBNG010000020.1, read on the forward strand.
CTGCGCGCGCCATAAATGGCTGCGCGCAGTTGGTAAATTTGCGAGGCCATTAGAAGGAAGCATGGCTCCGTGCTACAGCATCCAAAAACTGAAGAAAAGCGTTTTGTGCCGCCAAGGCGGTCGCTGCCGCTGTTTTCCCGGTGGGCAGGCGCAAGGAAGCGCTTTGCTCATAAAGCGGTTTGCGCGCGGAATACTGGCCGGCCAGGTCTTCCGCGCTTTGCGTAAGCGGGCGCCCTTCACCGGGGCAAATGTCGCACAGTGCGCGCTCCAGATAGATAACAGGGCCATTTTGCGCGAGGTTTACCATATTGTCTTCCCGCAGCACCGTGCCGCCGCCGCAGGCAATCACAAGGCCGTGCCGCTTTCCCGCTTCGGCGGCGGCTTCGGCCTCCAGCGCGCGAAAACGCGCTTCGCCAAATTGCGAAAAAATCTCCGGGATTGGCATACGGGCTGTTTCCACCACCATCTCATCCAGGTCTACAAATGGGCGGCCAAGGTGAGCCGCCAGCAGGCGCCCCACCGTGCTTTTGCCGCAGCCGGGCATGCCGATGAGCGAAACATTTGCCATCTGCCCCAGCAGGCCGGCATACACGCCGGAAAGCACATCATCGCCAATGGCGCCGCCCGTAAACAGCTCCGCGGCGGCCTTCGCCTGTGCCGCCAGCATATACAGCCCGCCGGCCGTGACGGCGCCTTGTGCCTTCGCGGCGGCCAGCAGGCGCGTTTGCAGCGGATTGTAAATCACATCCGCCACGGCCTCAAGATGCGAAAAGCCCGACAGGTCCATCGGCATGGAGTCGTTTTTAGGGTACATGCCCACGGGCGTGGTGTTCACCACCACATTCACGCCGGGCAGCTGCGCGGCCTCGGCATAGGGCAGCACACCTGCTTTTGCCGTGCGCCCGGCGGTGTAAATGGCGGCAGCGCCGGCATCCTCGGCCACGGTGCGCACCGTTTCACGCGTGCCGCCGCTGCCCAAAACCAACACGGTTTTAGCGCGCAGGGAAATGCCCGCGTGGCGCAAAAGCGCGGCAAAGCCGTCGTAATCGGTGTTGTGGCCCACAAGGCGGCCATTCTTGTTCACGATGGTGTTCACGGCGCCAATGCGCCGCGCAAGCGGGCTCAGCTCCGCGCAAAAGGGAATGGCCCGCTGTTTATAGGGGATGGTGACATTGATACCCTTAAAGTCGCGCGCCTGCATAAACGCTTCGAACTGCGCCGCGTCCATGGGGCGCAGTTCGTAGTGATAGCCGCCAAGGGCGGCGTGAAGCTCTCCAGAAAAGCTGTGGCCCAGCTTTTCACCCACCAAACCGTATTCCAAAGTATCCTCCGGGTTTTAAACGTCACTTTCGCAATAAAATTCATCCAGCATTTGCCGCATGGCGCCGATGCCAATTTGCCCCGGCGCGGATGCCGCCGTGAGGCTGGCAAAGGTAACGCGTGAGCCAAAAAATCCGCCGGCCACGCGGCTGAACGCGCCACGGCGGCCCATAGCCATGGTGATGGCAGGGCCGTTTGCGCGGGTGTAGGCGGCCGTCGCGTCCAGCAGGGCGGTCACGTCCTCCGGCGCGGCGGGCATCACGGCCAGCTTTGGCACGTCCGCCCCGGCAGCGCGCATGGCCAGCAGTTCGCGCAGCATGGCATCTTTTGATGGCGTGTGCGAAAAATAATGGTGCGAAACCACACGCGCCACACCGTGCCCGGCGGCGAAGGAAGCCAGCGCGCTGGCCGCGGCGGCGCCACGGCAAAACTCAATGTCCAGCAAATCGATGTTGCCGCTTGCCGCCGCGGCTTCACACAAGGCGGTGTATTCGCCTGTGGTAAGGACGCCGCGCCCGCCTTCGCTTTTGGAGCGATGCGTGAACAGCAGCGGCAAACCGTCCAGTGCTTTTTTCAAGCCGGCCAACAGCGGCGGCAATGCGCCCGGCAAAAGCGGGCCGGAAAACAAATCCCCGCGCCACTCCACCATGTCTGCACCCGCCCGCCCTGCTGCCGCGGCGTCGCGCAGCAGGCTGTCCGCATCCGGCGCCACCAGCGGCACGCAAAGCAGCGGCGCGCCTTGCATATGGTTCAATTTTTGCAGCAATTCACTATTCATTGTTTCACATCACAAATTTCAATCAAATATAAAATAACATCATTTAAAATAACTGAAGTTTTAACAACACGTACTAGCGCATACACAGCATGGAGTATGACTTCCCGCACAATTTCACAGCAAAAAACCGGCAAGAGAATTGCGCGTGAGGGACATTATAGTATATACTAAAACAAGGCGTGGCAGCGGCACGGGCGACAAAGGACAATGAAAAGCGGCGTGCGGGCCGAACCCAAAACAAAGCCGGGGTGCGGCCGAAAGGGGCGGGGATGAACAAAACGACACGCTCGCTGGTTGCTGTTCTGTCGGGCTTTGTGCTCATTTTTGCCCTGTCTGCCCCTGTGGCGCTTATATACACAGAACAAAGCGAGGAGAACGCCGGCGGACGCGGCGCAAACCAACTGGAACCCGGCCCCCCGGCGACAGAAGCACCGGGTGAAAACGCTGCTACAAAGCCGGGCGGAACCACCGAAGAGCAAGCGGCAGAAGCCCCCGCCGCACACACAGGCGCAAGGCTGAAGGTGGAAAATATCCTGCAAAACCCCGAAATGCCGAACGGCTGCGAGGCCGTTTCCCTCACCGTCCTGTTCAACCACCTGGGTTTTCAAACCACCGGCCGCGACCTGTTCGACCAATACTTCGACAAGGAAGACTTTACCTATGGAAGGGCAGCGGCTTACGGGCCGGACCCGGAGTACGCCTATCCTGGTGTTCCCTATGAGGGCGGCCTTGGGTTTTACTGCTTTCCCGGTGCGGTGGTGAAGGCAGCAAACCGCTATCTGGCCGGGCAACCCGGAGATTACTACGCCTTCGACACCACGGGCATGGGCGAGGACGGTATTTTTACCGCCCTGGATGAGGGCAACCCTGTCATCGTGTGGATTACCCGCGACGGGGAAGCGCCGCGCTACAATAAAAAATTCGTATGGACGATTGACAACACCGACGAAAATTATCGTCCATACGCGAATCTGCATGTGCTTGTGGCAACGGGTTACGACGATGAATACGTATATTTGGCGGACCCGCTTGGCAATTATGAGAAAATGGAGCGCCCTTTGTTTTTCACGCTGCACCGCCAGCTGGGCATGCGCTCTGTGCTAGTGCGGCCGGCCACTTTTTCCGACGATAAAATCAGCTGAGGGCCGCGCCGCAGCCCGCGCTTTCCTCGCCGCAGTGTGCCCGCGAGGGCTGGGCGGCGTCCGGCGTTTTGATGAGCGACAACTGGTACATCTGCCGGTATTTGTGCGCCACAACGTCCAGTATCAGGCCACAGAAAAAGGACAGCACGGCAATGACCAAAAAGAAGCCGGACATGACCAGCGTGGGCAGGCGGTCCACCACGCCGGTGTGCAGGTAAAAGTTGAAAATGGGGATGAACAGCACCATTGCGAAGGCGAAAAACACCAACGACAGCAGCGTGAAAAACAGCAGCGGCCGGTATTCCCGCACCATCAGGAAAATGGTTTTTAAAACGCGGAAGCCGTCTTTGTAGGTGTCCAGCTTCGATTCGCTGCCCTCCGGCCGGTCGCGGTAGTCGATGGGAACCGACGCGATGTGGAACTTGTTGTCCAGCGCGTGGATGGTCATCTCGGTTTCAATTTCAAACCCGCCGGACGTGATGGGGTAGTTTTTCACGAACTGGCGGCTCATACAGCGCATGCCCGTCATAATGTCTTTTACATTGCTTTTAAACAGCAAGTTGATCATACCGCGCACCAGCACATTGCCCCCATTGTGGAAGGCGCGCTTGTTTTCGGTGAAGTAGGTGGAGGACAGCCGGTCGCCGATCACCAGGTCCATGCCGTCCTTCAGCACCATGTCCACCATTTGGCGGGCGTTGTCGGCGGGGTAGGTGTCGTCGCCGTCTACCACGATGTAGCAGTCGGCCTCTATTTTGCGGAACATGGTGCGCATCACGTTGCCCTTGCCCTGCTGGGGCTCGCGCCGTACAATGGCCCCGGCCTCTTTTGCCGCCTCGTAGGTGTTGTCGGACGAGTTGTTGTCGTAAACGTAAATATCCGCTTCGGGCAGCGCCGCCTTATAGTCGCGTATCACCTTGGCCACGGTCAGTTCTTCGTTGTAACACGGGATCATAACGGCAATGCGGTCGGGTGCGTTCATAGCATGGTCTCCTTTGCATCCAAAAAGATATCCGCGCGCAAGTCTATAGTCACATCATAATATAGCACACCGCACCGGTGTTGTCTATTCAGCATGTGCCACCGCGCTGTGGTATACTATTGACATGCGGCATACTTTGGCGTGCGAGCGCTACCGAAAGGAACCTATGAACCATGATCCAAATTACCCACCTGACGAAACGCTATGGCAAGCTGGTTGCCAACAACGACATTTCCCTCACCGTGCTGCCCGGCGAGCTCACCGTGCTGCTGGGGCCAAACGGCGCGGGGAAATCCACGCTCATCAAAAGCATTTGCGGCCTGTTGCGTTTCGAGGGCGCCATCACCGTGGGCGGGTTCGACAACCACACGCCGGACGCGAAGCGCCTTTTGGGCTATGTGCCTGAAATGCCCGCTCTGTATCCCATGCTCACTGTGGACGAGCACCTCGAGTTCATCGCCCGCGCCTACCGGCTGGAGGCCGGCTGGCGCCAGCGCGCCGACGGCCTGCTGGCCCGTTTTGAGCTGGACGACAAGCGCAATAAGCTGGGCAAAGAGCTTTCGAAGGGCATGCAGCAAAAGGTCAGCATCTGCTGCGCCGCCATCACCCAGCCGCAGGCCGTTATTTTCGACGAGCCCCTCGTCGGGCTGGACCCCCACGCCATCCGGGAACTGAAAGCCCTCATCAAAGAGATGAAACAGACCGGGTGTGCCATGGTCATTTCCACCCATATGATCGAAAGCGTGGAGGAAAACTGGGACACCACATGCATCATGACGGGCGGTGCCATCGCCCGCGCTTGCCGCCGGGAAGAGCTGTCCGCCGGGAGTGACCTTGAGGACCTGTATTTCGCCATCACAGAAGGCGGCAAGGAGGCGGACGCATGACGAGCCTTGCGTACCTTGTCCGCACCGAGATCAAAAACTTCCTGAAAGAGCTGATCCATAAGCCGGGCAAGCTGGTGCTGTACCTGCTGGTTGCGGCGGGCATCGCGGGCATGGTGGTGCTGTCCGTGTTTACGGGGGAAGCGGCCGCCGAGCGTGGCGTGGTGCCCATGTTCTGGTTGCGCGGCATCTATTTCCTGTTCCTCATCATTTTTGTGGTATTGGCCGTGCAAAAGGGGCTTACCGCCGGGGATGCCATTTTTGAGATGAGCGACGTGAACTTGCTGTTCGTGTCGCCGGTGAACCCGCGGTCCATTTTGCTCTACGGCCTGGTGCGCCTTGCCAAAATGTCGTTTCTGGCGGGTTTTTTCATCCTGTTCCAAAGTTCGTCTTTGGCCAACTTCGGCATTGGCTACGGCGGCATTTTGCTGTTGTTCGCCCTGTTCATCCTCACTATGGTGGTGCTCTCGCTGGTGTCGCTGGTCATCTACAGCGCGTCGAACGGGCACCCGCGGCGCAAAATGGCCGTGCGCGCCATTGCCGTGGGCGTGTTTGTGCCGGTTGCCGTTTATTTTGCCGTGCAGTATTTTGCAAGCGGCGACATCACCGCCGCCGTACAGGCCGCCGTTTCGTCGCCGCTGCTGAATGCCGTGCCCATCGCCGGGTGGAGCACCGCCGCCACCCTGGCCTTTTTGGAAGGCAACACCGCAACGGGCTTTGCGTGGCTGGCCCTGCTGCTGGCGGGCGGCGGCGCGCTTTTGGCATACATCATGCTCAGCAAATCGCACTATTACGAAGACGTGCTGGTGGCCACGGAAACGGCTTTTGAACGAAAACGCGCCGCGGAAGAGGGCGACATGCAGGCCGCCGCCGCAACAAGCGGCAAGGTGCGCGTGACGAAAACCGGTGTCGGCGGGCGCGGGGCGTCGGCGTTTTTTTACAAGCACCTGCGCGAGACCTTCCGCCAAAACAGGTTCGGCTTTTTCAGCCTGTACACCATCATTGTGTTTGCCTGTGTGCTGGGGGCGGCTGTGTTTTTAAAGGGCGAGTTTCCATTGGTCATCATTTTGCAGACACTGATGTGGATGCAGATTTTCATGATCGGCAACGGGCGCGGCCTGCGTGAACTGTACACCCATTACATTTATCTGGTGCCGGAACCCGCCTTCAAAAAAGCGGTTTGGAGCAATATGGAGCTTGTGTTCAAAACCCTGCTGGAAAGTGTGCTGTTTTTTGCCGTGCCGGGGCTTGTGATGGGTGAAAACGTGCTGGTCATTTTGGGGTGCGTGCTTACCTACACGCTGTTTGCCATGATGTTGCTCAGCGTCAACTACGCCTCCATGCGCTTTACCGAGGCAAATATCTCGGCGGGGCTTCTGCTCACCATTTACTTTGCCGCCGTTATGCTGATTATGGCGCCGGGCGCCGTGCCCGCGCTTATCGTGGGGTTTATGCTGGGCGGCACATGGGGCACCCTTGCGGGCCTTGGCATCCTGTCTGTGTGGGAACTGGGCATGGCCGCCCTGTTTTTCGCCCTGTCTAAAAACGTGCTGCACAACTGCGACATGCCCAGCGCGAAACCCATGGGGAAATAAAGGCTTTTTGCTGAAAATATACGCGGCACAATAAAAAACCACCGGCCATGCCGGTGGTTTTTTGCAATTGCGTATAATGCCTTATTGCCCGGCCGCAATGGCGGCGAAGGCCTCCGGCGTGAGGTTGCGGTAATATTCGCCGATATCGATGCCCGCGATAGCGGCAAGGATGTCTTTTTCCTCTGCCCGCACGCCGATGAGCCGTTGTTCCAGTGCGGCGTTGTCCGCATTGCCGAAATAATCGCCGAAGGAATGGAACGCCGTGATGATCCCTTTTTCCACATCCATGCAAATTTCAACACTGCCGCAGCCCTCCACGCGGCGCTTGCGCTGCACGCTGTAGGCCGGGGAGGCGCCGTAGTTCCACTCCCACAGGCCGTAGCGCTCGTCCCGCAGCTTTTCGGCCGCGGCAACGTCTTCCGCCGAAAAAACGGCCGGGGTGATGCCCTCCGTCTTGTCCAGCTGGGCAACCAGGGCTTTTTTCAGGTCGTCCAGCGTCGCGTCTTTGATGAACTCGTTCAAATTGGCCACCCGCGAGCGCACGGACGCCACCGCCTTGCTCTGCAGTTTGTCGCCGCTCACGTTCAGCGCCTTGGAAAGCACGGACAGGTCCGACGAAAACATGATGGTGCCGTGGTGCATCACGCGGCCTCGCTTCGCGTATTGCGCGTTGCCGGAGAATTTGCGCCCGTCCACAGTAACGTCGTTGCGCCCGCTCAATTCCGCTTTCACGCCAAAGGTGGCCAGCGTGTCCACAATGGGCTGGGTAAAAAAGGCAAAGTCAAATTTTTCCAGGTTTTCTTCGCTTTTGATGAAAGTGAAATTCAAATTGCCGAGGTCATGGTACACTGCGCCCCCGCCGGACAGGCGCCGCACAACGCGGATGTCCTGTTCCTTCACAAAGCCGGCGTCCAGCTCGGCGGCGGTATTTTGGAACCGGCCAACGATGACGGCGTTGTCGTTTTGCCACAGCATCAGGTAGTCCTGCGCAGGGTCCAGCTCGTTGAACAAATGCTCTTCCAGCGCAAGGTTGAAGTGCGGGTCTGTGGAAGGGCTTTCAAAATAAATCATATCTATCTGCCTTTCTGTTGCCGGGCCACGTGGCCGGGGTAATTGCGTGGCCGGAGTTCACCGGTACAAACCATTGTAGCATAAAGCGGCCCCGCCGCGCCACACCGGCGGGCAAGCGCGGCATTAAAAACCTGACATTGCGAAGGCAAACCAACCAAAAGGCCATGCCGCTGTCGCAGCATGGCCCTTTTTCAAAAGCACGCGTGTTTTTTGGAGCCTGGCTAAGCCAAACGCATCAAACCCGTAAAATAGTCGAACAAATCAAACCTTTTTGTCCCGCTGGCGGATGGACGTGCGCACGTTTTTCACCTCAACCACACTTTTCGTCAGCTGTTCCTCAGCGCCGCGCAGAATATTCTCGCAATAGTTGCTTACAGAGTTGCGCATGTCCTTCGCATTTTGCTGGGCTGTTTGCAGCACCTCGGTGGCGCGCTGCTGGCTTTGCTTCACAATTTCCTGCTCGCTTACCATGATGCGGGCGCGGTCCTCCGCCTTTTTGATGATGCCTTCCGCCTCGCGGCGGGCGCCTTCCACAATGTCGGCCCGGTCGTTCACAATGGCCTTTGCCTGGCGGATCTCCGTGGGCATGTTCAGGCGGATGTCGTCGATGATGTCGCGCAGGCGGTCCACGTCCACCATGCGCTTGCCTGTCAGCGGCACCGTGAAGGCGTCCTCCAGCGTTTCATCCATCAAATCCAGCAAGTCGTCGATATTCATTGCATTACCTCCACGCCCCGGCCGGGGCCGCGCCGCAAAAACGGCAGCCGTATTTGTTATTTTTGGCCGCTTTGGGACAGCCGGCCAATGATGATCTTTTCAATTTCCGGCGGCACAAATTCGCTTAAATCGCCGCCAAAACGCGCAATTTCCCGCACAGAGCTGGAGGATAAAAACATGTAGCGGATGTCCGTGGTAATGAACATAGTCTCCAGTTCCGGGTTCAGCTTTTTGTTGATGAGGGACATCTGGAACTCATACTCAAAGTCTGTGACGGCGCGCAGGCCCTTCACCAGCGCGCACACGCCGTTTTCGCGGGCAAAATCGGCCACAAGGCCGTTGTGGGACAAAATCTCCACATTCGGCACGTGGGCGGTCATCAACTCCAGCATCTCCACACGCTCTTCTACGGTGAATACGCTTTCTTTTTCCACATTTACCATCACCACCACCAGCACCTTGTCAAACAGCTTGCTAGCGCGCTTGATGATGTTCAAATGGCCGTAGGTCACCGGGTCGTAGCTGCCGGGGCACATCGCAATTCGCAACGGCGTTTCCTCCTGCGGGGGCATGTATTAAGGACGAAATACATACCGGCTCACTTTCACGTTGCCGTACCGGTATGTTTTTGCAAGCTTCAATTCGCCCGCTTGCTGGGGCAGTTCCTCTTGCTGGCTGGTTTCCAGCAGCACCACGGCATGTTCCGCGCACAGGGCGGGCAAAAGCGCCAAAACGCCCGCCGCCTCGCCGCCGGCGTAGGGCGGGTCGATAAAAACAAGGTCAAACGGTCCGCCGCCCCTGCGCAGGAATTCCTCCGCAGGCATGCGCGCCACGCGGCTGTTTTCGGCAAAGCTGCAATGGCGGATATTTTCATGGATGACCCGCACAGCCGCAGCGGAGGAATCCACAAAGGTGCAAAAGGCGGCCCCGCGGGAGAGCGCCTCCAGCCCCAGCTGGCCGCTGCCGGCGTATAAATCCAGCACCTGCGCGCCCGGCACCAAAAACTGCACCGCGCTGAACATGCCTTCCTTCGTGCGTTCCAGCGTGGGCCGCGTGGCTTCGCCTTCCAACGTAAGCAGCCGCATGCCGCCCGCTGTTCCCGATATGATACGCATTTAGTACGGGTTCTCGGCGATCACGGTGCAGTCGGTCAAATCGATCCAGCCCTCCTGCAACAGCTGGCGCTCGGCTGCCGTCATGTTAAAATGATCCGGCACCGTGGCCACCAGGCGCTTGCCGCCCTTGCTGCGCAGCAGGTGTACCACAACGGTGGGGCCTTCGCTGTTCCCCATCATGCCAATGCCGTCGCTGCGGTCGGTGGGTTTCAGCCCATCTTCCAAAAAACGCACGCGCAGCGCCTTGGACACCCGTGTACGCCCGTCCATTCCGATATACATGACCCGCATAGGAAACCTCCTGTTCTTGGGTGAAATCGCTAAAAAGTCGTCTGTTCTTTTTGCATTATAGCACAAACCGCTATAAACAGGCTAGCAATTCCCGTCGTTTTGGTGGAAATGGGCCCACACGGCGGCAGCGGCTTTTGCGCTGACGCCCTTCACGGCGGCAAGCTCTGTTTCGCCTGCCGCGCCCACGGCCTTCACGCTGCCAAGCTGAGACAGCAGGGCTTTGGCGGTTTTCGGCCCCACGCCGGGAATTTGGGTGAGGGAAGAGGAAAAGGCCTTTTTCCCCGCTGCCTGCCGCTGGTAGGCGATGGCGAACCGGTGCACTTCGTCCTGCACACGGGTGACAAAGGTGAACACGCCCCGGTGCATGGCAATGGCGATTTCCTCGCCGTTTGTGTTTACAATGGCGCGGGTGCGGTGTTTATTGTCCTTCACCATGCCGAACAAGGGCACGTCGGCAAGGCCCGTGTTCGCCAACGTTTTTTGCACGGCACCCACCTGGCCGCGTCCGCCGTCCAGCAAAATCAGGTCCGGCTTTACGCCGAACTGCCCTTTGGCCCCGGCGTCGAACTCGCCGGCCCGGCGCAGCAGCGCCTCCGACATGCTGGCGTAATCGTCTGTGCCCAGCACGCTTTTTATTTTGAACCGGCGGTAGCCCGCCTTTTTCGGCTTGCCGTTTTCAAACACCACCATGCCACACACGCTGGTGCCGTCGCCCCAGTTGGAGATATCATAGCTCTCGATGGTCTTTGGCGCTTCCGCAAGGCCCAAAAGCCCAGCCAGCTCGTCCAGCGATTTTTCTTCCCGGCTGGTGCGGCCTGAGTGCTGGGCAATGCTTTCCACGGCGTTCAGATAGGCCGTTTTTACCAGCTGGGCGTTGTCGCCGCGCTCCGGCGTGTAAATGCGCACCTTGCTGCCGCGCTTTTCCGAAAGCAGCTCCGCCAGCATGGCCTGTCCGGGCAGCGGCGCGTCCACGGCGATCACCTTCGGCACTTCCTCGTCGTTGTCCATGTAATACTGCGGCAAAAAGTCCTCCCGCAGTTCGTCCAGGGTTTCCCCGCCGTAAAACACGAATTCGCGTTTGTCCGCCAAACGCCCTTCGCGGAAGCGCAAAATTGCCACGGCGGCAACGGAGGCGGCGCTGGCGAAGGCAATGACATCCTGCTCCGTCTCGTCGCTGCGGATGACCGTTTGCCCCCGGGACACTTTCTCGATGGCGGCTATCTGGTCCCGCAAAATGGCCGCGCGCTCAAAATCCATGCTCTCGCTGGCTTCTTCCATTTTGTTGCGGAGCAAGGCCACGATTTCGCCTTTGCCCTTGCGCACCATCTGCACGGCGCTGTCCACGCTTTCGGCGTACAGCTTTTGCGGCACCTTGCCGCTGCACACGCCCATGCACTTGCCGATGTGCATGTACAGGCACGGCCGACCTTTGCCGAAATCCTCCGGAAAGCGGCGGGTGCAGCGCGGCAGCAAAAAGCTGTCCTGCACGGTGGCCACCATGTTGCGCACGGCGTAGCTGGAAATAAACGGCCCGATGTACTCGGCGCCGTCGCCGGCCTTTTGCAGTTCCGCCGTCACCCGGGGCCACGGGCCCTTGGTCACTTTGATGTAGCTGTAGCCCTTGTCGTCCTTTAAAAGGATATTATAGCGCGGGCGGTGAGTTTTGATCTGGCTGCATTCCAGCACCAGCGCCTCAAACTCCGTGGCCGTTACGATAAAATCGAACTCCCGCGCGGCGGCAATCATTTTCTCGGTCTTTTCATCGTGGGGCACACCCTCGCGGAAATATTGGCTCACCCGCACCCGCAGGCTTTTGGCCTTGCCGATGTAAATGATGCCGCCGTCTTTTCCGTGCATGATATACACCCCCGGCAGGCGGGGGAGTTTTTGCGCTTTTTGGTACAGTTCACTCTTTGTCACGCCGAACTCCTGCTGAAAAAATATACGGACATAAGAAAAAACGCTGCCGGGAAGGCAGCGTGAAAAAGCGCTTGTTATTCGCTGAAGCCCGAGGTTACAAGCTTCACAAGGCTGTCCGCGGCCGCCTCTTCGTCGGGCCCGTCAGCAATGATGCGAATCGTGGTGCCGCCCACGATGCCCAGAGAAAGCACGCCAAGCAAGCTCTTGGCGTTCACGCGGCGTTCTTCTTTTTCCACCCAGATGGAGGATTTGAACTCGTTGGCCTTTTGGATAAAAAACGTAGCCGGACGGGCGTGCAACCCCACCTGGTTCTCTACAGTCACTTCTTTCACATACATGATGCCCGCTCCATTCTCCCTATAGTAATAGAATAGCGAAACAAAACGCTGTTTCGCAGGCGGCGACTTTTACATCTACCGTCTACTATTTTATCGGTTTGGCACGTAAAGGTCAACGCATATTTGCCACTTTTAGCACTCTACCATAAAGCGGGGCCTTCACGGTGGTATACTTTGTCCAAAATTGACAGTATTTTTTTGCGTTCCCCGTCACAGTGCACAGAATTACCACATCCGTAACAAACATAGATGGGCCGGACGATTTACTTTTCCTGCGCAACGCTGCCTTTTCGCTTCCTTTTTGGTTTTGGCGGCGCAAATTCGCCGGCGTGGGCCGCGCGGTAAGCCGCGTACAGGTCCGGCCGGCGCTCTGCGGTGCGGGCAAGAGCTTGTTCGTGCCGCCAGGCCTCGATGTTTGCCGCGTGGCCCGAAAGCAGGATGGGCGGCACGACCATGCCGCGCCACACCTCCGGCCGCGTGTAGTGCGGGTGCTCCAACAGGCCGGTGTAAAAGCTTTCCGCTTCGTACCCTTCGCTGCTCTTCAGCACGCCGGGCTGCAGGCGCAAAACGCTGTCCGCCACGGCCAGTGCCGCCAGCTCTCCGCCGGAAATAACAAAATCCCCGAGTGAGATTTCCATGTCGGCGTAGGTTTCCACCACGCGCTCGTCAATGCCCTCGTAGTGGCCGCACACCAGCACCAGCCCCTGCTTTGCGGCAAGTTCGTTCGCCGTTTGCTGGGTGTAGGTTTTGCCGCCGGGCGTTAAAAAGCACACCAGCGGCCTGTCCTGCCCGGCCGCCTCGTGCTGCCACAAAATCACGTCCAAACAGCGGGCAATGGGGTCCGCCTGCATGATCATGCCGTGCCCGCCGCTGTAGGGGGCGTCGTCCACGCGCTTTTGTTTGGACAGGGTGTAATCCCGAATATTGTGGCAGTTTAATACAAATTTACCTTCCTTGCGCGCCCGGCCAATGATGCTGGTATCCATGACAAAATTGCACATCTCCGGGAACAGTGTGGCAACATCAATGCGAATCATGCTGTTTCTCCGGTTTCTTTGCAGGCGTTCTTTGCCTGCGCTTAGATGTGTTTTTTTGCACACTTTTTGGAGCTTCCTCCGGCTCGAACATACCGGGGATGGGCTTCACCAGCACTATGCCGCCAGGGATGTCCCGCTTTTCGATGAACGCCTCCACCGCCGGGAACAAAAATACATTGCCGCTGTTATTCTGTATCTCGTAAACGTCGTGCTTGCCTGGCGACGTGACAGCGGTGATGCGGCCATACACTTCGCCGGTGGCGGCGTTTTGCACCGTGGCGCCCAAAATGTCCTGCACAAAGTAATGGCCATCGGGCAAAGCGGCGTCCTTCCGTGCGATATACACGGTTTTGCCGATGAATTGCCGGGCGGCGTTCACGGTGTCCACACCGGCCAGCGTTACCAGGCACACGTTTTTGTGGGCGCGTGCCAAAACGACCTCGAGGGGATGCTTTCCCTCGGGGTCGAGATAGAAGGTGTTGAATTGGGTGAGGAAATCGGCGGTGTCGCACCAGGGGTGCAGGCGAAGCTCGCCCGCAATGCCGTGTACGGCAACAAACTCTCCGGCCTCAAGAAACGGTTTTTGCATAGCTCTCCACTTTAATATAGTGTAAACAACACGCTAGTCGATCTCTACGCGCGCCCGCTTGCCCTGTTTTGCGGCCACCGCGCTCATCACAGTGCGGATGGCGCGGGCCTTACTGCCCTTTTGGCCAATCACGCGGCCTTTGTCCTCTTCAGCCACAATCAGGTGGAACACCACTTCGCGCGGGTTCGAGTCGTCAACATCCACCCTCACCGCGTCCGGGTCGCCCACGAGGCCGCGCGCAATCGCAATCAAAACTTCCTGCATACCGGCTCTCCTTTATATTGGCGGCTCAAATGATGTTGGACTTTTTCAGCAAAGCGCGCACGGTGTCTGTGGGCTGCGCGCCGTTCTGAATCCACTTTTTGGCCTTTTCCGCGTCCACTTCAAACACGCTGGGCTCTTTGGTGGGGTCGTAAATGCCAATTTCCTCAATGAAGCGGCCGTCGCGCGGGAAGCGGGAGTCGGCCACCACAATGCGGTAGAAGGGTGCTTTTTTGGCGCCCATGCGGCGCAGGCGAATTTTTACTGCCATGATTTTTACCTCCAAAAGTAACGTATAAAGTCTTTATTATATCAGCGCTATTCGCAGTATAACCGTTAAAAACTGAATGCTCTAAAAATTGAGCCCGCCCATCATTTTGGAAAACTTCTTCGGGCTTTTTTTGAACTGCTTCATCATTTTGCCCATCTGCTCGTGCATGCGCAGCAGACGGTTCACGTCCTCCACCCGGGTGCCGCTGCCCGCGGCAATGCGCCGTTTGCGCGGCGGCTTGATGATGGCGGGTTTTGCGCGTTCCTCTTTCGTCATGCTTTGGATGATGGCCTCGATGCGCACCAGCTCCCCGTCGTCCACCTGCGCGTTCCCCGCACCCGGCATCATGGCAAGCATCGCACCCGCGCCGCCCATTTTTTTCAGCTGTTCCAGTTGCACCAGCAGGTCGTTCATGTCGAATTTGTTTTCAAGCAGGCGCTGGGCGGCCTTTTCCGCTTCTTTTTCGTCGGCGGTGTCCTGCGCTTTTTCAATCAGTGTCAGCACGTCGCCCATGCCAAGGATGCGGCCGGCCATGCGCTCCGGGTGGAACACCTCGAGGTCGTCGATTTTTTCGCCCACACCGGCGAACTTGATGGGCTTGCCTGTGACAGCGCGCACGGAAAGCGCCGCGCCGCCGCGTGTGTCGCCGTCCAGCTTGGTGATGATGACCCCGTCCACACCGATTTCGTCGTTGAAGCTTTTAGCCACGTTCACGGCATCCTGGCCCACCATGGCGTCCACCACCAGAAGGGTCTCGTCCACGTGCACGGCGTCCTTGATGCGCAAAAGCTCCCGCATCAGTTCTTCATCTACGTGCAGGCGGCCCGCGGTGTCGATGATGATGATGTCGTTGCCGTGGTCCCGCGCATAGGCGTAGGCCTTTTTTGCGATGTCTTCCGGTTTTTCGCCGGGTAATGTAAACACCGGCGCCCCGGCGGTTTCACCCACCACCTGCAATTGGTCGATGGCGGCGGGGCGGTAGATGTCGCAGGCCACCAAAAGAGGGCGGTGGCCCTGTTTGATAAAATACTTTGCCAGCTTGGCCGAGTGGGTGGTTTTGCCCGAGCCCTGCAGGCCGCACATCATGAGGATGGTGGGCGGCGCGGCTTTGATGTGCACATACTCGTTTTCGCTGCCCATCAGTTTGGTCAGCTCTTCGTTGACGATTTTCACCACTTGCTGCGCCGGCGTCAGGCTTTCCAGCACATCCGCGCCCACCGAGCGCTCGGTCAGATTCGCGATGAAATCCTTCGCCACTTTATAGTTCACGTCGGCTTCCAACAGCGCCATGCGCACTTCGCGCATGGCCGCCGTGATGTCGGCCTCCGTGAGCCGGCCCTTGCCCCGCAGCTTTTTGAAAACCGCGGCCAGCTTATCGCTCAAAGACTCAAAAGCCATTCGAAGAAACTCCCTTATTTTCCCAGTGCGTCAACCGTACGGATGATATCCTGCACATTGGCGGCAATTTCTTCCTGGCTATAAATGCCGCTGCGGTTGCGCAGTTCCATGTCCTTTGCTACATGCCCAATGTGCTCCAGGCCCTTTTGCACGTCCCGGTAGCGATTTGCAAAGCCCACTTTTGCTTCAAGGTCCAGCAAAATGGCCTCGCCGCGCTTGATGGAATCGCGCACGCCTTGCCGCGTGATACTGAAATTTTCCGCAATCTCTGCCAGAGATAAATCGTCGTTGTAATACTGCTCCAGCACCTCGCGCTGTTTTTCTGTCAGCACATCGCCGTAAAAGTCAATCAAATACGACAGCTCCAGGTTTTTTGGCACGGCGGCCTCCCTTCGGCAAATGTGTTTGCTGGGGAACGGTGTAAAGTAAATTACTTTACAGTTCTATATTATAAAGGCGTGCCGGGATGTTGTCAAGGGCAGAAGGCCGCACCAATCAAAATTTTACTTTTTTTGAACCATGTTTTGATTTTCAAAGCCAAACGCAGAAGGTTGTATCAGGCAAAAAGGTAATCAGAGGCATAAGACTGGCGCCATGAAGGCAACATCTGTCAAATATATATGTAAAACCCAAAGGAACTATTGAAATTGGTCAGCGTTCATGAAATAATGGATGGACTGCAAGAAGCGGTAACTTTGCGGGAAAGTCCGCAAGTGCTGCCGTTTCAAATTTAAAAGTTGCGGTACAAAGGCGGAGGTTTGACATCATGTTCAAGCGGCAAAATATCAAGGG
The DNA here is from genome assembly GCA_031551695.1 of Oscillospiraceae bacterium. GTDB lineage: Bacteria > Bacillota > Clostridia > Oscillospirales > Ruminococcaceae > JAAYCI01. The sequence goes on from JAVBNG010000020.1 coordinate 43,772, forward strand.
GAAAATCTTGACAGGGTTCATTATCATCGCCATTTTGGCGGCCATCGTTGGTGTGGCAGGCATTTATGGCGTTTCGCGCATTAACGGGATGCTGAACGGCATGTATGACTACAACCTGCTTGGAGTGCGGTATTCCGGCGATATTATCATTTCCGCCCAAGAGATTTCCGCCAATGCAGCCACGCTTTTTGTTGTTAAAGATGATGACGCAAAGGCCGCGGAATGTTTGGCTTTGCTGGGCGAAGGGGAGAAAGGCCTGGAAACAGCGCTTGAAAATTATAAAATGACGCTGCTGAACGACACCGATGCTGATGCGGTGGCGCTGCAAGAGCTGGAAAGCCTGTATGACAACAGCTTCCTGCCAAAGCTTAACGAATACGAGGCGAACATAGCGGCAGACAAAGATGCCGAGGCCCTGGTAAATCTCGACGAACTGCGGTCTATGGAAAAACAGATGATGGAAATTACCGGAACGATCGATAATTTTAATATCGAATCTGGACAACAGGCCTATAACCAATCCGACAATGTGTTCTTGCTGCTCACATGGCTGCTAATCGGTGTTTTGGTTGTCACGGTGGTGCTGGCCGTGGTCATTGGCATCCATGTGGCGCGCCTGATTTCGCGGCCCATCAACAAGCTGGTGGCTGCGGCAAACGGCCTTGCGGAAGGCGACGTGGACGTGGATACCAATGTGGATGCGGCGGACGAGACCGGCGCGCTGGGCAAGGCGTTCACCAGCATGGCAGACGGCATCCACAAGCAGGCGGACATTCTGCGCCAAATTGCCGAGGGCGATTATACCGGGTCCATCACGGTGCGTTCCCCCAAAGATGTGATCAATATCGCCATCGGCAATATGCTGGACGCGAACAATGAAATGCTGGCGGAGATTCGCGAGTCTTCCGGCCAGGTGGCTGCGGGCTCCACCCAAATTGCCGAAGGCGCGCAGGCGCTGGCCACCGGCTCCACCGAGCAGGCCGCCACCCTGCAGGAATTCTCGGCCACCATCGGCGTGCTGCAGGCCCATGCCGCCGAAAACTACGAACGTGCGAAACAGGCGCTGGAGGAGACACAAGAGTCCAGCCGGCTGATGCAAAGCAGCATGGAATATATGGGCCAGATGACCGGCGCCATGGGCAAGATCAACGAAAGCAGCCAGAACATCTCGAAGGTCATCAAGGTCATCGACGACATCGCCTTCCAAACGAATATCCTGGCCCTGAACGCGGCGGTGGAAGCCGCCCGCGCCGGCCAGCACGGCAAGGGCTTTGCCGTGGTGGCGGACGAAGTGCGCAGCCTGGCCGCCAAAAGCGCCGAGGCGGCGAAGGAAACGGCCGGCCTGATTGCGGACAGCGTGGAGAACGTGAACACCGGCACCGCCATTGCGGAAAAGACCCGCGAAAGCCTGACCGAGGTGAGCCGCATTGCCCAGAGCAACACCGAGAATATCGGCATCATCAGCGAGTCCAGCCAGCAGCAAAGCGCGTCCATCAGCGAGATCAACGAGGGCGTTGCCCAAATATCCTCCGTGGTGCAGGCAAATTCCGCCACGGCCGAGCAGTCGGCCGCGTCCAGCGAGGAGATGAGCGCCCAAAGCACGCTGCTGAACCGCATTATTTCGCGCTTCAAGCTGCGCGGTATGGAAAATGCCGCCCTGCCGCCGTATTCGGCGCAGCAAAGCCTGCCCGGCCACTCCGCGGGCAACTATGGTGACAGCTGCGGCGCCACGTACAGCGCATCTTCCTCAAACAAGCCCCTGTTTTGACAAACGCCCCGCTGGGGTGTATATATAAAGGCAGATAGATAAAGAATGCCTGATGGATGCACAGCGGGGAAGGGGAATCATTGAAAGACCAAAAAAGCGGCAGCCCTGTGATTGGCAGGGCTGCCATTGATGAAAAACGCCACATGATGACCGAGGCGCCCGTGGAGCGCCTTGTTCTTCGCATGGCTGCGCCAAGCATCGTGATTATGCTGATATCTGCCATGTATAACATGGCAGATACCTTTTTTGTGGGCCTGCTTGGCACGTCGGCCTCGGCGGCCGTGGGCGTGGTGTTTCCGCTGATGGCCGTGATACAGGCAGTGGGCTTTTTCTTCGGCCACGGCTGCGGCAACTATATTTCCCGCGAGCTGGGCGCCCAAAAGGTGGAAAACGCCGCGTATATGGCGTCCACGGGTTTTTTTACGGCTGTTTTTACCGGTGCGGCGCTGGGGGCGCTGGGGTTTGTTTTCCTCAGGCCACTTGCCCTGGCCCTTGGCGCCACGCCCACCATTTTGCCCCACGCCAATGAGTACGCACAGTACATCCTCATCGGCATGCCGGTCATGGCGTCGTCGTTGATGCTGAACAACCTGCTGCGTTACCAGGGCAGTGCCGTTTACGGCATGGTGGGCATGGTCAGCGGCGCCGTCATCAACGTTGCGCTGGACCCTTTGTTTATTTTCGTGTTTCACATGGGCGTGGGCGGCGCGGCGCTGGCCACGCTGATCAGCCAGTGCGTGGGGTTCGTGCTGCTGCTGGGCGGCTGCTTCCGCAAGGACAATATCCGCATCCGCTTCAAGAATTTCCGCCCGTCTTTTTTCCTTTATAAAGAAATGGCGCGCGGCGGCCTGCCGTCCCTGTTCCGGCAGGGCATGGCCAGCGTGGCCACCATTTGCGTCAACCACATGGCCGGCCCCTATGGAGACGCCGCCATTGCCGCCGTGTCCATCGTGCAGCGTTTCGGCATGTTTGTAAGCAGCGCCCTCATTGGCTTTGGGCAGGGGTTCCAGCCGGTGTGCGGCTTCAACTACGGCGCACAGTTGTATGCCCGCGTGAAAAAGGCGTATGCTTTTTGCGTAAAGATAAGCTGCTGCACCATGTTGGTGCTTGCCGCCGTCAGCTTTGTGTTTGCGCCGCAGGTGGTGGGCCTGTTCCGAGACGACCCCGCCGTTATTGAGATTGGCGCCCGGGCCCTGCGGCTGCAGTGCATGGTGTTTCCGCTGAATGGGATGGTCATCATCACCAATATGATGCTGCAGACCATCGGCAAACCCTTTGCGGCCAGCCTGCTGGCGCTGTCGCGCTCGGGGCTGTTTTTGCTGCCGGCGCTGTTTTTGCTCACGCCGCTGCTGGGGGTTTTGGGCATCCAGCTCAGCCAGCCGGTGGCCGATTTGTGCACGTTCTGTTTGGCCGTGCCCCTTGCCGCCAGCGCCCTGCGGGAAATGACGCTGCTGGAAAAACGCGGCCCCTTGCTATAATATTGCGTATTTATGCAAAAAATACACGCACACAAAACTTACACAAATCATTTAGTAAGGTACCTGTTGACAAAATGGACAGGTACCTTTATAATTATGCTAAGGTACCTGACAGACCCCGCACAAGGGGCAGACACGAGAGGAAGGAGTGACAGGCGAATGTACGAGTGGTTGTTTTGGATTCCGGCCCTCATGAGCCTTTTCTTGCCGTTCATTACATTGCGGTTTATTTTTAAAAACGAAATGGCGGAAGCAAAAGCCGGCGAAGAAGCCTGCCTGAAAGCCGCCTGGCCGCCCTGCGCACAGCGGCAGGCGCGGCAGAACAAAAAATGATGTAAAACCAAACAGGAGACGATGAAAACATGAGTGAATATGAAAACGACCTGGCAAAAAAGTTTGCCGCCATTATGTGGCGCATGCACAGCTTTACCCGCCGGTTTTATAAAGCATTTGGCCCCGAGGGCAACCCGAACCAGGGGCAGGGGCGCGTGTTGGCGCTGTTAAAAATGCAGCCGGAACTGAGCCAGAAAGACCTTGCCTATCTGTTGGGGATGCGTCCGCAGTCCCTTGGCGAACTGTTGACCAAGCTGGAGCGCAGCGGCTATATTACCCGTACACCCAGCGACGCGGACAAGCGCGTGATGATTGTGCGGCTGACCGACGAAGGCCGTGCCGCCGCCGAGCGCCAGCCCGAGCGCCCCGGCGTGGACGGCATCTTCAGCGTTCTTACAGAAGAAGAGCAGCAAACTCTGTCCGGTTATCTGGACCGCATCCTTGCCGGGCTGAACGATGGCGAAGAGCAAACCGATGGCTGCCCGCCCTTTGAAATGCGGGACGGCGAGTGCCGCGCGCGGGGCCCCTTTGGCGGGTTTGTCAACTTTAACTGGGAAAATGTACCGGGCGGTTTCCAGTTCGGCGTGCGCAGCGGCCCCGGCCCCAATCACCACGGCGGCCCCCACGGCCGCGGCCCTTGCCCGCCGCCCCGGCCAGCGCCCGGCGCGGACGTCACCGACCCCACAGAGCCGGAGGATTAGAACCCTTTTTTTGCCGTGTTCCAGCCCTGCCGCTTGACCCCCGCTACGAACCGCGCGCTGCCCGCATACCGCAGGCGGCGCGTGGTTTTTTTTTGCGCGGCGCTTGTGTGGCGGCGGCGCATTTGCTATAATCAGGCGGACGGGCCGGCGCCATGCCGGCAGCGCACCATGGTGAAGGGGAGCGGTTAGGGATATGGGAAGTGTGGAGCAAACACAGCGGCAAAAGGGCTTCAAAGCTTTTTTGAAGCGGAAGAACATTGAGATTTCGGCGCAGCGTTATTTCATCGACGCCATGGGCAGCATGGCGTTGGGTCTGTTCGCGTCGCTGCTCATCGGCACGATTTTGCAAACCATGGGCGAGCACGTGCCCTACATGGGGTGGATGGTGGAAATTGCCGCCTTTGCGAAGCAGGCGGCGGGCCCGGCCATGGCGGTGGCCATTGCCTACGCGCTGAAAGCGCCGCCGCTGGTGCTGTTTTCCTGCGCGGCGGTGGGCGTGGCGGGCAACACACTGGGCGGCCCGGTGGGCGTGCTGGTTGCAAACATCATTGCGGCGGAGCTTGGCAAAGCGGTGAGCAAAGAGACCAAGGTGGACATTTTGGTCACGCCCGCCGTCACGGTCTTATCCGGCGCGCTGGTGGCATGGCTGGTGGGGCCGCCGGTCTCCGCCCTGATGACGGGCTTCGGCAGGCTGGTGATGTTCGCCACGGATCTGCAACCCCTTTGGATGGGCATGTTGGTGGCGCTCATCGTGGGCGTGGCGCTTACGCTGCCCATCAGTTCGGCGGCGCTGTGCATCATGTTGGAGTTGGGCGGCCTTGCCGCCGGCGCCGCCACGGCGGGCTGCTGTGCCCAGATGGTCGGCTTCGCCGTTATCAGCTTTTCTGAAAACGGCTGGGGCGGCCTTGTGTCTCAGGGGCTTGGCACATCCATGCTGCAAATGCCCAATATCGTGAAAAACCCGCGCATCTGGCTGCCCGCATCCCTCGCTTCTCTTATCACCGGCCCCATTGCAACCGTGGTGTTCGGCCTGCAAAACGTGCCCGTGGGCGCGGGCATGGGCACTTGCGGCCTGGTGGGGCCCATCGGCATTGTTACCGCCATGCCCGGCGGCGGCGTGCGCATGTGGCTGGGCATTTTGCTGGTGTGCTTTGTGCTGCCGGGTGTGCTCAGTTGGGCGTTTGCGCTGTTTTTCCGCAAGATCGGATGGATCAGACCCGGCGACATGAAACTGCCGAATATATAAAAAAATTCCACACCGCCCTGTGTGTAAAAGCACAGGGCGGGTTTTTGCGCAAAAGCGGTTGACAAACCGAAATCCGGAATGTATTATTGTATTAAGCAATTAGTACAATAATGCGCAGGAGGCTTGCATGACACATCAACCGAAAGGAATGAGGGTATGTGACCTGGATATTTGACGACGGGAGGCCTATTTATACCCAGCTGGTAGAACAGGTGCAGCAGGCGGTGGCCGGCGGGCGCTACGCCCCCGGAGAAAAGCTGCCCGGTGTGCGCGAAATGGCGGCCGAGGCCGGCGTGAACCCCAACACCATGCAGCGCGCTTTGGCAGAGCTGGAGACTCGCGGCCTGCTGGCGGCCCAGCGCACAGCCGGCCGCTATGTAACGCAGGACACCGCGCGCATTGCCGCCTTAAAAGGCCAGCTGGCGCAGGAAGCGGCACGGCGTTACGCGGCCAGCATGCGGGAAATTGGCTGCACGGCGCAGGAAATTGAGCAATATGCAAAAAACGAGGCAAAGGGGGAGGCCGATGGCTGAACTGTTGAAAACGGCCGGGCTGTGGAAAAGCTATGGCAAGTATGGCCCGCCCGCGCTGGCGGGGATTGATTTGAGCCTGCAAAGCGGCAAGATCATCGGGCTGCTGGGCCCGAACGGCAGCGGGAAAACCACGCTTATCAAGCTGGCCTGCGGCTTGCTGACACCAACGGCGGGCGAAATTTTGGTGGACGGCATGGTGCCGGGCGTACAGACGAAGGCCGTGGTAAGCTACCTGCCGGAGCGGGAATATCTGCCGCGCTGGATGAAAGCGGGCCAGGTGCTGGAGTATTTCAATGATTTCTACACGGACTTCAACCACGAAAAGGCCCGTGACATGTTGCTGCGCCTGGGAATTGAGCAAAACATGCGCATCAAGGAAATGAGCAAGGGCACGCAGGAAAAAATGCAGCTCATCATGGTGATGAGCCGCGAGGCAAAGCTGTACCTGCTGGACGAGCCCATCGGCGGCGTGGACCCCGCCGCGCGGGACTATATCCTCGACACCATCATCAAAAACTACAGCGAAAACGCCACGGTGCTCATCTCCACGCACATCATCACAGACATTGAAAAGGTGCTGGACGACGTGATTTTCCTGCGGGGCGGGCAGGTGGCGCTGTCGGGTGCGGTGGACGATATCCGCGTGAAAGAAGGGAAAAGCGTGGACGCAGTGTTCCGGGAGGTGTTCAGATGCTAGCAAAAGTGATGAAGTATGAGTTCAAATCCTCGGCCCGTATGCAACTGCCGCTGCTGGGTGTAACGCTGGGCTTTTCCGTTGTGGTCGGCATCATCACCCTGTTGCTGCCGCGGGTGTTCTCCTTTGGCAGTGAACTGGCCATGCTGGGCGGCGTGCTCACGTTTACGCTCATCCCCACGGTGCTCACCCTGCTGTCCGGCGTTTTCATTGCCGTGCGCTATTACCAGGGCCTGGTGGGGCCGGAGGGCTACCTTACGTTCACTTTGCCGGTGAAGGTGTCCACGCATATATGGGGCCGCGTGTTGGTGGGCGGCACGTGGTATGCCGCCGCCATAGCCATGACGGCCCTGTGCATGTGGGTTTCCGGCGCCTTCCGGGAATATGCGGCGCTGATGAGCGGAGCGGGCAGCGACATCTACGCGGAGCTTTACGCCATGGTGCCACATGGGCAGGTGGCGGTGCTGGTGGCGCTGTTTGTGCTGATGCTGCTTGCAAGCGCTGTGACAGGCGCCCTGCAAATGATGATCTGTATCGCGCTGGGCAGCCGGTTTGGCGGCAAGGCCGGCGGCGCCGTGGCTGCCTATTTTATCATCAGCACGGTGGAAGGTGTTGCCATGCTGATTTTGATGGCGCTGGTGGCGGCGGGTTTCTTTGCCGCAAACGGCGGCTTTGCCGGGCTGGACGCCATGTTCAGCCGCATTGCCACAGAGGCCGACGTGATGGCGTTCGTGTTCACCATGCTGACTTGGGTTTATGCAATTTGCATCTTGCTGATGGTTCTTTTTGCGGTGATACACTTTTTCTGGTCCAAGCACATTTTTGAAAAAAAGCTGAACCTGGAGTAACCGTCCATTTTGCACATTCACAAAAACCACCGGGCCCGCGAAAGCGGGCCCGGTGGTTTTTGACAGGGCCGGTTTACCATAAAAGGACAAGCGTGCCGACCATGCCGGGCTGGTGCCGGGACGCGGCAATCATCTTTATTGTTTTTGCGCCAACATCCCGGGCGCAAGAAGTGCCGGGGCTCTACCGCAACCATCCGCCGGGCGGCGCGCGTGGCGTGCGCCGCGGTGAAGTGAAGCGCCAGGGGGCATGGGGTGTCAGTTTTGCGGGGGTTGGGTTTCGCCGGTTTCCGCCGCGGCAGGAGGCTGCGCCTGGGCAGGTGCGCCCGTTTGTGCCGCCGCGTTTGGCATAGCGGGAGCGGTAAAGACAGCGGCGTCTTTTTTCATCCGCTTGCGCGCGCGCCGCACCACAAGGATGACAACAACGGCAACGGCGGCAAGGAAGATAAGAACCGGCAAAGCGCCGATGAGGAAGATGCCAAGATCCCCGAAGAACTCGCCCACATCCGTCCAGCTTTGGCTGAAGGCGCGGGAAGCGCGCTGGCCGTATGTCTCCTGCACGGTGGGGGTGTCGCTCAGCACTTTAACTTCATAAAGGGTAATTTCCAGCGTGGAATAGCTGGTGAGCTGCGAAAGCTGGTTCAGCGAGGCGGTGTAGCTCTCGATTTGATACTGGACATCGCTGATCTGCCGCTCAATCTCCAGCATGTCTTCTACTTTTTTGGCTTCCTCCATAAAGTTCAGCAGCCATTTTTCCTGCGCGCGCAGGCTTTCCAGCCGCGCCTCAATGTCTACAAATTGGCTGGTCACGTCTTCGCTGGACTCATTGCGCGAGCGCACGTTGCCAAGTGCTGCCACAGCGTCCGCAAAGCCGCTGTAGTCCCCGGCGGGCACGCGGGCCGTGTAACGCGCCATTTGCTCGCCGCCTGGGCCGTAATTTGTGATAAGCTCCGACGACTGGATGTACCCGCCCGCTTTTTCCACCGCCTGGCGGATGCCGTCGCCGGTTTTTTCAAAGGCGGTGCTCTCCATTTCCAGGTAGCCCCGCATAATCACCTTGCGCGCGTCCTGCGGCATGGTCACGTCCGCGCCTCCGGTGGGGCCGGCGGCGGCCCCAGCCGCCACGTCCGCGGCAGCCTCTTCGCTCACCGCCGTCTCCGGTTCCGCCGCCTTGTCATATTCATAATAGCCGCCGTCTTCTGTGGCGGCTGGCGTCGCCATTTCCGCCGTGCTGGAAGCCGCCGTCTGGCCGGTGTTTTTGTTATCGCCTGCCGAACCGCCGCACCCGGCCAATGCAAACACCAGCAGCGCGCACGCCGCCGCACAGAACCGCTTTGTGCTTGCGCCAGTATGTCTTTTTGCTTTTTTCATAACACACATCTCCTTTTTGGTTGGGCACCTGCTCCGCGCCGCTTTTATGCCGTCTATACAGGAAAACCGCGAGAGATGCGAAAACATTACAGTTCCCAAAAATATTTTTTCAATTTGTGGGTACGGCCGTGCGCAAAAGGGCACACCAGTCAGAATACATTGCCGCGTTTTGCTGTTTCTGATTGTATTATAGCGCAAACAGGCCAAAAGAGGGTGACAAAAGGCTTTCAAACGAGATTTTTGCCTTGTAATGAATTTGTAAACTTTTTGCACCTACGCTGGATACACGCGAAAAAAATTGCGCCGGGAATGGTGTTTTTTTCTCCTCACCATAAAAATTGTGTGTCCTTCGCCAAATTTCAGCAGGGAAACCCCTTGATTTTTAATGAAATTCCATTATAATGTTACTAAGTGGTAAAAGGTGGTGAAGTGTGGTGAGGTTTGAAAGCCGCGCCGAACCTCCCTTGCACCGCCATTTCTGCTATTTTTCCGCCCCAAAACGCGGAAAACGGCATTGCATTTTTGTGGAAAGGAGATGCTGCCCATGCTGTACGGCGAATATTCCTGTGCCCTGGATGACAAGGGACGCATCAATTTTCCTGCGAAGTTCCGCGATGTTCTGGGCGAGAGCTTTATGGTGACGCGCTGGATGAAAAACTGCCTTGTGGCGTTCCGCGAAAGCGAGTGGGATTATATCTCGGAGCAGCTTTCCGCCATGAGCAGCGAGAATCGCCGCAATTTGAAGCTGTACCTGTACTCAGGCGCGTCCGAGGCAAAGCCGGACAAACAGGGCCGCGTGCTTATTCCGCAAAAACTGCGCGACCACGCCGCCCTTGGAAAAGAGGCTGTAGTGGTGGGCGTTGGGCGCCACGCGGAAATTTGGGACGCCGAAGCATGGGCCGCCAAGGGCGAGGCCATGGATATCGACGGCATCCAGGGCGTTCTTGAGGAGCTGGACTTCTGATGGCGGCCGCGTTTAGCCATGTGCCCGTGATGCTTGCGCAGTGCGTCGGGGCGCTAAACATCAAGCCGGGCGGCGTTTATTTGGACGGTACCGCCGGCGGCGGCGGCCATTCCGCCGCCATTGCGGAAAGGCTTACTACCGGCAGGCTGTACGCGCTGGACCGCGACCCCGCCGCTGTGCAAGCGGCCGGCGAACGGCTGGCGGGTTTGCCCGCCGAAGTGGTTTTGGCCAATTACAGTGACGCAAAAGCGGTGCTGGCCGAAAAAGGCGTCGCGCGTCTGGACGGCGCACTGCTGGACCTTGGGGTTTCCTCCCACCAGCTGGACAGCGCCCGGCGCGGGTTTTCCTCCAACGAGGACGCGCCGCTGGACATGCGCAAGCGCCAGAGCGGCCTGAAGGCGGCGGACGTGGTGACCCATGCCACAAGGGACGAGTTGGCGCGCATTTTGCGGGACTACGGCGAGGAGCCCTACGCCTGGCAAATTGCGGGCGGCATTGTGAAGGCGCGGGAAGAGGCGCCCATTGAGACGACAAAGGCCCTGGCGGACCTGATTGCCAAAAACGTGCCCCCGGCGGAGCGGCGGAAAGCGAAAAACCCGGCGCGGCGCAGCTTCCAGGCGCTGCGCATCCACACAAACGCCGAATTGGAGGCCCTTGCCACAGGCCTTGAGGACATTTTCAGCCTGCTGAACAGCGGTGGCCGGTTTGCCGTTATCACGTTCCATTCCATTGAGGACCGCATGGTGAAACAGGCCTTTCGCCGCTGGTGCACCAAATGCACCTGCCCGCCGGAACTGCCGGTGTGTGTTTGCGGCGGCAAGGCGAAAGCCACAGCCGTGGGCAAGCAGCCCGTTACGGCAAGCGAAGAGGAACTGGCCGAAAACCGGCGCGCCCGCTCGGCCAAGTTGCGGGTGATTGAGAAGGCGTGAAAAGCTTGAAATAAAGTGCAATTTTCCATCAAAGACGAAAATGCAAAGTTTGCACCCAGAGCCGCGCAAAGCGCGGCGATATTGACAGCCGCGGCACGTGGCAAGGAGGTGAGCGCACATGGCGGAGCCGGCATACGATATCGACTATTTCTCCCCGGCGAAAAAGCGGGAAGAGAAAAAACCACGGGAGCGCACCTCCAACAAACGCGTGAAGCGGGAAAAAAGCGAACGCGCCGTGCATGCCATCAAAATGGTGCGCTTCGTTGCCGCCGTGGTGCTGATGGTCGGTTTGATGTGCGGCGTGCTGTACACCCAAACGACCATCACCGAGCTGCAAAGCCAAATTAACGACAAAGAAAGCGCCCTCACCGACGCCACCGCCACCAACGTGTACCTGAACCACCAGCTGGACGGTATGGTAAACACGCGCTATGTGGAAGAACGCGCCAAGGAACTGGGCCTTGTGAAGATGAGCCAGGCGCAAGTGACCTATGTGCGCGTGGAGGACGGCCAGAACATCGAACTGCGCGAAAGCGGCATTTCCCAGTGGTACGCCAGTTTGAAAAATTCTTTCGCGGCAAAGAATGACGGCGAGATTGACGAAAAAGAAGAGGAAGCCGGTGCTGACGGCACGGGAGAAAAACCCGCAAAAAACGCGGCGGAAGACATCGCGCAAGACACACTGCCGGAAGAGGAATAGACCGCGGCAAGCACGAAAATTCACCCGGAGGGGGCCCCAATGGCGAAGCATGCCCCAAAACAGAAAAAGGCCGAAACGGGCGACAGGCCCATTTTGCTGCGCTGCGCAGCCGTGGCCACCGCGTTTATTCTGGCGGCGGCGGGGCTTGTGGCGCGGCTTTACTATCTGCAAATTCAGGAGGCCGACGTGTGGACGACACGCGCGTCGAACCAGCAACTGGCCAATATCCCCATTAAGGCCGAGCGCGGCGTTATTTACGACACCAACATGAAACCCATGGCCCAAAGCGCCGCCGCGTGGACGGTGGTGGCCGCGCCGAACGTGCTGGCCAACAGCCGCCTTACCGAGGCCACCCGCAAAAAAGAGCCCGCCCGCGTGGCCGCGAAAGCGCTGGCGGAGCTGCTGGACGTGGACGAAGAAAAGCTGTTTGAAAAGCTGGATGACGCAGAGAGCAAATATTACAAAGTAAAAGACAAAATAGACAAGCCCCTGGCGGACGAAGTGATGACCACCATGGACGAGCTTGGCGTCGACGGCATCTCTTTGCTGGAGGACTCCCGCCGGTATTACCCTTATAGCGAGCTTGCCTCCACGGTGCTGGGCTTCACAAACTCTGACGGCGACGGTATTGAAGGGCTGGAAAGCTACTACAACGAGACCCTGGCCGGCGTTCCCGGCCGGCAGGTGACGGTGCGCAGCGCGTGGGGCGGGGCAATACCCGCCTATGACGAGGGTATTACCTACCCGGCGGAGGACGGCCAAAGCATTGTGCTGACACTGGATGTGGAAATTCAGCAGATCGCGGAAAAATTCCTGCAGGCGGCCGTGACGGAGCAAATTGCCAGGGAGCGCGGTATGGTGGTTGTGATGGACGTGAACACCGGCGCCATTTTGGCCATTGCCACCACCCCCGCCTATGACCCGAACGAGCCCTATAAAATTTACGACGAGGCCACCCGCGCCGCCATCGAGGCTTTGCCAACGGACGAGGAAAAAGCCGAGGCCACCGGCGCGGCGCGCATCAAGCAGTGGCGGAACAAGGCCCTGGCGGACACCTATGAACCCGGATCCGTGTTTAAGGTGGTCACCTGCGCCGCGGCGCTGGATTCGGGCACCTACTCGGAGCGGGACACCTTCTACTGCGGCAGCTCCATCGAAGTGGCGGACCGCACCTTCAACTGCGCCCAGCAAACGGCCCACGGCCAGGAGACATTGCGCCAGGCCCTCATCGATTCCTGCAATGTCTCCATGATTCAAATCTCAGCGGGCATGGGTGTTTCCACCTGGTACGATTACCTGAACGCCTTCGGCCTTACCGAGCCCACCGGCGTGGACCTTCCCGGCGAGCCCGGCGCCGCCGCCATTTCCAACCTCCTGTACAAAGAGGACCAGATGGGCCCGGTGGAACTGGCCAGTTGCTCCTTCGGCCAAAGCAACAAATACACCGCCCTGCAAATGATTACCGCCTTCTCGGCGGCAATCAACGGCGGCAATTTGGTGCAGCCGCACATTGTGCGCGAGGTGCTGGACGCGAACGGCAGCGTGGTGGAGACCATCTCCCCGCAGGTGAAACGGCAGGTGGTGTCGCCGGAAACGTCGGCCATTCTCTGCTCGGCGCTGGAAGAGCTGGTGAGCGGTGAAGGCAACAGCGGCAACAACGCTTTTGTGGCGGGCTACCACGTGGGCGGCAAAAGCGGCACCAGCCAAAAGCTGGAGCTGTTGCCGGAAAAAGAAGTGTACATTTCGTCCTTTTTGGGCTTTGCCCCGGCCGATGACCCGCAGATTGCCGTGCTGGCCGTTTTGGACGAGCCCGAAGACCCGAACTGCCCCGGCCCTGTGCGCACATACTACGGCGGCCGCCTGGCAGGGCCCATTGTGGGCAACATCATCCGCGAGGCCATGCCGGTGCTCGGCATCACACCGGATTACAACAGCGAAGACGACATGACCCGCGTGCAGATTACCTGCCCGAAGGCGGCCGGCAGCGACATCAACACCGCCATTGCCACGCTGGAGGCCGCGGGCCTGGGCTACACACTGGAGGGCGAAGGCGGCACGGTGCTTGGGCAGTACCCCGAAGCCTATACCAGCATCCCGAGCGACGGCACCGTGGTGCTGTATACGGAATCCACAGACGCGCGTATCATTCCCGTGCCGGACCTTACCAACATGAGCGCCTATGACGCCTACACGGTTCTTTCGGGCCTGGGGCTGAACACCCAGACCACCGGCGCGCCGGACAGCGGCGCCAATGTGCGCGTGGTAAGCCAGGATATTGAACCCGGCACCGAGGTGAAAGCGGGCACCACCGTCACCCTTACCATGCAGGACATGAGCAATGTGGGTGATTTGGCCTGATGTCTGCGGCAAAGAACGAGCATTAACAGCGCAAGCAAATTGTTTGCACCCGAGCCGCGCAAAAGGCGCTTTACGCCTTCGGCGCGGCGATAACGACAGGCCGGGCACCGGCCGGAAGGGGATGGCGGCATGACCTTTGCGGAACTGGTAAGCGGCATTTTGCCGGCGGAGGACCTGCCCGGGGGCGAGGTGTCACTGGTGGCGCAGGACAGCCGCCGTGTTGTTCCCGGCGCCGTGTTTGTGTGCATGGAAGGCCGCCAAAGCGACGGCCACACCTATGCCCGCCAGGCGCAAAGGGCCGGCGCCGCGCTCATAGTTACCCAGCGGCCCCTTGGCCTTACAAACGAGATTACCGTGCCTGAAACACGCGCGGTTTACGGCGCCCTGTGCCAGCGGTTTTTTGGCGAACCGGCTAAAAAGCTGCAAATTGCCGCCGTTACCGGCACCAACGGCAAAACAACAATCGCCAGTGTGCTGAAGCAGGTGCTGGAACACAGTGGCTTAAAATGCGGGCTTATCGGCACAGTGCAAAGCGAGATCGGCGATATGGCAATCCCCGCGCGCTTCACAACGCCGGAGGCGTGGGACCTTGCCGCCCTGATGGCCCGCATGGTAAGCGCCGGGTGTACCCATCTGGTGATGGAAGCGTCCAGCCAGGCGCTGGAGCAGGGCCGCCTGGCGGGTATCCGCTTTGCCCTTGGCATTTTTACCAACCTCACCCGCGACCATTTGGACTACCACGGCGATATGGAACAATACTTCGCGGCCAAAAAGCTGTTGTTCGCCAACTGCCGAAGTGCACTCGTCAACTGCGATGATGAGTGGGGCCTGCGCCTCGTTGCCGATTTGACGCCTGAAAGCCCCCAAACAGAGAAAAGCAAACCTCCTGCCCCCTCAAAAACCGTCAAGACCTATTCCATTGCAAACGCCGCCGCCGATTTCTCCGCCCACAGCGTGGAACTGAAAGCCGGCGGCGTGCGGTTCGGCTTTTTGGGCGGCGATATGCTGTATCCCGTGTTTTTCCGTATGCCGGGGGAATATTCTGTCTCAAACGCCTTGGCGGCGGGGGGCGCCGCCATGATGCTGGGCCTTTCCGGCGAGCAGGCGGCCGAAGGTTTGTCCGCCATGAAGGGTGTGTTGGGAAGATGTGAAATTATCTACGAGGGAGATTACACCGTCCTGCGGGATTTTGCCCACACGGGCGACGGCGTTCGCAAGCTACTTGCGGCACTCAGGCCTTTTGTTCCAAAGCGGCTGGTGGTATTATATGGATGCGCCGGTGAGCGCGACGCCGCAAAACGGCCGGATATGTCGGCCGCCGCCGCCGAATACGGTGACATCATCTACCTTACCGCAGACAACCCTCGCCTGGAACCCGCGGAAAAAACCATTGCGGACGCACTGGCCCCGCTGGAAAGTTCCGGCAAGGAATACCACACGATCGTTGACCGCAAATCGGCCATCCAAGCGGCGTTGGAGCGGCTCAGCGCCGGCGACATGCTGGCCCTGTGCTGCAAAGGCCACGAGGACTATCAGGTGATGGACGGCTACACCATTTACTTCAACGAGCGGCAAATCGTGGAGGAATGGCTGCAGGAGCACACGGCGGGGTAGAGGGGTTTTCCCGCGCAAGTAAATGAGTTTGGAGAGGAACATGGAACCAACCAAGGCAAAGGTGTTGCTCAAAAATATCCATAACGGCCCCATTGCGGACAGGGACATTACCCGGGTGGTGACGGACAGCCGGGAAGCTGCCCCGGGCCGTGTGTTTGTAGCCATCAAGGGCGAGCATGTGGACGGCCACGATTTTGGCCGTACGGCATGCGACGCCGGGGCGGAGTATGTGGTGGCCCAACGGGATATCCCTGACGTGCCAAGGGAAAAGCTGGTGCTGGTGCTGGACGTGCTGGATGCCATGATTAAAATGGGGGCGAACTACCGCGCGTGCTATTCGCCGCTGGTGGTGGGCGTTACAGGCAGCGTGGGCAAAACCACCACGAAGGAGTTTTGCGCGTCCGTACTGTCCGGTTTTGGCGAAACGCTGAAAACCGAGGGCAACCAAAACAACGAAATCGGCATGCCGAACACCCTGTTCCGCATGACGGACGCTACCCGCTACGCCGTCATCGAAATGGGCATGCAGGGCTTTGGCGAAATCCGCAAGCTGGTGATGGCCGCAAAACCGGACGCTGCCATCATCACAAAAATAGGCGAGGCGCACATTGAGATGCTGGGCAGCATTCAGGGTGTGCTGCAGGCAAAGCTGGAAATTGCCGAGGGTCTGCCGTTCAACGGCCCGCTGGTGCTGAACGGCGACGATGCCATGCTGCGCGGGGCCGCGTTGCCCAGCGGTGTGCGTCCGGTGTTTGCGGGCATTGCAGACGAACACAGTGACGTGCGCGCCGTGAACGTGGTAAAACGCGGCGAAGGCCAGGCGTTCACCATCCGCGACGTGCAGTTTGGCGAGTACGACGCCTATATCCCGGCCCTGGGCCTGCACAATGTGCAAAATGCCCTTTTGTCCTACACGGCGGTTACGCGGCTTGGCCTGAACGCGGACGCGGCGGCGGCGGCCCTTACCCGGTATGAACCGGCGGGCAAACGCCAGCGCATCGTCCAGCGTAGCGGCGTCACCGTCATTGAGGACTATTACAACGCCAACCCGGATTCCATGCGCGCCGCGCTGGACATCCTTGCCGATATGGAAGTGAAAGGCCGCAAAATAGCTGTTTTGGGCGACATGCTGGAACTTGGCGCCGTCACCCGACGCGCCCATTCCGACCTTGGCCGCGAGGCGGCAAAGGCCGGCGTGCAGCATTTGCTCACCGTGGGGCCGAACGCGGCCGCCACGGCCAAGGCGGCAAAGGAATGCGGCGTGCAGGCGGAGCAGATGGAGACGAACGCCGAAGCGGCCGCCCGGCTGAAAACCATTGCCAAAGAGGGCGACGTGGTGCTGATAAAGGCGAGCAACGCCATGAAGTTCGGAGAGATTGCCGCAGCGCTGGAGCGTTCGGGCGTGTAAAAATGCCCGGCCGGCGCGCCGGTTTAGAAACCCCGCACACAAAACCCGGAAAAGCGGCGGTATTTTTAGGAGGAATACATGGAGCAATACGCCGTCGTCATTGCGGCAATCGTGGCTTTGGCCGTCACGGCACTGTCCGGTTTTTTGGCGGTGCCGCTGCTGCAAAAGCTGAAATTCGGCCAAACCATCAACGAGCTTGGTCCCTCCTGGCACAAGGAGAAAAAGCAGGGAACCCCCACCATGGGCGGCCTGATGTTCATCGTTGGCACCATAGCGGGCATAGCGGTGGTGCTGCCTTTTTTTAGCACGGGCAACGCCGGGGTGGACCCTGCCGGCACCGGCCTTTTGGCCCTTGGCATGTTCACGGCGCTGGCCTTCGCGTCCATCGGCTTTCTGGACGATTATCTGAAGGTGGTACGCAAAAACAACCTGGGCCTGCGCGAGTGGCAAAAGCTGGTGCCCCAGTTCCTGATAGCGGCGGGCTTTTTGGCAACCCTGCACCTGATGGGCCGCCTCACCACTTTGGTGCGCCTGCCCTTTGCGGGAGTTGTGGACCTTGGCTTTTTCTTTTATCCACTCAGCCTCCTGGTCATCGTCGGCATTGTGAACGCCGTGAACCTGACAGACGGTCTTGACGGCCTCGCGTCCCTCGTCACCTTTTTTGTCATGTGCGGGTTCTTTGTGCTGCTGATGCTGTTTGAACGGTACCATTTGTCTGTTTGGGCGGCGGCCGCGGCGGGGGCGCTCATCGGCTTTCTGATGTGGAACTTTTACCCCGCCAAGGTTTTTATGGGCGACACCGGCAGCATGTTCCTGGGCGGCACGGTGGTGGCCATGGGCTATTGCATGGGCCGGCCGGATGTGCTCATCATTCTCAGCATAGTGTACCTGATTGAAGCCGGCAGTGTGATGCTGCAAGTCACCTACTTCAAGCTTACCCACGGCAAGCGCCTGTTCAAAATGACACCCATCCACCACAGCTTTGAAAAATCCGGCTGGAGCGAAGTGAAAATCGATGTGCTATTCGCGGCGCTTACCCTTGTTTGTGTCATTGTGGCGTATATTTACGCCGTAGTTTTAGGTTGATTTTAAACGGCGAACACCCGCATCAAAGGCGCAAACCAATCGTTTGCACCCGAACCGCGCAAAGCGCGGCGATATTGGCTGGCCGGGCACCGGCCCGGAAGGGAGTCTCCATGCTGCAAATTCCCCTTGGAAAACTGAAAATGGGCCCTTCCGCGCCGCAGGCGGGCATTGCCGCGCCCAGGCTCCGCCGCGCACAGGCACGGGCCGGGGCCACGGCGCAAGCGCAGGCACGGCCGATGAAACGCCGGAAACAGCCAAAACCCCCAAAACCGGCCGCCGCGAAACCGCGCCGCAGCTTTGCCGAGCGCTTTGGCCGTGTGGACGTGCCCCTCATCACCATTTTGATGCTGCTGCTCGCCTTTGGCCTCGTCATGCTGTTTTCCGCGTCTTACCCCACAGGCCACATGCGTTTTGGCGACAGCTATGCCTTCATCGTGCCCCAGCTGAAATATGCGGGCATCGGCCTCATCATTATGGTTGGCGCCACCTTTTTCGACTATCACCACTTGCGCAAGCTTGCCTGGCCCTTTATGGGCATCACGCTTGTCATGCTGGTGGTGGTGCTGTTCATGGAGGAGAAAAACGGCGCACACCGCTGGATCTGGCTCAATTCCAGCCACACTCAAAGCATCCAGCCCAGCGAGCTGGCCAAGTTTGGCGTCATCATCCTGTTCGCGGCCATTCTGGCGGCGAACCAAAAATATATCAAAAAGTTCTCCCACGGCTTCGTGCCGTTTATGGTCATTCTGGGCATCGTCAGTGTGTTGCTGCTGGCGGAGCCGCACCTGTCCTGCACCATTTTGGTGCTGGGCATCGGTTTCATCATGATGGTGGCGGGCGGCTCGCCCATTCGCTGGCTGGCCCTCACCGGCATTGCGGCGGCAGTGGGGCTGTATCTGGTGCTTACCTACATGCCGGACACCGTCCCCTATGTGATGGAGCGCGTTGGCCCCTGGCTGGACCCCACCCACTCCGACAGCACCCAGGGCCACCAAATTACCCAAAGCCTCATCGCCGTGGGCAGCGGCGGCCTGTTTGGCAACGGCCTTGGAAACAGCGTACAGAAGTTTTTGTATTTGCCCGAAATGTACAACGACTATATTTTCGCCATCGTGTGCGAGGAACTGGGTTTTGTGGGTGCGGTGGGCGTTGTTCTGCTGTTTCTGCTGCTGTTTTTGCGCGGCTTCCTCATTGCCCTGCGCGCCAAGGATAAATTCGGCTCCATGCTCACCGTGGGCATCATCGTGCAAATTGCCCTGCAAACGTTCCTGCATATCGCCGTGAACACCAACACCATCCCCTGCACGGGTATCAGCCTGCCGTTTTTCTCCTCCGGCGGTTCCTCCCTTGTCATGCTGCTGGGAGAGATCGGTATCGTGCTCAGCGTGTCGCGCCAGGGCGCCAAAACAGGCCTGCGCGCGCCGGAACAGCCGCGGGAAGGCGGCGATGCCGCGTTGTCCCCACTGCCCGAACCCCGCGGCGCAAACAGCACAGACGATGCAGACGACGGCCCGTACACGGCTGTGATGGGAGGCTAGGGGTATGGTCGTTCTCATTGCGGCGGGCGGCACGGCGGGGCACATCAACCCGGCCCTTGCCATTGCCGACGGCCTGAAAACGCGGTTCCCTTCGGTGGAAATCCACTTCGCGGGCCGCAAGAAGGGCATGGAGCACGCCCTCGTCACCAAGGCGGGCTATCCGTTCCACCCCATCGAGGTGCGCGGCCTCCAGCGAAGTTTTGCCCCGCGGAACATTGCCAAAAACGTGGCCGCGGCTTGGTACCTTGCCGGCGCCGCCGCCGCGGCGAACAAAATATTGAAGCAGGTGGGGCCGGACATTGTCATTGGAACCGGCGGCTACGTAAGCGGGCCTGTGGTGCGCACGGCGGCCAAGAAGGGCATTAAAACGGCCCTGCACGAACAAAACGCATTCCCCGGTGTTACCAACCGCCTGCTGGCGAAGGACGTGGACCGTATTTTCGCCCCGGGCGAAGAGGCGGCCAAGCGCCTTGGCCACCCAGAAAAAACTGTTGTAACGGGAAACCCGGTGCCTCCGGCGCTGTTTACCCAAAACCGTGAGGAGGCGCGGCAGGCGCTGTTTGCGGGCGAGCGCACGGTGCTAGTCAGCTTCGGCGGCAGCCTTGGCGCCATGAAGATCAACGAGATGGTGGCGGCCCTTGCCAAATGGCACATCGAAAACCGCGATTTTTTACACATCCACGCCACCGGCAGCATCGAAAAGGATGAATTTGCCCGCATGGCCACCGAAATGGGTATTGCAAACACCCCCCATTTTGTCATTTGCGAATACATCGACGATATGCCTGCAAAGCTGGCCGCGGCGGACTTGGTCATTTGCCGCGCCGGGGCGCTTACCCTGGCCGAGCTTGCGGCGGTGGGCCGCGCCTCGGTGCTCATCCCGTCGCCCAACGTAGCCGAAAACCACCAGTACCACAACGCCATGGAGTTTGAACAGGCAGGCGCGGCCAAGGTGCTGAGCGAAAAGGGCCTGACGGCGGACATGCTGGTGCAAACGGTGGACAGGCTTACCCAAAGCGGCGGCACCCTGCAAAGCATGGGCGAGGCGGCCAAAAAACTGGCGAACCCGGACGCCTTGAAAACAATTATAACCGCATTATTTGACCTGATGAACGAGTAGAGTCTCGTATTTTTTCAAAGCATAATCAGCAATTTTGCAAGCAAACCCGAGAAGGGAGGGGTGGCGACATGGCCAAAAACAGCGCAAAAAACAGCAAGCATCAGCAAAACCGTGCCGGCCGGCCGCCCCACGGCGCGCCGGTGCCGCAGCAGGCGGCCCGCGCTGCTGCCGCCGCCGGCGGTGCCCAGCGGCAGTACGCCGGGGCGCGCATCTCCGGTGTGCCGGGGCTGGACGCCTTCAAAAACCTGCCCCAGCGCGAGCCGCCGTCTTTGCCCGGTTACGAGGCGGAGCGTGCCGCGTATCACAGCGCACAATTTGACGCAGTGGGGCAACAGGCACCACCTTGCCGCAAAAAAGCGGGCGCGCGCGCTTCCGGCGTTGATGGCGCCCCCACACGCAGTGAGGCCCGCGCGCAGGAAGCCCGCGCAAAGCGCGCGCAGAAGCCCCTGAACCCGGCCAAGCGCCGCCGCAACCGCCAGATCATCGCAGCGGTTTTGTTTGTGGGGCTGCTTGGCGCCGGGGTCTTGTTCTCCTTCAAGGTGCTGTTCAAAATCGACAAATATGTGGTGGAGGGCAACGTGCCCTACACCCAGGAAGAGATCGTCATGGCCTTCGGGCGCGACCTTGGCGACAATATGTTCGGCTTTAACGTAGGCAACGCGGTACGGCGGCTGGAAAAGAATTTGCCATACCTCGAGAACACCAAAATCAGCCGCCGGCTGCCGGGCACGGTGGTGTTCAAGGTGCAGGCGGCCGAAGAAGCCTACTGTGCCGAATATGACGGCGAGTATGCCGTGCTGAGCAAAAGCTGCAAGGTGCTGCGCATTGCGGACGAAGCCCCCGGCGGTGTGACGGAGATCCGCGGCCTGACGGACGTGGTGATGGAACCGGGCAAAACCGTGGCGGAGGCGCCGCAGGAGAAGGGCAAGAAAGCCTTTTCGGCAAAGGCGGCCTCGGGAAAGGCAAAGTTTGCCGCAGGTGACGCGGCCCATAAAGACGTGGACGCGGAAAACAGAGATGGGGAAAAGGAGGCGTCCGCCTCTGCGGCAAACGGCGTTCCCAGTGCCGCTGCCGGCGCCCCGGCAGACAGCGCCGAGCCTGTTCTGGAAGAAGTGACGAGCCTTGGCGTGTTACAGCTGATGTTGGAGAAACTCTCCGCCCACGGCTTTGAAAACATTACCTGGCTTGACATCACCAACCCCATCGACCTGCAGTTCCGCTGGGACGGGCGCATTACGGTGGACCTTGGCGGCCGCGCCAATGTAGACGACAAGCTGAAGTTTGCCGCCGCGCTGATGCTGGAGGGCGACACACGGCAAATTGCAGACAGCGACAAGGGTACGCTGGATGTGAGCACATACCCCACCCAGTCCGACATGGTGTGGCTGCGGCCCGAATATTAGGCGCGTACCCAAACAGGACGCCTATATCCAAGGCGCAAGACACGCGTTTGCACCCGGGCGCTGCGGCGCAGCGCGATACTGACCGGCCGGGTGCCGGCCGCCGGGCCACCACAACATTTTGTGGAAAACGACAGGTTTTGGAATTTTCACAACAAAATCTTTGGATTCTGTGTGATTTACCTTGAATTTGCACAGGCATTCTGATATTGTATAAAATAAGAATGTCGAGCGGAGGGATCGATTTATGGCCTTTGTCCTGGATGAAGAAATGCAAAATGTCACCAACATCAAGGTTGTTGGCATTGGCGGCGGCGGCGGCAACGCGGTGAACCGCATGATCGCCTACGGCCTGCAAGGCGTGGAATATATCACCATGAACACGGACCAGCAGGTGCTGTTCATGTCAAAGGCTACGCAAAAGGTGCAGCTTGGCTCAAAGTTGACCCGCGGGCGCGGCGCCGGCGGAGACCCGGAAATTGGCCAGCGCAGCGCGGAAGAAAGCCGCGACGAAGTGGCCGCCGCGCTGAAAGGCGCGCAGATGGCGTTCATTACAGCGGGCATGGGCGGCGGCACCGGCACGGGCGCGGCGCCTGTGGTGGCCGACATTGCGCGCGAAATGGGCATCCTCACCGTGGGCATCGTTACAAAGCCGTTCAACTTTGAAGGCCGGATGAAGATGAACAAGGCCGACGAGGGCATTGCCGCCCTGCTGGAGCGGGTGGACAGCCTCATCGTCATCCCGAACGAGCGCCTGAAGCTGATGACCCAGGAAAAAATTACGATGGTGAACGCCTTTGCCGCGGCAGACAATGTGCTGCGCCAGGGCGTGGAGAGCATTTCGTCGCTGGTGAACGTGCCCAGTTTTATCAACCTGGACTTTGCAGACGTGCGCAATATCATGCGCGCGGCCGGTTACGCCCACATGGGCGTGGGCGAGGCCCGCGGCGGCAACATGGCGCAGGACGCCGCCATGGCAGCCATTACAAGCCCCTTGCTGGAAACCAGCATTGCCGGCGCCCGCGGCGTGATTTTGAACTTTGCCGCCTCGGCGGATGTTTCGCTGGAGGATGTGGAAATTGCCGCCAACAGCGTGACGGAAAAGGCCCACCCGGACGCGAACATCATCTGGGGCGTGTCCTATGACGAAAGCCTGGCCGACGCCATGCGCATCACCGTGGTGGCCACCGGGTTCGACTCGCTGCCAAAGGCCGATGCAAACGCGCCAATGTTCCAGGAACCGGCCCAGCAGGCAGGCACAAATTTTGCCAACACGCCGGTGATTTTCAGCGAACTGGAAGAGGCGCCTCCCGCGGCGCAGCCCGCGCCGCCGCTGCCTGTGGCAGACGACGACGGCTACATCAACGACATCGACGACATTTTGGCCCTGCTGAACAACCGCGGCGGCAAATAAGCCGCGCCGGGCAGCGCCGCATACAGTGAAAAAACAGCCGCGTTGGGTTCTCCAACGCGGCTGTTTTGTGCGGTATTTGTTTTGCCGCCCGACGGAGCGTGTTCCCCCCTGTGTGCGGCTCATTTGCGCGGCACCGGCTTCATGCCTTGTTCACGGCGCTGGTGCCTCTTTCCAGCAGGTAGGTGGCTTCCAAATCCGCAATGTGCAGCATGGAGCCGAGCGGGTAGCGGCGCCACGCCTCGCTGATAGCGTAGCTGCCGCCTTTTACGGCGTCGTCGAAGCCGCCCATGTGCCAGCGGATGGCGACGGCCTCGGCGGGCTTTAGGCGCAAAAAGCGCTCGATGAGAAACACGCTTTTTTCGCCGTGGCCGTAGGGGAAGGCGTCCTCTACGGTGAAGGTGGGCACTTTGTTCCACTGCCCGGTGGCGTCGTCCTTCACGTTGCGAAAGCCGGGTTTGTAAAAATTGGCCTTGCATAAATCGTGCAGCAGGCCGCAGATGGCAAGGCTTTCCGGGTTTTCACCGGAGCCGCCGAAGCGGTTCTTCAGCACGTGGTACACGTTCAGGCTATGCATTACCAGGCCCTCGGCGCAGGCGCCGTGGTAGCGCGTGGAGGCCGGGGCCGTGAAAAAGTCGGTGGTCTGCATCCAGCTCAGCAGCTCTGCCGCGCCGTCACGCCTGATGTCCGCGCCAAAGGCAGCGATGAAATCCTCTTTATAGTCCATTACAAATCGATGTCTTCAAGCAGGCCCTTCAGGATGGACAGCTCC
The DNA here is from genome assembly GCA_031551695.1 of Oscillospiraceae bacterium. Lineage (GTDB taxonomy): Bacteria > Bacillota > Clostridia > Oscillospirales > Ruminococcaceae > JAAYCI01. The sequence continues at coordinate 68,041 of JAVBNG010000020.1, forward strand.
TCGTGGGTGAGGCTGATGCCCTTGCTCATTTTGGCGCCGTCGGGCGACCAGTCGCGGATGTCGAACTTGGGTTCGCGGTCGTTCCAGCTTACCATGTTCAGCTGGCGCTGCCAGCCGTTGGCGGCCTCGCTGAGCACGCCGAGCTTTTTGGTTACTTCATATTTGAACTCTGCCATTGTTTCTCCTCCGAAAGTATTAACTCAACAGCCGGTCAGCTGTTTGTTTTGCGCACGCGAAAGCCCAGGCTCATCAGGCTGTCGCCAAGGTGGACGTTCTCTACCGTGAAAGCGGGGTTTGCAAGGCCGAAATCGAAATGGCTGAAATTCCACACGCCTTCCACCTTGCTTTCGGCCAAAACGGGCGAAAGCTCGGCTGCGGCTTCATCCGGCACGCAGATGGCGGCCACTTTCGGGTTATTTGCCTTGCAAAAAGCCGCCAGGGCCGAAACATCCTGCACCTCCACCGGGCCAAGCTTTTGGCCAATTTTCGCGGGATCGGCGTCGAAAGCCGCCACCAGCCGGTAGCCAAGGCTGCCCTGGGAAATGAAATAGGACATGGTGCGGCCAAGGCGCCCGGCGCCAATCAGGATGATATCCAGCGCCTGCCCGCCAAGCAGCAGCTTTTCCAGCTCTGCGTGCAGAACTTCCACCGTGTAGCCAATGCCCTGCTGGCCAAAGCCGCCGAAGCAGTTGAAGTCCTGCCGCACCTGGCTGGCCGTTGTGCCCAGCATAGCCGCAAGCTCGCTGGACGAAATCGTCTTAATGCCCTCGTCTTTTAAGTCGGCCACGTACCGGTAATACCGGGGCAGGCGCTTGATGACAGGCAGTGAAATTTTGTTTGCAGACATGTTCTCTCCTTGCCTTGTGGGGTTACCGCCGGGTCACACCACAGACCCTAATTCAATAAAAATATCACAATTTTGAGACGCTGTCCATAACGTATTTTCCAAACTCTTCGCTGGTGGCGCCGGTGTCGCGCCCTGTGATGACGTATTTTTTCTCCTCAAACATGCAAAAATCGAGGGCGCGCTCCATTTTTTTGGCCTGCCCGGCGCGGCCAATGTGCCGCAAAAGCAGCGCGCCGGCCCGCAGCATGCTGCAGGGGTCGGCATATTTGTCGCGCCCTTCGGCCACCATGCGCGGCGCACTGCCGTGGATGGCCTCGAACATGGCGTAGCGCTTGCCCAGGTTCATGCTGCCCGCCGTGCCCACGCCGCCCTGGAATTCGGCGGCTTCGTCGGTGATGATGTCACCGTACAGGTTCGGCAGCACAAGCACCTGGAAGTCCTTGCGGCGCTTTTCGTCCACCAGCTTTGCGGTGGTGATGTCGGCGTACCAGCTTTCGGCGGTGATGCCGGGGTAGTCCTTCGCCACATCCATGCACTCGCGCAAAAACTTGCCGTCCGTGGTTTTGATGACGTTCGCCTTGGTGACGACGGCCACCTTGGTTTTGCCGTTGTTTTTGGCATAGTCGAAGGCCAGCTGCGCAATGCGGCGGGTGCCCTCGGTGGTGGTGATGGTGAAGTCCACGCTGATGCCGTCCTCCGTCTCGAAGCCGAGGCTGCCCACGGCGTAGGAGCCTTCTGTGTTTTCGCGGAAGAACATCCAGTCGATGCCTTGGTCGGGCACTTTCACCGGGCGCACGTTGGCGAACAAATCCAGCTCGCGGCGCATGGCCACATTGGCGCTTTCAATGTTGGGGCCCTTGTAGGCGGCGTCCGGCGTGGTGGTGGGGCCTTTCAGCACCACGTGGCACTCCTTCAGGGCCACCAGCACGTCGTCCGGGATGGCCTTGCCCGCGGCAATGCGGTTTTCCACGGTCAGGCCCTCGATGGTGCGGAACTCCACGCGTCCTGCATCCACGTCGGCTTTCAGCAGGTAGCGCAGCACGTCCTCCGTCACTTTGGTGATGACCGGGCCAATGCCGTCGCCGCCGCACACGCCGATGATGAGCTTGTCGAGTTTTGTGTAATCCACAAATTCTTTTTGTTCTTTCATGCGGGCCACGCGGGCCTTTTGCATGTCAAGGATGTCGGTGAGCTTGGTTTGGGCTTGTTCGTATGTGAGCAATTTTTGTTCCCCCTAGTGTTTTAGCTTAGTGCATGGTGCCAACGTCCGGTACGTCTCCGGAGAGCTACCATCAGCTTGCGGCTGAGCCGGTGAATCGCCCCGCAGGGGCGAGAGAAGCCACCCGGGGGTGCACTCACCGGAGACGCACCGGACGCAGGCCCTCGGGCAATTTTGTGTGGTGTTGGGTATTGGTATTTGGCGCTTAAGTGCTACACCCCGCAGGCGGCGCCTTTGGTGTGGTTCAGCAAACCGCCGCTTTTCATAATGTCGGCCTGGCGGTCTGAGACATCGCACACCAGCGTGAACGCCGCGCCGCTGTCCGTATTTTTGGCAGCGATGTTGCCGCCGGTGAGGCCGTCGTGGATGCCGGAAAGCTCCAGCGTGTCGCTTGGGCCGATTTTATCGTAATCGGCAGGATCCGAGAACTCCAGCGGCAAAATACCCGCGTTGACGAGGTTTGCCTTGTGGATGCGGGCGAAGCTTTTGGCGATGACTGCCTTCACGCCAAGGTACAGCGGCACAAGCGCCGCGTGCTCGCGGCTGGAACCTTGCCCGTAGTTTTCGCCGCCGATGATGAAGCCGCCGCTGCGCGCGCCCTTGGCGCGGGTGGCAAACTCGGGGTCCACACCCTCGAAGCAGTACTGCGAAAGATGCGGGATGTTGGAGCGGTAAGGCAAAATTTTGCCACCGGCGGGCATGATGTGGTCCGTGGTAATGTTGTCGCCGGTTTTTAAGAGCACCGGCAGGCGCCAATCGTCCGGCAGGCTGTCTGCCACGGGCAGTGGCTTGATGTTCGGCCCGCGCACGATCTCCATGCTTGCAGCCTCGGTTTCCGGGGCGGGCGCGTCGATTATGTTGTCGTTGATGAGGAAGTGCTCCGGCATGGTGAAAGCCGGAATAGCGGGCAGGGTGCGCGGGTCCGTGATGTGGCCGGTGAGGGCCGAGGCGGCGGCTGTCTCGGGGCTTACGAGGTAAATTTGGCCGTCCGCCGTGCCTGAGCGGCCTTCGAAGTTGCGGTTGAACGTGCGCAGGGACACGCCGCCGGAGGGCGGACTTTGCCCCATACCGATGCACGGCCCGCAGGCGCATTCCAGCAAACGCGCCCCGGCGGACAGGATGTCCACCAGTTTGCCGCTTTGCGAAAGCATCTCCAGCACCTGGCGGCTGCCGGGGGAGATGGTGAGGCTGGTGGAGGGGTACACGGTGTGGCCTTTTAAAATGGCGGCCACGGCCTCCATGTCGGCCAGCGACGAGTTGGTGCAGCTGCCGATGCAGACCTGGTCCACCTTGACGTGGCCGAGCTCCGAAACGGGTTTCACCGCGTCCGGGTTGTGGGGGCAGGCGGCGAGAGGTTCCAGTGTGGAAAGGTCGATGGTCAATTCCTCGTCGTACACGGCGTCCGCGTCGGGGCTGAGGGGCGTATAGTCGGCCTCGCGGCCCTGTGCCTTCAAAAAAGCACGGGTGGTTTCGTCAGAGGGGAAAATAGACGTGGTTGCGCCAAGTTCCGCGCCCATATTGGTGATGGTGGCGCGCTGGGGCACGCCCAAAGTGGCGACGCCCTCGCCCGCGTATTCCACAATTTTGCCAACGCCGCCCTTCACGCTGATGCGGCGCAGCACCTCCAGAATGATGTCCTTCGCGCCCACAAACGGCCGCAAACGGCCTGTGAGGGTGACGCGCAGGGCCTTGGGGTAGGGAATGTGATACGCGCCGCCACCCATGGCAACGGCTACGTCGAGGCCCCCCGCGCCTATGGCCAGCATGCCGATGCCGCCCGCCGTAGGGGTGTGGCTGTCACTGCCGATCAGCGTTTTGCCGGGCACGGCAAAGCGCTCCAGATGCACCTGGTGGCAAATGCCCGCGCCGGGCCGGGCGTAATACACGCCGCTTTTTTTTGCAATGGTGCGCAAAAACGCGTGGTCATCCGCGTTCATAAAGCCGTTTTGCAGGGTGTTGTGATCCACGTAGGCCACGCTGCGCTCCGTTTTTACCCGCGGAATGCCCATCGCCTCAAACTCCAGGTACGCCATGGTTCCCGTGGCGTCCTGCGTCAGGGTTTGGTCTATCTTCAGGCCAACCTCGCCGCCGGGCGTTGCCTCGCCCGTAACAAGGTGGCCGGCAATCAACTTCTGGGCCATTGTCTGCCCCATGTGTGATGCGCCCCCTTTCTTCTTTATTTCTTCTTATATATACGTATGCTACATTACTATACTGTAACGGGCGGGGGATTGTCAATGAATTGGCAATCGAAACAAAGCGCTGTGTACCCAAACGCCGGCCACACCATCTAGTGGGTAATTTGGGGAAAATCCTTGGAATATCCCCCAAAATGTGGTATACTTTCTAAAAATGTGCCGGCGTGGGCAAAGGGGTATGGAATGAGTGTAATCAGTGCGATTTTGCAGGGCATAGTGCAGGGGCTGACGGAGTTTTTGCCTGTGTCCAGCTCCGGGCATCTTGTGCTGTTCCAGCACTTCACCGGCACCTCCGGCGAGGAAAGCCTGTTTTTTAACTTGATGCTGCACCTTGGCACGTTGGCCGCCGTGGTGGCGGTGTATTATGCGGATATCGGGGGCATGCTGCTGGAGGCGGGCCGCATGGTGAAGGAGATCTTCACCGGAAAGTTCCAGCCAAAGCCGCCAAACGACCAGCGCCGCCTGCTGTACATGCTGGTGCTGGCAACGCTGCCCATGGTGCTTATCGTGCCGCTGCGGCACTTTGTGGCGGACATTACCGGCGACAAGGACATCGTGGTGGAGGGCGTGTGCTTTCTCATCACGTCGCTGCTGCTGTTTTTGGCCTGCCGCGCCAAAAAAGGCACGGCCACCATCCACAGTATGAAGGCCCGCCACGCCATAACCATCGGCCTGTTTCAGGACCTTGCCACTATGCCGGGCATCAGCCGCAGCGGGGCAACCATGTCCGGCGCCATGATGATGGGCTTCAGCCGTGAAACGGCGGCGCGGTTTTCTTTTTTGCTGTCCATTCCGGCTATCGTGGGCGGCAGCATGTTTGAGGTGGGCGACGCCATCGCCCAGGGTGTTACGGTGGATTTTCTGCCGCTGGTGGCGGGCATGCTGGCGGCGGCCTTGGTGGGGTATCTGGCCATCCGGCTGGTGCGCTATTTGTTGATGACGGATAAATTTATCATATTTGCGTGGTATACACTGGTGCTGGGCGTGGTGGTGGTCATCGTTGGCACAGTGGAGCACATTGTGAAATAGCCCTGCGTGCAGCAGCAGGAATTTAACGGAAGTGGGAACGAAATGCCAACGGGAACCCGGAAAAAGGCCGCGCCGGCCAAACGGACAACAAAACAACCCGCACGGAAAAATGCGAAATCCGCCCCGTCGCCAAGCGACTGGCAGCGCCCGGCGGGCGTTTTGCTTTATGTGCTGGGGGTTTTTTTGGCATTGCTGGCCGTCATTCCCGGCAAAAGTGCGTGGGCGTGGATGCGCGAAAACCTGCTGTTTGACGTTTTTGGCGTAAGCGGGTGGCTTTTGGGCCTGATGGTCATTTATTTTGCCACGGTGGTCTCGCTGAAAAAACCGGCCGCCGGCCACGTGGCGCGCGGGCTGTTTTTTTTGTTTGCATTGTCCGGCATGGCGCTCAGTTTTTCGAAACTGGATTTTGCGGGCATGACGTTTGGCGAAGTGGTGCTGGCGGCGCTGAACAACGGCAGCACCGGCTGGTTTACCGGCGGGTTCATCGGCCTGCTGTTTGGCGGCTTGCTGCTGGCGCTGGTGGGCACGGTGGCGGCGCGTGTGCTGCTGGTGTTGCTGGCCGTTTTTGCGGCGCTGTTGCTGTTCCGTGTAAAGCCCGCCGACATTGCGCGCTTTGCCAAAGGTGTGGCCGCCCGTGTGCCGCGCCGCGCCGCGCGCGAAGACGACGGCTATTACGAAGACGACACGCCCGCGCCGCCTTCGCCCAATGAAAAACCCCTGCCGCCCGCCCAGCAGGTGCGCGCGGAGATTGCGGCCAAAGAAGCGCGGGGCATTTTCCGTGGGAACGGGTTTGCCGGGCGCGGCCAGAAGGCGCAGGCACCTGTGGCGAAGCCGCTTCCCCATATAGCGGGCCGCCCGCGCCGCAGCGTGGTGGATATCCCGCTGGGCCCGCAGGAAGCCGCGGGGGGAACGGCGGCGAAAACAGCTGCCGGGGCCGCCGCCGGGGTTTCCGGCGTGGTCACTGTTGCCACGGCCGGGAAGGAGCCGTTTGAAATCGGCCCCGGGGGCACCTTTGGCATGCGGCCTTTGATGGAGGCCGTGGGCCTGGATGAAAACGACCCGATGAATATTTTTGTGAAGAAAAAAGAACCGCCGAAAAAGCCGGAGCCGGTGGATTATTTTGAAAAACCGCTGCGCCCCTTTGACGCGCACTCGGACGAGAGCATTCTGGATGAGGGCGCGAAGGAAAATATCTTGCTGTTCGGCGAGGATGACCCCTACAGCTTGCTTGGCGGGCCGGATTCGGCCCTGGACGTGCGCAATTTGCCGGACCTCGAATACATCGCGGGTGGCGAGCCCGCGCCCGCGCCGGGCTTTGATTTGTTTGGCACCCCCGGCACCGGCAGCGTGTTTGGCACGGCCGGCATGCCGGACGAACCGGCCCCGGCCCCTGCGGCCCAGCCGGCCAACACCAGCCCCTTTGCCACGGGTACGCTCAGCTTTGGCAAGGCTGCTGTGGCCGCCGCGCCGCAGGAAGACGACCTGCCGTGGCACGACGGCGAACAGGACACTGGCGGCGCAGCAACAGACGGCGGCGTGCACTACACCGACATGCCCGCCCCCGCGGCCGCAACAGGCGGTGAGGTGGAACCGGGTGTGGAGGCGTTGATTGACAAGGCCGCCGCCGTGAAGCCCGGCACGCTGCCGGCTACGGACACGCGGGAAAAGGACGCGGAAAACATTGAGCCGTACAAGTACCCCCCGCTTACCCTGTTCGACACGCCGAAGGTGCAAAGCGACGCAGGCGCTAAGGAAGAGATGACGAAGACAGCGGAGCTTTTGGTGGGCACCCTGTCGTCCTTCGGCGTGCAGACGAAAATTCTGGACGTGTCCCGCGGGCCGTCGGTCACCCGCTATGAGGTGCAGCCGAACGCGGGTGTGAAGATCAGCAAAATTACGGCTCTATCTGACGATATCGCCCTGAACCTCTCCGCCGCGGGCGTGCGCATCGAGGCGCCCATTCCGGGCAAGCCCGCCGTGGGCATCGAGGTGCCGAACAAGATCAAAAGCCCGGTAGGCATTCGCAGCGTGCTGGAAAGCAGTGCCTTTGCCGCGCAAATGTCGCCGCTGGCCGTGGCCCTTGGCAAGGACATCGCGGGCGAGTGCGTGGTGGCGGATTTGACCCGCATGCCCCATTTGCTCATCGCGGGCAGCACCGGCAGCGGCAAGAGTGTGTGTGTCAACTCCATCATCATGAGCATTCTGTACCGCTCGGCCCCGGAGGACGTGCAGCTGATGCTGATCGACCCGAAGGTGGTGGAGCTGGCCGAGTACAACGGCATTCCGCACCTGCTCATTCCCGTGGTGACGGAGCCGCGCCAGGCGGCGAAGGCCCTCGGCTACGCCGTGGCCATGATGGAACAGCGCTACCATACCTTTGCCGAAAACAACGTGCGCGACATCAAAAGCTTCAACGCCCTCACCCATACCAATGGTGTGATAGAAAAAATGCCTCATATCGCTATTATTATTGACGAGCTAGCCGATTTGATGATGACGGCGGGCAAAGACGTTGAAACGTACATCTGCCGCCTGGCGCAAAAAGCGCGCGCCGCGGGCATGCATATGATCGTTGCCACCCAGCGGCCCAGCGTGGACGTCATCACCGGGCTCATCAAGGCGAACATCCCCAGCCGCATCGCCTTCGCGGTGAGCAGCCAGGTAGACAGCCGCACCATCCTTGACTCTGTGGGCGCGGAAAAACTGCTGGGCATGGGCGACATGCTGTTCATGCCCCTGGGTGCGAACAAACCCGTGCGCGTGCAGGGCACCTTTGTGCAGGATAAAGAGATCACCCGGGTGCTGAACTTTGTGAAGCAGGGTGCGCCCGCGCATTACAACGACGATATTTTGGCCGAGATGGAGAAGATCACCCTGTCCGGCCAGCAGCCGAAGGATGAGGCGGCCGGCGGCGACGACGACAACAGCTGGCGCACGGACCCGGTGTTTTTGGAGGCGGTGGAAATTGCGCTGGAAGCGGGCACCATATCCACCAGCTATTTGCAGCGGCGGCTGCGCCTCGGCTACGCCCGGGCGGGCCGCGTGATGGACGAGATGGAGCGGCTGAACATTGTGGGGCCGCCCAACGGTTCGAAGCCGCGGGAAGTGATGATTACACGGGACGAGTGGCTGGAAATGATGATGAACCATGAGGGATAACGTTTTGGCGCAAACCAATATGCCCAGATTGGGTACGGAATTTTTGCCGACGACACCGGCTGAACTGCGCGAAAAAGGCGTGGAACAGCCGGATTTTGTGCTGGTTTCCGGCGACGCCTACGTGGACCATCCGTCCTTTGGCGCGGCGGTGATTGGCCGGGTGCTTGCGGCGGCGGGCTATTCCGTTGCCATGCTGCCCCAGCCCGCTTATGACACCTGCCGCGATTTCAAGCGTTTTGGACGCCCGAGGTACGCCTTTCTCATTTCCGGCGGCGTGGTGGATTCCATGGTGGCCCATTATACCGTGGCGAAACGCCGCCGTGAAACGGACGAATACTCTCCCGGGGGCAAGCCCGGCAAACGACCGGACCGCTGCGTGGACGTGTATACGCGCCTTGCGAAGGAGGCCTACCCGGATGTGCCTGTGGCTGTGGGCGGCGTAGAAGCCAGTTTGCGGCGCTTTGCCCATTACGACTATTGGAGCGATGCCGTGCGGCCGTCCATTTTAGAGACCAGTGGGGCGGATTTGATTTTGTTCGGCATGGGCGAGCGCACGGTGCGTGATGTGGCGGTTGGTTTTGCAAACGCTACTGACGCCGAGGCCGCTTTGGCAGCCGCGCGGCAGGTACCGGGGGTGGCGTACCTGTGCGATTTTTATAAATTGCCGAAGAAATATGCCGAATGCGCGTCCTACCGCAAGGTGGCGGAACACGCCGAGGCCGCCGCGAAGGCGTGCCGCGTGCAGATAGACAACCAGGACCCGGTGTCCGCCCTGCCGGTGGTGCAAAAGCAAAGCGAAAAATATCTGGTGCAGAATGTGCCGGCGGAGGTGCTTTCCCGCGAGGAGATGGACGCGGTGTACGCCCTGCCGTTTACCCGGCGGGTGCACCCGATGTACGACGCGGCGGGCGGCGTGCCGGCCATCGAGGAAGTGGAATTTTCCATCACCCACAACCGCGGGTGCTTCGGGGGGTGCGCCTATTGCGCCATCACCCTGCTGGCGGGGCGGCGGGTGACGTCGCGCAGTGCCGAAAGCGTGCTGGCCGAGGCGGAGATGCTGGCGGGCATGCCGGGCTTCAAGGGCTACATCCACGATGTGGGCGGCCCCACGGCCAATTTCCGCCAGCCGTCCTGCGACAAACAGCTGAAAAGCGGCGTGTGCAAGGGTGGCAAGCGCTGCCTTGCGCCCGGACCCTGCGCCGATTTGGTGGCGGACCACAGCGAGTATTTGGATATCTTGCGCAATATGCGGGTTATCCCGGGCATTAAAAAAGTGTTTATCCGCAGCGGTATCCGCTACGATTATTTGATGCAGGACAAAAACGAGGACTTCTTCCGCGCGCTGGTGGCCCACCATGTGTCCGGCCAGCTGAAGGTGGCGCCGGAGCATTCGTCGCCAAAGGTGCTGCGCCTGATGGGCAAACCCTCCATCGACGTGTACAACCGGTTTGAAAAGCGGTTTTTGGAGCTTTCGAAGCAGGCGGGCAAGGAGCAGTACATTGTGCCGTACCTTATTTCCAGCCACCCCGGCAGCACCATGAAGGACGCCGTAGAGCTGGCGCGCTACCTGAAAAAGCACCGCCTACGCCCGGAACAGGTGCAGGATTTTTACCCGACACCCGGCTCGCTTGCCACCTGCATGTACCACACGGGGCTGGACCCCTACACCCTGGAAAAAGTGTATGTGCCAAAAAAACCGGAGGAAAAGGCGCTGCAGCGGGCGCTGCTGCAATATTACCTGCCCAAAAACCGCGCCAAGGTGAAGCAGGCGCTGCAACTGTGCGGCATGATGAATGTGGAAAAAGAACTATTGAAACAATAATATTTATATATTACTGTTAAAATAAATTGGTATTAGTTGAATCGACACTAATTAAAACAACATCAGTTAAAATATGGTAATATTAAAAATGCTGCCGTTTGATGAAACCTGAAAATAGCGCCACAGATAAGTTTTTTTGAAAAAGCGGCAAAAGCAAAGCAGGGCAGCGGGGATGTGGGCGGGGAAGAAAGCGGCCAAAGAAAAGGGGTAGGGCTTGAAGAGGAGTTGGAAGCCGTTGGTTCGCCGGGCGGTATATTCGGCAGGCATGAAGCGAAAGCGCACGCGCAGGGCCATAGCATGGCTGGCCGGTGTTGCCGCCGTGCTGGCGCTGGTGGTGCTGTTCGCGGTGGAACCTGCCATTGTAGACGATTTGTACAGTGCCCTTGGCATTGAGGGCAGCGCGGCACAGGCCCCGGCCGCAGCCCATGGTTTTACCGAGGCTATCCACTTTGTGTATGTGGGCCAGGGCGACGCCCTGCTGCTGGAAAGCGACGGTGCCTTTGCCTTGCTGGACGCGGGAACGCAAGAATACACGTCAGATTTAATAACATATTTAAAAACATCTGATGTCAAAACATTAGATTATGTAATCATGTCACATCCTCATGCGGACCACATTGGCGCCATGCAGAAAGTGATGGAGACCTTTGAGGTGAAGCAGTTGTTGTTGCCCCGCCTGGAGAAAGGGCCGATACCAACTTCATCCATGTTTATGGGCATTCTGCAAACAGCCGCTGACAAAAACATCCCCACGGCGCAAATGAACCGGGAAGACGTGTTTGCCTTTGGCGGCGCGGCCGTCCGCGTAGTGGCGGACGGCCTGGAAACCAAGGGTGACCTGAACCTGATCAGCCCGGTGCTGATGGTAGAGCTGGGCGGCATCCGGTTGCTTGCCACGGGCGACGCGGTGCGCGCCAACGAGGACGAGGCGATGGAACTGGAAACTGACCTGCGGGCCGACGTGTTCAAGGCGGCGCACCACGGCAGCAGCACCAGCAACTCCTACGCTTTTTTGGAGGCGGTGCACCCGGCGTTGGTGGTGGTAAGCTGCGGCAAGGACAACGACTACGGCCACCCGCACCGCTGGCCGCTGGACGCCTACGCCGCTGTGAACGCCGAGGTGGTGCGCACGGACGAAATGGGCAGTGTGGTGGTTTGGCCCACGGGCGGCGGCGGGTTTTCCTATGCCACAACAGCAGACGGTGCAGAGCATGTGGTGAAACCGCCCGCGGCACAGAAACAGGATGCAGGGGAAGAACCGCCGGAACAGGCCCCGGATGACGCCGGTTTGGCGGCGTAACTGTATCTTTGCCATTGCGGATTGCCATGGCTGAAAATTACAAATGTGTGGGAGGCAAAATATGGTATATTCTGTAGACCGCGTTATTGGCGATCGCGCTATTTTGTTGGGGGATGACGGCGAGCCTTTGGACATGCCTCTCTCTTCGCTGCCCGAGGGCATTAAAACGGGGGATATCCTGCGCTGGGAGGACGGCAAAGCCGCCCGCAGCCCCGCCGACGAAGAAGCCCGCCGCAAGCTGGTGGCCCAAATGCTGGGCCAGCTGCTGCAAAACGGCGATGATGAATAGATGAATGGGAGCGAAATGAAAGCGAGTTTTTATACCCTTGGCTGCAAGGTGAACCAGAATGAAACGGCCGCGCTGGGCGAGCTCTTCCGCGCGGCGGGCTTTGCCGTGGTGGAATGGGGCGCGGCGGAGACGGCCGACGTGTATGTGGTGAACAGCTGCACCGTCACGGCTGGCAGCGACGCCAAATGTCGCCGGGTGCTGCGCCGGGCAAAGGAGATGAACCCCGCCGCCGTCACGGTGCTCACCGGGTGCTTTCCCCAGGCGTTTCCGGCGGCGGCCCTGCCGGAGGCCGACGTGGTGACAGGCACGGCAAACCGCAAAAACCTGGTGGCGGACGTGCAACAGTTTTTGGAAACCGGCCGCGCCGTGGCGGATATCTCAGAAACGGAAAACGTGTTTGAAACCCTGCCCCCGGCGCGCATGGCCGGGCGCACGCGCGCCTTTGTGAAAATAGAAGACGGCTGCAACCGCCGCTGCGCCTACTGCATCATTCCCACGGCGCGCGGGCCGGTGCGCAGCCGGCCGGAGGCGGATACCCTGGCGGAGCTGCGCGCCCTTGCGCAGGGCGGCGTGGCCGAGGTGGTGTTTACCGGCATCAGCCTGCCCAGCTATGGCCGCGACAACGGAACCTGCCTTGCCGACATTGTGGAAAAGGCCGCCGCAATAGAGGGCATCCGGCGCATCCGCCTTTCCAGCATGGACCCGGACATGCTGGATGCCGCGGGCATGGAGCGCATGCTGCGCGTGGAAAAGCTGTGCCCCCAGTTTCATTTAAGCCTGCAAAGCGGCGCGGACAAAACCCTGCGTGCCATGCACCGCCCCTACACCACCGCCATGTACCGTAAGGCGGCCGGCCGCCTGCGCGCAGCGCTGCCGCGGGTAACGCTTACCACGGACGTGATAGTCGGCTTTCCCGGCGAAACGCAGGCGGATTTTGAAGGAAGCCTGCAATTTGTGCGGGAGATGGGCTTTTTGAAGGTGCACGTGTTTCCTTACTCGAAGCGCACGGGCACCGAGGCGGCGCTGCTGCCAAACCAGCTGCCCAAGGCGGAAAAGCACCGGCGCGCCGGGGTGATGCAAAAGGCGGCGGATGAATGCCGCGCAAAAACCATCGAAGCCATGCGCGGGGAAATATTTGAGGTGCTGCTGGAGCAAAAGGACAAAAAAGGCCTGTTCGCGGGCTATACCGAAAATTATATCCCGGTAAAAATAGACGCGCCGGAGCGGAAAACGGGTGACATCGTGCATGCGCGCCTCGGCGCGTTCAACGGGGAAGAGGCACAAGCTGAATGTGTTGACAGGGGGGGCGCGTTCGTCTAGAATAATAATGTAAAAGCATATTTGCTTTTACGCTGCAACAATGAACCCGCGGATGCGGCAGTGAGAGGGGCAATGCGTTTTGGGCGTACGTCTTGAGGCAAATCTTCTTCGCAAGTACGTGAACGACGCCGAGTTTGCAAACATCTTCCCACAGGTGGAGGCGGCGCACAGGCTCTTGCACGACAAAAACGGGGCCGGCAACGATTTTTTGGGCTGGCTGAACCTTCCAAAAAGCTACGACAAGGATGAATTCCGGCGAATAAAGGAAGCGGCTGCACGCATCAAGGCAGACAGCGAAGTACTGGTGGTAATCGGCATCGGCGGTTCTTATCTGGGGGCGCGGGCGGTTATCGAGGCGGTGAGATCCGCCGGGTACAATCTGCTTTGCAAGGGCACGCCGCGTATTTTATTTGCGGGCAACTCCGTCTCCCCAGCGGCCTTGAACGACATCATCGCCCTGTGCGACGGGCGCGACTTCTCCGTCAACGTCATTTCCAAAAGCGGCACCACCACGGAACCGGCGGTTGCTTTCCGCGTGTTCCGGGGCCTGCTGGAGGAAAAATACGGCAAAGAGGGCGCGAAAAGCCGCATTTATGTCACCACGGACAAGGCGCGCGGTACGCTGAAGGAACTGGCCGACGCCGAAGGCTATGAGAGCTTTGTGGTGCCGGATGATGTGGGCGGCCGGTTCTCGGTGCTCACGGCGGTGGGCCTGCTGCCCATAGCGGCGGCGGACATCAACATCGACGCCCTGATGGCGGGCGCGGCAAGTGCCATGGACGAGCTGGCCGTGTGCAGCCCGAAAAACGACTGTTACCACTATGCCATGGCACGCAATATTTTGTACCGCAAGGGCAAGCGCATTGAGCTGCTTGCCTGCTACGAGCCGGATTTTGCCATGATGAACGAGTGGTACAAGCAGCTGTTCGGCGAAAGCGAAGGCAAGGACCAGAAGGGTATTTTTCCCGCAAGCGTCGTTTTTTCCACGGATCTGCACTCCATGGGGCAGTACATCCAGGACGGCGGGCGCGTGCTGTTTGAAACCGTGCTGGACGTGCAAACGCCCCGCTCGGACATTGCCATCCCCCAAAGCGCCGAGGACGGCGACGGCTTGGGCTTTTTGGCCGGCAAGCCCCTCAGTTTTGTGAACGCGAAGGCGCTGGAGGGCACCATGCTGGCCCATTCGGACGGCGGTGTGCCCGTGATGCGGTTGGTGTTGCCGTCGGCCTTGGCGGAAGAGATCGGCCATTTTATATATTTCATGGAAAAAGCGTGCGCCATCTCGGGGTATATGCTGGGCGTGAACCCGTTCGACCAGCCGGGCGTGGAAAGCTACAAGAAAAACATGTTCGCGCTCATTGGCAAGCCCGGCTTTGAAGCGCAAAAGGCAGAACTGGAAGACCGCCTCGCAGGTGTTTAATACGAAAAAAGCACGAAAATAAAGCAAATATTATTTGGCAAACGGAGGTAAATTCCCATGATTCGACTCATCATTGGCAGCCGCGGTACGGGAAAGACGAAACAGATGGTGGACCTGATTAACGCAGCGCTGCAAACCACGAATGGAAACGTGGTTTGCATCGAAAAAGGCATGAAGCTCACCTATGACCTGGACCATAACTGCCGCCTGATCGACATGGATGAATACAAAATTGCCGGTTACGACATGTTGTACGGCTTTGTAGCGGGCATTCTGGCCGGGAACTACGACATTACCGAGCTGTTTGTGGACGGCATTTTGAAGGTGGGCGAGCAGGACCTTGACGGCCTTGGCGTTTTGCTGGACCGCCTGGCCCAGCTGGAAGCAGGCGCCAACGTGAACTTCACCATCACTGTGTCTGCCGATGCGGAAGAGCTGCCGGAAAGCGTGAAGAAGCACCTGTAAAAATGCGCCCACTGTAGGGGGAATGTATGCCCGGCGACAAAAAGGTGTGGAGTATGATATCGCGCGACCCGCACACCCAGCAGGCGGTGGTGGACGAGTTTATGCTGTGCCCGCTTGGTGTGTTTGTGAAGCGTGTGCGGCGGCAGATGGTGGAGCCTGTGCGCGAAGGCTCGCCAAATTATGTCCCCCTGCCCATTTTGCGCGGCGCCATTTTGTGGAACAAGGTGCGCGGCTTTCAAGTGTACGAGGCGAAGGGCGCCATCAGGGTGCACGGCAACTGCGACAGCGTGCTGACGCTGTACAGCGGCGGTGAAACGCTGTGGGAGATCGTGGCGTGGCTGGAGCGCGAATGCGCGGCGCATCCGCTATCGCATGAGGCCGACCCGGCCGCCGCCCTGTGGCTGGAGTGGAGCGAGGACACCGTGTGGAAGTATCCGTATGAGAGCTTGGAAGAAATGATTGTGAGCGAGCAGCGCCACGGCCGTTTTATCGACACGGCCACCCTTGCGCGCACGGAGATTCCCCTGAACAGATGAACTGGAAAAACGGCGCGCCTTTTGGGCGTGCCGTTTTGTTTGGTGCAAAAGGATAGCCCTCCGGCCCCGTTGCACTTGTGCGTTATTCATTATTCCGCCGCCAGGGCAGCCAAGGCGGCAAGCGCCGTGTCCACTTCCTCCGGCGCGGTTTCGGGGCCAAAGCTGAAGCGCACGGTGCCGCGCGGGAAAGTGCCCGCTGTTTTGTGGGCCAGGGGCGAGCAGTGCAGGCCGCTGCGGGTGATGATGCCGTGCTCTTCATACAGGCGGCGGGCCAAAACGCCCGAATCTACCCCGGGTACCTCCACGCTTACCACGGCCACGGATGTTTCGGTGTTTTGCGTGCCATAAATTTGCAGGTTCCGGATGGTTTTTGCGCCGTCCAGGAAGCGGCGCGTGAGGGCGGTTTCCGCTTGGCGGATATCCGCCACCTTCGGCGTGATTTCCTCCACAGAGGCGGCAAGGCTTAAAATGCCGATGGTGTTCGGCGTGCCGGGCTCGAATTTGTCCGGCAGGAATGTGGGCTGGTCCAATAGGTCCGACGCGGAGCCCGTGCCGCCCACCAGCCACGGTTCCATAGCACTCGCCGCTTCGGTGCCCATGGCAAAGCCGCCGCTGCCCGCCAGGGCCCGCAGGCCCTTGTGGCCGGTGAATGCGACGATGTCGGTGTGTTCCGTCAGCCGTACGGGCAGCACCCCGGCGGTTTGGGCGGCGTCCAGCACGGTAAAGAGGCCGTGCCGTTTTGCCGCGGCAAAGCATTCTTCCACGGGCAAAATGGTGCCCAGCACGTTGGATGCGTGGGTAAGCGCCAAAAGCCGCGTGTTTTTGTGCACATTGGCCGCAACAAGGGCGGGATCCAGCGTGCCGTCCGGCGCGGCGGGCAGCCATGTCACCTCAATTACGCCCTGTTTTTGCAGGCGGTGCAGCACGCGGGCCACGGCGTTGTGCTCAAGGCCTGAGGCCAGCACATGGCAGCCGGGCTGAACAAGGCCGTTTAGCACCATGTTCAGCGACGCAGTGACGCCGCCGGTGAATGCCACGTGCACCGGCGAGGGCGCGCCAAACAACCCGGCCAGCGCTTTGCGCGCGCGCAGGGCGGTAAGGCTGTCTTCCAAACCGTCAAAGTTGCGCCCGGCGCTTAAATAGCCGCCGTTCTGCAGATGGGCGGTAAGCTGTGCCACCACGGCGGGAGACTGGCTGGGCGATGTGGACGCGTAGTTCAGGTAAATTTGCTTCAAATGGGCGCCCTCACAGTGTTCCCGGCATGCTGGCGCCGTCGAGGTAGGCGCGCTTTTTGGCGCTGATTTTTTTGCCGTGCTGCTTCAAAAACTGGCGGACGAACTCCTCGCCAACGCCGAGGGTGCGGCACAAAAACGCCTTGTGCACGGCGTTTTGGTAGTCCTGCACCGGCACGTTATTAAAATGCAGCAGCGCCACGCGCCAGTTTTCGCAGGCAAGGTTTTGGAACAGGGCAGCGTTTTTGGCCAGCGGCGGCAGTTCTTCCACATTGTAGTAGCGCATCATCACGGGGCACAGGGTGCGCATCCAGCTTTCCAGCGGGCTTTTCAGCGGCACATTGCCGTTGATGAACAAAAAGCACAATGCCTCGCGGAACACACAGTCCATACCCGCCATGGTCTCTTGGGCTTTTTCCTCCGCCAGGCCGAACAGGGTGCCGCTTTCGGAGAAGGCGGCATACAGCCTGTCCCACGCGGCGGGCAAAAAGCCGAGGCTGAGCACCCCGGCCATGCGCCGGGCGGCATCCGCCGGGGGCAGGGGGATATCCAGCAGGCGGTACAGGAACGCGCTGGCCTCGTTCAGATCATGGTAATCGGCCATCAGGGTGCTATTTGAAGGGCCCGCGGCCGGCAGACCTGCGGTCAGCGCATCACCTGCGGCCCCTGTGGGCGGCAGTTCGCCTCCGGGCCCTGCGGGCGGCAGTTCGCCTCCGGCGGCTGTTGCGGCGGGCACCTGTGTAATACTGTATTTCGCCAAAAAGGCGTGGCGGGCTACGCTTGCCGCGGCAAGGGTTTTTGCCTCGTCGCGGCCCGCGTCCACGCCCGCGCCAAAAATAAGGGCGGGGTCGTCGGAAACAGTGATATATTGCAGCACATCGTCGCACAGGCAAATTTTATCGCAGTGGTTGTAATACCGCGCAATGAAGCCAGGGCCGCGGCCCTCGTCCATTTTCAAGGCGGCCGCCCGCACCACCTGCGCGCGCAGCAGCTTGCCCCAGCACTCGTACACGCCGGGGAACATGCTGCAGGTGCTGTAATTTTCGGCAAACTCCGCCGCCGCAAGAACAATGTTTTCGCCAAAGCCCACCAACGGCTCGCCCAATTCTTCTCCGCTTTCATCCACGGCGGCAAACCGGGCAAGCACCACGTCGGCGCCGCTGTCCTCGGCAAGGGCAAGCGTGGTTTCGGCAAAGCCCGGCGCCAGGGTGTCGCCCGGTTCCACCGGGGCCACAAACCGCGCGCCAGCCGCGAAAGCGGCGTCAAACGCGGTGTTCCACGCAGCGGCCACGCCGCCCTTCGCAGGGGCGCCCAGCACGGCAATGCGCGCATCGCTTTCAGCGTATGCGCGCAGGTTTTGTGTGGTTGTTTCGTCCCCGGCGGTGGGGGCAAGGCAATAAATAAAATCGGTGTGGCTTTGCGCCAGCACACTGTCCACCGTTTTGGCGGGCACGCCGCCTTCGCCGCAAATCGTTACAAATGCCAGTATGGGCATGACGTTCCTCCCCGATATAGTATTCCTCCATACAGTATACGCGCCGGACATGAAAGACGCAAGGCCGCCGGCACAAAAGCCCCGCCCCATGCGCAAAACGCATTGGGCGGGGCACGGGTGCTTTTGAAGCGGCCGCCCCGTGTGCGGGACGACGGTGGCCTGCCAGGCCGCGCAAAAGGTCGCATTGCCGGCGGCGGAGCAACGCTTTACGCGCCCTTTCCCGCCAGCTGCTTCTCCACGGCTTTTTGCACCGCGTTGATGATGTTCTCGTACCCGGTGCACCGGCAAAGATGGCCACTCAGGGCCTTGCGCAGTTCGTCCTTCGTGTAGGGCCGGCCGCTCTCCAAAATTTCCATGGCGCTCATCAAAAAGCCCGGCGTGCAAAAGCCGCACTGCACGGCGCCTTCGTCGATGAAGGCCTGCTGCAAATCGCTCAATTCGCCGTTCGGCCCCAGCAGGTGCTCCACCGTGCGGATGTGTTTGCCCTCGGCCCACACGGCAAGGTAGATGCAGGAGTTGTAACACTCGCCGTCAATCAACACATTGCACGCGCCGCATTCGCCCACTTCGCAGCCTTTTTTCACGCTGGTAAGGCGGTACTCGTTTCGCAGCATGTCCGTCAGCGAGGCGCGCACGTCCACGTAATTTTCCACTTCTTTGCCGTTGATGGTGCATTTCACAAGTTGTTTCTGGCTCATAAGGCACCTCCCGCCAGTTCAATGCTTTTGGCAAGCGCGCGTTTGGCCAGTTCTTCCACCAGCTGCAGGCGCAGCTCCTTGCTGGCGCGCCAGCTGGTGCGCGGGTTCACGTCGGAAAGTGCGGCCTTCGCGGCGGCGTCCACTGTGGCGGCCGAAACGGCCTTGCCGCTTGCCGCTGCCTCGGCGTCGGGGGCGCGCATGGGCACCGGCCCTGCCACGCCGTAACCAAAGCGCGCACGCTCGATGGTCTTCTTATCTGCCGAAAGCTTCACGTTGACGCTGCAGCCCAAAGTGGCAATGTCCATGGCGTTTCGCATGGCGTATTTGATGTAATGGCCATAGCAGTCTTCGTAGCTTTCCTTCGGAATGAGGATGGCCGTCAGCAACTCACCTTGCGCCAAAGAAACCACGCCGGCTTTCACGTAGTGCCCGGCAATGGGAACCTGCCGCACGCCGCTGGGGCCGGTGTACTCCATCACGGCGTCCCAGGCTATGAGGGTGCTGGCGGAATCGGCCGAGGTGACGCCGTTGCACACGTTGCCGCCAATGGTGCCGATGTTGCGGATCTGCGGGCCGCCCACCATGTCCACGGCTTCGCCGAGGACGGGGATGTATTTTTGAATCAGCGGGTCCTTCGTGATGTGGGAAAAGCTGGTGAGAGGCAGAATGCGCAGGGTGCCGTCGTCGTCCAGCTTCACGCCGCGCAGTTCGTCCAGCTTAAAAATGCTGACGAGTGTGCACCCGGCCATTTCGCCTTCGCGGGTCTTTATCAGCACGTCGCTGCCGCCGGCAAGGATTTTCGCTTCCGGGTGCTGCTGCAACAGTTCGATGGCGTTTTGCACGCTGGTGGCTTCGTACAGGGCTTCAATGTCATACATGGCTTTTCCCTCCTTCTATTCAGATTTTTGGGGTTCGGCGCCCGGGATGAGCCCGGCGTCACGGAAGGCCGGGAACAGCACGTGCGGGTTCAGCGGCGCGTCGTTCACGCTAACGCCCGTGGCGTTCAAAATGGCGTTGCGGATGGCAGGCGCGCAGGGCACCGTGGGTGGCTCGCCCAGGGCTTTGGTGCCGAAGGCGCCGGTGGGCTCATAATTTTCCACAAACTGGGCCTCCAGGTGCGGGTGGTCCATGGTGGTAGAGAGCTTGTAGTCCAGCAAATTGTCGTTCAGCGGCTTGCCGGTTTTTTCGTCGTACATCAGCCGTTCCGAAAGGCCAAAGCCGATGGACATGCTCATGCCGCCGTGCACCTGTGCCGCCGCCAGCTGCGGGTTGATCAGTTGGCCGCAATCGTGCACGTTCACAAGGTCGAGGATTTTCACCTTGCCAAGGGGGATGTCCACCTCCACGTCGGCAAAGCAGCAGCCGAAGCTGTAGGCGTTCGATTTGCACTGCGCCGTGGTCTCGCTGGTGATGTGCTCGGCGTGCTGCGGGGAGTACAGCGTTTCGGTGGCAAGCTCTGCAAGGGTGCACAGTTTTGTGCCCGTTTGCTTCACCACGATATCGCCGTTCAATATGTCGATGTTTTCCGCCTGCTGGCGGGTGTGGCGGAAGGCCGCCTGCAAAATCTTTTCTTTCAGCATGGTGGCGGCCTTTTTCACGGACATGCCGCCCACATAAGTTTGGCGGCTGCCGTAGGCGCCGGTGCCGAAGGGGGTGATGTCCGTGTCCTGCGTGCTGATGATATGCACGTCGTCATAGGGGATGGACAGCACTTCCGCGGCCATTTGGGCGAAGGCGGTGTCGGCGCCCTGGCCGATTTCCGTCTCCGCAATTTGCAACTGGATGCTGCCGTCCTGGTTCAGCACCATGCGGCAGGCCGAAACCTCAATGGAGATGGGCCACACGGCGGTGTTGTACCAAAACAGCGACACGCCCACGCCCCGGCGCACGGGGCCGGTTTGGTTCTGGTAGGCCTTGCGCTTTTCGTCCCAGCCGATGTAGTCGCGCCCTTTTGCCAGGCACTGGTTGAAGCTGTCGAACCAGTTGACGTTTTTGGAGAAGGGGTCAAAATAGCCGACGGGCATCATGTTTTTCTGGCGGATTTCAATGGGGTCGAGGCCAAGCGCCTTGGCGATGTCCTCTACGTGGCTCTCCATGGCAAAAATAGATTGCGGCGTGCCGTAGCCGCGCATGGCCCCGGCGGTGGCGGTGTTGGTGTGCACCGTCCAGCCCTCCACTTGCTGGGCCTTTTCGGCAATGTACAGCTGGCGGAAGGACGACATGGCCTTGCTTACAATGGAGTGGCCGTGGCTGCCATAGGCGCCCTGGTTCGAGTAATACTGCCCGTCCCGGGCCACCATGCGGCCGTCTTTCCGCACCCAGGAGGTAAGGTGGATATTCATGCCGTGGCGCACGCGGGTGCCGTAGAAGGTCTCTTCGCGGGTCAGTTCCAGCTTCACCAAACGGCCGCCCACCTGGGTGGTCAACCAGGCGTTCAGCGGCTCGTACAGGGCGTCCTGCTTGTTGCCAAAGCCGCCGCCGATGTACGGCTTCACAATGCGCACCTTGCCCCAGGGCAGGCCCAGCGCCTGGCCCACGATGCGCCGCACGATGTGCGGTATCTGCGTGGAGGCCACCACCACCACGCGGCCGCCCTCCATGTAGGCATAGCTTACCGGCGGCTCGATGTGGCAGTGCTGCACGATGGGAGTGGAGTACCAGCCCTCCACCTTGATGAGCCCCGGCTCCTTGACGGCCTCGGCGAAGCCTGCGTCGGGATAGGCGGTGTAGCCCAAAATATTGTTCGGGTGGTCGTCGTGCAGCCGGCTGGCGCCGTCCTTCATGGCCTCGATGGGATCCAGCACCACGGGGTACTCGTCGTACTCCACCTTCACGGCGCGCATGCCGCGGCTTGCCGCCACTTCGTCCTCGGCAATCACCACGGCCACGTCGTCGCCGTACAGGCGCACGCGCTTGTTCAGCAGCAGGCGGTCGGTGGGGTCCTGGTGGGCGGGGTCCGTGCTCCATGGGTGGCCCGCCGTGGGGAAGGGAAAATCCGGCACGTCGAAACAGGTGAGCACCTTCACAACGCCCGGTATTTTTTCCGCTTCGCTGATGTCCACTTTCGTCACAAGGCCGTTCGCAATGGTGGAGTGGACGATTTTTGCCACCAAGGCGTCTTTTTCGCACAGATCGTCCGTATACTTGGCGCGCCCCGCCACTTTGTCGAACGCGTCCTTGCGGGGAACGCTTTTCCCAACAATCATACAAAGTCCCTCCGTTCTGGGTAATATGTCCACGTGGCTTGCATCCTGTTACAGTTTTTTGCGCAGCATGGTGAATTCGAAAAAATCGGTATAATAGGCGTAGGTGTGTAAAACCGGGTATTTCAGGCGGTAATAGCCCACCTCGTCCATCATCAAAAGGGCCGCGCCGTTTGGCAGTTCCATCTCACCCCGCACGGCGGCGGTGGCGTTTGTGGGGGTGATGCAGGCGATGTCGGTGTCCACCGTCACGCCGCAACACTCCTCCAAAAGGTCGAACACCGGGCGGCTCCAGTCGAACATCCGGTAGTTTTCGCCGCCGAAGATATGTACCGGCACGCGGTCGATAGAAAGGATGACCGGCGTGCCCGACGCAAGCACCCGTTTCTGGCACACAATAAGCCTGGCTCCCACGTCGATGGCAAGGCGCTCGGCCATGTCCTCGTCGGCGGCCTCCTCGTGCATGCGCACGTGGTCTACCGTGGGGCGCTGGCCGCGGGCCGTCACCAGATGGTTGTACTCAAATTTCAAATCTAGCCGGTTGTCCATCTGTACAATGTCGGTGTTGATGATGGTGCCGATGCCGCGGCCGCGCTCCACAAAGCCCTCGCGCTCCAGGTTGCCCAGCACGTCGCGGATGACCGACCGGCTGACGCCGTAGCGCGCGGCCAGTTCATCCTCGGCGGGCAGGCGTGTCTCACCCGCAAATTCCCCGCTGCGCAGGGCGCCAATCAGCGTGGCCGTAAGGCGCGTGGAAATGGTGGGCCCGCCCACATGGGGAAGCTCGTAGCCGCTGCGCATGTTTCACCTCATGTCGTGCGAAAAATCAATAGTCATACTTTTGTATATAGTATACACTTACTGCCCGCGACTAGCAAGTCAAATTAGCATATTTCGCAAAAATGATACAATTGCATATTCCTCATAATTTCTATACGCGTCGGCATGTGTGGTTACGCAACGCACATCTACCTTCCGCGCTGTTCTGCGTACAATAATTAAACGTTGTTCGCAGTCCAGCTTGCGGCTGACGATATGCTTATGCGCATCCACCCCTTCCGCCGCTTGTACACTCCTTTTGCACTTGATAATATTACTATACATCATCCCCGGCGTCCTGTCATCCGCCCCAAAAGCTTTGCAACCGCCGCGGAAAATCCTCCCGCGTCACGGCCACGCGGTGGGCCCAGTGAGCGGGAAACAGCGCCCGGTAGCGCGCGGTGGCAAACCGGCTGTCGATGAGCAGGGCCACGCCGCGGTCTTCCTCTGTGCGGATGACGCGCCCGGCGGCCTGCAGCACCTTGTTCATGCCGGGAAAGGTGTACGCAAAATCAAACCCGCAGCCGTTTTTTTCGTTGTAATAGTCCTTCACGCTGTCCGGCTCGGGGCCTATTTGCGGCAGGCCCACGCCCACCACCGCTGTGCCGATGAGCCGCTCGCCGGGCAAGTCCACCCCTTCGGAAAAAATGCCGCCCAGCACGCAAAAGCCCAGCATGCTCTCCTCGGGGGCCTCGGCAAAGGCCGCCAGGTATTCCTCCCGGGCGGCCTCGTCCATGCGGCCGGTTTGCACGTGGGTTTTGATGTCGGGGTACTGCTCCGTAAACGCTTGCAGTACGTCGGCCATGTACTTATAGCTGGGGAAATAGGCGATGTAGTTGCCGGTTTTGGCCTCTACCATGGTCCCCAGCATGTCCGCCACGGGCCGCACGCTGGCCGCGCGGTCGGCGTATTTTGTGCTGATGCCCTCGGCCACGAACAGGCCCAGATTTTCCGGCGGGAACGGGCTTTCCAGCGCCAGCAGTTTTGCCTCTTCGCTGCCCAGCACCTCGCGGTAATAGGGCAAAGGCAGCAGCGTGGCGGAAAAAAACACCGCCGCACGCCCCTGGGAAAGGCTTTCGTCCACAAAGCGGGCGGCGTCCAGACACAGCAGTTTCGCCGTCACGTCGCTGCCGCGCTTGTAGGCCAGGGAAACAAAATCCTCGCCGTATTTTTCCAAAATGCGGGTGTAAAAAATTGTGGCAAAATAGGCTTCGAGCAGTTCTTTTTCCCACTCGAAGCCCCGGTTGTCCTCAAGGTACGCCGCCGCCGCGTCGATAAACCGTTCCACAGGCTCGGTCAGTTCGTCAAAGGGGTTTTCCTGGCGCAAAATAGCGGTTTCGCCGGCGGCACAGCGCTTTGCCAACGCCAAAAAGGCGCTGTTCACGGCGGCAAGGGCCGTGCGCAGCCGCTTGGCGTTTTTGGGCGCCAGTTTTTTTACAAGGGCAAAATCGCCTTTGCGCAGCTGGGCCGTGTACATGTTGCGGCTGCGGTCCACCAGGTTGTGCGCCTCGTCAATCAAAAACAGGTAGTCGCCGCCGGTTTCGAAAAAGCGCTGCAAATGCACCACCGGGTCGAACAAATAGTTGTAGTCGCAAATCACACAGTCGCACCAAAGGGCCAAATCCAGCGAGAGCTCGTAGGGGCACAGCATGCGCTTTTTGGCGTAATGTTCCACTTCGGCGCGGCCCAGCGGGCCGCCCTGCTGCAAAATGTCGTACACCGCGTCGTTCACCCGGTCGTAATAGCCGTTTGCGTAGGGGCAGTCGTCCGGGTTGCAGGCGCGCTCCTCCAAAAAGCAGATTTTATCCTTCGCCGTTAGGGTGAGGCTGTTGAAGGAGAGGCCGCCCGCCTTTTCCCGCAGCAGGGCAATGGCATCCTCGGCGGCCTTGCGGGTGACGGTTTTGGAGGTGAGGTAAAAAATAAGGCCGCCGTGGCCCTCGCCCATGGCCTTCATGGCGGGGAACAAGGTGGAAATGGTTTTGCCCGTGCCTGTGGGCGCGCAGGCCAAAAGGCGGCCGCAGCTTTCAAAGGTGCGGTAGCACGCCACGGCCAGTTGGCGCTGGCCCGCCCGGTACGCCGCAAAGGGGAAAGCCGCCGCCTGCAGCGACGCATTGCGCTTTTTTGCCCAGGTTGCCGTGCGCGCGGCCCAGCGCTCGTATTGGCCAATCAAATCGTCAAAAAAAGCGGCCAGTTCTTCCGCCGTGTAGTCCCGCACAAAACGGCGCACGTCGCCCGAGTCGATATTGCAGTAGGTAAGCCGCACCGCCGCGCCGGAAAGGTTTCGCGTTTGGCACAAAATGTGCGCGTACACGCACCCCTGGGCAAAATGCTCTGGGTATTTGTCCTCATACAGCGCGTCCAGCGCCACGGCTGTGGTTTTGATCTCATCCACCGTAATGCGCCCGTCTTCGTCAATCACGCCGTCCGCCCGGCCGGACAGGTGATAAACAAAGTCCCCCTTCTCACAACTAAGAGAAAGGGGTACTTCCGGCGTATAGGCGGCACCGCCCTGTTTTTGCAGGCGGCGGTGGATGCGTGTGCCAAGCGCGGCGCGGCCGGCGCCGCCGGAAAACCGGCTGTCCAGCGAGCCGCCGCGCAGCAAAAATTCACACAGGTACCGAACGGACAACAAAACACTTTCTGGCATGTGCTCTCCGGGTGTATGGGATGCGGTGATTGTAACGGTGTTTTAGCGGGGCCTTGCCACGGCGTCCTGCGCCTCCGCCAGCTCTTTGTACCAGCGGGCGGCGGCAAGGTAGCTGTCGCCGGTCACATGGTCCGGCAAATTGTTCTTTTTGGCAAAGGCGGTCACTTCATCCCAGTTTGAATATTCATAGTTTTGGAAAAAGGCAAGCAGTTCGGAATAGGGGCCGTTCGGCGTCAGGATAGAATCGCGGATCTCGTCCGCCACAGGGATCTCCTGGAACAACTCCTCTTTGGTTTTATCCAGCGCGATGTTCAAAAGCGAGAACATGCCCGTGAGGAACACCTGGTGCGCGTCCAGCGGGGGATGGAAATAGGGGGCCAACAACTCGCCAAAGCGTGCGCGGATGAGCGAGATGCGCACCAGCTCCAGCGGTTTGGACGCGGCCGCGCCGCTCATGGCCAGAAGGGCCACCCAGTTTTTCAGGCTTTCCTCGCCAAGATAGGCAAGGCCGGTGTCTATGGAAGAAATGGGGTTTTTCAGCCCCACGGCGGCGGAGTTCAAAAGCCGCAGCAGCTTGTAGGAGAGGGCAATGTCGGAGGAGATGATTCGGCTGATCTCCTTGAAATCGGTATAGCCGTCGGTGCTGGCCAACTTCAACAGGCGCAGGTAATTCGCGCGCATGGGGTCGATGTCCTTGGTCTTTTTCGTCACGGCCTCTTCGCCGAAGAAAAAACCCTGGAACAATTTAAATCCCCTGCGCCGGGCGGCTTCAAATGCCTCGGAATCGTCCACGCCGTCGGCGATGAAAATCTTGTCGGCGTGTTTTGCAATCACTTCTCTTTCGCCCGCGGCATCGAACGAACCGGGCAAAAACTTGCAGTAGGTGGTGATGCCAAACAGCGGCGTATCTTTCGTTTCCTGGGAAATGCCGATGAGGCACAGGGTGTACCCCTGGCTTGCCAATTGCTTGAACTTGATGGCCTGCATGGGGCTTGCGGCGGCGGGCACCGTGATGATGATTTTTGCCTTGGGCAGCGCCTTCAATGTGGTGTTTGTGTTCATGCCGCTGGTGTAGGCCACAAAATATTTTTGCTCGCTTTGCAGGTCCTGCAAACTCAGGGCGTCGGTAAAATGTGCACCGTCTGTCAGCGATACGGCGTCCGGGTCGCCTCCGCTGCTGCCGCGGTCCAAAATCTCATAGGCAAAGGTGCGGCCGTCCGGCGTCAGCACGGGCTGGATGTTGATGTAGCGGTCGCGGAATTTTTTTGCGCTGTCGTAGCGCGTTTCAAAAAATTCCAGCCGGTTGCGCCCGTTGTTTTTGGCCTGGTACAGGGCAATGTCCGCCTTGCGCAGCAATTCGGACATGGTGACGCCGAACTCCGGGTAGCAGGCCGCGCCCATGCTCAGCGTGCAGCCCAGCTCGATGTTCGGCATGGTGTAGTTCACCAGCGCGTTTTTCAAAATACCGCGGTAATATTCCTGCTGCTCGGCCGCTGTGGCAAAACGGCCCGCCTTTTCCGTGAAAAACAGCACAAACTCGTCGCCGCCAAGGCGGTACAGGCGGCCGTGGAAGTTGGCGTCCGCCAGCAGGTGCTCCGTCAGGCGGCGCAGCATGATATCGCCGGTGCTGTGGCCGTAGGTGTCGTTGATGCTTTTGAAATAGTCCAAATCGAAAATAGCCATGGCGCCGCACAGCGCGCCAGACTCGATCATTTTCTGCTTGTCCTCAAAGTCCTTGCGCAGGCGCTGGCGGTTTGGCACGCCGGTCACGCTGTCTATATACGCCAACTTTTGCAGGGCGGCGCTGTCTTCGGCCGCCTCGTCGCTTTGCAGGTACAGCATGGTGGCGGGCCGCTCGTCCAGCCAATCCATCTGGCGCGCCCGCACCGAAAAATGGGCGCCATTTTCAGAAGTCACCTCATACACCGCCTCGGGCGTGTCGTTGTCCGGGTGGTTGGGGCAGCGGTCGCAAAGGGCTGAAAACAACAGGGAGTACCCCTCCTTGCAGCCCTTGTCCGAAGGCAAACCTGCATCCGCCAGCAGCGCTGTGGCGCCGGGGCTGGCCCAAACAACCTCGCAGCCGCCGCGGGTGACGACAAGTTCCGTGCCTGCGCCGGATAAAAGCGCGCCCACCGTTTTTTCCAGACGCTGGATATCCGTGGTTTTTTTGTTAAATATTGCCATCCTGCCTCACGTCGCCTCACATTTAGTTGCTGTTCGGATAAAACGCACCTTTATCATACATGAAAAAGTGCCCTGCGTCAAAATGTTTTCTGCATTCTTTTGGGTGTTTTTGCGGCGCGGATGTGGTAAAATCATTATGTCAGGAAAGCACTGGTGTGCAAAGGGGGCAAGCGGGTGAAGAAAACAGGCATGGTATCGTGCTGTCTGGCGGCGGTGATGTTGCTGGCGGGCCTGGTTCCCGCACGGGTTTTTGGCGCGGTGGTGGATGCCGGCGGCACAGCGGCGGTGGAAACAGGCGCTGTGCTGGAATATTGGTGTATGTGGGAAGTGGATGAAGAGCGCGGTCTTGTGGTGGCCGAGGCGGTGAAGGCGTTTACAAAAGCCACCGGCGTGGACGTGCAGGTGTATTACCTTGGCCGCGACGTGGCAAACGTGTTGCTGCCCGCCCTGAAGGCCGGTGAAGTGGCGGATGTGTTCGACGCGGACGCCGCCCATGTGGTAAACAACCTGGGGGACTATTTGCTGCCGCTGGAACATTATGTGTCCGCCACATACGCGGACACAGGCGATAAACCCTACGGGGGCACCCAAAACCAACTGTTTTGGCAGTTTGCCGGGGGGCTGGAAGCCGCCCGCGGCTTTGGTGAAGCGGGCGCGCACATCGTGCCTTACGCCCCGGTGGTGTTCGCCATGACGGCGAACCGCGATATCCTGAAGCTTGCAGGCTATGAGGAATACCCGCAGACCTGGGACGAGTTTATGGCCATTTGCAAAACACTGAAAGCCGCCGGGCTTGTGCCCATGACGGTGGACGACGTGTACCTGCCCGCCCTGTTTTACGCCACGCTGTCCATGCTGGCGGGCGGCGAGGAATGCAGCCGCATCATCGCCGAGGGCGACTACGCCGCGTCGGCCGTGGCCAAGGCGTGCGCCCTGTGGGGTGAGGTAACGTCGCATAATTATATCACCAAGGCCGCCGCCGAAAACAAATATCCCGCGGGCATGCTGGGGACGATGGCAGGCGGCGGCGCCGTGTTTTATTTTGGGCCGTCCACCTTCACGGCCGAAGCGCACGGCAGGGACAACGGCTTCCAATGGGGCCGTTTTGCGCTGCCCGGCAAAACAGCGGGGGAACCCTATGCGCTGTTTGGCGCGGCAAGCGCCTTCGGCATCCACAAAAACACCGCCGCGCCAAACGCCGCCTTTGCCTTTGTGCGGTTTATGACCACAGGCGAATGGGACGCGACCTTCGCGGCGAACAGCTACGGCATTCCGATGGCAAGCAGTGTCTGGCCGGAGAAACCGGACGGGGAGCAGGCGGTGGTGGAAGGCGCCGAGGCCTGCTATCCGCTGCCCACGGGCAACGCGGCAAACGCCATAAAGGCGGGCTTTTTGCAAATGATTGCCGGCGAAATAGACGCGGCGGGCTTTGCGGCCCTGCTGGCGGGGTAGCAACAACCGCCTAGCCAACTTCAAACGTAAAATAGGTGTCCGGGTAGGGTTCGTCTTCTAGGGTGAAGTGCCACCACTCGTTGTCGTAGGGGTAAAACCCGTGGGCCAGCATGGTTTCGCGCAGCAGCATGCGGTTTGCCGCTTGTTCCTCCGTAAGGCCGGGGGCGGCGTAGTGGGAGGCAGGGTCAAAAAAATCGAACCCGGTGCCCATGTCGGCCTCTTCGCCGGTGGCAAGGTCCACCAGGGTCATGTCCACCGTTGCGCCGCGGGTGTGGCCGCTGCGGCTGGCAAGGTACTGCTCGGCAAACAGGCGCGATTTCTCCACGTTTGGGTAGTAAACCGTTTTCATTTTCTGGTCGGCATCGTCTTCCAGCCACTGCATTATGTCGTCCACGGCCATTTGCGGGCGGTAGGCGTCGAACAGCTTAACGGCAAAGCCCTGCTGTTCAAAATCGGCGTTCGCGGCCGCAAGCGCGGCGGCGGCCTCGTTTGACAAAACAGCATAGGGCGCGTTGTAGCCGGCGATGGCCCGTCCCATAAAATTGTCCGCCGTGGCGTAGCGCATTTCTTCCGCAAGGCCGGGAATCACGTCAACAACATAGCAAAACCCGTCCGGCAGCGCCGGCCGCTGCGGCGGCAGGCTTTCTGAAGGGGCGTTTTCCGCGGCAGGGCCGGCCGCGGAGGGCGTGGCACTTTCAAAAGAAGCGCTTTCGGCGGGCGGCGCGCTCTGGGCCGTGTTTTGCGCGGCGCAGCTGGTGAAAAATATCAGCGCCAGCGCCGCAAGCGGCGCGAAAAAGCGGGCGAAAAACGGTTTCATGTGGCCTCCTTTGTGTGCCGCGGCAAGCGCCTGGCGCGAAAAATACCGCACAGGTACGGCTTGACTGCCGGGACAAAATCTGCCTATAATTACTAAATCTATCTTGCATAATGATTCATATAATAATGGACGCGCAAGTATGGGGAAAGGGAATTAGCCGTGCAAAACCGGAAAACAGACAGCGAAGTACGCAATGTATCCGCTGCGGAAAGCCTGTTTTTGGAAGTGCTGGAAGTGATGAACCGGCCCGGAGTCCTGTTCGACACCATCCCCCAGGTGCTGGAGCGCATTTGCGGCTACTTTTCCTTTGGCGGCGCCTTTGTGTACGAGCAGGACCACACCCAGGCATTTTGGCGCAAGGAATATTTCGAGGCCTACGACAACGCGCATTTGCGCGACAAATTTTCCTTCAAGGACTTTTTCACCCCGGCGGAAAGCAAACAATTGGCCGCCATGCCTGTGTTATTTTACAATAAGGGCATGGAAAAAGGCAAGGACGACGACCCCGACGGCTTGAAAGAAAAGGCGGCGCAGGTGTTCGGCGCGAACACGCTGCTGCTGTTGCCCATGCTGGACACCGACGGCAGCATGATGGGCTGTGTGGGGATTTTTGATCGACGCAGCGAGATTTTGCTGGATGGAAAGGAAATTTCGGTGGCGCACACCATTTTGTCCGTGGTGGCAAACCGTATAAAGCTGCGGGTGTACCAGCGGCGGCTGGAGTACTCCCGCGCGACGCTGGAAGGCATTACGGACAACAGCGGCATCGACATTTACGTGAATGATTATAACACCCATGAGATTCTGTATGTGAACCGGTCCATGGGGTTGCCCTATGGCGGTTTTGAAAAAATGCGGGGCAAAAAGTGCTGGGAGGCCCTGCACGAGGATAAAACCGGGGAGTGTGATTTTTGCCCGAAGAGGCGGCTGTTGGACGGGAAAGGCAAGCCGTCCAAAACCTACACGTGGGATTACCAGCGCCCTTTTGACGGCCGGTGGTTCCGGGTGCTCAGTTCAGCCTTCCGCTGGGTGGACGGGCGCATGGCCATGGTGGTGTGCAGTGTGGACATCACCAAAAGCAAGCGCGACGAGTTGACCATCCGGGAGATGGTGTTCCGCGACACGAATACCGGCATCCCGAACCGGCGCAAACTGCGGGAGGATTTTGAAAACTTCCTGAAGGAGCCGGATTTTGGCGGCAAGGCCACCATGATTTTCCTGGATTTTGACGATTTCAAGAAAGTGAACGACAGCATGGGCCATTTGGAGGGCGATTTGTTGCTTACCACGGCTGCCCGCTACCTGCAGGACGCCTCGCCCGCCAGGGGCCACGCCTACCGTTACGGCGGCGACGAGTTCATCATTTTTCTCCCGGGCGAAAACTACGACATCCACACCATCACCGGCGTGCTGCAAGCCCGCTTCCACGAGGGGTGGGACATTTTGGGCACGCGTGTGACATGCTCTATCAGCATGGGTGTGGCGCGCTTCCCGGAGGACGGCAAGGATTATCAGGAGCTGATTGGCAATGCGGACAAGGGCATGTACAAAGCCAAAAACGACGGCAAAGGCCATGCGTGGTTTTGCGGAAAAGGGAAAGAATAGCGTGGTTTTGCTTTGCGGAGACAAAAAACGCCCACCCGCAAGGGTGGGCGTTTCAAGTGTTGTGCTTTAGTCAAACAACCCCTACGCAACAGCCTGTTATTAGCCGTAGTACTGATGTCCAAGGCTGTAACAAAACTCATCCAAACAACCCCGTACTCAAATACCGTTCGCCGGAATCGGCGAAAACGACGGCGATGAGCTTGCCCGCGTTTTCGGGGCGCTTCGCCACTTCGGCGGCGGCGTGTAGCGCCGCACCGGAGGAAATGCCGCACAAAACGCCGTCGGTTTTTGCCACTTCGGCGGCGGCGCGAAAGGCGTCGTCGTCCGCCACGGGCAAAATTTCATCCACCACGGAAAGGTCCAGCGTTTTTGGCACAAAGCCTGCGCCGATGCCTTGTATTTTGTGCGGGCCGGCCTTCCCGCCGGACAGTACCGGCGAGGCGGCGGGCTCCACAGCCACCGTGCGCAGGTTTGGGTTTTGGCTTTTCAAAAAGCTGCCAGCCCCCGAAATGGTGCCGCCCGTTCCAACGCCCGCAACCAAAATGTCCACGTTGCCGCCAGTGGCCTGCCAAATTTCCGGCCCGGTTGTGCGAAAATGCGCGGCCGGGTTCGCCGGGTTTTCAAACTGGCCCGTCAAAAACCCGCCGTCGGTTTCGGCGCACAGGGCATCTGCTTTTTTAATGGCGCCCCTCATGCCGGCGGCACCGGGCGTCAGTACCACCTCGGCACCGTAAGCTGCAAGCAGCTGGCGGCGCTCCACGCTCATGGTCTCCGGCATGGTGACGATGACACGGTACCCCCTGGCCGCGCCCACGGCGGCAATGCCAATGCCCGTGTTGCCGGACGAGGGCTCGATGATGGTGTTTTTGCCCGGTACAAGCAGCCCCCCGGCCTCGGCGGCTTCTATCATGGCAAGGGCGATCCGGTCCTTCACGCTGCCGCCGGGGTTTTTGCCCTCCAGCTTTGCCATAATGCGCGCTGCAAGGCCGCGCCGTGCGGCGTATTTTGAAAGTTCCACCAGCGGTGTGCCGCCAATGGCGAATGTCATGTTTTCCAGCATTTGCATCGTCTTCACTCCCAAGCGCGTTTTGTGTTTTCAGCTCAAAATAAGTATAGCACACGGGGCTGCGCAAAACAGTAAAATTGTGGTACACTGGGGAAATAAACTGTTAAAAAACGGCGGCCCGGCCAACAAGCCGCGCCGGGTGGGGGGACATCAATGCTGACAAAAGAGGAAGTGTATGCGCGGGTAGAACAGGCAGACCTGTGCGGCCCGCTGCCGGAAGAGGTGGCCAGTGTGGTGCGCGTGCTGTACGCCCCCGGCGACACCGGCGAGGATGTGCTGTGCCACGCCATTGAGGCGTGCCCGCCGTTTCACGACCTGGTGATGAAGAACATGAACGCCGGGTTTTACGCCTGCGGCCATTATGTGGAGACTCTGCGCGACGCTACGGTGATGCTGGGCTTTGAAAGCATCCGCAACATGATGGCCTATTACCTCACGGTGAATATGCTGCCCCACGAGAAATGGGAGCGCGGCACCTTCAGCGCGGGGGACTATTGGCGCCATGCCATTGCAACCTCGCTTGCGGCGGATATGCTGGGGCAAAAGGCGGGCTATGAAAATACGTACAAGCTGTTCACCTACGGCCTCATCCATGACATCGGCTTCATTGTGATGGAAGCCGCCCTGCCGGAAAAGCTGGATGAGATACGCGGCAAAACCCAAAGCGGCGTGCCGCAGCTGGTGGCCGAGCGCGCGGTGCTGGGTGGCGTTACCCACGAGATGCTTGGGGCATGGCTGTGCGGCCGCTGGCTGCTGCCGCAGGAGCTGGGCCTCGCCGTGGAGCATCACCACACCCCCAGCGTGGCGCCGGTGCTTACAACAGAGCTGAAACTGCTGTACATCGGCAACCTGATTGCCGAACGCACACACAACTACCGCCTGATGATGACCCTTGGCCGCAGCCCGGTGGATGAAGGGATCTTGCAATCCATCGGCCTGTCCCATGCCGACGTCGAGGACGTGGACGCCCGGTTGGACGATGCGATCGCGCAGTTCCACGAAAAGCAGCTGATGGTGTGAGGAGGCGGGGCTTGATGGGAGAAACGGGCGAACACTTCGCCTATGGAGAGACGGAAACCGCGTGGCTGAAAGGCCGTGACAGGGCACTGGCCGAAGCCATTGAAGCCATCGGGCCCATCTGCCGCCGGGTGGAGCCGGATTTGTTCCGCGCGCTGGTGAACTCCATTGTGGGCCAGCAAATTTCCACCAAGGCGCAGCAGACCATCTGGCTGCGCATGACGGCGGGCATCCCGGACATCACGCCGAAGGCCGTTTGCGCCATGCCGGAAGAGACCCTGCAGGCCTTTGGCATCTCTATGCGAAAGGCGCGGTACATCAAAGAAGCCGCCGCCGCTGCCGTGGACGGCCGCCTGTGCCTATCCGCCCTGCCGGGCATGGCGGATGCCGACGTGTGCAAATGCCTGGTGCGCCTGCCGGGCGTTGGCGTGTGGACGGCCGAAATGCTGATGATTTTTTCCATGCAGCGGCCGGATGTGCTGAGCTTTGGCGACCTTGCCATTTTGCGCGGCATGCGCATGCTGTACCGCCACCGCGCCATTACGCCGCAGCTGTTTGCCAAATATAAGCGGCGCTATTCGCCCTATGCCAGTGTTGCCGGCTTATATCTTTGGGCCATTGCGGGCGGCGCATTGCCGGGCGCCAGCGACCCCGCGGCTCAATAAATGCGGTACACCCGCACGCTGGCAGAGCCATAAAGCAACTCGAAAGAGGCCAGCTGCGTGTCGCTGCCTCCCAGCTGCACGCCCAGCTGGGAGGAAAACACCAAGTAACGGATGCCGTGCGCGCGGCACAGGCGCTCCACCTCTTCGGGCGGCGTGCCGGCGCTGAACAGCGCGTCGTTCACTTCCAGCCGGGCCAGCACGTCCGCCAGCGGCACGCCCATGTTCGTCAGCGCGTAGGTGTAGCCCTCCATGTAGGCCTGCCGACCGCTAAAAGCAGTGTACACATTGCTGATGCCGTTGTCCACCGTGGTGAGGGAGTGGAGGCGGTTGGTGGCGAACATATCCGTGGGCTCGCTGTTTTCCCGAAGGTACAGCATGGCGGCCTCATCGTCCGGTGTTACCACCATGTCATAGGGATATTTTTCCATGGCGCCGGTGTTCCACAACAGGCGGCGCACGCCGCTGCCCAGCAGGTTTACGTACAGGCAAGCCGACGTGATGACGGCCGCCGCCGCACACACGGCCACCGCGCCGCGGAAAATTTTGCGCCGGCGCGTGGGGGCCGGCGGCCGCAAAAACCGCACGTTGTCAACGGCCAGTATGGTGGCGAAGAACACGGCGCCGTGTAAAAAGTACACTTGGCTAACATGCACGTGGGAGAAAACGAAATACGCCAACAGGCCTCCTGGCACAAAAATGGTTGGCAGCAGGCGCTGTGGCGGAACGGCGCGAACATGGCGGATGTCGTGGAACAGGCCGCGCACGTACAGCAAAAGCTGCGCGGGCATGGCGAAAAAGCTTTGCAGCACGTAAAAGACGGGCAGTATCACGGCGTATTTCAAAGCGCTTGCCGGAATGGCCCGCCACAGGTTGCCAAAAGCCGCGCCGCGTTTCAGCGTGTCGGACGCGGACAGGACCAGCTGGTTTGCGCCGCTGGCGTACATGACGGCATACACTGCAAAAAACATGGCCGCCACGGCAACGCCCAAAAGCACGCCGCGCCAGCCGGAAAACCGCAGGAAAATGCCGGCCATCATGGTAAGCGCAAGGGCGCAGGCCAAAATGGCGGCGACAGGCCCCTTGGAAAAGCACAGCATAAAAAAGGCCGCCAGCATCAGCGCAAAGTGCACGGGCCCGTATGCGAAGTTTATCCGCGCCGCTGCCACAAACAGCAGCAGGAAAATGCATAGGTACATAAACGCCGTGGCAACGCCGTTGATATTGGTGACGAGGTGGGTGGCAAGCGTGTTGCCAAAAGCGCTGTGGCCGTTTGGCAGCGTATAAAACATGCTGGCGCAGCCAAGCAAAAACAGCGAGAAGGGGAACGCCAGCGCTTTTTTGGCGCCGGCGGGCCACATCACCCCCCCAAAGCGGTGCAGGCACAAAACAAGCCCTGCCAGCACATAGGGCTGCATGTAAAAAGCCACGATGTTGTACGCCGGAATGCCGCTGACAAAGGAAAGCCCTCCGGCCAGCAGCTCGCCCAGGTAGTGGTAAGAAAGGCGCACGTCCGCGTAGCGGATGTCGATGGGCGGAAAGGCCAGCTTAAAGCTGTTTGCGTTGCCCGCGTTCCACAAAACGTCCTGCTCAATCAGCGTGCCGCCCACGGCCAGGGGGCGCGCGTTTTTTACAATACCGGCAAAGGTGAACACCAGCAGCAGTGCCGCAAACAACAATAGGAGCATCCAGGTATCCGCACCCGGCTTTTTGATAAAAGGAAAAAGCCGTTTGGCTTTGGCGGCGGCGCTTGCACCGCGCCAACACAAGCGCTGCGCCGCCCACCACGCCGCAAAGCACGCGGCAAAAACAGGCGGCGCAAACCGCACCAGCCACGGCAAGTGCAGCCTGATAGAAAAGCAAAACAGCATGGCAAAAAAACCGCTGCCCAACAGCAGGGCAACGGGCATGCGCGCACCGCTTGCCAGCTTTTCGGCGCGCAGCACATCCGCCGCAAAAAGCCCCGGCAGCACAATGTACGCCAGCATTATTGCAAAAAACAGCAGCAGTTCCGCCAGGCTGCCGCCGCTAAAAACCGTGAGGACAATATAAACGCCCACGGCAACAAACAAAAGCACGGCTTTCAAGGTGGCACACCCGGCATAGAACGTGTGCGCCACTGTTTCAACCCCGCGTTTTGCTTCCGCCATGCCCATTCCCCTTTTAACATACCCCCAGCCCGCGCATTGCACACCGCACGGCTGTTTCACGTTTCCTTCACAACTATACAACACGGTGCGGCGCATGGCAAGCGGCCTTGCGCACAACTGGGCGCAGGCGCGCGGAAAGGCCGGAAAAGCAGGAAGGCGAAAGCGTTTCCCGCCTCGTGAAACTTTGTAACATAAAAAGCAACGAACCGCGAAACAAATTCTTGACTATGACTTTGTACTACTATATAATGAGGGCAATGTACCGCAAACGATATCACAAACGCACCTTCGGAAAGGCGGACCAGTGGGAATATACATCATCGGCGTCACAGGCGCGTCCGGGGCCGTATACGCGCGCAGCATTGCCCGCCGCCTGCTGGCCGGCGGCCACACGGTGCACGCCACCGTTACCCGCGCCGGGCGCACCGTGTTGCGGGAAGAGCTGGGCCTTGCCCTGCCGGAGCTTTGTGACGAAGCCGCCATGGCCGCGGCGCTGGCTGCCGCCTTCGGCCCGGAACAAGCGGCAGGCAAGCTGGTGTACCATTTTATTGAAAACGACGGCGCCGTCATCGCCTCCGGCAGCGCGGCGGCGAACGGCATGGTGGTGGTGCCCTGCAGTATGGCCGGTGTTTCGGCCCTTGCCACGGGCGCGTCGCGCAATTTGCTGGAGCGCGCGGCCGACGTGATGCTGAAGGAGCGCCGCCGCCTGGTGCTGGTGCCGCGGGAGGTCCCGCTCAGCGCCATCCACCTGCAAAACATGCTCACCCTCAGCCAGTGCGGCGCCATCGTGGCCCCGGCCTCGCCCTCCTTTTACGGGCACCCGGCCGGTTTGGACGAGCTGGTGGAGCAATATGCCGAGCGGATTTTGGCCCTGCTGGGCGCCATCAAACAGGTAGAACACCCATGGGAGGGAATTTAACATGCAAAAAATCGACTTACTGGTGCAAAACGCCCGGATCGTGTCGCCTGAAACAGGCAAGGTGAGCGGGGAAAACACCTGCATCGCCGTGGATAAGGGCGAGATTTTGGAAGTTGCGGCGGGCATCGCCGAAAAATATGACCCGAAAAAGACCCTGGACGCCGCGGGCAAATATGTGTTTCCCGGCTTTATCAACACCCACAACCACCTGTTCCAGGTGCTTACCAAAGGCCTTGGCAAGGAACTGCTGCTGTGGGACTGGCTGAACACCACCGTCATGAAAATGACGCCCCACATCGACGAGGACGCCCTGTACGCCTCGGCGCTGGCGGGCTGCATGGCCAGCATGCGCACCGGCGTTACCACCACGCTGGATTTCCAGTACCTGCACTCCCGCCCCGGCCACTTCGACGCCGTGTGCCAGGCCTACACAGACAGCGGCATGCGCGGCTATGTGGGCCGCACCCAGTATGAAAACCCCTA
Source organism: Oscillospiraceae bacterium (assembly GCA_031551695.1). Lineage (GTDB taxonomy): Bacteria > Bacillota > Clostridia > Oscillospirales > Ruminococcaceae > JAAYCI01. Next base: position 106,094 of record JAVBNG010000020.1, read on the forward strand.
CGACGGCTTTGGCACCACCAAGGCGGAAACGGAAGAAGAATATTTCAACAACATGTCCGACATCGTGTCCGGCATGAAGGATCGCTCCATGCTGGACGCCGCCGTCATCGTGCCCATTATCATCGGCGTCAAGGACCTGCCTTACTACAAAGACGGCTATTTCGGCCGCCTGCGCCGGTGCGCGGACGATTTGAAGATCCCCTACACGGCCCACGTGGTGGAAACGATGGATGACGACAACTATGCCCTTGAGCATCTGGGCATGGACACCATCGACTTCATGGATTCGAACAAGTTTTTCGGCCCGCGCTGTGTGCTGGCCCACTGCGTGAAAATGAAGGACAAGGACTTTGCCATTTTCAAAGAAAACGACGTGAAAGTGTCTTACAATGCGGTTTCCAACATGATCCTAGCCTCCGGCGTCGCCCCCATCGGCCGCTTTTTGGAGGAGGGCATCTGTGTGTCCATCGCCACAGACGGCCCCGGCAGCAACGACTCGCTGGACATGCTGGAAGCCATGAAAACCTCGGGCCTTTTGCAAAAGGTGGCCAGCCTCGATTCCCGTGCCATGCCCGCGCAAAAAGTGCTGGAATGCGCCACCATGGGCGGTGCGCGCGCCCTTTGCCGCGAGGACCTTGGCAGTGTGGAGGCGGGCAAAAAGGCCGATTTCCTGCTGTTTGACCCGCACAACCTGCGCAGCGCCCCCGTGGCGGACCCGGTGGCCAGCCTTGTGTACACCAGCGGCGAAAGCAGCATCGACACCGTGGTGGTGAACGGCCGCGTGCTTATTGAAGAGAAGCGCTTTACCGGCGTGGACGAAGGCCTGGTGGTGGAAAAGCTGGAGGCCGCCGCCGCGCGAGTGCGCAAAGCGGCGGGCATTGCATTGTAAGTTTGCCGAACATTGTAAGTTGCCAAACGAAATATAACAGAGAAAAGAAGGGGAAAACGATGGACGTGAAAAAGTTCTTTATGCCAACGAACGTGAAATTCGGCAAGGGCGCGCTTTCGGCGCTGGCCGACATTGTGCAGCCGGCCGACCGCGTGTTTTTCGTCACGGACGAGGGCCTGGAACAGCTGGGCCTTGCGGACAAGGCGCGGGAGCTGATCAAGGCTGCCGGGGCGGACTGCGCCACCTTCAACAAGGTGCCGCCGAACCCCTCCGCCGAGCTGGCGGAAGCGGCCATGGCCGAGCTGAAAGCCTACGCCCCCACCATGGTGGTAAGCCTTGGCGGCGGCAGCCCCACCGACCTTGGCAAAATTTTGGCGGCCTTGGCCACAAACCCGCTGCCGCTGGAAGAGTACCAGTGGAACGGCAAGCCCTTTGAAAACCCGTCCCTGCCGTTCGTGGCCATCCCCACCACGGCGGGCACCGGCAGCGAAGTGACCCGCGTGGCTGTTATCGTAAGCCGCAACGCCAAAAAAGGCGTCAACTCGGACGTGCTGTTCCCGAAATATGCCATTGTGGACCCGGAGCTGATGACCGGCCTGCCCGTGTACCTCACGGCCACCACCGGCATGGACGCGCTTACCCACGCCATCGAGGCCTATGTGGGCCTTGGGGCGAACCCGTTTACCGACGCCTTCGCCGAGGAGGCCATCCGGCTCATCGGCAAATCCCTGTGGCGGGCGTCGGCCTGCGGCACAGACGTGGACGCCCGGGCGGACATGGCCCTTGCCAGCACCCTGGCCGGCGTTGCCATGGACCAGGCGGGCCTTGGCATGGTGCACGCCATGAGCGGCCCCATGTGCGGCTTTTTCCACCTGGCCCACGGCGAAAGCAACGCCATATTGCTGGAGCATGTGATGCGCTACAACCTGCCCGCGAACCCCGAAAAGTTTGCCAATATCGCAAAGCTGCTGGGCTGCGAGACCATGGGCCTCGACACCTTCGAGCAGGCGGAGCTTTCCGTGCAGGCGGTGCGGCGGCTGTTTGAGCACACCGGCGCCAAATGCGACCTCGCCAAATTCGGCGTGAAACGCACCGACGCCGACCTTGTGGCCGAGGAGACGAAGAAGATGTTCCTGGTGCGCAACAACCCGCGCGTGCCGAGCCATGAGGACTGCAAGATGGTGTTCCTGGGCGTTTTGGACGATTACGGAATTACGGAATAGGCAAACGCGACAGTAGTCGCACTTTAGCCACTTTTTTTATTGAAAGTAATAACTGTATCAACGCGCCGCCAGTCCGCCAACGGCCATGGCTGCGTATGAATCCGCCGTTGGGGAAAGGTTGTTTAGGTATGGCGAATACAGACGTGCGCAAATTCCAAAACTACATCGACGGGAAGTGGCAGGCCAGCGTCACAGGCGAGACCAAGGAGCTGCACTGCCCCGCCAGCGGGGAAGTGGTGGCGAACATTCCCGCCAGCGACAAGCGGGACGTGGACGCCGCCGTGGCCAGCGCAAAGCGGGCCTTTTACGAAGAGGACTGGGCCTTCAACCCGCGCGGGCGCTCGGCGGCCATGTTCAGCTGGGCGCGCAAGATGCGCGAAAACCATGAGGCCCTTGCCCGCCAGCTGTCGCTGGAAACGGGCAAGCCCATAGGCGAGGCGCGCTTTGAAGTGAACGGCGCCATCGGTTACCTGGAATTTTACGCCAGTGCCGCGCGCAATATTTACGGCGGCACCATCCCGGTGGACCAATACACTCTCTCAGTGCTGGCGCGGGACCCGGTGGGCGTCATTGGCGTCATCACGCCGTGGAACTATCCCATTACCCTGCTGATGCGCGACATGGCCCCGGCCCTTGCCGCGGGCAACACCATTGTGGTGAAGGCGGCGGACCAGACCACCGGCTGCACCCTGGCGGTGATTGAGCTGCTGGAGGGCCTCGACGGCTTCCCCCGCGGCGTGATGAACGCGGTGAGCGGCCTTGGGCGCGTGGTGGGCAACGCCCTTGTGGAGCACGCGGACGTGGACATGATCAGCTTCACCGGCGGCGTGGACACGGGCAAAAATATTATGCGTAGCGCGGCGGACACGATGAAAAAGCTGTCGCTGGAGTTGGGCGGCAAAAGCCCCAATATTATTTTTGCCGACGCAGACCTGGAAAAGGCGCTGCCCTATGCGGTGAAGGCATGCTTCACCAACGCGGGCCAGCTGTGCACATCCGGCACGCGGCTGGTGATTGAAGAGAGCATTGCCGAAGGCTTTGTGGCAAAGCTGAAAGCCGCCGTGGAGGCGCTGAAAATCGGCCCATGCCTCGACGATGCCACCCAGATGGGCGCCATCACCACGGAAGACCAGATGGAGAAGGTGCTTTCGTATATCGAGATTGGCAAAAAGGACGGCAAGCTGGTAACAGGCGGCAAGCGCCTGACGGAGAACGGCCTCGACAAGGGCTTTTTCGTGGCCCCCACCATTTTCATGAACCCGCCGATGGAAAGCCCCGTGGTGCAGGAAGAGATTTTTGGGCCTGTGCTGGTGGTGCAGACCTTCAAGACGGAGGCGGAGGCCATCGCAATTGCCAACGGCACTACCTTTGGCCTTGCCAGCGGCGTGTGGAGCCAGGACATCGACCGTGCCATGCGCGTGGCGCGCAAAGTCCGCGCGGGCAGCGTGTGGGTGAACTGCTACAACCGGCTGTTCCCGGAGTGCGAGACCGGCGGCTTCAAAGAGAGCGGCATCGACCGCGCCGGCGGCGTGGAAGGCCTGATGAAGTATACCGAAGTGAAACACATTTGCGTGGATTTTGTGCCGAAAGCCTAAATGCAAAAACCTTCGCGCGCGGCGGGCTTGCCCCGCCGCGGCGAAGGTTTTAATTTTACCTTGACGGCCTGCCGTTTTGATGCTGCATTTATGCGTTCGGGGCGCCAAAGCGTTCGCTATACATAATGAATATACGTACCGATCCGGTTCATCGTGAAAAGATGGACTGGATTTTGTTTTTCTAACAAGCCCAATCGATCAAAAGATATGGCGTTGCTTCTTGCGGAAAAATGGAAAGTACACCGTACAAACGACGGAATACCCCCGAACACATTATGGCAAGCATTTCTGCGATGTTTTTTTAACTGGACATAGCGTAGATGTGGTAAAATAAAGAATATGGTACTGTGACGGGCAGTTTCTCCGCGCATCCGGTGCGCATCAGCGGTAAATGGGGTATGGTTATGAAAAGGGTTGTTTCCACCGAAGGCATTACAAAGAAAAATGCCCCCTATCTGATGATATGGGTACTGTATTATGCGTGGGTTGTTATCTTCACCACTTGGTGGACGGTGACACCTTCCTCCGGCGACATTTACACCGCCGATATCCGCAGCATTGTCCATGGCGTGAACTTGCTGAGCTCGGCGGTTTGTATCAGTTTTTACAAAAAGGAGTGGTTTGCTAAGGCAGCGCGCGCGGCGGCTGTGATATTGCTGGCGGGCACAACGGTTTTTCTCTTTGTGCTGCCCACGGGCTGGCAGTTGTATGCCGCGCCGGCGGTGGGGGCCATACTTGGGCTTATGAACGTAAGCATCCTGATCCCTTTCGTGTATGTGATGAACAACACGGAAAAGCTCTATGGCATGCTGCTGGCCTTTGTGTGCCTAAACCTGCTCTCGCTGTTGGGGCAGACGGCCTGGTTTGGCAGTCTTGGGGAGAAAATCGCTTCGCTCGTCATTCTGGCCGCAGCGTTGTCCGGCGTCCTGTTCTTCAAAAAGGAGGACCTGAACACCCCGGACGCTTTGTTGCCGGCAAAGCCGGCGAACAAGACCGTCTATTTTTCATTGGCCATCAACTGTTTTTTTGCCGTCTTCATAAAAGGCGTCGGCATCATCATGCTGAACAACATTTCGGGTGTCAATTTGCCCTCCGCCTACCTGTGTTTTTTTACAGGCGGCTTGCTGGGCTGCGGGGTGTATTGGTTTGTCTTTGCCCGCGTCCGCGGCAGCCTGTTCACGGTGTGGAACATCACTTTTTCCGCTTTCCTGCTGGCGGCCTTGAGCTATGCCGTTGTGCCTGTCTATCCGGCTGCCGGTATTCCCGTTGCCATTTTTACCGGGATTGCCGGCACCATAGGCATGATCACCCTATATTACAACACGGGGGTGATTGGCCGGAAATACCGCAGCATGAACTACCTGAAGCTGTGCCTGTGGTTTGGGGTGTTGGGCGGTGGAGGAAGCGTTGTGCTTGGCAACTTGCTGGGCCGGCTGAACCAGACCGTTGCCATCACGGTGCTTGCGGGCGTGTCGGTTTTGGCCTGCATTGTCTACTTTATTATGTTTCCCTTCTTGCAGCGCACCTATTTCCAGGACGAATGGACCACCGATTCGGAACTTACCGAGACCGACGGCCAGTTAGGCGAAATGATGCGGCGTTACCAGCTTACCCCCAGGGAATCCCAGATATGCCGCCTGCTGCTGGACGGACACACCATGCGCCAGATTGCCGGTGAACTCCAAATATCCCAGTCAACCGTCAGTATGCACACCGTTAATTTGTATCGGAAACTCGGCATCAACAGCCGGATAGAGCTTTTGAACCGGATGCGGGAAACCCTATAGGCAAGAAAAAGGCGGTACCTCCCTGACTATATAGGGGGGTGTTTTTTGTGCATTATTTCGCACAAAAAAGAGAATACAGGTAAATTCACAGGTAGGCAAACAGCTTTTTTCGCCCAATGATACAGACATGGGGTATCTATTTTTTGTGAAAGGAGTGCCCGTGGTAGGGTTACGCTGTGGCGTTCTGGAAACGGAAGGAGGTGACTGCTTTGTTCACGTTGGGTCAGGGGGGCGGCCGCGCGTTTATGCCGGTTTCACCCAATGACAGCGAGGAAGCCTTACAGGCGCGAGCGGGACGGCTGTCCGGCGATGAGGCAGAAATCTACAAATGGCTGCGGGAGTTTTACAGCGAGCGATGGATTGCGGAGACTTTGCTGCTGAAGCGGCTTGAAGCGAGAGAAAAAATCCGGCAGGTATATTTCAAGCTGGGCGTCAAGAACAAGCGGGCGCTGCTCAGGGCCTATGGTCGCCTTCCGCACCTTCAAAAGGGCCCGGTGGATACCGGGATTATCGACAGCTATGTTGATGCGCGCACAGAAAAAGCGATACAAACAATCTTGATGAAATGAAAGGGAGGAAAAGGAGATGGCTGACAATCCACTGGGCGGTTTGGGCGGTATATTCGGTGGCGGTTTGGGGAAGGCGCTTTCCGGCTTTATGCCACAGGACGCACCCGAAACCAAGCTGTTCAAAGCGAGCGGCGAGCTGGGCGATTTGCAAAAGCAGGAAGCTGAGATTTTAACCGAAATAGGTCGTCAAGCGTTTGCGCAAAATCCGGGTGCCTGGCCCCAGGCCGACAAATTGCGTCTCATTCAAAGCAACATCGCCGAGGCGCAGGGGACGTTGGACGAGGCAAAACGGATCCAGGCCGAAGCCGACGCCGCCAAGGCGGCAGACGATGCAAATGGCCTCTGCCCCAGCTGTGGGCACAAAAACCCAGAGGGAGTGAAATTCTGCCAGGAGTGCGGCGGCAAGCTGGGGGAGTCCTTCTGCAAAAACTGTGGCGCCAAATTGCAGCCCGGCACCCGTTTTTGTGGCGAGTGCGGTGCAAATCAGGAGGGGTAGCGCAGAAAGGAGATGGTGACGAGTGGCAACCTACAAACAGCCTTGCGTCCACTGCGGTGCCTTCATCGAGCGGGACGCCCGCCTGTGCCCAAACTGTGCCAGCCACAGCCCCTTTGGCTACCACTGCCCTGCCTGCATGCGGGAGATTGAGAAGGGTCGGCCGGTCTGCTCCGGCTGCGGGCGTTCCCTCACGGTGGTGTGCCCCGCTTGCGGGCAACCTGCCTTTGCGGATGAACGCTGCGAAAAATGTGGCAGCAGTTTGATGATCCGCTGCGCAAATGTCCGCTGTGGGGAGTTGCAGTTTTTTGAGAATGCCAAATGTACTGCCTGCGGCAAGAAAATAAAGTCCAAACGATAAATAAATTCAGAAAAGGTATGGGAGGAACACATATATGAAAAAGGCCATCGCCCTGCTTACTGTTTTATTCTGCATTACAGCAGTTTTATCCGGCTGCGGGGGCGCCAAACGTGTAGAGGGAACCAGTTTCGGCACAGCAGTTGAAAGTGGCGGTGTTGCGGCACCGGCAAACAATCAGGCCGGCGGGATATACAAAACCCCCGGCAACGAACTGACGGATTTTTCCAATGCGTTCCAAAGCGCGGTTTCCGTTTTTGAGGAGGCTACGAATGGCTTGGAGGATTTTGACGCCCTCACCACCCAGCTTTCCGTGGTGTCTGCCTATATGCCGGTTTACACTGTGGCCATGTATGACCTTCTTGACAGTGCAGACAAGGCGCACGAGGAGGGAACCTTGATGCTGTCCGGCTATGAGGCTGTCCGTGACAAAGCGGGCACGGAAATCACATTCAGCGGCAACGCGGTGCTGGAAGAAGATTCGCCAACGGGCGCAAAAGCCGGTGACAAGCTGGAGGAGAGCGGCAGTCTAAACACCGAGACCAATACCTTCACCTATCTGTCCACAGCCACCCGCGGTGAATCCGTTGTCTCACGCAGCGCCATCCAGATATGCATGAGCGGCGACACTTGGGTTTTCCAGTACATCGCATCGAATAATCCTGCCCAGGACGAAAGAGGCAACAACCTGAATGTTGCGGTGTTTGAGCGGTTTAACCAAACGGAGCAGGAGACCATTGTTGCCACGCATACCCTGCCCACCGATTTTACGCCCGCCGCAATTTCTGCCGACAGTGCGCCCGACCAAATGGCGGAAGGGTTTACAGGGACCGGGCGAATCACAGTTCAAAGCAATGAAGCGGCCTATCAATCGCTGTAGCAATCAAAAGGGCATAGGGAGGTGGTATTGATGCTCAAGGCATTCACACGAAATTATGAAGACAACTCCACCGACGCAGGTTTCGAGTTCACTTTTTACTGCGACAACTGCCGCGACGGATACAAGAGCAGCTTTATTGAATCGGAAACGTACAAAAAGAAAAAAGGCCTCCGCGAGCTGGGGCAAGGCGTGAGCCTGCTGGGCAACCTGGTGGGCGGCAGGCTTGGAAGCCTTGCCTATTCCGCCGAACGGGGCGGTGATATCCTTGCTGAGCGGTTTGAAGGCCAAAGCCCCGAATGGCGCAAGGAGCATGAGCACGCCTTTGAACACGCCCAGAACGAAGCAAAGCAGCATTTCCACCGGTGCCACAGTTGCAACAGCTACGTGTGCGACGCGTGCCTGAACGAAGACGAGGGGTTGTGCGTGGCATGCGCACCGCGGCAGGAGGTTTATGTTGCCCGCGCCCGCGCCGACGCAATGAAACGCAACATTGAGGACGCGGGGCAGGCCGCCACGGTATGGAAGGGTGCCGTTGAGAGTAAAACCACAGTCTGCCCGGCCTGTGGAAAGCCCGCCGGCAGTGGGAAGTTCTGCAACAACTGCGGCGCCGCCATGGCGCTGAAGGAATGCCCCAAGTGCGGGGCCAAGAACGCACAGGCGGTGCGCTTTTGCAACAATTGCGGCGAAAACCTTTCCGCAACATCGGCTGTGCCCAGCGGCAAATGTGGCGCCTGTGAGCAAGACAACCCACCCGGCACCAAGTTTTGCGGCGGATGCGGGAATAAACTTGCATAAGTTGCAGCCAATGACGTGAATGGGATTGGCGGACTACAAAGTCCGCCAATCCTTTTCTGCGCCTATAGTGAACCATCCCTACAGTGAACCATCATAATAACGAAATATGTGTTTATCTGTTCTCTTATCACTTAGCGTAGAGCGTTGCATGAATTGTTCTTTGTTTGTGGCGGCTGCCGGGATTGTGCCTGTACACTGTTCACAAAAACCGGCCGAAAATTATGGGACAATCGCATCTTGTGCGAAAAAGGTATTTCGGCTATTATTAAATTGAGTTTAGAAATAGAGTTTAATATTGAGGTTTTGCACGGTGGAAGGGGGTGGGCCGTATGGGTTTGCTGTTGGGGATTGACGGTGGAGGAACACGGACGGTTGCTGTGGCCGCCACCGTTTGCGGCGAGGTAGTTGCCCAAGCGCAGGGGCGTTCTGTCAATTATTATTCGGTGGGGCTGCCTGCCGCGCGGGAAAATATGGCCACTGTGATGCGGGACTTGCAAAGCGGGTGCGGCGGCAAAGGATTTGACTGCGCTTTCATCGGTATGTCCGCCCTGCATGGTCCGGCAGCGAGGCAGGAATTGCACGCATTTACAGACGGTGTCATTGCGGCGGAGATGATTGGCATGGACAGCGACACTTCCATTGCGCTGGAAAGCATGCTGGAAGACGGCCCATGTGCCATGGTTGTGGGCGGCACCGGGTCAATGGCTTTGCTGCGTGACGAACAGGACGTCATCCACCGGGCCGGCGGCTGGGGGTATATTTTGGGCGACGACGGCAGCGCTTACCGCATTGCCCTGGAGGGAATTCGGCATGGGCTGCGAGCCGCGGACGGCGCGGAGGAACCCACGGCCCTCACCGGGGCGGTGCGCCGCTTTTACGGGGTGGACACCCTGCTGGACCTGACGTCTTTGTTTTACCAGCCCCCCATGCCGCGGGAGCAAATTGCGGCGTTTGCGCCGGAGGTGTACACCAGTGCGCGCGAGGGCGACCGGACGGCGGCGGATATTTTGAAGAAACAGGCGGTTTCCCTGGCCGAAGACGCGCTTGCGCTGATTGAAACGCACGGCCCGCCCGACATCACGGTGGGGATAAACGGCGGCGTTTTCAAAAACAACGGGCTGTTCCGGCAGGCGTTTGAAGCCAAGATTCACAACCGGTTTCCCGATGTGTGCGTCCGCACGCCTGTTTATCCTCCGCAAATCGGCGCGCTGTTCTGCTGTAAAAAGCTGCTTCGTGACAAAGTGAACCGCGAGTTTCTTGCAAATCTGGACAAGACGTTCCAAAGTTTAGAAGAGGAGGACGCCCGATGAACCAGGCCCTTGCCTACATTTGCCACATCCGGCAGATGACGGAAGAAGTGCTAAAGACCCAGATGGAGCATATTGAACAGGCCGCCCAGGCAGCCGCGCGAACGCTGCAAAGCGGCGGGCGCATTTTCGTGTTTGGCAGCGGGCATTCGCACATGCTGGCGGAAGAGATGTTTTATCGCGCGGGCGGGCTTGCGGGCATCCATCCCATTTTGCAGGACACATTGATGCTGCATGTTTCCGCCACGGGCAGCACAGAACTGGAGCGCAGGGAGGGCCTTGGCACACAGCTGTTCCAACAATATGGCGTCCGGCGGGGGGATATGTTGGTCATCGCCTCGAACGCGGGCCGAAACGCGGTGCCGGTCGAGCTTGCGGCGGCGGGCGCCGAAAACGGCGTGTGTGTGCTTGCCGTCACCAGCCTCAAGCACTCGCGGTCGGTTTCTTCCCGCCACAAAAGCGGCAAAAAGCTGTTCGAGCTGGCCGATATCGTCTTCGACAACCTTGGCGGTATTGGCGACGCCGCCATTGCGGTGGGGGAGCTCCGCACGGCGCCTACCTCCACAGTGGTCGGCGCAATGATGTTGAATGCCATGACGGCCCGGTGCGTGGGGATTTTGGCGGAGCAGGGCGCGCCGCTGGAAGTGTTTGCCAGCAGCAATATGGATGGGGGCGACGAGGCCAACCGGCGGCTGATTGAAAAATACAAACAGGAGATCCCGTGCCTATGACGATGCCGATATTTCAGAAGGCGGATTTTCACGGGAGCCCCTATGTTTTGCCGGAAGGCCTTTCTGTCTGCGTCAGGGGCGACGAGGCCGCCTTTGCCGCCGCGTGCTTTTCGCGCCGTGGCGTTGCGGTGGCCCCACAGGCAAACTTTGCTGTGGAGTGCGTGCGGGATGGTTCTGTGGACCGTTACAGTGCCGAGGCAACCGGAAGAAAGAGCGAGGAAGCGTACCTGCTGGAATTTGCCGAGACCGATGGCGTGCCGGCGGCCGCCATCCGTTTTGCCGGGGTGAGGGGACTTTTTTACGCGGTCAACGCGGTTTCAAGGCTGCTGCGTTCCGGCGAAGTGCGGGAAGGTTCGGCGGAAGACTATCCTCTTTTCCCTGTGCGTGGGCTGATTGAGGGCTTTTACGGCAAACCGTGGAGCGACGAAGAGCGTGCCGGCATGCTGGAACTACTTTCCCGCCACAACTTGAACACCTATTTCTATGCCCCGAAGGACGACCCGTTCCACCGCCTGCGTTGGCGCGAGCCCTACAGTGAAGCTGCCCTTGCCCGTGTGGCGCAAATTGCCGCACAAACTGCCGCCTGCTGCATGGACTTTGTATACTGCGTGGGGCCGGGCCTGAGTATGGAATACTCAAATGAGAAAGATTTTGAGGCCTTTGTGGCAAAGCTCCGGCAGGTACACGCCCTCGGGGTACGGAAATTCGGCCTGCTGCTGGATGATATCCCGGAGGAATTGCAGTTCGACGGCGACCGGGCGCGCTATGCGGACCTCGCCGAGGCCCACGTCCATCTTGTGAACAGGCTGTGCGAAGCCTGCCGTGAAATGGACGATAAAGTGGAACTGGTGGTGTGTCCGGTGGCCTACCACGGCCGAGGAGACGCGCCTTCCCTGGTGAAGCTGGGGCGCGGCGTTCCCGCTGAGGTGCGGCTGTTCTGGACGGGCCATGACATTTGCTCACGGGAAATCACAGCCGCCGACGCGGCCCTGTTTGAACAGAGCACCGGCCACAAGCCCTTGGTTTGGGACAATTACCCCGTGAACGACGCCAATATGGCAAACGAGATGCACCTTGGCCCGCTTCTGGGCCGCGACCCGCTTCTTTACCGGGGCTGCGAAGGCTTGGTGGCAAACCCCATGTCTGCGGCTGAGGCATCCAAAATCCCATTGCTCACCGTGGCGGCCTACCTTTGGAACCCGGCGGCATATTGCCCGGAAGACGCCTGGGAAGACGCGATCTGCCAAGTGGCGGGCCCCTGCGATGCAGTGCTTTTCAAATATTTCGCCGACCATTTACAGACATCCTGCCTGCGGGCGGACAATTCCGCCATCATGGCGGGGGTGCTGTACAAAACCCGTTTTTTGCTGGTGGCCGGCCGCCGGCAGGAAGCGCTGGACACGCTTGCCGCATATTGCGGTAAACTGTCCGCCTGCCGCGCCATGTTGCGCTTGATGGAAAACCAAACGTTACAGCGGGAGCTTTCCCGGTGGGCGGAAAAGTTTGCCGTTTGCTGCGAAATACTGGAGAGTTGCGTCGCCCTGCTGGAAACAGGCGGTGGTGCGCCGCGCGAAGCCCTTCTCGCGCAGCGCGCCCGGTATGAATCACTCTGTGCCGTACTCTGTGATTTCTGTCTTTTGGAATTCACGGATTTTGTATTGGAGAACGGGGTTTTGTGACCCCGTACAAGGGAATGGAGGTACCAGTCATGAAAAAAACGTTTGCCATTGTTCTTTCTCTCTGCCTGCTGGCTATGACCCTCGCCGCGTGCGGTGGCGCGCCGCCCGCAAGTGAAGGAGAAGACCCCGCCGTGTCCGCCTCTTCCCCGGCAGCAGAGACGGGCAGCGGCGAAGCGAGCGGGGGAGACATCACCCTGCGTGTTGGATGCCAGTACCAAATGGACAATGTGATGTCTATTTACAACACGGCTAAAGAAAAGTTCGAGGCAGAAAACCCCGGCGTGACAGTGGAATATGTGCAGCAGGAGCGCGATCTTTACCACACCATGGGTCTGCCCACTATGTTGAACGGCAAAAACTCGCCCGACGTCTATTTCGAATGGTCAGGCCAGCGCCTGCTGGACCGCAAGGCAGAGGGATTTTTGCAGCCCATCAAGGAATTGTCTGATTCCGAATGGGGCGACCAGTTCCTCGACAGCGCATTTTCCGGCTCCACCATCGACGGAGAACGTTACCTGGTTCCGGAGGCCAGCGATGTGAGCAACGTCATCTGGTACAACAAGGCGATTTTTACTGAGCTTGGTGTTGAAGTGCCCACCACATGGGATGAGATGATTACCGCCTGTGAAACCATCCAGGGCGCGGGTTACGTGCCTTTTGCCATGGGCAACAAGGGCTTTTGGCCAATGGGCAACTGGGGGGCGCACATCCTTTCACGCGTGGTGGGTGAAGACGTTTACAACGACGCCATGACCTTCCAGAGCGACTTTAATACCCCCGAATGGGCGGCGGCGATGGATTATATCGCCCAGCTGGGCCCCTACATGAACCCGGACCTCAGCGCCCTGAACGACGAAGAAGCGGGTGTGCTGTTCTACACCGGCGAAGCCGCCATGTACCCCATGGGCAACTGGGCCATCTCGGCCATCAAAGAGAACGCGCCCGAAGGCTTTGAATACGATTACTTCAACCAGCCCGCCATGCCCGAGGGCAGCAAGGGCGACCAGACCAGCGCCATTGCCGTTACCACCGGGTTTGTCGTGAATGCCAAGACCCAATATTACGACGAAGCCGTCGCGTTTTTGAAGGTGTTTTCCAGCCATGACCAAGAGGTTGCCCTGGCCGAAGTGGCCTATATGCCCCCGGCAAAGGGCGTGGTGACTGAAGAAAATGCCGACCCGCTGATGGTGCGCCTGATGAACGAGACACTTGGCGGCACCGAAACTACTATTTCCCCGCCGGACACGGGCTATGAGCTGGAAGCGGGCAACAACCTGTACAACGCCATTGCAAAGGTGCTGTCTGGCGAAGTGAGCAGCGCCGACGCGCTGAAAGAGCTGGATGAGGCGAACGCACACTTGAAATAGCAGGTGCATCGAAACGGCATTCCAAAAAAAGGGGGCGGCGGTTTGAAAACGAAAAAAAATCGCATCAACGGGCCCAATAATGTTGCGTATCTTTTCATCGCCCCCGCGCTTCTTTTCTTTGTGGTGTTTGTGCTGCTGCCGGTGGTGATGACGTTTTGTTACAGCTTTTTCAAATACGACGGATTCAACCCCATGACGTTCACCGGCCTTTCCAACTATGTGCGGATGTTCCGTGACAAGATTTATTTCCGCTCGTACCTCAACACATTTATCTATGTCGGCTTAACGCTGGTTTTAGAGGTGCTGGTGGGGCTGCTGCTGGCGGCGGTGGTCAGTGCGAAAGTGAAGGGATCCATCCTGTTCCGCACGGCGTTTTTTGCGCCGGCCATGTTGCCCGGGGTGGTGGTGGGCCTTATGTGGGCGTTTGTGTACAACCAGCGGTTTGGGCTTTTGAACACGCTGCTTGGCGCCATCGGCCTCGACGCTTTGGAACGAAGCTGGCTGGGTGATCCGAAAACCGCACTCATTGCTGTTTCGGTGGTGTCCGGGTGGATTTTCTCCGGCTATTATATGACCATTTTTTACGCCGCCATGCAGCGCATTCCACAGGATATTTTCGACGCGGCAGCGATTGACGGAGCCGGGCCGGTGATGCAGTTTTTGCGCATCAAGCTGCCCCTCACCATGGACATGGTGTGGGTGGCGGTGCTACTCTGCGTCACCGGCGGGTTCCAAAGTTTTGATTTGTTCTATATCATGACAAACGGCCAGCCGAACCACGCCACCGAAATTGTGACGACATGGCTGGTGCGCACGGTGTTCAACGACCGGGACGTGGGCTATGGCGCGGCGCTGTCGGTGCTGCTTACCCTGGTGGTGCTGGCGCTGGCGGGCCTGGGTGCGCTGCTGAAAAAAACCGCATCGGGGGGTGACGCCCCATGACGCAAAACAGCCGCGCAAAAACGGTACGGGCGGTGACAGCCATCCTGTTTTACATCCTCATGCTTGCGCTGGTGGTGTTCTATTTCTATCCCATGGTGTGGATGACTTTCTCCGGCTTCAAAACAAACATGACCATTTTCCAGCAACCGTTTGCCCTGCCGGAAAGCATCAGCTTCCAGAACTGGGCCGAGGCATGGCGCATCGGCCGCATTGGGCGCTACTCACTCAACAGCGTCATCGTCACGGCCACGTCCGTGTTTTTCGTGTTGTTTTTTTCCAGCCTTGCGGCCTACGCCTTTGGGCGGCTGCGGTTCCGGGGCAGGGGCCTGCTGCAGGCCTGCCTGCTGCTGGGCCTGTTCATTCCCATTCAAAGCTATTTTATCGCCCAAAATACCATCATCGGTTTTTTGGGAATTTCCGACACCTATTTTGCGCTCATTTTGCCCTATGTCGCCATGGGCATGCCGTTGGCCGTGTACCTGCTTGCCATATATTTTTCCTCCCTGCCAAAAGAGGTGGAAGAGAGCGCCCTGATGGACGGTGCCGGGCGGTTCACCATTTATGCGCGCATTATGCTGCCGATGGTGACGCCAGGGCTTGCCACGGCGGGGGTGTTCACCGCGGTGAACACCTGGAATGAATTTTTGCTGGCCCTTTTGTACATTCAGGATCCTAACCTGAAAACGCTCACGGTGGGCATGTATGCCTTTTCCGGGCAGCACGCCACCAACTATGCCCTGCTGTTTGCGGGGCTTTCCATGATCACTCTGCCCATGATCCTGGTCTACTTCATTTTCAACAAAAGCATTGTGGCGGGGCTTGTGGAAGGTGCGGTAAAAGGCTAAAATAATAGATGAGAACATACGGGGGGTGAAGTGATGAAATCTGCTGTTGTGCTGGCCGCGGGAAGCGGCAGTAAGCTGTGGCCCTTTGCCGTGATGCGTCCCAAATGCATGGTGCCTGTGTCGGGCAGGCCGCTGGTAGATTATTCCGTGGCGGCGCTGCTGGCGCTGGGGTTTGACAATATCATCATTGCAGGGGGGCGGTTCGCCGCCGAATTTCGCCATTTCTATTTCGGCTGCGAAAAGGTCACGGTTCTTGAGGAGAACAGCCCGGGTGGCACTGCCATGTCGCTGCTGCTGGCGCGTGAGTATATTGGGCGGGGCAGCTTTCCCGTGCTGTACGGCGACACGGTGGTGTCGCAGGAAGACATCGCAAAACTTGCCGACGCAGGAGCCGACGCAGCGCTTCTGTGCCCCATTCAGGGCCGAAGCGAAGACGTTGTGGGTTGCTGTGTGGAAGACGGCCTTGTCTCCGGCATCACCGGTCACGCGCGGGAAGGCGGCACCGGGTATTTTTTCTGCGGGTTTTGCCTCGACGAAAGTGTTTTCCCCCTGTTGGCCGCGAACGCGGGGCGTTTTTCCGAAATTGAAGTGGGCATGATGCCCCCGTTGGAAGCCTATCTTGAAATGACGCTTGCGGACAAAATTGCAGGCGGCGGCGCGGTGGCCGCCGTGGCGGCGGAGGGGCCGGTGTTCGATGTGGACCGACCCTGGGATATCTTGACGGCGAACGAACACTTGAACCGTGCGGCATGCGCCGAGTTGGCAGAAAACCAGCTTGCCGAGGGCGCTTTTATCGACCCCACCGCAGACCTGCGCGGCTTTGTGCGCCTTGGTAAAAACAGCCGCATAGGCCGCAACGTGCTGGTGGAGGGCAATGTCATCGTGGGCGACGGCACGGTGGTTGAAAACGGAGCCATCCTGCGGGGGAACAATGTCATTGGCAATGATTGCGAACTGCGCAATTACTGCCTGCTGGAGAAGGATTCCACCCTTGGCGACAGATGCGTGATGAACCACTGCGCAGAGATGTGGGGTGTGGCGTTTAAAGGCGCTTATCTTTACCACTATATGGAATTTTACGGAGTGCTTGGCGAAAGCGTGGACCTTGGCGCTGCCACGGTTTGCGGCACGCTGCGTTTTGACGACGGCGTCACCGCCCACCGCGTGAAAACGCGCCGCGAGCTGCCGGTGCGCTATGGTGACGCCTGTTTTGTGGGCGACTACAGCCGCACCGGGGTGAACACCACTCTGATGCCCGGCACCAAAATCGGCGCATACTGCGTGGTGGGCGCGGGAGTGGTGCTGCACCGCGACGTGCAGGACAACACCCTTGTGTATGCCGAACAAAACCTGCTGGAAAAACCCTGGGGCCCGGAAAAGTATGGCTGGTGACGCCTGATGGAAACGATGACCCAAAAGCATATTAAGCAAAGCAATCTGCTTGCGGTTTTCCGTGCGGTTTCAGAGCAGCCGCTCATTTCACGGCAGGAGATTGCCGCCCAAACAGGCATCAGCACCATGACGGTGGGCAAGGTGGTGGAGCTTTTCCGCCGTGAAAACTTGTTGCAAGAGGGAAAAAACCCTACCGTGCGCCCCGGCCGCAAAACAGGGCAAATCAGCCTGCGGGCGGACGATAAAAAAATGCTGATTTTGGACCTGAGCCAATACGATTTTAAATTTGGCGTTTTGAAGCTAGATTTAAACACGGAAGGCGAATTTCAAACCGTTTTCTGCCCGCCCGGCGGGGGATATTCCGAAACGCTGTCCGCTGCGATGAAAAAGGCACGGGCACATATCACACATGTGAAGGGTGAGTTGCTCGGCGTGGGAGTTGTGGTGCCGGGTGTTTACGACGCCGGGGCGGACCGGGTCATCAACAACCGCATTCCTGAGCTTGAAAAAGTGGGGCTGAAGGCCCTGGTTGCAGAGCATTTCCCCGCCGCGACCATCTTGGTGGACGAGGACGTCAACCACTCCGCTCGCTATGTCTGCCACTCTGTGAAAGATGCGGAGAAAATTTTTTACACCTATGTGGGCAGGGGCGTGGGCGGCGCTATTTTTTATAACGGGAAGACGTTTGAGGGCGCCCATGCTTATTCCGGCGAAATTGGCCAGTTGCACGCCGCGGACGGACGGACGGTAGAGGAAGCCGTGACCACGGAGCACCTCAAAACCCTGCGGCCGGGCAAGGCGCTGGAAACCCATATTGCGGACACGGTAGAGATTTTGGCGGAGGCGTTCCGCAGCCTTGTGTGGATTATTGACCCGGAGCGCATTTTGCTGGAGACGGAATATACTGCGGTGGCCCCGGATTTTGTCGACCGCGTAAAGGAGCGCTTTCTGGCAATTGCGCGGCCGGAGCGGGGGGAATACCTGCCGGATATATGCGGGGTGCAGAGCGGTGAACTGGCCCAAAGGGGCGCGGGCCTGGCTTTGATAGAAAGGTACCTGCAACGATTTTGCTAGCCGCGCTTGGCGCAGACGGACAACGGGATTGCCCGCCCAAAGGCGACGAATACTTTTCGTCCGCGCGCGACGGGTGCCGCCACATGGGTGTGCGGTCTGCGCGTTGTAAACGGCCGGCCTGAACTGGTAGCCCGGCGTGACGATGACTTTCGCTCCAACCTCCACCGCAAGGTCAATGTTGGCCGTCAGTTCATCGTCACTTTGCTCTGACGGCTGGTAATACTTGTGTGAAATAGAAATTGCCTCGTAAATTGGGCCGGCACTTTATTATATGTGTGAAACTTGACAATAGCAGCTGGTTTTGTTAATATGTTTGAGCATGCTTTATATGCCGCAGTATGGTGCCAAAGCGATTGCAACATCTCTGGCAGATAACTATTTGCTTAAAATCAGTTTATATTTCGGCAAAAATTTTCCATTTTCAAAATCAATATGGGCTCGTAGCTCAGCTGGGAGAGCGCCGCGTTCGCAACGCGGAGGTCGAGAGTTCGATCCTCTTCGGGTCCACCAAATCAAGATAATCCGAACCCATTAATCCCTATTGGGGATGGGTTCGGATTTATCGTTTATCTGGACGAATTAAAAGGCTTCAAATAGCGAACGAAATCCGATATGTCAAGGGTAAATGAACGGGCTACGCCCGCCCTTGACATATCGGATTCCTGTTTGCTTTTGTGCAATTAAGGGAGAAAAAGCCTAAGTGTGGCTTTCTCCCCCTTGTGATTATGGGTTATTTATCTTTTCCCTGATTCTGTTTTTCCTCCCATTCGGCAAGACCCTTTTGACCTTCCTCGCTCTCATAATAGGCTTGCAGTTTGGGGAGTAGGCATCGGGCGAGAGATTCAAGCCGGGGGAAGAACTTGCCCAGCATCACGGAGGCTCCATCACGTTTCTTTCCGGCGTTAAGCGGAGTGATTTCTGAGAGAACTCGCTGAACTGCCGCCGCCTGTTTTGTCAGGTCAACTGACTGCTTGAACACCCATGTTGGAATATGGCTTGTCCCTCGTTTCCTTTGTATTTAGCCGGCTATGATTATATTTTAGCAGTAAAAATGCAACCCCATGAACGCCCGGGAGGATCAGTTCATCAAATATCTCACCCGGCGCCTGGAAGAGTATTTATGTGTAAAAATGCACCCATTTAGGGAACCGATGGAAATTGGAGGTCCCGGCGGCCAACGGAGAGAAGCGCCAGAACTTGCCCGAATGCTGTGCCGGAAGATAGAAGGACCCCAGAAATGGCTTGCCTGGGACAGAGAGCCGGCTGCCCCAAGACCGGTGTGTGGATTTCATTCAGGGAAAATGCATAGGCACAAAAGCGGCCGGCTGTGAAAAGCCGCCGCGCATTTCCGCATTGAAATATCGCCTGCAATAATCGCTTTGCGCGCTTTTGCCGGTCATTTTGTATAGATATCCACTTCATGCCGTGTGGGAATGGAAGTTTGTGCTCCCTTGCGCGTTATGGCAATGCCCGCCGCAGTGTTCGCAAAAACAGCCGCCTGTGCCGGGCTCTTCCCCTCGGCAAGAGCTGTTACAAAAGCACCGTTGAAGCAGTCTCCCGCAGCTGTGGTATCCACCGGCCTATGCGTCGTGCCCGGCGTGAGAGTGGTGCCGCTATCATCCAGCAAAAGGCTGCCCCGACTGCCGACCGTTACCAATATACTTTTCACACCCGACGCGTGCAGCCGTGCCGCACCCTGCCGGATTTCCTCCATTGTGCCGCACGCACAGCCGCTGAGCCTTTCAAGCTCCGTTTCGTTAGGAGACAGGTAGTCGATGCACCTCATTGTCTCTGCCGGAATCATTCCTGGCGCCGGCGCCGGGTTTAAAATCACAGTCTTGCCAAGTACAGACGCTCTGTTTACCGCATACCACACTGCGCCGAGCGGGATTTCCAGTTGCAACACAAGGTAGTCGCATTGCCGAAAGGCGTCATCGTTCTCTTGCAGATATGCCACGTCGCACGCGTGGTTTGCCCCGGGAATCACCACGATGCTGTTGGCGCCGCCTTTGTCTACATTGATAACAGCTGTGCCGGTGGCCTGCCCCTGAACACGGCGGACAGCCCCCACATCCACGCCGGCTGCCGCAAGGTTATCTCTCAACTCCACGCCCAGGTTATCGTCTCCCACACAGCCCAGCATGGCAACGTTGCCACCTAGCCGCGCAATGGCAAAAGCCTGGTTCGCACCCTTGCCCCCGGGCGTATAGCGCAAGCTGTTTCCGATAACAGTTTCCCCGCTGCGCGGCAATCTGTCCATTCCCAGCACAATGTCCATATTCAGGCTGCCAACCACCAGAATCTTTTTCATATTCTATTCCCACTCCTCATGATATGAGCCAACTTTGGGCATTCGCACACGCACCGGCAGCTTCTGTGCCGGTTTCGGCAAAAAAACCCGCTTTGCGAAGCCAATCCCCCGGCGTTTGCCGGGGGATATTACTTGCAGGAAATCCATTTGCCGTGCAGCCTAGGGGTTCATTACAAAACCATTTTCCGTCTGCTTCAGCGCAAAGCGAAAACGCACGTTGTCGCCGGACCAACTGGTGTTAGAATACTCCAAGGGGCGGCCGTCCTGCAAGTATGAAATCCCTTTCACAATCAGCAGCGGTGCATCATAGCTGGTTTTCAGCAATTCACGTTCGCTTTGGGTGGGACGCACCACTTCCAGGATGTCCTCCACGCGCACCGGTTTCATATGGTAATAGGCGTCCAGCGTGCGCGAAAGGGAGTTGTCAACCATTTGGCAACTTTCAAAGCCCGGCACGGTGGCCTCGCTAAGCCACGAACGGCCAATGGCAATGGGGCGCTCATCCAAAAAAAACAAGCGCTTCAGGTAAATCGCTTTCTCGTCCGGCCGCAACATCAGCCCTTCCACAATATTGGGATACGGCTCGTCCAGAAGGCGTTGCTCCAGCACCTCCGCTGTCATGGAAAACCCGTGTTGGCTAATGCGCTCTTCGAGCACCAGCGCATAGTTGAAATCGTGAACAAACGGCACCGGGTTCGCATTGATAAATGCACCCTTGCCGCGATATTTGGAGATGATACCATCCTTTTCCAGCTCTGCTAACGCTTGGCGCAGCGTAACACGGCTGACACTGTAATATTCCGCAAGATCCGACTCTGACGGCAACTGCTGGTATGCTTCCCACTCCTGGCGGCTGATGCGCTTCATCAAGTCCATTGCAATCTGGTAATACGCCGGAATCGGTGAATTCCGGTCCACATTCTGCGCCATCCCAAACCCCTTCCGCCCCCATTTATGCACACCGCACATCCGCATAGCGGGCCCATCTCAATGCGCGTGTAGGCAAGCGCCTTTTCTTCCATTTCATAATAATGGATTCGAATAACAATGTCAAATGTATGGTATATTATACAAGCTTACACCTTTTGCCCAAAAAATAAACTCATTTCTTGGCGATAAAGCTGAAAAATGGCGTTTTTTGTAAAAAACGGGAAAATTTTGTTTACAGAAAGAGCAACTTGTGCTAATATCCAGACATGTCAAGTATTCCTGTCTATATATTAATACATCTTTCATTTTTAGTTTCCGGGAGGGTTGTCCTATTTCCAACTTATTGAGCGTTGTGGGGGCTGCCGCCGTGTGGGACTACCTGATTCCCGTGGAGGTTCTGCCGGACAAGGGCGGCATTGTGAAGGTGATGCAGGACTGCCCCGCGCCTCTGGCCGGGGGATGTGCGCCCAACACGGCCGCCGGGGTGCAGAAACTGTGCGGCTGCAACCCGAAGCTGTTCTACCCCATCGGCAGCGATTCAGTTGCGGACGGCGTGCCGGATGAATGGAAAAAGGCCGGGATTGATTGCGGCGGTGTTGTTGTAAACGAAAACGGACACAGCGGCCGCAGTTGGATATTCACCCAGCCGGACGGCACCACCATGTGCTTCGCCTACCCCGGCGTGGCGGACGCGACCGAGCCGGGCAAAATTGGCGAACTGGGCAAATGGGTTGTGATTGCACCCGTGTTCAACCAGTTCACGCGCCCCATTCTGGAGGAGGCGCTCCGGCAGAACAGCCACCTGGTGGTAACCGGTATTTGTTCGCCGGAAATCATCCCCTTCCTGCCAAAGCTGCATTGCCTTTTGGTGAACCAGCACGAAGCCGAAAAACTGTGCGGTTACCTCAACAAAAGCACGCTTCAGGGCCTTGCAGATTATTTGCCGGACACCATTTTGTATGTGACCAAGGGCAAGCGCGGCAGCAGCTTGCATTACAAAGGGCAGGTCTTTGAAATTCCGATAACACCGCCGGAGGCCACTGTGGACGTGACCGGTGCAGGTGATGCGTTTACCGCCGGGGTGGTGTTTGGCCTGATGAGCGGGTGCGAGCCGGTAGATTCGGCCTATATCGGCAGCTGCTGCGCCAGCTTTGCTGTCCAAGGCCTTGGCGGGCAAGCCGCCTTGGCCGATTGGCCCGCTGTGAAAAAACGCCTGCTGAGCCATGCGCCGGGTGTCATCAACAAAATCAGCCAGATTGCGGGCATGAACGGCAACGCGAATGCCAGCCATGAATAACGCACAATACAGGAGGAACCATGACAGACTACCAACGCACATTGGGCTGCCTTTACGGCATGGCCACCGGTGACGCTCTCGGCGTACCGTCTTCATTCCAGACAATTGGGCAAATCCGGCAGAAATGGGGATGGATCGACACTTTTTTGCCACCGGAAGACGACCATATCTATCACGCAGGCCTGAAAGCCGGGGAATATACCGATGACACCGAGCAGGCCTTGGCCCTGGCAAACAGCTTCATCCGCCACAGCAAGGTTGTGCCGGAAGACCTGGTGGACGAAATCATCAAATGGGCCGACCGGGTAAAAGACAAATACGCAAGCCCCCTTGGCCCAAGCACCGAGCGGGCGCTGAAAGCCATCAAGGCCGGAACACCCATTTCCGAAAGCGGCAAAACTGGCAACACAAACGGCAGCGCTATGCGCATCAGTCCCGTGGGCATCATTCACGGGCTGCGCGGCTCCACTTTACAGGAACTTGTGGCCGATGTGCACCTGACATGCATGCCAACGCACAACACCACGGTTTGCGTCTCCAGCGCCGCCGCCATTGCGTGGGGCGTTGCCCTGTGCATGCGGGGCGAAACAGATTTGCATAAAATCGTGGCCGGCACCGTGGAAGCTGCGGACTATGGCGAAAAATTTGGCAACACCATCAGCGCGCCCAGCATCGGCAGGCGCATCGAGTGCATCTGCGGCATGGTGGAAAAATCCACCGGCGCAAAAGCCACTTTGGAAGAATTGTACGCCTTGTTCGGCGGCGGCGATTTAGCGGCCGATTCGGTGCCGGTGGCCATCGGGCTGTTCCTGCTGGGCAAGGCGGACCCGAAAGACGTGAACGAATACTGCGTGAACATTGGCGGAGACTGTGACACCAATGCCGCCATGGCGGGGGCTATGGCAGGGGCATATTCCGGCGTGGACGCCGTGCCCGAAGCCTGGCGCACAACCATTGATAAAATGAATTCCGCAAACCTGCCCGATTACGCGCGGCGCCTTGTGGATGTTGCCTCTCGCTGGGCACCGGCCCCCGCCTGACTTTCCTTTGTTGCTCAGCTCACCGCGGGTGGGCAGATATGCCAATATTGAACGTCTGTGGAAACACAGAAAAAAGGAGGAAAAGATGAAAAAACGTTTTCTTGCGCTGGCACTTGTGCTGCTGATGGCCGTTCCCATGCTTTCGGCCTGTGTTACCACCAGCAGCGCTTCATCCGCACCGGCGGATGCGGCAGCCAGCACCGAAGCCCCGGCCGACAGCGCCGGCGCGGCTGAATCCACCGCCGCCACCGGCGACCGCGAACCCATCAATATGTGGTTCTGGGGTGCAAACGACACCCAGCGCGCCGCATTCCAAAAATCCCTGGTAGACGTGTACAACGCCAGCCAGGACAAGTATGAGCTGGTGATGGAATACCGCAACACCGTTGACACCGACATCCCGGTGGCTCTTTCGGCCGGCACCGGGCCGGACGTCATCTACACCTCCGGCCCGTCGTTCTGCAATGTGTATGTAACAGAGGGCAAGCTGCTTGACCTCAACCCATACTCCGAACAATACGGCTGGCAGGATCGCCTTTTGTCTGTGTATTACGACGCCTGCACCATCGACGGCCACCTGTACTCGGTGCCGAACTCCGTGTCTGTGGGCGGCATTTTCTACAACAAAGAGCTTTTCGAAGAAAAAGGCTGGGAAGTACCCAAAACCGTTGACGAAATGACCGCCATTATGGACGAAGCCATGGCCGACGGCCTTTACGGCAGCGCGGCGGGCAACCGCGGCTGGCGTCCCTCGAACGACAATTTCTCTTCCGTGATGATCAACCACTTTGTAAGCCCCACGAACCTGTATGACTGCCTGTCCGGCACGCAGCCGTTCACAAACGCCGATATGGAAGCCGGTGTGCAGCTGATGCAGGACTGGTACCAGAAGGGATACATTGCGGGCGGCGACTACACCGCCCTCGACAGCAACGAAGCCGTGCAGCTGATTGCCGACAAGCGCGCCGCGTTTTTGATGGCGCCAACGCTTTACATCCAGTTCGCGGCGAACTCGTTCACCGAAGACACCTTCGACAACCTGGGCTTTGCCCCGATGCCGAACCTGTATGCGCCGGAAACTGCGGTGTATGACCTGACCATGCCCTGCTCGTTTGCCATTAACGCGGCCACAAAGGTGCCCGATGAGTGCGCCAAAATCCTTGACATTATGCTGAGCGCCGATTTTGCCAGCGGCATGACAGAAAACTGGCCCGGCTATTGGGCAACCCCGCTGCGCGATTTCAGCCAGGTGGACACCAGCAGCATGACCGGCCTATCCGCCACATTCCTTGACATTGTGAATGAAGCGAATCCTGACATTGACGCCGGACACTTTGGCTTCCATCCCTCCGCGTTTTTCCCGCCTGTCACCCAGGACGAATGGCGCAATGTGGACAGTGTGTGGGAAGGTGGGATGACACCTGCGGAGTATTTGGAAGCTGTGGATACCGCGTTCCAGGTGGAGCTGGAAGAAGGGCTTGTTTGTCCGCTGGCCAAACCCACCGTTTAGCCCTACTGCATTTCCCTCTTGCTATGCACTGAACAGGGACAACCCGCATGAACACAAACCCGCGCCGGGGCGTTTTGCGCCCCAGCGCGGGGGCATGTGGCCGGTAAGAATGTGCTTGCCGGCCACGCCCACTGCTTTGAGGTGATGGTTATGATACCGAAACGCGGCAAACGAGTGCGCACACTGGGGTTTCATCTGCTGACACTGCCGGCGTTTTTGCTGTCGGCTGTGGTGGTGGCCATGCCGGCCGTTTACACGATCTACGCGGCATTCACAGACTGGAACGGCGTTGGCGCCAGTATGAATTTTATCGGCACGGAAAACTTTAAAACTATCTTTGCCGACCGCGTATTTTGGCAGGCACTTGGCAACAACTTCAAATGGACGCTGATCTTCGTCAGCATCCCTGTGGTGGTGGGCATGCTTTCTGCTGTCTTGCTTACATGGATGAGCCGCGGCAAAAGTTTTTTTCAAACGGTTTATCTCATCCCATATGTGCTGGCCCCGGCAACAAACGCCATCATCTGGGCCAACATGATCTTCAGCCCCACCGGCGGTGTGCTGGGCTGGCTGCAGCGGCAGGGCCTTGCCATTTCTTCGCCGCTGGGCAGCATGAAAACCGCCCTGTTCGGCGTTGCTTTTGTAGATTTATGGCATTATTGGGGTTTCCTTACCATTGTATATTTGGCCGCTTTGCGGCAAACGCCGGCGGACCAGATTGAAGCCGCCGAAATAGAGGGTGTGAACGGCTGGCAGCTTTTTTGGAAAGTATACCTGCCGAACATTGCCCCCACGGTAAAAATGATGTTCGTGTTCATCATCATCTACTCGTTCCTCACATTTGACTATGTATATCTGCTCACGGCAGGCGGGCCTGCCCATGCGACGGAAATGCTCTCTACGTTCGCTTACTCCATGGCGTGTAATACGTTCAAGTTTGGCCGGGCGGCGTCGGTGGCGCTTGTAATGAGCCTGTTTGGCGCTGTGGCGGCATTCTTTTACACCTATCTCAGCCGAAGGGATGTGACGGCATGAAGAAATCATTTCGCAGCCCCGCTTCACGCGTGTTTGGCTGGGGCGTGCTGGTCATCCTTGCAGTGGTAAGCCTTGCGCCGCTTTTGCTGGTGCTGATGAACAGCTTTAAAACACACCGGGAGATTCTGGCAAATCCCCTTGCCCTGCCCACGGTCCTCCACTTGGAAAACTACATTGACACCTGGCGCATCGTGAATTTTTCGCAGGCATTCATGAATTCCATTAAGGTAACCGCAACCGCCATCATTACAAACATCATTGCCAGCGGGTGCATGGGTTATGTGCTGGCCGGCCGCAAAGTGCGCACATGGAAGCCGCTGACAGTTTACTTTATGCTGGCCACAACGGTGCCTTTGCAATTGTTTATGCTGCCGCTCTATTCCGGCTTTGCCCAGCTTCACCTGATGGGCAATCCCTTTGCGCTTGGCGTAGTGATTGCCGCATGGAACCTGCCCATGCCCATTTTTTTGATGCGCACCTATTTTTTGAAAGTTCCATATGAGCTGGAAGAAGCCGCCCGTATCGATGGAGCGGGCACATTCCAGGTATTCACCCGCGTGATGCTGCCCATTGTTTCGCCGGGGCTCATCACTGTGGCCGTTATTGTGGGGCTGTTCAGCTGGAATGAATATTTGCTTAGCGCCACCCTGTTGCAGGGCGACAAAAACCTGACAGCCACCATAAAATTTTTGAGTTTGAACGGAATGTATTCCGCCGATTATGCCATGGTGATGGCCGGTTCGGTCATCATGATCTTGCCGATGCTGATCATGTTCCTGCTGCTGCAAAAGCAATTTATTGAGGGCATGGCCAGCGGCGCGGTGAAAGGTTAAATGGCCGGTACATTTAATAATAAGACGAATGGATGTGAAATATTGAAAATTTCGAATTACAAAGAAAAGATTTACGCCGGTGTTGTTGGTAAAATCATCGGTGTTTACACAGGGCGCCCGGTGGAAGGGTGGAGCTATGACGCCATCCGCAGCCGTTTCGGTTTTATAGACCGCTTTATCGCCGATGAAACCGGCGCGCCGTTCATTGTGCCAGACGACGACATCTCCGGTACGTTTTTGTTCTACCGGGCGCTTGAAGACAACGGCTATCCCGAGAACATTACCGCCGCGCAAATTGGCGAGGCATGGCTGAACTACATTGTGGAAGATAAAACCGTGCTATGGTGGGGCGGCCTTGCCCGCAGCACCGAGCACTCGGCGTATCTGCGCTTAAAAGCGGGTATCCAGCCGCCGCTTTCCGGTTCTTCGGAAATGAACGGGAAGTGCATTGCGGAGCAAATTGGCTCACAAATTTTCATCGACACCTGGGCAATGGCAAACCCCGGCAACCCGGCGCGCGCGGCCAAAATGGCGCGGGAAGCTTCGCTTGTCAGCCACGACGGCATTGCCATTGAGGCAGCGGTGTATCTTGCGGCGCTTGAAGCAATGGCTTTTGACGAAAAAGATCTGGATGTATTGTTTCGTGAATGCCGCAAATACATCGCCGACAACGAAGCCGGCCGCCTGTTGAACAGCTTGCTGGACGACGTGACTGCCGAATGCGAAAAAACGGATGACTGGCGCGTGGTGCGCGACTGGATTGAGGAAAACCACAGCTATGCCAAATACCGTGGCAACTGCCCCATGGTAACAAACCATTTGTCCATCATCATGGCGCTTAAATTTGGCGGAAACGACTGGCGCAAAAGTGTTGCCATCGCCGTTTCGGCCGGATGGGACACTGACTGCAACGGCGGCAATGTGGGCTGCCTGAATGCCATCCGCCTTGGGCTGGACGCCATTGATGCCGACGCCGACATGCGCGCCCCTGTGGCGGACCGCATGTATGTGGTGAGCAGCGACGGCGGCGACTGCCTGTTTGACGCCGTGCAGGAAAGCCGCAAACTGGTGCGCGCCGCAGCTTCGCTGAATGGCGAAAACCCTGCCGCGCAGGGCATTCCGGCTGAAAAATTCGCGTTTGAATACCGTGGCTCCACACAAGGGTTTATGGTGCACCCGGGCAAAAATTTTATGCAATGTGTGAAGTGTGTTTACAATGCCACGGATGACGGCGAAGCGCCGGGCCTGAAAATAAAATACCGCGGTGTTGCAGGCGGGGCCACAGGCGAAGTGAGCGTGCAAACATGGACCGACCCTGCGCCAAAAGCCGCCGCCGACACCAGCTATTTTGAAGTGTACGCCAGCCCTTCGCTGTATTCGGGCCAAACTGTGCGCGCAGCCATCTTTAGCCAGGCGGACGCAAACCCGGACGTGCGATTTTTCATCGATTATTACGACGGCAAGGACGAAGTGGCCACAATGATGGGAGACAAAAGCTTTGCGCTGAAAAAAGGAGAAAACCGCCTTGAATGGAAGGTGCCGGACACCGGCGGGCGGGGCGTTTACCGCCTTGGCATCCGCCTGGAGGCAGAGCAGCGCCGCGACGGCGAACTGGTTTTGAAAACCCTTGACTGGAAAGGCAGTCCGGAATATTTCCACATGGGCACATCAAAAGAGTTGACGCCGGACATCAACCCGTTTATCACGCGCACCAAGTGGATGATGACGTTCATGAACAGCACCAAGTGCACCGGACCGGACTATTTGGCCACACTTGCACTTTCACACCCGGAAGACAACGGCGTGATGACGATTGGCTCGAAAGACTGGGATGACTACAGTGTGGAAAGCCATGTGCAGTTTGTGCATGCGGCTATGGCCGGGCTTGTGGCCCGCAGCAAGGGCCACCGCCGCTATTACGCGGGTGTATTTACGGGCGGTAAAATCCAAATTGTGAAGCGGCTGGCCGGCGAAACCACCGTGCTGTGCGAAAGCCCCATGACCTATGAAGAGGGAGACTGGCATGACCTAAAGCTGGCTGTGAAAGGCAATGAAATTGTGTTTTACGTGGACGGCAAAGAGGCTTGTCGCTGCAAAGACACCACATTCGTCTGCGGCGGCGCGGGCTATATGGTGAGCGAAGGCGCCATCGTTGCCAAGGAATTCACCGTGAAAGGGCTGTGATGATGTTCACAAAATTGCCCGTGCAAACCACCGCGCACAATAGCTGGCACAATATCACCGACGACGTGAAACGCATCGTTGCCGAGAGCGGCGTGGAAAGCGGTTTCTGTTTCGTGTTTGTTCCGCACACCACCGCCGCGCTTACCCTCACATCTTTTTGGGATCCCGCCGGCCTTGATGACATTCAAGACGCCATCGACCGTTTAGTGCCCACCCGCATCGACTTCAAGCACCAGTTCGACACCCCGCGCGACGCCGCCGGGCACATCAAGTCGTCGCTTATCAGCGTTGAAAAGCTGCTGGTTGTTGAAGACGGCAAGCTTGCCATCGGCGGCAGCCAGGGCATTTTTTTCCTTGAGTTTGACGGCCCGCGCAAACGCGAAGTATATGTGAAGGTGACGCACGATGCCTGAGGGTGCAGCGTTCAAGTACGCCGTCATATCCACGCTGGTGCGGGATGAAATTACATTGGCAAACGGCAGCTTTGCCGGAGAACACCTTGGCGGCGCAGGGCTGTATGCCCTGTGCGGCGCGTACCTGTGGAGCAGCCGCACCCTGCTGGTGACCGGCATCGGCAGCGATTTGCTGCCGATGCACGGGGCATGGTTTCGCAAAAACAGCATTTCCACAGACGGCCTCTTCGTGCGCGAAGGCCCAAGCGCTGTCTCCATGGTGCAATATGCGCCGGACGGCGAGCGTGTGGAAACGCCGCGTTACGGGTTCAGCCATTACGCTTCTCTGGAGGCCGTGCCGGGTGATTTGGAAAAGCACGCGGCGGCCTTGCAGGGGGTGTATATTTTTAAAGATTTTGGGCCGAAAGGCTATTGGGACAGAATGCTGGCGTTAAAACAGCGGCACGGCTTTTGCCTGATGTGGGAGCTGAACGCCAACGTGGCGAACAGCGCCTCGGCCCCCCGCGTGCGGGAAATTGCGCGGGCGGTTGACGTGCTTTCGCTGAACCTGACCGAGGCAAAAAGCCTTGTGGGGGCTGCAAACGCCAAAGACGCCGCCGAAGCTTTGATGGAGTGGGGTCTGCCGCTGGTTTTTTTGCGCATGGGCGCCGCCGGGGCAATGGTTTTGGCAAACGGCGCGGCGCAAACCGTGCCGGCCATTCCGTTTGGGCCGGTTGTGGATGTGACCGGCGGCGGCAACGCCAGTTCCGCCGCGGTGCTCGTCGGCTTTTGTGAAGGCCGCCCCGCGGCGGAATGCGCCGCCATGGGCAATATTTCGGCCGGGCTGTGCCTCGGGCAATACGGCCCGCCGAATTTTACACCGGAAGTTTTGCAAAAAGCACAGCAACTGCTGAACGAATGGAAAGGCAGGAACGAAACATGAAGCTGAGCGACAAAATTCGCGCAAAACCGTCCATCGAGGCTATCCAAAATCAGTTCGAATACCGCGATAACGTGCCTCCCAGCGGCTTTTTCATTGACGGAAAGCCCGCGTTAACGCAAATAGACACCTCAAAAGTGGGCGACTATGTGATTTTGTTGGTGCGCGACGCTTTGTGCGCCTACGGCAACGACCCCGCCGAGGTGGTGGCGGAACGGCTGGAAAACGCCGAATTGATTGGCAAAAGCGGCATGTTCACCAGTTACAGCGGGTGGTACAAAGGCGCGCACATCACGGCTGTTTCCGGCGGCAGCGGCGCGCCTGAAATGGAAATGATCATGTATGATTTTTTGGAGCACACGGACGCTTCCACCTTTTTGCGCCTGGGTGGCAGTGGAGGCTTTGGCGACGATGTGAACCCGGGCGATTTGGTGGTGGCAAGCGGCGCCGTGCGGGCGGAAGGGATGACGCGCGCCTACATTGACGCAGGCTACCCCGCTGCCAGCCATTATGAGGTGGTGACCGCCATGGTGCAGGCCGCCGAGCAGATGGGCCACCCCTACCATGTGGGGGTCACCGTGTCGTGCGATTCCGACTATGTGGGCGGCGGGCGGCCCGGGCCGGGCGGCTATATGCAGCCGTGGAACACCGAATGGGCCGGTATTTACAACCGTGCCGGCTGCCTGAACGGCGACAGGGAATCATCCGCGGTCATCACATTGGCGGCGCTGTTTGGCCGCCGGGGTGGCAGTGTGTGCAGCGTGAGTGACAACATGTGCACCGGCAAAAAGTTTACCGAGGGTATCGGCCACAACGTGGCGCTCGACGTGGTGCTGGAGGGGTTTGCCGCGCTGAAAAAAATGGACGATGAAAAGGCGGGACGCCCGCACTGGCACCCCGGCCTAGCCAAAGGCTGAGCGGCGAAAACACCTTACCAAACACACCGCCATAAGGAGTGAACATATGGACAACAATATGCGTAAACAGGTGTTTGCGCTGCCCGGTTTGCTGCGGGCACAATATGCCGATTTGGAACCCAAAACACGGCTCGTCCTCAAAACGGAGGAGATTTTCTCCGTGCAGGAGATTCTACTCACAGGCTGCGGCGATTCCTATTTTGCCTGTCAGGCCGTGAAATACGCATTTGACGCCTGGGCGGGCGTTCCCGTAACGATTGTGAACGCGCTGGAGCTGGCGCGCTATTTCCCCCGCAGCCGCATGGGCCGCAGCCCGCTGAACCCGCTGGTCATCGCCGTGTCCAATTCCGGCGGCGTGGCGCGCATTGGCGAAGGCGTCAAACGGGCAAACGAAGCCGGAGCGTTCACATTCGGCATCACCGGGAAGCCGGATTCGCAGCTGGGGCAAATCGCGCAGCGCGTTTTGCAGCTGGAAATTCCACCTCTGCCCGACGCGCCGGGTGTGGGCAGCTACACCGTGGCCTGCCTTGCGCTGCATTTGCTGGCCATCCGCCTGGGCGAGGTGCGCGGGCTGTTCACAATGGACGAAGCCATGGCAAAACGCGGCGACGTGCTGAAACAGGCCGACGCGCTGGAAGCCATGCTGCCCGAAATGGACGAAAAAGTGAAAGCGCTGGCTGGGCGCTGGAGCGGAATGCGCGCTTTCGATTTCATCGGCGCGGGCATTGACGAAGGCGCCGCGCGCTATGGCGCGGCAAAAATCATGGAAGCCGACGGCAGACCTTCTTTTGCCATTAACGCCGAGGAGTGGCTGCACCTGAACGTGTTTTTGCGCGATGTGGAGGGCACGGCCACCGTGTTGTTTTCAAACACGGCAAACCCCGCCCAAAGCCGTGTGCTGGAACTGGCGCGTTACATCTACGGCATGGGCCGTCCCCTTGTGGTGTTTGGCAACCTTGGGGCGCTTGCAAGTGAGCTGGGCTTGGAAGAAATTGCCACGCCGTTCACAGACACCGGCTTCAGCATGCCGATGACACAAGCCGCGGCGCCCGCTTTGTTGGCCGGATATTTGAGTGAACAGGCGGCTGAAGAATATGGCCGCGGCGCAAAAGGCCCGTGGGCGTTTTGCGCGGGCGGCGCGGCTGTGCGGCAAAGCGCAATTGAAATTTTGGATTAGAGCATGATAGGAGAGCAAGATGCAGACAGAAGCGAAAAAATGGAACGCCGATGAGGCGCGTGTAATGATTTGGGAACAGCTGCGCCATGTGGCCCGGCCAGACTCCCGCTTCAGCTGGGATTTCAGCGAGTTTATCACCGATTACGAAGGCAGTGACAAAGGCGCAGAGCTTTTGTGCAAGCAGGATTTTTACAAAAACGCCGATGTGGTGTTTATCACACCGGACAACAACCTGGAGCATCTGCGCGAGCAGGCGTTCCGCGACAAAAAAACCGTGCTGATGACGAACTATGGCATCACACGCGGCGTGTTCATCATCCGCCCGGGCATGATTCCAAAGGGTAAGGAAGAACTCGCCTCCACTTTGGATGGGGTGCAACGTTACTGGCAGCACCGCACTTTGGCGCAGCTTGCCGCTGAGATAAAACACATTGATCTGCTCGTTTCCGGCGCGTCAGCCATCACGCCGGGCGGGGTGCGCTTTGGCAAGGGGCATGGTTATTTCGATGTGGAGTGGGCCATGTTCCACACAAAAGGCCTTGTAAGCGACAAAAGCGTGATTGTCGCCGCCGGGCACGACTGCCAGGTGGTGGACGTGGACGTTGCGGTGCGCCCCTATGACACGGCTATTGACGTGATTGTTACCCCCACAAGGGTGCTTGAAACACGTCATGAATTCCCCCGCCCAAGCGGCGGTATTTTATGGACATTACTTGCCCCCGGCATGAAAAACGCGATTGCCCCGCTGCAGGAACTTTGGTGCGACGAATTTTGCAAGTAGAAAGAAGGCGCGCGCTTTGAAGAAAATTTTGATTGACTGTGACCCCGGCATGGACGATTCCGTCGCCATCCTTGCGGCCTGTAAATCACAGGAGGTGCAGCTTTTGGCTGTCACTGCCGTCAACGGGAACTATCCCGTTGACGTGACGGCCGGCAATGCACGCAAAACGCTGGAGCTGGCCGGCCGCACGGACATTCCCGTGGGCCGCGGCATGAGCCGTCCCATCGCGCGCCCCTCGCCAAAAGACCCTTTCACCCACGGCGCAGACGGCCAGGCCGAGGCAAACCTGCCAAAGCCCTCCATGCCGCTGAGCGAAAAACACGGGGTAGACCTCTTGATCGACACCGTGAAAGCAAACGCGGGAGACATCACGCTGGTGATGACAGGCCCAATGACGAATTTGGCCATGGCGCTGTTAAAAGCACCGGAAATTGCGCCGATGATCAATGGAATCATCGCCATCACCGGAATGTTCGGCCTGAATGAAGCCGCGTTTAAAAACGCCACGGGAGACACGCCCCAAAGCGAATGGAACGTTTACGTAGACCCCGAGGCCGCAGACACGGTGTACCGTGCGGGCATTCCGCTGGTGGCACTGGGGCTGGACGTTGCCACACATTTTGATGTGAACTTCACCGATGCCGACCTTGCCCGCCTTGCCAAAAGCGATAAGCCGGAGGCCGCTTTCCTGCTCAACGCCATCCGTTTTGTGAACGGCCGCGGCTTCGACGCATACTGCGCCGTCATCGACTGCATGGCCGTTGCTGTGGCCATTGACCCAACACTGGTGGAATGCTTTGCGGGCCGTGTTGGCGTGGAAACAAAAAATGGCCTGACGCTGGGCATGACCGTGCTCGACCGCCGCCATCACTATGCGTGGGATGATTTGCCCCTGGTGAATGTTGCCCAAAAAGCCGACTGCGGCCGGTTTTTGAAGATGCTGATGGACCTGATTCTCGCATAAAAAACGGGAGGCACGCCATGTACAAAAACGAGTGTATTTATATCGCCGGGCCCGAGTGCTTTTACACCGGCGGCTTTGACCAACTGAACGTGATGCGCCGCAGGGCTGAAGGCTTTGGTTTTTCGGTGTCGTTGCCAAACGACACCCCGCTTTTTTTGGAAAACGAAGACCTGCGCAAAAACGGCGACACCATTTTTGACAACTGCGCCAAAAGCATGCTGCGCTCCACCGCCATCATTGCGGACCTTGAAACGTTTCGCGGCGCAGAGCCGGACGGCGGTACAATTTATGAAATTGGCATGGCATACGCGCTGGGCCTGCGCTGCTATTGCTACACCCGCGATTTGCGCGCCATGGTGCACAAATACCCCGGCGCAAAGCTCGATAACGGCCTTGTGCTGGACTTGGATGGCCGCGTGCTTCCTTATCAGGAACTGCCCTTTTCGCCCAGCGTGGTGGGGGCGTGCAAAATCATCGAGGGCGATTTCGACGATTGTTTGCGCATGCTCATGCGGGATATTGACGAAGAGCACAAGCACCGTGCAAAACGCGAAACCCCGGCCGTGAACCTTGCGGCGAATGTGACCCGCACGGCCGGTGAAAAGCCGCTGGTCTATCTTTCCTGCGCGGCGCGTTACGACTTGGATGCCGACGCACAGTATGCCAAAATGAAAGAACTGTGCGCCACGCACGGCTTTGACGCGGTATGCCCGTTGGACGACGCACCGGGTGTCAGCCGCGTGGAAACGGACAACCCTTACACCCGCGCGTATAACACATTCGACCGTTGGCAGCAGCACGTGCGCAACTGCGATATTTTCATCGGTGATTTGAATGATTTTCACGGTTTTGAGCCAAACAGCGACACGTCGTTCGAGGCGGGCATGGCATGGCAACTGGGCAAAGCGTGCTTTGGCTACATGGCCGACACCACCATCATGCGGGAGCGCATCCCCCATTATGGCGAGGATAAAAACAACAAGGACATCTACGGCAACGACGTGGAAAATTTCAACTATCCCATCAACTTAATGTTTGCCTCCTCTATGCCCGTTTTGCAGGGCGGACTGGCAGATGTGATTGGGGAAATTTCACATATGTACAACAAAAAATGATTTTTTGCACCACGGCACTCCGGTGTCAGGAGGGAGATGGACACGGCGTCCAAAAAAATGACGGCGGGCAGCCCCGCACGCCTGATTATTCTTTTCACCATTCCGCTGCTGCTGGGCAATTTGGCCCAGCAGCTGTACTACATGTGCAATTTGTTTTTTCTCTCCCGCGCAAGCGGCATGGGCGACGTTGCGGCCGTGGGCGGCTCACAGGCGGTGATGAACCTTATTGTGGGTTTTTCCACAGGCATGGCCTCAGGTGTTGCCGTGGTAACGGCCCAGCGCTTTGGTGCGGAAGATGAAGACGCCACACGCAAAAGCTTTGCCACCAGCATTTTTTTGTGTTTTGCAGCCGGCATAGTGCTAACGGCACTGGGCCTTTTTTGCGTGGGCGCGGCTTTGCGGCTGATGGGAACACCTGCGGGTATCACCGCAGGTACGCGGAATTACCTCACTGTGATGCTGTGTGGCCTGTGTGCCACCATGATGTTGACCCTGTTTGCCAACATGCTGCGCGCCGTGGGCGACAGCAAAAGCGCCTTGCTTTTTTATGGGTTCAGCTTTTTGCTGAACATTGCACTGGATTATGCCTTTGTCGTGTTGCTTGGCAAAGGCGCAAAGGGCGCGGCGGCGGCCACTGTGCTGGCGCAAAGCGTTTGTGCGGTGATGTGCTTTTGGTACATACGCCACCGGGTGCGGTGCCTGCGGGTGCAGCACAATGATTTTTCACTGCCCAAAAGCATGCGTGTTCACGAAGTGTGGCAACACCTGCGCATCGGTCTGCCAATGGGCGTGCAGTCATCTGTCATTTCCATTGGTGCCGTGGGCGTGCAAACAGCGGTGAATGCCCTTGGCGCCGACGCGGTGGCGGCTTTTGCCTCCGCAGAGCGGTTCGACATGCTCACTTTGGCGCCGCTGATGTCATTCGGCATTGCTATCGGCACCTACACAGCGCAAAACTACGGCGCGCAAAACTGGCAGCGCATAACAAAGGGCGTAAAAACTTGCGCGGTCATTGCGCTGGGATACAGCATTCTCACCGCGTTTCTCAACCTGTTCGCAGGCGACGCAATCAGCCGCTTTTTGTCCCCCGATAGCGCCGAAGTTGCGACGATGATTAAAACTTACCTCGCCATAGACGCCGCCGGTTTTTGCGTTTTAGCGCTGCTGTTCATTTTTCGCTATAGCTTTCAAGGCATGGGCCGCAGCGCATTTCCCACAGCAGCCGGTTTTGTGGAGCTTGCTGCGCGGCTGTTTGCGGCATTTGTGCTTGCGCCAAAGCTCGGTTTTGCCGGGGTATGCGCGGCAAACCCACTGGCATGGGTGTGTGCATGCGTGCCGCTGGGCGCTGTATTCTTGCTTGCCATACATAAGCGGGCACCTCGCGGCAGGGAACGATAATGTTGATGGCGAAAAGGCCATACTGACCAAGTAGAACGCCCTGCTTGCTTTGTCCGGTGTATTTGCCAATTTGGGATAATTTCAAAAATCCTCTTTTTTTGGCAACAGGTCCCGGCCATAAATACTGCCTGCCCAGAGTTACGCGCATCCCCGCCGCGCGTGGAGAGGCGTGCGTTTTACCGCTAGCCCTATTTCAGGTCGAGTGTGATTTTCGGTGATGAGGGCATAGCCGTCAATTTTCGCGACGGTGGCGGTGGGGCCGTGCACCTTGGTAATGGCTTTTATTTTCATTTTTTTCTTTCTCCGTATGGGTTTCAGTGGTTGCTTACGCCATGCGCAGGCCGTCAGCGATCATCTTGTCGCGCAAAATGCCCGCAAGGTGCA
>JAVBNG010000052.1:0-15093 GCA_031551695.1 Oscillospiraceae bacterium
GGTAAGCGGCACGCTGGAGCTTTCCAACGTGGATTTGTCCCAGGAGTTCTCGGACATGATCACCACCCAGCGCGGCTACCAGGCCAACTCCCGCATCATCACCGTCTCCGATTCCATGCTGGAGGAACTTATTAACCTTAAACGTTAACCATAACCCACCACTTTTTCCTCTTTTCTCCTTGGCAACATATTCTTGTTCGGCCGCATAAACAGGGCGGCCCGCCTTCAAAAAGCGGGCCGCCGGTTTGTTTTGTGGAAATCCCGTGAAAACAGCGCGCAAAGCCTTCTTCCAATTTGCGTTCCACACATATTGGTGGTACAATTACAAAGGATACGGCACAGCGTAAACAAGCAGAAAGTGGGCGTGTAAATGAATAGACGCATCCTCCCCTGTCTTTTTCTTTGCGCGCTTTTGTTGTTGGCAGGATGCTCCCCCGTCTCTTACCCCAACATCACCGAAATGCTGCGCGCACCCGCACTTGGCCACGAGCAGGGCGAAGTGCAAAAAGCTCTCAGCGATTACCTTGGGGTGGAGCCTGAATACAAATTCCCGAAGGAAGGCAGTTGGCGCAGTCCGTATATCATGGCGGACCTTGACGGCAGGGGCGGCAACGAATATGTGCTGCTGTACAGCCTGCCCGCCACCGCCGCCGGCGCAGACAAAAGCGCCAATGTATACATCGCCGTTTTAGAACAGCAGGACGGCGTGTGGACCGTTACGCAGGATATGGAAGGTCCTTACACAGAAGTGGCCTCACTGCAGGTGGCAAATCTTTTTGGCGACAACACCCGCCAGCTCATCGTCGGCTTCACGTCACCAAGCCTCAACACCAAAACATTCACCTTGTACAAATACGAAAACAGCGTGCTGCTGCCCATGAAGCGCACCCCCTATTCCCGCTACGAGCTGGCCGATTTTTCCGGCGCCGGCAACACGGAACTTGCCATCGTCACCCCTTTCGACCAAAGCACCACGGCGGAACTGTGGTACCTGCCGGTGGAAGAGGGAAAATTCCTGGAGACGCCCGTGTTAAAGCTGGACGCAAACCTAGCCAGTTGCGAGGGGTTGTACCCCGGCGAAGGCGCTGACGGTGAGCGCATCCTCATCATCGACGCCACGGACGTGAACGGGATGACAGTCAGCCTGATTGCCCATTTTACCGGCCAGCATTTTTATTTTGCCACCGAAACCAGCGCCCAAATGTCTGTCACCAGCCGCAAAAACCCCCTGTTGCGCGCGCGGGACGTCGACAGCGACGGGATTGTGGAGATCCCGCTGCGCAAAGGCAACAACGAAATCTCCACCCTTGCGGGCGATAAGCACCTTGAGTATGTGGAATGGATGGATTTTACCGGGGAAAGCCCGCAGCGCAAACAGTTCGGCGTCCTTGATTCGGACCGCGGCGTTTACATCCGCCTGCCGGAAACCTTTGAAGAAAGCGCCCGCGTGCGCGACGGCGCCCGCAAAGGCGAATGGCTGATGGAAAACATCCAGTCGCTTGAGCCCCTGTTCACCGTGCGCGAACTGTCCGCCGGGGAGACACCGCCGCCGGACGCGCTGCTGCTTTCGCGCACCACCAACGCCTATCTCGTGTTCAACAGCGGCATCAAGTCCGTCGACCGCGGCATCATCAAGGCCGTGCAAATGATATAGTACCCCTGCAAATCATCGTTTATTCGGAGGCAGTATGAGGAAGATACTGGTTGTGGAAGATGAAAATTCCATCAGGGAGCTCATTGTCCTGAATTTGAAAATGGCCGATTTTGAAGTGGTGGAAGCGGCCAGTGCCGAAGACGCGTTGGAAATCTTTTCCGCCGCGCCGGACGGGTTCGACTGCGCGATCCTCGACATCATGCTTCCCGGCATGAACGGTTTTTCGCTGTGCGAGAATATCCGCCGGGCTTCGCCGGTGGTGGGCATCGTTATGCTCAGCGCCAAAAGCCTGGAGGCCGACAAAATCAACGCTCTGTCCATCGGCGCCGACGATTACATGACAAAACCGTTCTCCATCACCGAGCTAAAGGCCCGCATCGAGGCCCTGTGCCGCCGGGTGGAACGCACGGGTGCCCAGGCCGGCGACGACGGCAAGCTGGTGTGCGGCGAATTTGTGCTGGACGAAAAAAGCCGCATGCTGCTAAAAAACGGCAATCAGATCGATTTGACCCAGGTGGAATTCCAAATTATGGAACTGTTTTTCAAAAACGCCGGCACGGCGCTGGTTCGTGAAAAGATCCTGGAAAGCGTATGGGGCGAAAACTATTACGGCGACGTGAAAATCGTGGATGTGAACATCCGCCGCCTGCGCATGAAAATCGAGGACGAGCCATCTACGCCCCAGCACATCCTAACCGTTTGGGGCTACGGTTACCGCTGGAACGCGTAAACAGGAGGTCCGCCTTTGGATTCCATCACAAAACGCTGGGTACGCGGCAGCCTGATGTTTACACTGGCGCTGGTGCTGGCGGCGGAAGGCATTTTCCTCTATTTTATGATCACAAGCTATTACAACTATGCCGGCAACGCCATCCGCTCCCAGCTCAGCCCGCTTCGCAGCCAGCTTAGCTTGTACACTTCCTCACAAATATCCGACAAAACCCTCCGCCTGTACCGCACGGTGGAGCAATTCGACGAAAAAAGCCGGTTTGCGCTGGAACTCATTGACGCGAACGGCAATGTGGTGCTAACCTCCTCCGGCGTGTTGCCCGTGCGGGCGGTGATCCCGGCGGACATCCAGGAGGTGGTGGGGCAAAACGGCAAAAGTTCCGCCAGCTTTGTGGGCCAAAACGAAAACGGCGAAAAAGTGATGGCCATGACGGAGCTTACCCCCTACTCTGCCGGCGGCATTGTGGCCATGCGCCTCGTTACCAGCCTCACTTTGGTGGACAAAGCCATCCAAAACCTGCTGTTTGTCTCCATTGCGCTGGTTGCCGCCATCATTTTGGCCAGCCTTGTGTCCGGCGTCTATTTTATCCGT
The DNA here is from genome assembly GCA_031551695.1 of Oscillospiraceae bacterium. Lineage (GTDB taxonomy): Bacteria > Bacillota > Clostridia > Oscillospirales > Ruminococcaceae > JAAYCI01. Next base: position 2,976 of record JAVBNG010000052.1, read on the forward strand.
TCCATTGTGTTCCCGCTTCAAAAAATAGAGGCTACCGCCTCGCGGATCTCCAAGGGAGACTTCGACATCCGCATTGAAAACAGCTCCAACGACGAAATCGGCAGCTTGTGCAAAACCATCAACAACATGGCCGAGGAACTGGGCCAGACGGAAAAACTGAAAAATGAGTTTATCTCCTCCGTCAGCCATGAGCTACGCACCCCGCTCACTTCCATCAAGGGCTGGAGCGAGACCATGGGCAGCGTGTCCACGCCGGACGACCCTACCTTTCAGCGCGGCATGGAGATCATCTCCCACGAGACCGACCGCCTGTACGATATGGTGGAGGAACTGCTGGACTTTTCCCGCATGCAAAACGGCCTCCAGCTGGACCTGCAACTGCTTGACCTTGCCGCCGAGGTGGAAGAGGCCACCCTGCTTTTGGGCCGCCGCGCAGGGCTGCTGGGCATTTCCATCGACTATGCCCCGCCGGTGCTGCCTGTGCCGGTGATGGCCGACGCAAACCGCCTGCGCCAGGTGTTTGTCAATATCATCGACAATGCCATCAAATATTCCGGCGGCGGCGATACCATCACCATCACCCTCTTCACCGGCGCGGAAACCGCCACCGTGCGCGTGGCGGATGAAGGCCGCGGCATTTCGCCGGAAGATTTGGTGAATGTAAAAATCAAGTTTTTCAAAGGGCAGGCGGCCGAGCGCGGCAGCGGCATTGGCCTTGCCGTGGCAGATGAGATTGTGAAATGTCATGACGGCACGCTGCAAATTGACAGCGAGCTGGGCAGCGGCACCGTCGTTACCATTTGCCTGCCGCTGCACAAAAAGGGATAAACCGCGTCCAAGCGCGGTCATTTTACACGCGAAGGGATATTATAACCAATGGCAGAACGCTGTAAATTTAAAACAAGTGTCGGTGGGCAGGCTGTGCTGGAGGGCGTGATGATGCGCGGCCCGGCAAAAACCTGCCTTGCCGTGCGCAAGCCGGACGGCGAAGTTGTGACGGAAATGTACGATACGCCGAAACGCGCCTGGAAAAACTGGCCGTTTGTGCGCGGTATTTTAAATTTTATCGATTCCATGGTGATGGGCTACAAAACCATCATGCGCTCGTCCGAACTCGCGCTTGACGACGGCGAAGAGGAAGAACCTTCCAAGTTTGACGTTTTCGTCGGAAAACATTTTGGCGAGATGGGTGCCAAAGTTGTTCTGTCACTCTCCGCCGTGCTGGGCATTGTGCTGGCTTTGGGGCTTTTTATGTTTTTACCCACTGCCATTGTGCGCTTGGTAGACGGCTTTGTGCCTCTCGGCTGGCTCAAATCACCGCTGGAAGGCCTCATCAAAATGGCCATTTTTGTCGCTTACCTTGCGTTGGTGCGCCTGATGAAGGAAATGCGCCGCGTGTTCATGTACCACGGGGCCGAGCACAAAACTATTTTTTGCTACGAAGAGGGCCTGCCCCTCACCGTCGAAAACGTGCGCCCGCGCAGCCGGTTTCATCCGCGCTGCGGCACCAGTTTTATTTTTCTCGTGCTGCTCATTTCCATTCTGGTGTCCAGCTTTTTGCCCTGGTCCGGCACGGGGCTGCGCGTAGCCATGAAACTCATCACCCTGCCGGTCGTCGTCGGCATCTCTTACGAGCTGCTGCGCCTGGCAGGCCGTTACGACAACCTGTTCACCCGCATCATCTCCGCCCCGGGCATGTGGCTACAGCACCTCAGCACCGAGGAGCCGGACGATTCCATGATTGAAGTGGCCATCGCCGCCGTCACGCCTGTGCTGCCGGTAACGCCGGGTGAGGCAAAATGGTAGACGCGCGCCAAATTTTTAGTGAATGTGTGTCGCTTTTAGAAGAAAGCGGCATTCAAGACGCCGCGTTTGAAGCAAACGTACTGTTCACGCACGTCACCGGCGCGCGCCGGATGTTTGTCGCAAAACTGGACGACAGCGCAGCGAATGCGTTTTTAGTGGCCTGCAAACAACGCGCAAAACACGTGCCGTTGCAATATATCACCGGCAGCTGGCCTTTTTTGGAGTTGGAACTGACAGTGGGCCCCGGCGTGTTGGTGCCCCGCCCGGAGACGGAGACCCTGTGCCGCGTGGCCGCCGGCCTTATCCAAAGCATTCCGCGCCCCGCCGTTTTGGACCTTTGCGCCGGCACGGGCGCCGTTGGCCTCGGCATCCAAAGCCTTGTGCCAAATGTGGCCGCCACCTTCGTGGAAAAATCCCCGCAGGCGTTTCAATATCTGCAAAATAACATCACTTCTTGCGAACGCGCCGGTACACTGTGTGAAAACAGTTCATTCGAAACACTTTCAGCGGATGTCCTGGATACCGCCCTCCCTGCAAAATGGCCTCCGGCCTTCTTTGATCTTCTGGTGGCAAACCCGCCCTACATAACGGCGGATGAATACAAAACCCTTGACACTGAGCTGTTTTTTGAGCCAAAAGAAGCTTTGGTGGCCGACGAAAACGGCTTGCTTTTCTACCGCGCCATCTCCCGAAATTACCGCCCGTGCCTTGCGCCCGGCGGCCATATCGCCTTCGAGATCGGCGCGTCCCAGGCCGGTGCCATTTCCGCCATCCTGATGGCAGACGAATATACAGATATCACTATTACACGCGATATTTTTGGCAACCAACGTGTGATTACAGCAATAAACCAAGGATAAGAAACGAATGAGAACTGTGGAAATCTATACGGACGGCGCGTGCAAAGGAAACCCCGGCCCGGGCGGCTGGGGCGCTGTGCTGTGTTGTAACGGCGCGGAAAAGGAGATTTCCGGCGGCGAAGTGGACACCACCAACAACCGCATGGAGCTTACCGCCCTCATCCGGGCGCTGCAATGCCTGAAAGAACCGTGCCACCTCATTGTCACCAGCGACTCCAAATATGTCATCGACGGCCTGTCCAAGGGCTGGGCAGAGGGCTGGCAAAAGCGCGGCTGGATAAAAAGCAACAAGGAGCCCGCGCTGAACCCGGACCTTTGGGCAGATCTGCTTTCTCTTACAAAGCAGCACCACATCGAATACCGCTGGATCAAAGGCCACGCAGGCCACCCCATGAACGAACGGTGCGACGCCCTGGCCGTGGAGCAGGCCGCGAAGTTTGCGCGGTAAATTTCATGCCAGAGGGCCCCGGGTGCAACATGCCGGTACACAGATTCTATTCTATAATTCCAATGATTTTCCAAAGCGGAGGGCGCAACCATTTCACCTTTACAGCAGGACAAAGTACTCCTGGCGCTATCCGGCGGTGTGGATTCCGCCGTGGCCGCCCGCATTTTGCAACAGCAGGATTTCGCCGTGGAAGCGGCGGTCATTTCTTTTTCGCCGGCCCACCGGCGTGCGGTGGAAGCCGCCCAAAAAGCAGCCGCCGAGCTTTCCATCCCCCTTGCCGTGCTGCACTGCGAAGAACTGTTCGACAAAGCCGTCGTCTCCGCCTTCTGCGCCACCTACGCGGCGGGCCGCACGCCAAACCCGTGCGTCGTTTGCAACCCACTCGTTAAATTCAAAGTTCTTGCGGACGAAGCCGACCGCCGCGGCATCCGCTACATCGCCAGCGGCCATTATGCCCGCACAGAGTTGAAAAACGGCGTACACCACATTGCCGTGGCCGCCAGCGCCGCGCGGGACCAAAGCTATATGCTGTACCGGCTGCCGCCGGAAATTCGCGGCCGCCTGTGCCTGCCCGTGGGCGAGTTCGAAAAGCCGGCCGTCCGCCACATGGCGGAGGACATGGGCCTTTCCTGCGCGGACGCCCCCGACAGCCAGGAAATCTGCTTTATCCCCGATGGCGACCACGCCGCTTTCATCGCGGCGCGCGGCGTTGCCAGCCTGCCCGGTCGTTTCCTTTCACCGGAAGGCAGGGACCTTGGCCCCCATGGCGGCGTGGCCCACTACACGGTCGGCCAGCGCAAAGGGCTTGGCATCGCCCTTGGCCAGCCTGTTTTTGTCAAAGAGATCCTGGCGGGCGGCGACATCCGCCTGGGCTATGCCGGTGAAGAGTACGCCGCCGGTGTTGTATTGCAAGACATTGTCACCGCCGGCGGCGCGCCGCTGGCCACCGGCGAAGAATATCTCGTCAAAATCCGCAGCGCGGCCGCGCCGTCCCCTTGCAAAGTACGGGTGGAAAGCGGACAAACTTCCCTTTTGTTCCAGCTGCCTTTGCGTGCCGCCGCACCTGGCCAGCACGCTGTGCTGTATTGTGACGGCCTCGTCATGGGCGGCGGGGCCATCCACAGCAGTTTCTGATTTTTGCCTCCTAAAGCATTTTCATAATTGCAGCAAAAATCCACTTTTTCACCAATGGTAGGTGTCTATTATGTTAATCCAGAGATTCTATCGTGCTGTTCTTCTAACGTTCTCTATCTTGCTCATCACGCTTTGCTGCGCCGCCTGCACTGCAGCGCCGGAAAACCGGCCTGGCTCCGGCGCCAGTTCCGCCACCAGCAGGCCGTCGTCTGTCTCGGCATCTTCCACCTCCGGGGCATCCACGGCGTTTTCCTCCGGCGCGGCGTCCTCATCGCAGCCATCTTCCAAACCTGCCTCTTCGAAATCTGTAAACCATTTCACCTGTACAGTTGTGGATGCCGCCATGGGGCGCTATTCTGTTGAACTGGAAGATGGCCGCCAGTTGTTTGTGATTTTTCGGGGCGCGGATACTACAAATCTCTCCGATTCACGCGGCAAAAAAGTTATCGTGTATTATGAGGGCGACCTCACTGACTCTACCACCGAGGTGACTGCCACAAAAATCGAAGACGCCGAATAGAGGGCTTCTATGGAAAGTTTTACCGCGTTTTTTAGCGACAATACTAACTTTTTCAGCGGCCTGTTCGTCGCCTTGCTGCTTGGGGCCGCCTTGTTTGTGCTGGCCATATTGCTGAACCGCGTTATTTTCCCAAAAATCCTCCGGAATATCGACAAAGAGAAACACCCCGTCATCCGCATCCTTTTAAAAGGGTTCCAAAAGCCCGTCAACCTTTTCCTCAAAATCTTCAGCCTGTGTGTCGTATTGTTCCTCGCTGGCCAAAATCCGCTTGCGGGTGTCCCAAACTATATTGCCACATTCATTGAGACCCTTCCCGCCTTTGCCACAAAAATCGCGCGCGTCACACTCATCGTTTCCGTCACCTGGGGGCTTTTGGGGTCTAACAGCGTCACCGAACTCCTTTTGCAAAAAGTGCGCCACAAGCTCGATTGGAAGCTCAGCCGCAGTGTCATCCATTTTCTTACGGCGGTGTTCAACGTCATTGTGGTGCTGTCAGCGGTGTTCTCCTTGCTTACTGAATTCAATTTCGACGTATACACGCTGCTTGCCGGCCTTGGCATCGGCGGCCTCACCATCGCCCTTGCCGCACAGGACTCCGCCTCCAACTTTTTCGGCGGCCTTGTCCTCATCATCGAAAAGCCCTTCGAAATCGGAGACCGCATCGTCTGCGGTGATGTGACCGGCACCGTGGAGGATATCAACTTGCGCAGCACCAAAGTGCGCACAGACGACGGCAGCCTTACCATTGTGCCAAACGCCAAAATCAGCAGCGCCGCCGTAACCAACTGGAGCGGTGTGATGAAGCAGCGCCGCGCCGACATCACCCTCAACGTCAAATACTCTACCGGCAAGGAACAACTTCGCAGTTTTATTTCGTCTATTCGCAATATATTGGAAACCGACCCCGAAATCGTCAGCGACAGCGTCATGGTTCGATTTAGCGAATTTGGCGACAGTTCGCTCAATATCCGGATAGTGTTCTACACGTCCATTCCAGATTACACCGGCCACATGCGCGTGCGCGAACGCGTGAACTATGCCATACTGGACGCCGCCAAAGAGCAAAATATCCAGTTTGCCTTCCCGTCCACCACGGTCTACCTTTCCGGCAACACAAAAAATAACCTCTGATTTCTTATGCCTTATGTGGCACTCCTACAAGTTCCCTGAAAAACAAACCAACACATCCGCTGTGGATAGATTGGTTTTTTGTTTATAGGGTGGTGATACTAGCCCCGGTTATCTGAGGTGACGATCACCACATCACAGCTTTCGCGCACAGCCTGCTCTACAAAATAACGGTTTTCCATCGGGATCCACTCGTTAAAAAAGCGTGTGGCCATCTCTGGGTTGCGCGCTTTTACGCGTTTTGCCTGCACGTCGGCGTCTACACACAGAAATATCCGCACGTCGCACGCCGCGTTCACCTCCCGGCTCAAGGAATAGACTCCCTCCAACACGGTCAGGGGCCCTGCCGGCACCTGTTTCACCTCACCCATTTCCCCCGTTTCACAGTTATATGCGCCGTACTGGAAGGCACGGTCATCAGCCGCCAGCTTTGCTACAGGCGCCAGGCGCTCATAATCCACGTTTCCGCCGGGCTGTGCACGGCGCGCGGCGGTGCGCTGCCCCGGCTGCAGGAAAAAGTCGTCCGCATGCACCACACCGCATCCGTACACCTCCGCCAACAGCGCCGACAGACCGCTTTTGCCCGCCGCGCACATGCCGTCAATACCTGTCAGCACATGCGGCTTTTGTGCCAGCTTGCTGTCGATGGCGGCAAACACCGGCAGGTACCTCGCCGTTTGCACACGCATCACGCGGTAATGCGGGCTATATAAGGCGCGAAACCGCTCACTGTGCGAAACCGGAGGAAACCCATCCTTCGCGTATCCCTCTAAAAAAGACGCGACGGCTTCCGCCTTGTACGGAAGTTCCCCCGCTTCACCCATAGCGCGCAGCACCGCCAGCTTGTCCCGCAGCCCGCCGGCCGTACCCTGCTGCAAAGCGGCGTCTATGGCGCAAAGCCTTGTAAAGGTGCCTGCGCAAGGCAGTGTTCCCATGGCGGATAAATGCACTCGGCAAATGCCGCCTCCGATGTCTGTATAACACTGCGGCGGCCGGGAGCACAGTTCCGGCAGCTCAAGTTCCTCCCGCAGCCGACGGCAAAACGCCTCGGCATCCTCCAGCAGGTGCCCCGCACCCAGTTCATTTTGATACAATAGCTTTACACAGTCCACAAGTTCCATCCCCGGGTACATTTGCAAATGTGCAAAAACAAGCGTTTTCACGTCTTTCATCCGTCGCATCTCCCCCTTTTCGCCTCCCAATATCCCTGATTGTTCAATCATATTGTATCCAGATTCCCCTATGCAGGCAAGAATGTGCATGACCATCAAAACGAACGCAAACAGCCCCGGCAAACCTCAAATTGTTTACCGGAGCTGCTTTCTTACGTCTTACTGTTTTGTCGCCACGCGGTACCCGTCAAATTGGTCCCACGTGTTAAAGCTGGTTCCCGGGCGGCCGATGGGAATGCCGTTCCAGCCCACCCAGGCCGGGTCGTTGAACAGCACCTGTTTCGAGGCAATATCGTAATATGCCAAAACCATGTGCGCCCCGCCCCAGTTGCTGTTGTATCCGTACAGCATGATCCCTTGCGGGTTTGCCTTGGCGGCGGCCTTGATCTGCTTCGCCTTCGAGCTGGCCAAACCCGTCAGCGTCTGGTGGCTGATGTTCACGCCTTTTTTTTCGCAAATGACTGCCCAACTGGTGATATACGTTGTATTTCCATTTATTTTCCAAATTTCATAGGGCGTTGTTGTAATACCCAGCGTATCAATCGCCATCGCCACCGTGCAGGTGTAACAGCCGGTGCCATAGTCAGGCACCTTCCCTCTCAGGTCGGTGATTTGGCTGTAATAGGTTGGCGGATATTTTTGCGTTGCCTCCACACGCAGCGTCCAAGTGCCGGCCACACCGCTGCCGTCCTTGGATTTCGCGGTGATTACCGCCTCACCAACCACGCCCTTCAGCGTCACGTTTCCGTTTTGGTCCACAGTTGCCACTTTTTTGCGGCTGCTGCTCCATTCCAGCTCGGGAAGCATGGCATCCGCGGGTTTCACCTTCGCTTTCAGGGCAAACGGCGCCGTTTCTGCCGTAATGCGCCCGGTCGGCCCCTTCAGGCTGATGCCAGTCACCCATTTTCCCACGCGCACCTTGCATCTTGCTTTGAACTTGCCGTCCTCCGTGGTGGCGGTGATGGTGGCGGACTTGCCGCTTTGCAGGGCGGTCACTTTTCCGGTGGTAAGCCCCACAGACACCGCCGCCGGGTTACTGGACGTCCATGTCACTTTTTTGTTGGCCGCATCGGCGGGCAAAACCGCCGCTTTCAGCTTTGCGCTTTTGTTCGGCAGCAGCGTCAGCGTTTTCTTGTTCACCGTAACGCCGGTCACTTGCTGCTTCACGCGCACTTTGCACGTGCCTTTTTTGCTGCCGTCCCGCGCAAAGGCCGTAATTTTGGCCGTACCCTGCCGCAGGCCCTTCACTTTTCCGTTTGCCACACTGGCAACCGCCGGGTTGCTGCTTTCCCACCGCGAAATGGCTTTGTCCGCCGCATCCTCCGGCGTAATCACCGGCGTCAGCCGCAGCGTCTTGCCCACTTTCAGCTCATAGGCCTTCTTCTCAAAGCCGACCTTCTTCACGCGCTTTCCAACAAAAACCTCGCAGGTGGCAAATGTGCCACTGCCGTCCCTTGCGGTGCAGGTGATGATTGCCGTGCCGTTTCCCTTGGCTGTCACCTTGCCGTCGTTCACCGCAGCAACGCTTTTTTTGCTGCTGTGCCATTTCACGGCGGTGTTATCGGCATCCGCCGGAAGCACTGTGTACTTTAAAACCGCTGTTTTCCCCGCGGCTGCCAAGTGAATCACAGGCTGTTCCAGCACCACTTCGCTCACTTCCACCGGCAAAGCGGTCTCCTCCGGCGGTGCGGCTTCCTCTGCCAGCGCCGTTACAGGCGCCGCAAAAAACAGCGCCAAAACGACAAACCCAAACACCAAAACTCTCCGCAATCGCTCCATGATTCCTCCACGTTCCCCCGGAATGCATTCATGCTCTAAAAAACATTGCCACAATGATACATATTTTTGTCGAATTTGTAAAGCCCCTATTTTAGGCCTTTGCCACAAATGGCAACAACAAAACCGCCAAAAACGGCAGTTTTTTGAGGTTCAAAGTCTGTTCCCAACACACCCGAAAAATGCGTTTTGTTAAACAATTTTATTTAGTGAGTTTGGCAGGGCCTATTCCCATTGTCTTCATTATCCATATCTTTGAAACGATCTGATTTTTTTCCAAGAAGGATCATGCAAATAGTCGGATCGCTCATCAAGTGTGAACAAAGCTGCACATGCCAGTCAGTCACGTTCCCCCAGATCCTCTGTAATTATGATATCATATTGCTTGGGATCTTCCAATGCCGATTCCTCGCCTTCCAGTTGTGCTTGAATTAATAATTCTATCGCATCGGCAACCTTGCCTGCCAAACGCAAGTACATGGATTTATAATCTGGCATACTCTTCCCATCAGCTCCATTGCTTTTTTACAACTATTATAATACGCGATTTGCGTATTATCAAGTGAATATGCGCATTTTGCGTATAAATTTGTTTTCATTTCCTCCACACACTATACTTTTTATATATGAGTGCAGGTAGGAGTGATGCGTAATGTCAATGGGGCCCAGATTACGAAAATTGATTGAATATAACAAGACAACGCAAACGGAATTAGCCAAGAAACTTGATATTTCCCTGTCAACATTAAACGGTTACATCACCGACTACCGTGAACCGGATATACACATGCTTTCGAAGTTGGCCAAAGCATTGAATACCACAACAGACTATTTGGTAAATGGTGAAATTTCTAACAGCACTCAAAGCAAATTTTACCATGAAACGATAAAGGTTATCGCACACAATGAAGGGATAACGCTGACCAAGGAACAGGAAGCAGCTATTACCAAATATATGAAGTTTATCGTGGCCGATGGCAAAACGGATGATACCAAATGAAAATTGCATTAGAAATGTATCCCGAAGCCTATTGGACCGCCCAATCCATACATGAACGTTATGCACTATTTTTCCCTTTAAATGTCAGCCGTTTGTTGGATTGTATGAGCTCTTATAAAATCCACGATTTGTCATCTTGGACCTTCAATACAACATGTGCCCAAAGTGAAACAGAAATGCTCTACCCCAAAAGGGCCTGGACAATCTACAACGAAAACCTGGATACTTATCTGGTTGTGTGGAACAAAAACATGGATCGTTCCTCCATACGCTTTTCTGTTGCACATGAACTGGGTCACATCCTGCTAAACCATGAACGGGGCTGGCTAACGGATCGAACGCTGAAAAAGCAATATAAAGAAAGTGAAGCAAGTGCGTTTGCCAGATATTTATTGGCACCGTTTGGTGCAATTCAGTGCCTACTTCACACAAAACCTTTTAATGCGCGATTGGTATCCAAATATTTTGGGCTTCCCTACGCATCGGCGCGGGAGCTTCGCTATGATTATGAATATTGGCTGCTGGCAAAAAATGGCATGCCACATGAAAACCGGCCAACATATTACAATAACACGTAATATATCGGCCGGTTTTTTATTCCCACTCGACTACTTCAACCATCTTATGGCCTATTCTTGGTGTTTTGCAGAGCAAATACTAAACTTATTTGTTTAATATTTGCTCTGCTATTTGTGGCTTTCCTTACTTTTAGTATCAAAATAGTATCACGGTTACAGTGCCGCACGGAAACCAAAAGCCATTACTAATATAACCTATATTGCCGCCGCAGACAAGTGCATTGAAAATGATGTTATCTTACAAAAACACGGCAGGGCTTCATTGGAAAACCCTGCCGTGTTGCTTTGCTGTATACCCTTTAACGCCAGGGCCTAACGCGCAGCACCTTTCCGCCGCTGGATGAATACCCACACGCCTGTTGCCAACGCCAAAGCCGACACAATCAGCAGCGTTATCCATAGCCCTATGTTGCTGCTATCGCCTGTCTGCGGAACCGTAGATGAGTTAGCAGGGGTACTGGTGGGGGTGCTAGAGGGAGTCGTATCATTTACCGTCAATTCAAGTGACGGGTTCGTGCCGCCGCTCATATTGAACGTTATCGTATGGCTTCCGTTCGACAGCCCTGCCAGCCATGTTTTGCTGAATGTGTATACGCCTGCGTTTTCAGCATATTGGTTGCCTGCCGCGAGGTCGGTGCCGTCACAGGTGATTTTATTAAGAGTATAGCTGCCCGGCGTCAGCGTGGTAGATACATCCGCAGGAGCATATTTATCATACGATGCCGTTGTCGGATTGAGAGAGGCATTCACAGGCACAGGCGGAGCTGCCCCGACCGTCAGCGTAAACGCCTGTGAAGCGGGCGGATTCACGCCGTTATCTGCGCCCACCGTGAAGCTATATGTATTCGCCGCCACGGTATTTGCCACGGTAATCAATCCTGTGCTGCTGTCAATGCTCACGCCAGTAGGTGCGCCGGTCAGGGAATAAGTGATCGTGCTTGGATTCCCCGTAGCGGTCACTTGGAATGTGCCGCCAGTTCCCGCCGTGCAAGTGTAGCTGTTTGCGCTGGTGATTGTGGGGGCACTTGACGGAAGGTACAGCATTAGGTCGGTTCCGTTGATTCTAGTTCTGTAGCTTCCGAAGCCCAGGTTATCCCAAGCCGCAGGCACGCCTCCAGGCATAGCAAGCAGCGTGATCGACTCACCCGCGCTCAGATTCAGGTTGTTGGTATCGACGTCGAGTATATCTGCCAAAAACCCTGTTGCGGTAAAGCCTGTGGAACCGCCGTTTGCCGTCGCGGGAGGGACGAGGCTTAGGTTGGTCACACCCATCGACCCTGTGACATTAAGTGTTGTTGAGAATGTATCGAATTTTACTGTTCCGGCACTTATACTGCCGCCGTTGTTCGTTACGGTCGTGCCTCCTCCTGATGCAACCAGGAGCGTGTTGATGCTCACTGTTGCCGCGCCATCGTTTTTTGTGACGATAATTGACGATGCGCTAAGCGTACCTGTACATTGCAGATTGGCAGCACCGCCCGCGCCGCCTGCGCCGCCATACGCCTGACCACTAGCCCCATTCGAGCCACTAGAACCAGCGACGCCGCTTTGTACTGTAACACTACCAGAACAATCAACGGTTGCGTTGGTGAGCGTGAGAGCCGCAGCGCCACCAGCGCCACCGACTCCGCCATTGCCTCCTTGGCTGCCGCCTGCAGTATTGCCTCCATCGCCGCCGTTGCCGCCAGAGCCTGCA
>JAVBNG010000015.1:0-57159 GCA_031551695.1 Oscillospiraceae bacterium
CCCCGGCAGCGTGTTCTATGAAAACTACGAGTATCTGGACAAAATTGGCGTGCGCATTCCGGACCATATCCGCTTTGCCAAATACCTGATGGACCAGGGCCTCAGCTGCGACAAGGTGAAGTATCCGGTGAAGCAGGCCGATGTACTGGATTTTGCCCGTACGGCGCTGGAAGAAGGCAAGGTGAGCTTCCCGGACATCATGTACCGGGACTACGCCATCAAGGGCACGGAAACAGTGGCGGAAGTGCGCAACATGTTTTTCCGCTATCCGTCGGTGGAGAAGGATACCCTGAAAGACATCGACTTTGACATTTACAAGGGCGAGTTTTTGGCCATTGTGGGGCACAACGGCTCGGGCAAAACCACCATCATGAAGAACCTGCTGGGCATCTTGCATCCCACCGGCGGGAGTGTTATGATTAATGGGCACAACACCAAGGATACGCCCATTGCAAAATTGATTTTGGACATCGGCTATGTGTTCCAAAACCCGGACAACCAGCTGTTTTGCAACACGGTGCGCGAGGAGATTGAGTTCGGCCTGAAAAACAACCAGTTCGACCCGGCCGACATCGCTGAAAAAACCGACCGCGCGCTGGAGATTGTGGGCCTGACAGACCGGCAGGAGGAGCACCCGTTCTCCCTCTCCCGCGGGCAGCGCCAGCGGCTGGCCGTGGCCACCATGCTGGTGTCGAACCCGAAGATCATCATGCTGGACGAGCCCACCACGGGCCTGGACGAGCGCGATTTGCACGGTATTTTGAAGCTGATGCAAGAGCTGATTGAGTTCCACGACGGCACGCTGATCATGGTGACGCACGACATGGAAGTGGTGGCGAAATACGCCACCCGCGTGATTGTGGTGGAAGGCGGTGAGATCGTGCTGAATTCCGACCCGGACGACGTGTTCAAAAACAACGTGCACAAGCTGGAAAGCCTGAAGCTGAAGCCCACTATCATTTCGGCGGTCTCGTCGAAGTTGGCCGACGTGGGCATGCCTTATATCCCGGATTGGACCTTCTTCCAAACGCAGGTAGTGGACGGCGTGAAGGCAATGAAGCAAGCATAGGGCGTATTTCGTGTAAACACACGCGCAACATGACGATTGGTGGTGGAAAATGGTAGACTCGTACACGCCAAAATACGTTGTGGTGAAAAATTTCATCATTGATAAAATTGAAACCGGGGTGTTGAAGCCCGGCGACCGCATTCCCTCTGAAAACGAGCTGGCGAAAATGTTCAACGTTTCGCGCGTCACCATCAACGCCGCCATTACGCAGCTGGGCATGCAAAACGTGGTGGACCGGGTGAAGGGCAAGGGCACCTTTGTCAAAAAACCGGAACACATCTTCAATATGGCGGAAGAAAGCAATATCCACTCCTTCAAAATTTCTTCCCGCGGCCACTCGGACGACCATGAGCTGATGCGCACGGAGGTGCTGACAGCCGGTGAAGGGGAGGACATCCAGCTGGTGCTGCTGCCCGGCGAGCGCTGCCACAAAATCACCCGCCTGATGTCCGCGAACAGCAAGGTGATCGCTGTGGACTACAGCTACTTCCCCTTTTCATTTTATCCGAGAGACCCGGTGGACACCGAGGCGGTGGAGCGGCACTACTTGCACGTGTTTTTGCAGGAGTTCTGCGGCAAGAGCCCGAAGCGGCTCTCTACCACCATCGGCATCACCATGCCGGACGAAGTGCAGCGGCATTACCTGAAGGCCGGCGCCGACGAACCGCTGCTGCTGTGGAACACATCCGTGATCGACCATGACGACCAGGTGCTGGGCTACACAGCCACCTGCGCCCGGCCGGAGGATTTCCAGCCCTATTTGAACTTTTTGTTGTAATTCCATACTCCGTTTTGGTTTGCTCTACCCCAACACCCGGCGGCTGTGGCCGCGGGGTGTTTTTGTGCTGTGGCAATTTGCGCGGGTCAACAGGCTTTGACGAACTTTTTGCGGGCACGTCTGCTATGCTTTGACAAAGCGAGGTGCTGCAAAAATGAAACAGTTTAGCGGGCCACGGCTGCATGCGGCTGCGGATGCGACGGCCGGCAAAGCCACTGGCCATGCGGGAAAATGGAGCGCGCTGTCTCTCATCGGCATGTCGTCGGTGGTGATCGTGCTGAACAATTCCAGCGTCAGTCTTTCCATTTCTGCCCTGGTACGCGACCTTGGCAGCAGCGTGTCCGCCATTCAGGCAGTGCTGTCTTTATACGCGCTGGTAACGGCGGTGTGCATGCTGCCGGGGGCAAAGCTTGCCGACCGTTTCGGCGCGAAGCGCATGTTCCCGCTGGGGGCGCTGCTGTACGGCTGCGGCGCGCTGGTGGTGGCCGCCGCGCAAAACAGCGCCATGCTGCTGGTGGGCATGTCTCTGGTGCAGGGCGTGGCCGCCGGCGTGATGATGCCCACGGCGCTCTCGCTGCTGAGCGCGGCGTACCCCGGCGAAAAGCGCGCCGGCGCCTTGGCGGCATACAGCGCTGTTGCCTCGGTAAGCATGGCCGTGGGGCCGCTGATGGCCGGGGCCATCACAACCTACCTTACATGGCGGCTGGTATTTTTACTGGAGGGCGTGCTGGTGGCAGTGCTGCTGCTGCGCCGCCGTGCGCTGGATGCCATTCCCGCCCCGGCGCCGGACCGCACCGCCAAATTTGACGCCATTGGGGCGCTGCTTTCCATGGCGGCCCTGTTTTGCATCATTGTGGGGGCATTGCTGGCCAAAACCTACGGATGGGCGCGGGCGCTGCGTCCGTTTGCCATTGGCGGGCTTACCTTTGGTGCAGTGTCTCCTACGGCAATTTTGTTGCCAGCGGGCATTGTGCTGCTGGCGCTGCTGGTAGCGTGGCTGGCACGGGCAAAGCGCCATGGCCGGGCGGCGCTGGTGGATATCTCCCTGTTCAAAAACCGGGGGTTCAGCTTTGCGTTGCTAGTAAAAATGTTGGCGCAGATGGCAGTGACGGGCATTTTGTTTGCAGTGCCGGTGTATTTGCAGGACGTGCTGCAATATTCCGCCCTGGCCACGGGCGTCAGTTTGCTGCCACTGCCGCTGATGCTGCTGGCGGCGGCGCTGCTGGTGGTGCGCCTCAGCCAAAAGATCGGCCGCAAGGCCGTGGTGGTTTCGGGCGCGGTGTTGCTGGTGGCCGGCGCGGGTGTGATGTGGCTGGTGTTTGCGCGCTTTGGCGGCCAAGTGACAGGACCGCGACTTCTTCCCGCCGTGGCACTGCTGGGCGGCGGCATGGGATGCATTATGAGCCCGGCCAACACACTGGCGCTTTCCGGTGTGGCGCCGAAACTGGCCAACCAGGGCTCCGGCACGCTTACAACGGCGAACAACCTGGCGTCGTCGTTGGGCACGGCCATCACGGGTTCGCTGCTGCTGGGGGGCGTGCGCGCGGCGTTGGAAAGCGCCCTGCAAGCCAATTATCCCGCCGTTTTTGGCGGCTATAGCCGCGACGACCTTGCCCGTATGCTGGCCGCGGTGGCGGACAAGATGCAGGCGGCAGCGCCGGCCCTGCAAAACATGGATGCGGCGGCGCAAAGCAGCCTGAAGGACACGCTGTTGGCAGCGCTGAACACCTCCATGGGGCAAATGATGTTGGTGATGGCGGCATTTGCCGTTTTGGCAGCCTTGGCGGCACTGCTGGGCCTGCCGGGGCAGGGCAGGGCCGCGCGCCGTGCCTTGCCGCAAAAAGATGTGCTCAAATAATGGGCGAAATATTGCGGGAATTGCAGCCCTTGGCCGCCGTTGAAGGCACCAGGGGCCTTGGCTCGTATAAAGGATATGATATACTTAAAAAAACACCGCGCAGGAACCGCAAGATAAAAACCGCAAACCCCGCAACCGAGGAGAAAGCATGAGCCAACGCACCCCGCATTCGGGCAATACGCCCCGCCGCGCCCACAATACCGCCCACGGGCGCGCCGCATACAACAGGCGGTCGGGATATTCCGGCACGAGCCGACGAAAGCGCCCGCTGCCCCGGCGCATTTTGCGCAATCGCCTGATAGCGGCGGGCATGTTGGCGGCGCTGGTGGCGGGCGTTGTTATTTGGGCGGTGGTGCGCGCAAACGCCCCGGCGGATCTTGGCAAAGCCGCCGTGCCGGACTGGGTGGACGTGCAGCTGATTGGCGAGGAGGGCACCGCCCGGCGTGGCGACACGCTTTCCGGCGTGCGGGACATTGTGGTGCACTATGTGGGCAACCCTGGCACCACAGCCCAGCAAAACCGCGACTATTTTGACACTCCCGGCACTGAGGTGTGCTCCCATTTTGTGGTGGGCCTTTCCGGCGAGGTGATCCAGTGTGTGCCGCTGGACGAGATATCCTCCGCCAGCAACTGGCGCAACAAGGACACCATTTCCATCGAGACCTGCCACCCGGACGACACGGGCGTGTTCAATGACGAGACCTATCAGTCGCTTGTGAAGCTGACCGCCTGGCTGTGCAAGGAAAGCCGCCTTTCCGCGGAGCATGTCATCCGCCATTACGACGTGACCGGCAAAGAGTGTCCCCGCTGGTTTGTGCAGGACGAAGGCGCGTGGGAGCAGTTCAAGGCGGATGTGGACGCGGCGATTAAGGAAGGTTGAGGGTGGTTTAGCTAGGAATAAAAAACGCGCCGTGGTTCGGCGCGTTCGGGGCTGTAAAAAAACTGGTAGCCCGCGGCGGCAGGTGCGGATACGCAACGCACACCTACCTTCCGCGCCACCCCGTGTACAACAAAGGGACGTTGTTCACGGTTCGGCTTGCGGCTGACGATGTGCTTATGCGCATCCGCCCCTCCCGCCGCTCGTGCATTTCTTTGACAAGCTGAAACGCGCCGAACCTCGGCGCGTTCTTTTTATTATGCGACCATCGCGATAATATTTAAAAACAATTTCCACGCAAAAACCAAAGCACCTGCGCGTGATATCCGCGCCTAGGCAATTGATATTAAAATCACAAAAGTTTTACAGTTGACCGTGCAAAATTTATATATTACAATAATAGAGATTTCGAATTTACCGCCTGCCGCAGGCGGGGATGCCGCCGCGGCGTATTTGCAGGCAAACGGCGGCAACGCGCAAGAGGGGAAGGGAAGCTTTTGGACACGAAACAGGCTGTTTATGAAACGACCATGGCGGTTGTGGACAAGCACGGCGCAAAGCAGGACAAGCTGCACGCGATTCTACTGGACTTGCAGGACGCCTCCGGCATGAACTACATCAGCCCGGAGGTTTCGGCCGTGGTGGCCGACGCGCTGCAAATGACGCCGGCAAAGCTGTACGAGGTGCTTACCTTTTACAGCATGCTGCACTCCACGCCACAGGCCAAGTACCTGATTGAAGTGTGTACCAGCACGCCGTGCTACTTCACAAAGTCGAAGCTTATCGTGGACACGCTGGAAAAAGAGCTGGGTGTGAAAGAGGGCAAGGCCACACAGGACGGGCTGTTCGTTTTCCACTGCGTGCAGTGTTTCGGCGCGTGCGATGTGAGCCCGGCGGTGAAGGTGAACCACGTGGTGTACGGCCCGCTGGATACGGAAGAAAAAGTGGCCGCGCTGATTGCCGATTTGCGCAGCAAAGCATAAACGGGGAAAGGGAGGGGAGACACATGCGGATGGAACCACCGGTCCTGCTGCGGCGTGTTGGCAAAATGAACGACTGCGCATCCGTGGAAGACTACAAGGCCCACGGCGGCTTTGCGGGCTTTGAAAAAGCCGTGGAAATGGGCAAGGATTATATTCTGGACGAGATGGAGACCGCACTGCTGAACGGCCGTGGCGGCGCGGCCTTTCCGGCCGGGCCCAAATGGCGCCAGTTGTGCGATATGGACATTACCCCGAAGTACATCGTGTGCAACGCCGACGAGGGCGAACCCGGCACCTTTAAGGACAAAATGCTGCTGGGGCAGGACCCTCTCAGCGTCATCGAGGGCATGCTGATCGCGGGCTACGTGTCCCGCGCGGTGCATGGCTTCATCTACATCCGCGGCGAATACCGCCTCATCCAGCAGACCTTCCAGAAGGCGCTGGACAACGCGAAGGCCGCGGGCTACCTTGGCGAAAACATCCGCGGCATCGAGGGGTTCGACTACGACATCAGCATCGTGTCCGGCTCCGGCGCGTATGTGTGCGGCGAAAACTCGGCCCTGCTCAACTCCATTGAGGCATTGGCGGGCCGCCCGCGGCTGAAAATCCTGCGCCTGGCGCAGGTGGGCCTGTACAAGCAGCCCACGCTGGTGAACAATGTGGAAAGCTTTGCCTGCGCGCCTGTCATCATGGAGTTTGGCGGCAAGGCGTTTTTGGAGATGGGCACGGACAAGGGCGGCGGCACCAAGCTGGTTTGCCTTTCTGGCCACGCCAAAAACCGCGGGGTGTATGAAATCAATTTGGGCACGCCGATGCAGGATTTGCTGCACGACGAACAATACGGCGGCGGCACCGGCACGGGAAGGCCCATCAAATTCGTGCATTTCGGCGGGCAGTCGGGTCCTATTGGCTTTGCAAAGGATTTGACATTTGACTATTCCTACGGCGGCCTGTGGGACGCCGGGCTTGCCATGGGCAGTGGGGCCATCGTGGTGATGGACGACAGCGTGTCCGTGGTGGAATATGTCCGCGAGGTGATGCGCTTTTTTGTGCATGAAAGCTGCGGCAAGTGCACGCCCTGCCGCCTTGGCACCCAGCGTGTGATGGAACTGCTGGACGATTTCGTGAACAAGAAGGCAAGGCCCGGCGACATCGAGCGGCTTGAGGACATGCTGAAAAACATCAAAAACCTTTCCCAGTGCGGCCTTGGCCAAAGCGCGGACAAAGCCGTGCTGACGGCCCTGGCCGGCGCGCGGGAAGAATTCGAAGCCTGCATCGCGGGCGCGGCTGCATCCTGACGGAAGAGGAGGAAACGAACTTGGCAGAAGCAAAATGTGAGACAAAAGCGGGCGTGAAGATGGTCAACCTGACCATTGACGGAAAACCCTGTACCGTGCCCAAGGGTACGATGCTGCTGGACGCCTGCTTCCAGATGGGCATTGAAGTGCCCACCCTGTGCCATTTGAAGGACCTTGCGCCGGACGGCAGCTGCCGCATGTGCGTGGTGGAGCACGTTGGCGGCCGCAAGGGCGGCCTGCCTGCCGCCTGCGCCACGCCCTGTGCCGAGGGGATGGAAATTAAGACCCGCAGCGAAAAGGTGGACGCGGCGCGCCGGTTTGTGCTGGACTTGCTGCTTTCGAACCACTACACCAACTGCTTTTCCTGCGCGGCCAACGGCAAATGCCGCCTGCAGGAATATGCCTTAGAATATGGCATCGACCAAACCAGCTACCTGCGCGGCAAGCGCCAACCGGCGGGCGTGAAGGATGAATCGAACCCCTTCTTCACCTACAAGCCGGAGCTGTGCATCATGTGCCGCCGCTGCAGCCGCACCTGCGAGCAAAAGCAGGGTCGCGACGTCATCTCCATCGCGAAGCGCGGCTTTGGCACCATCATGAAGCCCAGCGGCGAGCAGCCGTGGGACGATTCCCACTGCGAAAGCTGCGGCAACTGCGTGGAGGCCTGCCCCACGGGCGCGCTTTCGAAAAAAGACAATATCCAGTATTACCGCGATTTTGAAGTGGAAAAAACCCGGACCACCTGCCCCCACTGTGCCGTTGGCTGCCAGATGGACCTGCTGACGAAACACGGCAAGCTGGTGGGCGCGGAAGGCGCGGACGGCCCATCTAACGGCGGCCAGCTGTGCGTGAAGGGGCGCTTCGGCAGCTACAAATTTGTAGACGCGGGCGACCGCCTGCGCACGCCGCTCATCCGGCAGGAAAACGGCGAGTTTAAAGCGGCCACCTGGGACGAGGCCATGTCCCTTGTGGCGGACAAAATTTCCGCCATCAAAAAAGCGGACGGCCCGGACGCCATTGCGGGTTTTTCCTGCTCCCGCAGCCCGAACGAAGACAACTACATGTTCCAAAAAATGATGAGGTGCGCCGTTGGCACGAATAACGTGGACAACTGCGCACGGGTCTGACACTCCCCTTCAGTTGCAGGTCTTGCAACCACGCTGGGTTCGGGTGCCATGACTAACCCGTTTGTCGACATCACGCGGGATGTCGACGTGATTCTGCTTGTGGGCTCCAACCCGGAGGAAGCGCATCCGGTGCTGGGCTCCAAAATCCGCCGCGCTGTGCGCGAAGGGGCGAAGCTGATTGTGGTGGACCCCCGCAAGATTGACCTTTCCCAAAAAGCCACCCTTCATTTGCAGCTGAAGCCCGGCACCAACGTGGCTTTCGCCAACGGCATGATCAACGTCATCATCGAGGAAGGCCTGGCCGACATGGAGTTCATCAAGGCCCGCACCGAGGGCTTTGAGGACCTTGCCAAAATCGTGAAGGACTACACGCCGGAAAAAACGGCGGAGATTTGCGGCATTGACGCGGATGATTTGCGCGCCGCCGCCCGCCTGTACGCCAAGGCGGAAAAGGCGCCCATCATGTACTGCCTCGGCGTTACCGAGCACTCCACCGGCACCGAGGGCGTGATGAGCCTGTCGAACCTGGCCATGGCGGTGGGCAAAATCGGCCGCAGCGGCTGCGGCATCAACCCCATCCGCGGGCAAAACAACGTGCAGGGCGCCTGTGACATGGGCTGCCTGCCCGGCGATTACCCCGGCTACCAAAAGGTGCAAAGCGAAGAGGTCCGCGCCAAGTTTGAACAGCACTGGGGCGTGAAGCTGAGCGACAAGCCCGGCGTTGTGGCCACGGGGGTGCCCCACGCCGTAGAAGAGGGCAAGGTGAAGGCCTTGTACATCTTCGGCGAGGACCCCATGCGCACCGACCCGGACATTGGGCACATCCGCAAAATGCTGGAGGGCCTTGAGTTTTTGGTGGTGCAGGAGCTGTTTATGACGGAGACGGCCAAATTTGCCCACGTGGTGCTGCCGGGCATGAGCTACGCCGAAAAAGAGGGCACGTTCACCAACTCCGAGCGGCGCATCCAGCGGGTGCGCAAGGCGGTGAGCCTTGAGGGCGACATGCGCCTTGACACGGACATCTTCACCGATTTGATGAACCGCCTGGGCTATGGCCAGCCGTACCTGGATGCCGTGGACATCATGCACGAGATTTCGTCCGTAACGCCCAGCTACCGCGGCGTGAGCTATGACCGCCTGGACGCGGGCGAGACACTGCACTGGCCCTGCACGCCGGACGACACCGGCCGGGCCATTTTGCACCAGGGTACCTTTGCCCGGGGCCTCGGGTACTTTTACCCTGGCAAATACGCGCCCAGCGCCGAAATTGCCGACGCCGAATACCCCATCACCATGATCACCGGCCGCATGCTGTACCACTACAACGCCGGCGCCATGACCCAGCGCACGGAAGGGCTGAACCAGAAGGCGGGTTCGTCCTACGTGGAGATGAACGTGCTGGACGCGGCAGCTATGGGTGTGAAAGACGGCGACCGCGTGAAGGTGGCCAGCCGCCGCGGCGAAGTTGAGACCACGGCCCGCGTGGGTGACCGGGTGAAGCCGAAGGAAGTGTTCATGACTTTCCACTTTGAGGACGGCAACGCCAACCATTTGACGAACTCCGTGACGGACACTCTGGCCCGCGTGCCGGAGTACAAGGTGACTGCCGTGAAGGTGATCCCTGTGGGGAGATAGCTGATGCCTGAAAACGCCGCGGTGATTCGCCGGAATCATCGCGGTTGTTTTTGACATACAAAAGTGTTTTTTTCATAGGTGCTGCAGTATGCTGTTAAAATGAGACGAAAAACAAAAATCCGGTTTGACGGCGCAAGGAGGAATGGTGTATCAACGGAAAACGAATAGCGGCGTGGGTGCTGGCCCTGGTGCTGGCGGCGCTGGGGTGCGTGCTGGGCATTTTGCAGCTGCGGGCAGGTGGCACAGGCCGGTTTTTGCTGGGCCTTGGCGCGGTGCTGTTTGTGGCGGTGGTGCCGCTGGCGGAAAAGCTGTTTCGCCCGGCGCCGTACCTGCTGCTGTGCGAGCTGTTCGCCTTTTGCATTCTTGCCTACGACGTGGGCTGCGTGTACCAGGCGTTTGACAAGGTGCCGGGCCTCGACAAAGCGTCCCATTTTCTATCCGGGTTTGTGTTCACCACGTTGGGCTACTGCCTGTATTTGTGGCTGGACGCCCGGCGCGGTGGGTCCAAAACAGCCGCGCCGAAACAGCACGGCGGCTGGCTGGGCGCCGGCTGGGCGCTGATGTTTTCGAACCTTGTCGCCGTGCTGTGGGAAGTGTGCGAGTTTGTGGGCTACCTCCTTACCGGCCACGACAGCCAGCACACGCTTACCACCGGCGTGTTCGACACTATGGGCGATTTGATCGCCTGCATGGTTGCCAGCATCCTTTGCTTTGCCATGGTGGTGCTGTACCGGGCGCGCGGCGTGAAGCTTGTCACCGGCGGCATTGTGGAGGAGTTTGAGGCGGTGCTGGAGAAAAAGGCGTAGCGTGTTTGCGGAGCAGGCCCTAGCCCGATACCAAAAAAAGAGACCGGCGGCGCCGTGGATTGGTGCCGCCGGTTTTGCATGTATTTTTGGGGAGTGGCACAGGCTTACCACACCCATTCGTATTCTTCCAGCAGGCGGACAAAGTCGCGGCGGTAGCCGCCGGCGTCGCGGCCAAGGCTGCCTTTTGCCGTGGCCAAAACGGTTTCGTATGTAGCGCCGCCGGTGTAGGGCGAGGCGCGCAAAATGTGCCCGAAGGCGGCCACGGCGCCGGCGAATTCGAAATCGGACGAGTTGTGCGCAGGGATATCGCTGAACTTCACCGGGCGCAAAATCAGGTTGCTCCCGGTTTCGCCGGGATTTTTGTAGCGCAGGCGCAATTCAAACAGCTCGTCGCCGTAGGCGGTGCTTTTTGCTGTAGAGGCAGGTGTGGACGCGCCGTATTTCAGGCCGCTTTCGTTCTTTGCCATTTTAAATTCAAACAGCATCACAACGTCCGTGCCCACGCCAATTTCCCCGGCGTCCTTTGTGTCGTCGGCAAAATCCTCGTTTGCCAGCATGCGGTTTTCGTAGCCGATGAGGCGGTAATTCGAGACGTTTTCGGGGTTGAACTCGATTTGGGCCTTCACGTCCTCGGCCACCACGAACAGGTTCGAGCCAAGCTCGTCCACCAGCACTTTTTCAGCGGTGCGGGCGGAATCGATGTAGGAATAGTTGCCGTTGCCGTTTTTGGCAAGGGTCTCCATAATGTCATCGCGGGTGTTGCCGGTGCCGAAGCCCAAAACGCTGAGGTACACGCCGGAATCACGCTTTTGGCCGATGAAGTTTTCCAGCTCCGGCAGGCTTTGGATGCCCACGTTGAAGTCGCCGTCGGAGGCGAGGATGACGCGGTTGTTGCCATTTTGCATCATGTTTTTCGCGGCCAACTTGTACGCCGTGCGAATGCCGTCGGCCCCGGCGGTGCTGCCGCCAGCCGAGAGGCCGTCGATGGCGCGCAGAATCTTTTTCTTTTCGTTGCCGGCGGCGCTGTCCAGCACCACGGCACTGGAGCCCGCGTAGGTGACGATGGACACGCGGTCGTCGCCGTCCAGCGTTTCCACCAGCAGGCGGAAGGCCTCCTTCAAAAGAGGCAGCTTGTCGTAGGAATCCATGGAGCCGGAGGAATCGATGAGGAACACCAGATTGCTGCTGGGCAGTTCTTCTTTCGGCACGTTGTCTGTTTTTACGCGGACGAAGGCCAGCTTTTTGGCGCTGTCGAACGGGGAGGGACCGACCTCGGTGTAAACGGCAAAGGGGCCTTCCCAGAAGCTGGAGGGTTCGTCGTAGCTGAAATAGTTGATCATTTCCTCGGTGCGCACGGCGTCCGCCGGTGGGGCCATGCCGCTTTCAATGTAGCGCTGCACGTTTGTATAGGCGGCAGTGTCCACCTTCAGGGAGAAGGTGAGAAGCGGCTGGGCCTGCACGGCCTGCTCCTGGTTGTCGGAGATTTCCAGGTACTGCTCGCCGCCGGGGTAATAGTCCACATCGTAATCGTACTCCTCATAGTAGCCGCCTTCAGCGGCCGCGGCGGGGGCTTCCGGCGCCATGTTTCCAGTGACGGGCTCGTCCACGTAGTCGTCCGGCGCGGCCGCCGCTTCGGACGAAGCCGCCGCTGTGGACTGGGCCGGGGCCATGCTGGGGGATGCCGCGCCGCCGCAGGAAGCGAGCAGCAGGGTCAGGATGCACAGGGCGCTGGCGAGTGCAAGCCGTTTTGTTTTTTTCATGGTCCACATCTCCTTTTTTGGGCGGGCGCCTGTTTGGCGTTCCGCTTTTGTGCCGTCTGTACGGGATAACCGGGGGAGATGCAAAAACATTACAGTTCTAAAAATATGTTTTCGTTTTGTCATTTTTTCTGTTTAGGAGGTACCCTGTGCCAGCATGCCCCGCGCAAGTTCCAGCAGGGTGTTGACGTCGTGCTTACAGGACAAGGTGTACAAAATGCCGTCCTGCTGGAAGGTGAGGAAGTTGTAGCCGCCGGAGGAGCGCAGATACACGGGTGTGCCGTCCAGATCATAGGGCGTGAGGCCCTCGAACAGTTTTTCGGTGTCGTCC
The DNA here is from genome assembly GCA_031551695.1 of Oscillospiraceae bacterium. GTDB lineage: Bacteria > Bacillota > Clostridia > Oscillospirales > Ruminococcaceae > JAAYCI01. The sequence goes on from JAVBNG010000015.1 coordinate 12,520, forward strand.
GCGTACTCCATGGTCAGCACCACGTCGTCCTGCAGGGTGTTGTTTAGGTAATAGATGCTTTGGCCGTCGTCCACCTCAGATTTTTCCACCGTGAAATTTTCCGGCAGGGAGAAGGGCAGGGGCATCAGCTGGGTTGACGCGCCCGCATCCGCTGGCAGGCCGGGGGCGCCGGTTTCCGGGGCGGCTTCCGCTTCTATGGGCGCTTCGGCGGCGTCTTCCGCCGCGCCCATGGCGGCCTCCTCGGAAGCTTCGCCCGCCGCGGCGTCGGCGGCCTGTTCGGCCTCTTCCGTTACGGCCGTTTCGGTGCTTTCCATGGCGCTTTGTGCCGCGCCGGCCATGGCCGTGTCATCATAACTTTTGCCAAAACGCCCGTTCAGTGCCAGCACCGACGGCACCAGCACCAGCAGCACAATGGCCGCCGCAATGGCGCTCCACGCGCCGCGCGGCATGCTGCGGCGCTCGCCCGCCCTGGCCAGGCGCTTTGCGGCCTTGTCCGCTTTCGGCGTCAGGTAGCGTACGCCCCGCTGTTCAAGGGCCTCGTTTTCTTTGCGGAGGGCTTCGCCGTCGCCGTCTGCATACGCCTTTGCCATATTGCGAAGCTGCTCGTCACGCTCCTGCTCAGTCATGGGCGCATCCCTCCTTTGCCAGAATTTCGGCCAGCTTTTTTTTGGCGCGGTGCAACCGCACGGTAACATTGTTTTCCGTGAGGCCGAGGGCGCTTGCAATTTCTTTGTGGGTTAAATCGTAGGCATATTTCATGATGAAAATATCCCGCAAGCTTTCGTCCATCTGCCCCAAAATGGCAAAAATCTCGCTGGAAGCGATGCCTGAAAGAACGGCATCCTCCAACCGGAACGCGTCCGGACGCTCCTCGTCAAATTCGTCCGGCACCTCGGCCTTCGCCTTTTGCAGCATGGTAAGCGCCACGTTGCGCACAATGGTAACGAGGAATGCAATGGCGCTGTTGGACGAGGAGTCGTCTATTTTGTGCAAATTGCGGTAGACCCGCAGGTACGCTTCACTCACGGCGTCCTCGGCCAGGTTGTGGTCGCGCAAAATGCCGATGGCTTTGTGCATCAGCAGGTTTTTATATTTTGCGTACAGAAATTCGAACTTGTCGCGGTCCGCGTCCGTTTCAAAGCTCAGCAGAAAAAGCAACGCCACACCCCCGTTGTTCACTCATATAACCTGTATTTTATCAAAAAGATTACAGGGAATACAACCTTTCCAAAAATTCACACAAAAAACCGACGGATATTGACTTCCGCCGGGAGCAGATAATGGCGCAGAGCCATTTGGCCCGTCACCAGGCCTTGTAGTCGGTGCGGCTGCTTTCGTCTGTGATCGTTTTGGCAATTTCGGCAAACTGCGCGAAAGCGCCTTCGCAAAGCTCGATGATATTGTTGTCGAAGTGGGTGCCGGCCTCATTGTGCAGAATGAACATGGCGTTTTCGTGGGTAAAGGCGTCCTTGTACGGCCGGTGGGAGATCAGGGCGTCATATACGTCCGCAATGGCCATGATGCGCCCGGACAGGGGGATTTCTTCCCCGGCCAGCCCCTGCGGGTAGCCGCTGCCGTCCCAGCACTCGTGGTGGGTGTAAATCAGTTCCTGTGCCGTGGACAAAAACGCCGATTCCTCGCCCAATTCCTGGATGGCCTTGTTGATGACCATGGCGCCGAAGGTGGTGTGCGTCTTGATGCGCTCGAACTCAGGCGGAGTTAGGCGGTCGGGCTTTAAAAGGATGCTGTCTGCAATGGCCACTTTGCCGATGTCGTGCAGCTTGGCGGATTTGATGATATTGGCGGCGTACAGCGGCTCCAGGTGGTAACCGGGGTGCTCCGCCGTGCACAGGGCGTCCACCATCACGCGTACATATTCCGTGGTGCGCAGGATGTGCGCGCCGGTCTCGTTGTCGCGGAAGGCGGTCACGTTTGCCAGGATGTCCAAAATAGCGTCCTGGGTCTTGGTAAGCTGGGCCGTTTTTTTGGCTACAATGGTCTCCAGGTTTTTGCGGTAGGCTTCCAGCTCCAAATGCAGTTGTACGCGCCGCTGCAGCACACCTGCCACCACCGGCTTGATGATATAGTCCACCGCGCCAAGCACAAGGGCCTGCTCTTCGTGCTTGCGGTCCTCCATCGACGTGAGGAAAATGACCGGGATGGCGGCCCACGCGGGGGTTGCCTTTAGTTTTTCCATCACCTCGTAGCCGTCCATGCCGGGCATTTGTACATCCAGCAAAATCAGGTCCGGAATGCGCTTTTTCAAAAAAAGCAGCGCCCGTTCGCCGGAGATGGCGGGGAAGACGTCGTATCCGGATTGTAAAATCTGCAAAATGGCCTGCATGTTCACAGGGTTGTCGTCTACCACCAGAATGCTTTTGCGGGCAGGTTCGTCCATGCGTCAAAAACCTCGCTCTCAAGAATATTGCCATATTCCATGGCTGCGCGTCAGGAGAGGTGTTTTGCCAGCTTGCCAAGCAAAATATCCGCATCTACAGGTTTTTTGATATAGTCGTTGCCGCCAAGTTCCAGCGCCGTTTTTACGTGTTCCGCGCTGGCGTGGCTGGTGAGGAAGATGACCGGTACATTCTTGTAGCGCTCCATTTTGCGGATGATGCTGAGCAAGGTAAAACCGTCCATGTCGGGCATCTCGATATCCAGTAAAACCAGGTCGGCATAGTTGTTGGTAAGGTATTGCAGCGCGGCCATGTGGTTGGTTACACAGCACACGGTGTAGTGGTCGTCCAGCATGGATTTGACGGCGCTTAGCACCACCGGCATATCGTCTACGGCCAGGATTTTTTTCTTTTCCCCGGCGGCACCGTTTTGGCCGGTGCCCAAAAATTGGATGAGCGCCTGGGTTTTGGCAGCGGCTTCGTCGTAGGCGAATTTTGCCAGGCAGGCGTGAATGGCGCTGACCTGGTTGTCGATCTCGTCGGAAAAGGTGAAGGATTCGAGGCCCTCCAGCTGCTGCATGGCGTAGTTGATTTCGAAATTATTGATGAGCACGGCCACTTTTTCAAACATTTCCGGCTTGGCCTGCGCCTTTAGGCGGCCGCCCGGGGCCGCGGCAAGAGGGGCGGGGGAAATCGACCCCGGCGCAGAGGCGGGCGTTGCGGGTGCGGGGCCGAAGAAGTCCGGTGCAGCTTCGCCGCCGGAAGAAATTTTTGACCGTTCAATTTTGGTGATCAGTTGAAGCAGCACACGTTCCATGCCCTGGAACTGGTGCCGCACCTGCGCAGCGGAGCCGGTGGCCAGCATGGCGGAGAACTGCTCAACAGCCCAAACGGCCTTGGCGGCGTTGATGTCCAGCAGGCGCTTTTCCAAAAGGGCCACGCGGTCCATATAGCGCGGCAGTTCTTCGCCGTCAAGGTCCAGCCCGGCAAAGCCGTCCAGAATTTCATGGCCCAGCAGCAGCACGGTGTCCATGTATTCGAAAAAAGACGTGCGCGAGGGCAGCGACTGGAACATGGCGGTGATGGAGATGTCGGGGATATCCATCAGTTTGTGGAGGCTGTAAGCGGTCACGTCTTTCATACTTCCGCTCCTTCCTGCAATATGCCGCTCATTTCGTCGATGATGGCGGCAGATGCGTCAAAGTCGAACATATTTATTTTCTCTGCGGTTTGCAGCAGCATGTCGTCTAGCGGCGGGCCGAATTGGAAGGCCGCCAGCTGGCCCAGTATTTCTTTGGCGGCGTTGTAGTCAAAACTGTCTACACAGCCGCGTAAAACCGTCAGGTTCCGCTGCAGGGCGCCGGTGTCGCCGTTCACTTTTTGGCCGTTGACGGCGTGGGATGTGAACAAGGCTTGCAGCGCGGCCTCCATGCTGCGGGCGGCCGTTACCAAAGCGGGCAGGTGGCTTTTGCAATATACCATCCTGTTATCCCGCGCGTTTTGCTCCATGGCCAGCGCCATGGCGGCGATGTATGCCGCGCCCGCGTGCTTGAAGGCGCCTTTCAGGCCGTGGGCCTCGATGCACAGGGCTTTTAAATCGCCCGCGTCAAGGGCGGCTTCCATGGCGGCCACGCTAACGGGAATGGTGTTTTTGGCGATGGCCAACAGCTCCCGGTAAGCATCCTGTTTGCCGCCCAGGATATCGAGGCCGGCCGTCACGTCCAGCCCGTCTATTTTGCTTGCCTCCCGCAGGAAGTCGGACAGCGGTTCGTCTGTTTCGGCGTCCTCCGCCTGGGCCGTGCCATACTGGATTTTTTCCGGCGGCAGCCATTGTTGCAGGATATTTCCCAGCTTCACCTTGTCGATGGGTTTGGATAGGAAGTCGTCCATCCCGGCGGCCAGCAGTTCTTCCCGCGCGCCGGTCACGGCGTTTGCCGTGAGGGCGACGATGGGCAGTTTTTCGGTGGTGTAGCCGCTGCCGCGCAAAATCTGCGTGGCCTCCCGGCCGTTCATTTTCGGCATCATCTGGTCCATGAACACCAAGTCGTATGGTTCGCTGCAAACTCTTTCAATGGCTGCCTGGCCGGAATCGACCGTGTCGCAGTTGATGCCAAACAGCTGCAAAACACCGGCGGCGACCTTCAGGTTCATTTCTTTGTCGTCCACCACCAGCACCTTTGCCGCCGGTGCGCGGAAGGGGCGAAACGCCCCTTTGGCAATAGGAGACTCCACCGGCTTGCCCGGCACAAAGGGCAGGGCGATGTGCACAGTAGTGCCCTCGTTGTATTCGCTTTCTATTTCGATATGCCCGTCCATTTTTTCCACCAGCCTTTTGGTGATGGCAAGGCCGAGGCCTGTGCCTACCACACCGCGGTTGCGCTGGGCGTCGAACTGGGTATAATCGTCGAAGATATGGGCAAGGTCTTCTTGTTTGATACCGATGCCGGTGTCCTGTACCTGGAAGGTGATGGAGCCGTCCTCGTGTTTGGCGGAGAGGCGCACCTGGCCGCGCTCGGTGTATTTGATGGCGTTGTTGATGATGTTGATCAAAATCTGGCGCACGCGCACATCGTCGCCAAACACAAATTCCGGCAGGTCTTCGTCCGGTTCAAACACAATGCGGATGCCCTTTTTCCCCGCTGAAAACAAAAACATGGAGTACAGGTTTTCCAGCATGATTTTCAGGTTGTAGTCCACGGGTGCCAAATCGAACTTATCCGCTTCGATTTTGGAAAGGTCCAGCAGGTCGTTGATGATTTCCAGCAGGGAGGCGGAAGAAATGTTGATGTCGCGCACCAGCCGCATTTGCTTGTCGGAAAGGGCCTCGGTGGAAAGCAGGTCTGCCATGCCGAGGATGGCATTCATCGGCGTGCGAATCTCATGGCTCATGTTGGAGAGGAACTGGCTTTTTGCGCGGTTGGCAAGCTCGGCTGTTTCCATGGCGGCGGTAAGCTCCTGCTGGGTTTTGATGAGGGGCGTCACATTTACCATCAGGCCGGTAACGCGGCTGATTTTGCCGCCCCGCTCCCGCACGGCCTTGGTGGTGTTGCGGAAATACTGCCTGCCGCCGCCGGGAATTGACAAGATCAGCTCCGCCGGGTTCAGGCGGTTAAAGGCGTTGCCGTCGCCGGCAAGCAGGGCGGCCTGATAGTCGGAGCCGGCATAGCCCTCCTGTATGCCGGACAGCAGTGTGTTAAACAGGGCGAAAGAGATCTCGCCGCTGCCGTCCAGCCCCAGTGTTTTCCCGGTGGTGTTGTCATAATAAAATGTGCCGGTGTTGAAGTCCGCCTCCCACACGCCGGTGTCCGACGAGGAAAGCGCCAGCTCCAGCCGCCGCGCAATGGCGACAATCTCAGCGTCCTTGGCAATCAGCTCTTCGGCGGAGTGCAGGCTTTGCTGGGCGGCCACCAGATGCCGGTTCTTCCGGTTTATCATCACCGCAAACAGCACAAGGCCGGCCATGACAAGCACCGCCAGCACGGCAAGCAGGACCGTGAGAATAAACGCCCGGGGGTTCAGCTCATAGAACGAAGGCTCCTTGTTGATGATGGTGCTGCCTTGCGGCAGCGCGCTTTCGTCAATTTGGAACGCCTGTAACTCCGCGTAGTCAAAAATCCAGCGGTTGAAATCCGCTGTGTCGTGCTTCATTGGTATGGAGCGCACGCTTTCGCCGGAAAGGACGCGCAGCGCGAGCTCGGCCGCCGTTTTGCCCTGCATGCCGGAAGCCACGTACTTGCCGCCGATTTGCCCAAAACCGACGCTGCCGTAGCGCATGCCGAATATAGGGCCGAGGCAGTGATCATTCAGCGTTGCCTGCATTTCCTTTTGCGAGTAATAATGGCCGGAGCTGTCCAAGCTGAAGGCGCCGCACAGCACGACCGCGCCCTCGGGCAAGGCGTCGATTTGCGCCAGCAGCCTCTCCTGTGTCGCCTCATAGCTGAAGGTAATGTCCAGCGCGCGAAATTCGGGTTGGCCCAGCAGTTGCTCTTCAATGTCACGCCGCCAGGCAAGGCCTGTGCCGGAGTAGTCGTTCAACACAAACAAGTGTCGGGTGTCGGGGAAAAGCTGCCGGATAAGCCGCACGGTTTCGTCCGCGGGGATGGTTTCGTAAATGCCGGTGCAGTTGCCGTTTGTCTTCCACAGCGAGCCGGTGATGTCGCTGTTTTGCCCGCAAAAAATAACCGGCAAGCCAAAAAACAGGATATTATAATAGTTCAGCACAAATTCAATGGCCGCGTTGTCGGATGCAATGACCACATCGGGCGAGCCGCGCAGGTATTGGGTGCGCACAGTGGACATGACGCTGCGGGAACGGTTGCTTTCGTTCAGGTTGCGGTTTGTGTTCAGCGCGATATTTTCGTAGCGGATGTCGGCGCGCGCGGAAAACACGGCGTCAATATTGTTCACCAGCTCCGCTTCCCAGGGGTCGTCGCTGTAGTAGGAAGAAATATGCAGCACGTTTTTCTGCCGCGTGTTCTTATTTTCCTGGTGGTGGGCGATACGCTTATAATCCCCCTCAGTTTTCATGTCCCGCAGGGCCTTTGTGAACGCCGGGACGTAAGACGATAGGCTCTTGTTCAGGTACATGTAGGTTGGCAGGGTTTCCGCTTCGCCTATAATTTCCACGTCGGGCGGAATAGGCAGCGTGTCGTTCAAAGAGATGGTGGCGATGAACACATCGCATTTGTCCGCCAGCAGCAGGTTGATAAGCTCCATGTTGCTGCCGGCGTAAACGCGCGCGGCGGTGTCGTCCGGCAGATGGGCGTCCGCATAGGGTTTTTGAATTTGCAGCGCCACGCGCAGGCCGGAAAAATCGTCCCACTGGGTGATTCTTTTTGAACGTCCTGTTTTTGCATAGGCGACAAAATGCACCACAGCTATGGGTTCCGGCACCATGATGAGGTTGGGGTAATCCTCTTCAAGGCCGGCCACCTGCGCCGTTAGGGCGTCTTTTTCCCCGCTGTTTGCCATTTGGATGGCATAGGCCATGGGCATGATCTCTACGGTCATATCGAACAAAGCCACCCGTTGGGTGGCAACATGAATCAGCCTGTCCAAGGTAGCAGGCTGGTCTGTGGAGGTGGCAAAGTTGAGGTTTTTTTTCCCGGTGGCCGCGTGGGGCTGCAACGGGAAAGACAGAAACAGGAAAAGTGCCGCGCAAAAGAGTGCCGAGATTTTTTTCATGAGTACCCCGTGAATTGCTGAAATCATCAGAAATTCATACTTCAATATGTATTTTTTAATACTGCGGTACATATTTTGTGTCTTTTATTATACTCGAACAATGTCGCATTTGCCACTTTTTTGACGAAATTTGTCCAAATATGTAAAAAGAGTAAACCGGCGGCCTTTTCGAAGGCCGCCGGTACAAGTTGCTTCTCAAATAATAACGGTTAAACGATATATCAGCTGTGGTTCACCACAACCAAATATTTTGCCAATGTCGCCATCATTTCCTCCATGTCGATGGGTTTGCTCACATGGTCGTTCATGCCGGCGGCAATGCAGGCATCCACATCTTCGCGGAAGGCGTTTGCCGTCATGGCCACAATGGGCACCTCGCGGGCAAGGGGGGTGCCGATGGCCCGGATGCGCCGCGTGGCTTCCAGGCCGTCCACCACGGGCATTTGCACATCCATGAAGATCAGGCTGTACTTGGCGGGGTCGGCCGCGAACATGTCGAAGGCCTGCTGGCCGTCTTCGGCGCAATCGATGGAGAGGCCGGTGCCGTCCAGCAGCGTTGTGGCAATTTCGCGGTTGATCTCGATGTCCTCGGCAAGCAGCACCGTGCAGTCGCGGAAGTGCATTTCGGCGGAGGCCGGGGCCGTGAGCCCGGCGGCCTGCACGCCCGCGCCGCCTTCGCTGAACATCAGCTCATTTGTGGTGTTCAGCAGCACGGAGCTGAACAACGGCTTTTGCAAAAAGCGGTCTATTTCGGCGCTGTTCGCTTCGGCGGCGATAACCTGCCAGGCGGAATCCGATATCATTACCACGCGCACCTTGTCGCCCAAAATGGCGCGGGCGCCGCGGGTGGTGTCGAAGCCATCAAAGCCTTCCATCATACAGTCTACAAACAGAAGGTCATAGGGGTTGTTTTCCGCCACGGAGCGTTTCACAAGCTCCAACGCGTCCTCGCCGTTGGGCGCAAGGTCAAACTGTGTTCCCAGTTTTGAAAGAAAACGGTCAAAATAGGCCAGGATCTCCGGTGCGTCGTCCACCACAAGGATGCGCAGCTTGGCATATACTGCCTTGTCGTAGCTGGGGCGCTTGGCGCCCGCGCCTTCGGCATTTTTCACTTCGAAGGTGAAATGGAACGTACTGCCCTCGCCCGGGCGGCTGTCCACCTCGATGCTGCCACCCATCATCTCCACAATGCGTTTGGAAATGACGAGGCCAAGGCCGGTGCCGCCGAATTTGCGCGAGATGCTGCCGTCGGCCTGCTCAAAAGACGAAAACAGCCGGCCCATCTGTTCTTCGCTGATGCCGATGCCCGTGTCGGTCACTTCGGCGTACAGCAAGGTGCTGCCGTCGTTTTGGCGGCCCATAGTGCGCACGTTCAAATGCACGCTGCCCTTTTCCGGGGTAAACTTGATGGCGTTGGACAAAAGATTTGTCAACACCTGTGACAGGCGCAGTTCGTCCGACACGATATTCCGCGGCACGTCCGGGTCGATCTCCACCAAAAACTGGATGTGCTTTTCTTCGGCGCGCACGGCCACCACATTGCACACATTTTCCAGCATGCGTTCCAAGTCAAAGGTGTCGCTGGTCAGTTCCAGTTTGCCCGCCTCGATTTTCGACATGTCCAGCACGTCGTTGATGAGGCCCAGAAGGTGCACGGACGCGTCGCTGATTTTGCCAAGGCAATACTGCATGCGCTCGGGCTCATCCGACGCCTGGCCGATTTTCGTCATGCCGATGATGGCGTTCATGGGTGTGCGGATCTCGTGGCTCATGCGGGACAAAAAGCTGCTTTTTGCCTGGCTGGCCTCCTGGGCTTGTTCCAGCGCGCGGCGCATTTCGGTGATGTCGCGCAAAGCCAGTACTTTGCTCATCACGTCGCCGAATTTGTCGCGGGTGACGGTGAGCAGCATGTCGCACACGCGCTCGCCCGCGGCGGTGCCAACGGTGACGAAGCGGCTTTCGAAGCTTTTGGCAAAAAAGGCGTCGTCCGGCGCGGCGCCGTCCACCTGCATCAATTCCGCAACGGGCCGGCCCACCAGCGTACCCTCCGGCTGGGGCCAAAAATCGTCGGCGGTGTTGTTTGCCAGCACCACGGTGTTGTGATAGTCCAGCAAAAGAACCGGCAGGGTAACGGACTGGAAAATGGTGCCGGCGGTGTTTTCCACCGTCACGGTCATGCTGTTGTTGGCACGCAGGGTGAAGTAAAACTGGATGGACACCATCAGGATGAACACGCTGGTAAGCGGCACGATGGGGGTGTGCAAAAAGCCGGGGTACATAAAGTCGAACACAAAGCCCGGCGGCAAGACGATCAGCGTCATAATAAGAAAAACAAGAGCCTGGCGCTTCAGCCGCCGCAAGCGTGATTTCTGGTACCACAGCACCTGCAGAAGGGAAATGATGGCCGTTAGCGCAAGCAGGTAGAAAATGGTGATTTTGAAAACTGCGCCGTCATACACATAGCGGTTGCCGTATGCCGTTTGCACAAAGGTGACGTTGCCGGTAAACACGCACAGCCAAGCCAAAAAAGAAGATGAACTGTAAAAAAATATGAGCCAGGCCGTCTGGTGGGGGCCGTTATAGTCGGTAAGCAGCAGCAAAAAATGCAGCCACGTGGGGAAAAACAGGACACTTGCAATAAAACCGGCCGCCCAAAAAAAGTGAATGTGTGCCGGGTTTGACGAGAGGATCATCATGCCGTACATGGAACTCCACAGCGCCATGAACACATACGAAACCATATACACCCGGCGCATAAGCGAACGCACGTCCGCCTTCAAGGCGGAAACGCCGATGATGATGAAGACTTCGCTGGTCAAAATCAGCAAAAGCGCAATCAGAAAACTGGTGCTGGCGGCTGACGGCATGGGTGGCATTCCTCCGTTTGAATGGGCGGCAGGGTCTTGTTTGCCATAAAGGCGCCCTGGAAAAAGAGTAAAAATGTCGATATACATGTCATTATAGCCGTTTTGGGCAGAAAATCAAGTTTTTTCTCATCGACACGCCTGTTTCGGGCATAAAGAGGAAAGCCCCATGCCGGCGAAGCTGCCGGAGGCGCCTGTCAGCAGCCATGCAATAAGAGGTTCCGCGCCTTGCAGCTGTGGTGGGTACAGAAACAGCCATCCCCGAATGTTCGGGGATGGCTGTTTCTCATTCCGGGAAGCAATAGTGCCTACAGCCGCCGGTACAGCCCCTTGCCCACGGTGGCAAGCAATGCGAACATGCCGACGGAAAGCAGCAGCAGCGCGCCGCCGGCGCCGGCGCAGCCTACGGCGAAATTGCCGCCGGCCAGCAGGTATGCCAGCGCGAACGCCCCGCCCGTAAGCAGCGCGGCGCCAAGGCACACCAGCATGGACACGATGACGCTGGAGCTTTGCTTGATGACCAGTGTCTCGTTTTCGGCGTCCATTTTCGGCAGCGCCAGGTTGATCATCAGGCCCTCCATGCCCTCGAAGGCGGCGAACGCCAGCATTACCAGCGCGATTGCGACTGTTTGTGCCGCGCTGATATCGAAGGCGATGCCCAGCAGAATGGCCGGCACCACGCTGAACGCCGCGCTGACCAAAGCGCCGAAGCCTGCTTTTGCCAAAAACACCCTCCCGGCGCTTACCGGAGAGGATTTCAGCAGCCACAGGGTTTTGCCCTCCAGGCTCATAGAGACGCAGGACGGGCACGTGACCGCCACGGAGAAGGCCAGCACGCCCAGCACAAAAATGGGCAGCAGCGCAGAAAGGGAGAAGTTCGTCATACCCTCGTTGATTTCAACCAAAAAGGCAGAGACATTGCTTTTGAACAGCAGTGCCGCCACAGACGCGGCCAAAACGAGGAAGCCCATCATACCCATGTTCAGCACATAGGCCGGCGTGCCGAAAAAGCGGCGGGCCTCCTTGCCCAGCAGCGCCGCAAAACTGCCGGTGGTGCGCACGCTGCGCAGCTTAAAGTTGCGGCGCTGGGCATGGCTTTGCAGGCCCGTGAGGATTTTTTTGTAGTTCAGGCTGAACAGCCAGGACAGCAGGAAAAACGGTGCCACGCACACCGCTGCCACCAGCAATAGCCGCGGGATGCTGAACGAGGCCAGTGCCCCGGCCGCGAAATAGAACGGCGGCAGCGAACCCTGCAGGGTCTGGCGCACGCCTTCCATGTTGGCTTCGGCCATCGTCATGGTGCTGGGCAACATGAAGGAGCCAACCATGATGACGCCCACCAGCACAAGGCTGAACAGCACGGTGAAAAAGTTTTTAAACCGCATGCGGCTTACCACGGCGCTGATAAGGTAGCCGAAAATCATGGACATGGTGGTGGGGATGAGAGCGAGGAACAGGCCCATTACCAGCAGCTCGACGGCAAACCCTACGCCGCCCGCGCCGCCGAACCACGCCCACGCGATGCCCACCGGCAGCAGCATCAGTTCCATCATGTACAAAACTTCCAGATACAGCGACGACACCCGCGCCAGCAGCACCGTGAAAGCGGACACCGGCAAGGCCAGCACAAGGTCGGTGTCCTTGGTGGAAAACACGGTGCCCTGGGCGGAGTAAATGGTGATGATGAACGGGAACACCATGGCTAACAGCAGCATGATGGTGAGCATCAAATCAAGGCCGCCCTGCGGCCCGAAGGCCCCCGCCAGCATGAACGAGTACGTGCCGGACACATACACCATCAAAAAGCCCAGCAGCACCAGTGCACCCGCCCCGGAAACCGAACGCTTGCGCCTGCGGGAAGAGGAGCCGCTGTTCATGGTGGTGCGCAGCAGGCTGATGAAGCTGAGCTTTAACAGCGCGAAAAACGGCTTCATGGCTGCACCCCCGGCGCTGCGGGCGCGGTGGTGTCACCTTCGGCCTCCAGTTCCAGGAACACGCTTTCCAGCGACGATTTGCCCACGATGTCCGCCGTGCGGCCGCATTCCACCAGGCGCCCGTTTTTGATGATGGCGATTTTATCGCACAGCTTTTCCGCCACCTCCAGCACATGGGTGGAAAAGAACACGGCGCCGCCCTCGCGGCACAGCTCGTGCATCAGCTCCTTCATGGTGAAGGCGGCCTTTGGATCCAGCCCCACAAACGGCTCGTCCAGCACCAGCAGGCGCGGCTTGCGGATGAACGCCGAAATGAGCGCCAGCTTTTGCTTCATGCCGTGGGAATAGCTGGAAATAGGGCTGCCAAGGTCCGCCGTCAGCTCGAAGGCGTCGGAATATTTGGCGATCAGGTCCCGCCGTTCGTCTTTTGGGATCTCGTAAATATCCGCAATAAAGGTGAGGAACTTGATGCCGGACAAAAATTCGTACAGGTCCGGGTTGTCCGGCAAAAAAGCCGTTACGCGCTTTGCCTCCACCGGCTCTTTCACCACATCGTGGCCGTCGATGGAGATATGGCCCTCTTCAAAATCCAAAATGCCGCACGCGGCGCGCAAAGTGGTGGTTTTGCCCGCGCCGTTGTGGCCGATGAAACCGAAAATTTCCCCCGGCTGCACATTCAGGGTCAGGTTGTCCACAGCGCGCTTGTTGCCGGGGTAAATTTTTGTCAGTCCTTCAATGTTCAGCATGGATGCCCCCTAAAAAATGTTGGTGTCAATGGTTGCCGCTACACAACAATGGGTACAAAACCCATTGTCGCTTCCTCGTTCGGCCATACGCGTGCAACCACTCGCGCGGCGCTCACTTCGCCAGGCAATAAAACGAAAGCGAAACAACAAAAAATACACTGTACTAATGAACTAATACAATGATACATACTGCGGGGCGCTTTGTCAATAGTGAAACAAGCCGTGTTTAGGCAAGTTCTGTTTGCTCCAGGGCCTCTTCCAGGCTGTCCTCTATGCTTTCATCTATTTCCGCCGCCGTCAGTTCCAGCAGGGTGTCGGCGCGCTGGACGTCTATTTCTGCCACGGTGCGCAGTTTTTTCTGGATGATGCGATTGCGGCTGCGGGCTTCGTCCAGGGTGTTGCCCGCCTCTTCTATCTTTTTCCGCGCCTTTTCCAGCACGTCGCCGAATTTGTCGTACTGCACCTTGGCGGCAGCCAGCAGCTCGCGCACTTCGTTGGCCTTTTCGTTGATGGTGACGGCGCGAAAGCCCATGGACAGCGTGTTTAAAAGGGCCGTGATGGTGGTTGGCCCCGCGATCATAACATTGTACTGGGTTTGCACCTTTTCACAGAGGCCGGTGGCGCTGTTTACCACCTCGGTGTACAGGCCCTCTGTGGCCAGGTACATGATGGCGTAGGGGGTGGTGTCCGGCTCGTTGATGTATTTCTGTATCTTGCCCGCCTCGCTTAGAATGCGGCGTTCCAAAGCCTTTTTGGCATCGGTCAGCTGCATGTCGTCGGCCCGGTCCGCCGCGTCCATCAGGCGGATGTAGTCCTCCATGGGGAACTTCGAGTCCACCGGCAGGTAGGTGATTTTGCGGGCCTCGTCGCCGGTGGGGATGCGGATGGCGAACTCCACCCGTTCGCGGGTGCCGTCGGCGGCGTAGTTGCGCTCATACAGGCCGGGGATGGTTTGGGCCAGCAGGCTGTCCAGTTGCACCTCGGCCCAGGTGCCGCGGGCTTTCACGTTGGTTAAAATGCGGCTGAGGGAGGTGACGTTGGTGGTGATGCCGCTGGACAGGCTTTGCATTTCGCCGATGGATTTGTTCACGTTTTCCAGCTGGTCGCTCACGGTTTTAAAAGACGAATCCAGCCGGGCGGAGAGGGTGCTCGTCAGCTTCTCGTCCACAGTTTGGCGCATTTCGTTCAGCTTTTTTTCGTTGCTTTGCTGCATGTCGGCAAGGCTTTGGGCCATGCGGGCCGTCATGCGCTCGTTTTGCTGGGCGTTTGTCTCCAGAATGCCGCGCAGGGTGGCGTTGATGGCGCGCTCCATCAGCGAGAGCTGCTCCACCATTTTTTCTAGGCTGCCCGCCGTTTCCACGCGCATGTCCCGCTGGTTCTGGCCCATTTCACGGCGGTTTCGCTCAAATTCGTCCGCCGTGTTTTTTTGCGCGGCGGCAAGGTCCCGCCCCAGGTTTTTGATATGGTCGCGCAGCTGCCCGGCGTCGCCGCCGGTTTTGTTTATTTTGGCCAGCAGCACCGCCAAAAGAACCACGGCGGCGGCCGCCAACAGGGCCGCGGCAAGCGCCATGCCGGTTGCAAGGTTCATTTCCAAGGTGTTCTCCTTTTGGGGTTTGCGTTTTTATTCATTGGGCGGCACCCGTTTCCGCCAGCCGGCCATACACCAGAAAGCGCGCGTCGTCGTCGTTGTTCACGCATGTGGACAGGGTGATGACCCGGTCCCCCGGGGCCACCTCGACATCGGTGGCAATGGCGCTTTTTGCCGCCAGCCACGCCGCCCAGCCGGCGAAATCGCCGTCATCCGCAAACCCTGTACGCCAGGCGTCTTCCTCCACAGAGGCGCGGAACGCCGCGAATATCTCCACGGTGCAGCCGCCCTCCGGCGTGGTGAGCTGCATGGTGGGGTGCGCGGCGTAGTAGTCCTGCTTTTGGTAGCGCTCCAGCGAGGAAAACATAGTGCCGTCCAGCATGTTATGGCCGTAAATAATGGTGTTTTTGCCCGCGAAGCCCGGCTGGTTGCCGCTGTCGATAAACAGGGTGCCGGAGGGGTTGGAGGTGCCGTCGAACAGGTGGGTGAGGTAGTACACGTTGTCCGCCCCATGCACCACGGGGTAGTTGATTTTGGTGCCCGGCTGCTGCAGCCACGCCGCAATGTCCGGGTTCATTTTGGCAAGGGCGTCAAAATCGATGTCCTCGCTGAAGATGAAGTCGCCATTGCCCGCGCCGCTTGCGGCGGCGGGCGCGGCAACGGCGTAAATGTCGTCATAGGCTACCTGCGCCGCGCGGTATTGCAGCCAATAGCTTACCAAAACCCCTGCGGAAACCGCAAACACCACAAGGCACGCCAACAGCAAAACCAGCCAAAGCCTGCCGCGTTTGTTGGTTTTGACTGTTTTGGCTGTGTTCTTGGCCTCGGGCAGCTTTGGCGGCAGGTTCTCAGGTGGCTTTGCCGCGGCGGGCAGGCCGCTGTCTCCGCGCTTATACACGTATTTTTCTTCGCTCAATCATCCACGCATTCCCCGCCGGGCGAAGCCCGGCGGCATTTGGGTTTTCTTTTCAAATTATACGCGACGAGCCTGTTTTTGTAAATGCCGCCTCGGTGACGCCAGGGCGCAAAACCGTGCCGGGCGGCAAAATTCGGCATGTTGGCCTATTGAAAAGAATGCCGCATTTTGGTATTATCGTCCGTAAATATACAATCAGTTGTAATTAAGTTATCGAATGCTTTAAAAATGACCCAAATAAACCAGTGGCGGGGATGGACACAAGAGGATGGAAGTTCACAAAAATGCGGCAAAAAAAATACTGGCGGGTGTGCTGGCGGCAATGATGCTGGCGGCTGCCCCGGCAACGCGCGCCTTTGCGGAAAACGCGCCGGAGAGCGGGGAGACATCCCCCGTGGCCGCAGCGGAAAGCGGCGCGCCGGGTGGGGATTCTTCCACGGCGCAAGAGGAAAGCGAAGGCCGGCCGGGCGGCGAACCGCAAGCCCCGGAAGAAGAGGCCGCGCAGCCGGGGGATTCCGCCGCGCCCGCGGAGGCGAACGGAGGCGAAGCGGAGGAGGCCCTTCCGCAGGCGGCTGGCGCTGTGGAAGAGGCCGGAGAGACCGCCGAAGAACCGGCGGAAGAAACCGTGGAAGGAGCTGCGGCGGAAGAGGCCCTTGCCACGGCGGACGCCCAGCCGGATTTCACGAACCCCAATGTCATCAATATGCTGGGCGACCCGGGCGCGTTCACGCCTGACGGCGCGTTCAGCACGCTGGCGGCGGAGCTGATGACCACCTCCACAGATGCCGAGGCGGACCTGCGCTTTTATGCCGAGCTGAACGATGCGTGGATGAAGGCGAAGCGGGACCTGCTGACGGGAGCGGACCCGGGCTTTACCGACGTGAACGGCACGCTCCTTGCCGAGCCGCTGAAAAAACCCAGCGACCCGGAATTTACAAGTGACCCGGAGGGATATTACACCTATCTGAACAATACATTGGAGGGCCTGTACCTGAACGGCGAGCCCGTGTTCCCGCCCATTTCCTTCCACGCCACCTTTGACGGTACTATGGACCTGCCAACCCCGTCTTCCGGTGAATATTCTTCAAACGGCGTGATTTTTGCCCGTTACCAGTGGACGCAGGACCCTGCCACCGGCCGGGTGGAGTGGGCCGTTACCTATGACCCCTGTGTTTACGCCATGGAGGAGGTGGACATCACCACCTATTTCCGCCTGCCAAACGCGGACGGCGGCACGGGTGACGGCGATGCCACCATCGCCCCCGGCACGGCCGGCGAGTCCACCGGCGCGGTGACGTTCCACAGCCCGAACGACCCGCAAAAGGACCCGCCGGAAAATTATGCCATCGACAAGTCTGCCACCAATAAGGACGGCGGCGGCAAGGTATATGATTCCTATGTGGATTACACTATCACCGTGACGGCGGACAAAAACGCCGCCACCGCCAGGCTGAACGGCAAGTATGTGGCGGACGCGCTGCCGAGCCCCTTTGTGCTGGCAGGCGTTGCGGGTGTGGAGTGCTTCGGCGCGGACAACATGCCGGTTGCCTGTGCCGCGACCGAGACCGCTGCCGGCGACGACGCGTTTTCCTATACGTTTCCCACCGGCGGCAAGGCCATCAAGAAGGCGGTGTTTACACTGCGCGTGTGCCTGTCTGCCGACGGGCTGGCGCAGTACACCCAAAACCCGGCGGCTTTCAGCGATGTGGCGAATACGGCAGAGCTGCTGTGTAAAGAACCGACGGGTGCCGCGCCCACGCCGGATACCCTTGCCACGGACACGGAGACAGTGGACAAATCCGCCCCCATGTTTACAAAAGGCGGCAGCCCCGTGGCGGCAAACAGCCGTGTGGTAAATTGGTTTTTAGACCTGAACACCTGGGGCGGCGGCGCAGACAACAGCTTTATTGTGGACACCATCGGCGCAAACCACAGCTATTTTCTGGGCGACGCCGGCTACAAGCCGGTTTTCATCGACAAATGCTGCGGTGGCGCTGTGACGGACCTCGCGGTGGTGGACCTTTCCAGCCTGGACGGCACCGGCCCCACCTACGCCGAGCTTGGCGCGGGCGGCCACCATGCCGGAGGCGATTTTGACAGTTTGCCCTATGATTTGGTGGGCGAAAACGAGTGCGGCACCTACACCGACCATACCGGCCAGGAAGTGATCATTTTCAACACCGGGGGCATGCTGGGCCACGACGTGCGCATCAGCTATTACACCTACATTGAAAAGCCCGCCGATGTGGACGTGGGGACAGAGCCGCTGGACAACAGCGCCAAGTTCCAGTATGACACCTACACCTACAGCGGTGATGGCGGCGACGGCCAGCCGGAGCTGTTCGGCTTTGAGCTGACCGAGGGCGTGGATGTGGACTGTAGCTGGGTGACAAAGCAGGGCTACGGCTATAAGGCCGATACCCAAACCGTAACCTGGCGGTTTTTGATAAACCTGTATGCATCCACCCTGCGCGACCTGATTGTGACGGACACCCTGAATGAAAACGACCAGATGTTCCTGGCGGCAGACCCCGCCTCGGCGGCTTACCACGCGGATATCACTCTCGCCGGCATCAACGGCGGCGCGGACCGCACCGCCACCTATGTGGCGGCGCTTCCGGCAAACCCGGGCAACGGCACATACTATACCTTCAGCGACGACGGTGCGGGCAATACCACGTTCACCCTGCTGGTGGGCGGCAAGCTTACAAGCCAGGACGTTTATTCGATGGAACTGCCCACCAGGCTGCGGGACGGCACTATGTTGAGCCGTATCATTGCGGCGAACGACAAGGCGGCTGAAGATTTTGCCTATAATGGGAACTTTACGGCAGAGGCAAAGCTGAGCGACGAGAATGAGGACTACACCAGGCAAAAGGCCCCGGCAACGCCCCCCAGCCAGCATATTGAGAACGAACTGCTGGAAAAACGGGTGGACCCGGCGAACACCGGATTCAACTACCAAACCCGCAGCACGGCGTGGGAAGTGGTGGTGAACCCGAACTTTTTGCCCATTGCGGGCGCCACCCTGCGCGACGTTTTGCCAAGGGGCACTACCTTGCTGGACCTTGTGAGCGTGGAACGCGAACAGCTGAACGCGGACGGCGCCACCACAAAAACCCTCTATGGCAGTGCGGGCAGCCCGCTGTTCCACGCCACCGCGCCGGACAGTGACACCCCTGCAAACGTGAGCGGCTCCGGAATTTCCCTTGGCAGCGGCCTTTCCATGAGCTGGGCCGCCGCCTACACCGCCACGCCGGCCACGGCGGACAATACCCTCGACTTCGCCTTCGGCGGCACGCTGGCGGACAAGCTGGTGCTGCGTTTCACCACCGCCTACACCTACCCCGCGTACCGCACCACATTTTTTGACACCGTGCCCACGCCCCCGGTGACGAACAACGTGGCGTTCAGCGGCGGCACGGTGTACGGCGAGGCTGTGGAACAGGCGGCGAAAACCGCCAGCAATACGAAGGCGACGAAGCCCATTGTGAAAAACGGTGCGTACCACACCGTGCCCGCCGGCGGCGACGCCAACTACGGGGCTGACTACGAAGGCATGTGCTATGTGAGCTGGAGCACGCTGGTGAACGTGTACGCGGGCGATTTTACGGGCTTCCGCGTGGACGACGCCCTGAAAAGCTTTTTTGAGCTGGACACGGACAGCTTTAAAATTTACGACGTGACGCTGAACCCGGACCAGAGCGTGGCAACGGGCGGCGCGGTGCCGGATATTACCAAGGCCAATTACGGCGCTGTGTTTACAGATACGGATGATTATTTGCGCTCGAACGGGTTTTCGTTTGCAGTTCCCTCCACCTATGGGAGCAAAACGCTACTGGTGACGTTCAACGCCATTTTGGCGGACGCCGCCCGCGCCCGCGACATGACAAACGAGGCCACCGTCACGCCGCCGGTGGGCGAGCCCATTTCCACGGGTGACCGCCCCGCCGACGGGGCGCAGCCCTTTTTCCCGGACGACTATTTCCACGCGGGCGGCATGCCGTTTATCAGCGTGAAAAAAGTGAGCGTCAATCCCACAAACACGGCGGGTGACGTGTTTAATTTCCCCCTGCCGGGGGCGGTGTTCACCTTGGAAAAAATAGACACTACCACCGGGCTGGACGCCTCCACCCGGCGCACGCGCGCTACAAACACCGGCGGTGACGCGTCGTTTTTCTTCCTGCGGCCGGACACGCTGTACAAGCTGGTGGAAACAGCGCCTCCCGCGGGCTACACCATAAATGCCACGGCGGGTGAGGATGTGCGCTACATTTACCTGACGGCGGCGAACCCCGCGCCCACCGCCGGGGAGATTTTCAGCACCTACAGCGGCGTGCTTACCGGCGCGGAGCTTGCCGCCTTTACCAAGGCGAACATGGACGGGCGCATTTTGGTGGCCCCGCTGGTGGGCGACGCAAACGGGGAGACCCTGCGCTTAAAAAACACACCCGGCGTTACCTTCGGCGATACGCAGGCCGATTTTGCGTTCACAAAGCAAGGCGGCGCGGGCGGCATTTTGCCCGGCGCACAGTTCACGCTGCAGCGCAACACGGACGCGTTCACCCTTTTCGCCACGGCGGACGCGGGGGGCGAAGTGCGCTTCGCGCATTTAGACCCCGGCACCTACACGCTGACGGAGACCGGCACCGCCACCGCCCCCGGCTTCACCTGGCCCTATGCCAACGACCCGGCGAACCCGCCCAAGTGGACGGTGAAGGTGGAGTTTAAGAACGGCAATTACGAATTTACGGTGACGGTGCAAAACGCCGCGCACAACCACAACACGCAATCCGGCAAGGCGCAGGACGGCGACCTTGTGCTTCAAAACGAGTATGCAAAAGCGGCTGTGACGCTGCACAAGGTGGACGGCGACAACACCGCCGCCCTGGCCCACGGGGCCGAGTTCACCGTTTACCTGAAGGCGGGCGACGTGCCGGTTGCCTACCTGGTGGAAGGGAAAACCGGCGGGCAGCCGAACGGCAGGTATTCCCTCAGCAACCAAAACGCCGAGGGAAACACCCTTGCCGTCGTCGAAGGCGGCACCGGCCTGCGCTACCTGCAGGGCGACGGCAGCAGCGCTACTCCTTTCAAGCTGCTGCGCGGCGACTATTACTGCACAGAGACCACCACGGCGCCGGGCTATTTCCCGGATGAAGACACCGGTGGGAGCCTGAATCAGCATGCCTTCACCGTGGGACATACCACCACCGCCACCATCACCCTCTCCAACACCTCGCCGCGCTCGAACCATTTTACGAACGAGTGCATGTCCGCCGCTGTGGTGCTGCTGAAGGCGGATAAATTCACTGCGGAGGCGAACACGGGTGCCCTGCCCTCAAGCCTGGTGCACGGGGCGCAGTTCACCGTTTATGACGCGGTGACGGATGATATTGTGGGATACCTTTTGGAAGACGGCGCTACCGGCGCGTACCGCCTTAGCGGGGAGGACGGCACAGGCTCTGCCGCCGGCGTGACCACGGGAAACGCCGCCGGCGTGCCGTACCTTTGGCCGCACCCGGGCGACGCGGACAACCCACTGCACCTGCTGCTGGGCAAATACTATTATGAAGAGACGATAACGCCGGACGGCTACCGCCCCGACGACGACCGGGACGCCCTTTCGCCCCAATTGCTGAAGCACTATTTTGAAATCGGCGAGCAGGGCCTGTATTACCTCGACAACACCACGGGCGCGCTGCCCGGCGGCAACGCGGCGGGCGGCGTGAAGGCCGAATTTGCGAACGAATCCTTTTCGTCGCAGGTGCTGCTGGTGAAGCAGGACCTTGCCGCGAAGGCGGACAGCAATTTGGACAAACGCGTAGCCGGCGCGCAGTTCACCGTGTACCGCATGCCCGCCGGCGGCTACACTGTGGCGGACCCGGCGGCGGACGCGGCCCTTTTGGTGGCCTACCTGACGGAAGCGGCCCCCGGGGGCGCGGTGGGGCAATACGCCCTTACAAATACGCCCCTGGCGGGCCACGGAACCACAGCCCCCGCCACCAAAACCGGCGACGGTGTGCTGTGCCTGCAGGGCGGCGGCGGGGGCGCTCCGTTTAGCCTTGTTCCGGGGGAATACTATTTTGTGGAGAGCGTCTCGCCGCAGGGGTATTTCCCGGACGAGGACAATACCGGCGTGAAGGTGGTGCACGCCTTTACCGTGCCGGAGGATGGCACGGACATTACCCTTTCGAACGGCGGGACCGCCGACGGGCATGACGCGGCCGGCACGGACCCGGACACCCGCTTTGCAAACGAATACAAAAGCGCGCCGCTGCGGCTGAACAAGCGCGATTTTGACAACGCGAGCTACCTTTTGGGCGCGGCGCTTCTCGACGCGGAGTTCACCGTATATTCCACAAACGGCACGCCAAACGACGACGGCGACGACTTGATTGTGGCGTACCTTGTGCCGGACACGGCGATTGCGGCAAACCACGGCGCCTATTTCCTGAGTGACACCAGCGCCGTGGACGGCGCCATTGCGCCTTTCCCGAAGGACGGCGAGGGACGCTATTACCTGCAGGGCGACGCCACGAATGGTTTTACCCTGCTCTTGGGAGATTATTACTTTAAAGAGACCACTACGCCGGAGTATTACCACGACGACACCGACGACCAGACGGCGGACCCGGTGGAGTTGCGCACCCACCGCTTCACCGTGGAAAGCGGGGACTGGGTATACCTGACCAACACGGGCGTGGCCGCCGGCACGGACGCGGGCAAGGCAGCAAACGGCACGGCGAACCCGTACACCGCCGTGTTCACGAACCGCAACCCCGCCGCACCCTGCACCTTGCTGAAACGCGACGACGACGACCGGAACGCGCCGGTGCACGGCGTGTACTTCACCGTTTACGCGCCGAAGCCGGACCCCGACCCGGCACACCGGGGGAAGTATATGCCGGGGGAATATATCCCGGTGGCCTATTTGAGCGAGGTGTACGACGCGCAAAACGCGCCCACGGGCGAATATGTTTTAAACAGTGTTGCCAGCATACCCGGTGACGCGGCCTATGACCCGGAGAACCTTACGGGCCTTGGAAAGGACGCCCACGGCCGCTTGTACCTGCAAACAAACAAAACCCCCATGCAGCTGATTTATTCAGACGATTACTTTTTTGTGGAGGGCAGCCTTGGCATAAACGGCGCCGCCGAAGTGGCCGCCGCTGCGAACTTTTACCCGGACACGGACGCGAATGGCGAACTCATCCGCCATCATTTCACCCTCCATTTGCCGGAACCGCATTACCTGACGAACGGCGGTACGAACCCCGCCTCGGCGGACCGATTTGAACGGGATGCGTCTTGTGAATACGCCGCCGCGCCGAACGAGCCGGCATTCACGAACAGGTGCATGTCGGCGGGCATCCGCCTGCAAAAACGCGATGCCGTGAGCACGGCGTCACCGGTGGCCGGCGCCGGGTTTACCGTGTACACCACCGGCGGCACGCCAAACGACGAAAGCGATGATTTTGCCGTGGCCACGCTAAAGGCCGGAACGGGCGAGAACGCCGTGAAAGGCACCTATACGCCTGCGCCGCTGCCAGCGCCGGATACGACGAACAGGTTGTTCCTCTGGCAGCATGGCGCGGGGCAAAACACCACGTGGAACCTTGTGCCCGGCAAATATTACTTTATAGAAGACGCCACGCCCGCCGGCTACGCCCCGGATTTGCAGGACCCGAACGACGAGGCGTCGCCCCTGGTGCGGCATACCTTCACGGTGGACGCCCACGGGGTGCTGTACCTTTCTGGCACGGGCGCGGCCTATGGCAACGCGGGGCTGATTTTTACCAACACCGCCCTCACCGCGCAGGTGGAGCTGAACAAGGTGGACGGCGAAAGCGGCGAGGCCCTTGCCGGGGCGGAGTTCACCGTGTATGACGAAGAGAACGGCAGCGCGGTGGCCTATCTTGCCGAAGCGCCCGCCGCAAGCGGCTTGCCGGCGGGAAGGTATATTTTATCCGCCCAAAGCCTGCACGGCGGGGCCGACCTTTCCGCCGCGGAAAACGCGGACGGGCGCAGCTACCTGCAAACAGGGGCGGGTGGCATCCCCGGCCTTGTGTTTGGGCACTACCACATTGTGGAGACCACCACGCCGAAGGGCTATGCCGCGCCGGAGGAACCCACAGGCTTTACCGTGGCGGCAACGCACCGTATTTTCCTTTCTGGCACGGTGGCCGGCCATTTTCTCGACGACGGCAGTCTTACCGGCAGCGCGCTGGAAGAAAAAATCGGCGCCACCACATTCCCGAACCGTTACATCATGGCCGAGGTGCTGCTGGACAAGCGCGGCGGCGACGCTTTTGCCCCGCTGGAAGGCGCCGAGTTTAAGGTATACACAAATGGCGCAAACAAACTGGTGGCCTATTTGAGTGAGACGAAAAACACAGAGGGCAAACCCATTTACATGCTGAGCCCGAAAAGCCTGCGGGGCGGCAAGGAGATAGCGCCCGTTTATACCGCGGACGGCCGGGCGTACCTGAACGCGGAGGCCACGGGGAATACGACAGTGTACCGGCTGGTTTACGGCGAGTACTATTTTGAGGAAACCACCGCACCGGAAGGATACAAGCTGGACCTGGACAAAAAAGGCAAGACCGTTCGCCACCGCTTTGCCGTGGACGCGGCGGGGCTTATCTACCTGGCCAACAACGACGCCAAAAGCGGCAAACAGCGCGTGGTGTTCGTCGACGACCCGCTGGTGGAAGCGGATGCGTCGGGTGTGGGCGGTGCCGCCGGCGCAGGCGGTGCGGCCGGCGTGCAAACCGGCGACGGCACGCCCCTTGGCCTGCTGCTGGGCGTTTGCGCCGTGGCGCTGGCGGGCATCGGCGTGTGCGGCGTGGTGCTTTACCGCCGCCGAAAGCCGCGCGGCGGCAAAGGGGCAAAGTAGGGCATAACGCTTGTAAATGCACCAAAACCACCGGGCATTGAAGTGCACCGCAAAAATTGGACAGTGTGATACACTGGAAAATGGAAGGGTGTGTTCCAGCGCCCGGTGGTTTTTTTGCCGTGGGCCCTTCACATTGCTGCTTTAATATGGTACTATACAGAAGTCTGATATTCTATAACGCATATTTCTGGAGGAATGGCATCATGAAACAAAAGATTTTGGCACTGGCAATGGCGCTGGCCCTTTGCGCCGGCATGGCCGCGTGTGGGGGCGCGGCTTCGT
Organism: Oscillospiraceae bacterium; assembly: GCA_031551695.1. GTDB lineage: Bacteria > Bacillota > Clostridia > Oscillospirales > Ruminococcaceae > JAAYCI01. The sequence goes on from JAVBNG010000015.1 coordinate 37,326, forward strand.
CTGAACCCGCTTCGTCCGAGGCCGAGAGTGTTTCCGCAGCGACGGAAATCGAAAGCAGTGACGTAGAGAGTGCCGCCGAAAGCGAAGCGGCGGCCGAAGGCAGCGACCTTGCCTACATCAAGGACAAAGGCACCATGGTCATTGGCTACACCGTTTACGCGCCCATGAACTACACCGACGACGACGGCAACTTCACCGGGTTTGACACGGAGCTTGCCGAGGCTGTGTGCGAGCAGCTGGGCGTTACGCCGGAGTTTGTGGAGATCAACTGGGACACGAAAGAGGTGGAGCTGGCCGCCAAAAGCATCGACTGCATCTGGAACGGCCTCACCATCACCGACGAGCGCAAGGAGACCATGGCCGTTACCGACCCCTATGTGAAAAACGCGCAGGTGGTGGTGATGAAAGCCGACGCCGACTACACCGATACCGCCAGCCTGATTGGCAAAACCGTGTGCGCCGAGGCCGGCTCCGCCGGGGAAGAGACCATTCAGGAAGACGAGAACCTGTCCCAAGCGGAATATGTGGCAAAAGATGTGCAAACGGCCTGCCTGATGGAAGTGGCCGCCGGCACGGCGGACGCCGCCGTTTTGGACCTGACCTTGGCGAGCGCCATGGTGGGCGAGGGAACCGACTATGCGGCTCTTGCCATCCGCGACCGTCTGGCCGTGGAAGATTACGGCGTGGCCTTCCGCAAGGGCTCGGACATGCAGGCGGAAGTGAACGGCGTTTTTGCCGCCCTGAAGGCCGACGGAAAAATGGGCGAGCTGGCCGAAAAATACGGCTTGGACCTGGCATAAAACAACAAACCAAACCACTTGCCGCCGCAAGGCGGCATGTGCTATTTTAGCCGGATGTTTTTCACCCGGCCGAAGAGAGAAGGGGCGGCGTGGCCGACACCGGCGTGATCATAGGGCGTTTGTTTGAAAGCTTTTGGCTGAACTGTGAGCTGTTCGGCCTTACGTTGCTGTTTGCGCTGCCGCTGGGGCTTTTCATCGCCTTCGGCTCCATGAGCCGCTTTCGCGCCCTTTCCGGCGCGGTGAAAACTGTGGTGTGGGTTATTCGCGGCACGCCGCTGATGCTGCAGATCATCGTCATTTATTTTGCGCCGGGGCTGCTGGGGTATGCGTCGCCCTGGGGCGCGGGCGGCGGCGGGCGGTTCACGGCGGCCACGGTGGCCTTTGTCATCAACTACGCCTGCTATTTTTCCGAAATCTACCGCGGCGGCATCCAGGGCGTGCCCCGGGGCCAAACGGAGGCCGGGCAGGTGCTGGGCCTTACCAAGCCGCAAATTTTCTTTAAGGTGACGCTGCTGCAGGTGGTGAAGCGCATTTTGCCGCCCATGGGCAACGAGATTATTACCCTGGTGAAAGATACCTCCCTCGCGCGCATCATCTCAAACAAGGAAATCATCATGATGGCGCAGGAATATACAGCCAAGGGGCTGATTTGGCCACTGTTTTCCACGGCGCTGTTTTTCCTCGCGTTTGTGGGGGCGCTTACACTGCTGTTTGGGGTCCTGGAAAAAAAGCTGGACTATTTCAGAGCCTGACAGGGCGGGGAGGTGAGCGGTATGGCGATTTTACAGGTGGAGAACCTGCGCAAAAGCTTTGGTGGCACCGAGGTGCTGAAGGACATCAGCTTTTCGCTGGAGGAAGGGCAGGCGCTGGCCATCATCGGATCGTCCGGCAGCGGCAAAACCACGCTGTTGCGCTGCCTGAACTTTTTAGAGCGGGCCGACGAGGGGCGCATTCTGGTGCGGGGCAACATCCTGTTCGACGCCGCGGAAAAAGCCACCCAAAGTGACGGCGAGGTGCGCAAGAACCGGCTGCATTTCGGCCTGGTGTTCCAAAACTTCAATTTGTTCCCGCAGTACACGGCGCTGGAAAACATCACCCTGGCCTGCGAGCTGCACGCAAAAAATACGCCGGAATGGCGCGCAGGAGCGAAAGCCGTGCGGGACGAAATCAGGCAAAACGCGCTGTCACTGCTGGAGCAGATGGGCCTTTCCGACAAAAGCGGCCTGTACCCGCACCAGCTTTCCGGCGGGCAGCAGCAGCGCGTGGCCATCGCGCGGGCGCTGGCCTTGCAGCCGGATATCCTGTGCTTTGACGAGCCAACCAGCGCCCTGGACCCGGAGCTGACCGGCGAGGTGCTGAAAGTGATCCGCAGTTTGGCGCAGCGCAAAACCACCATGATCATTGTGACCCACGAGATGAATTTTGCGCGGGACGTGGCCGACCGGGTGATTTTTATGGACGACGGCCTGATAGCCGAGGAAGGCCCGCCGGAGGACGTGATCGGCAACCCGAGGGAAGAACGCACCCGCCGGTTTTTGGCGCGGTTTGCGGAAGGAGAATAAGAAAGCAGGGCCGGGAGACCGACCCTGCTTTTTTGTGGTTTATTGCAGGGGCGTGCCCCTGGTTTTTAGTCGCTGCGGCCGCCGCATTACCGAATGGTACCGCTGGTTTTGGCGGCGCTCCATGTGCTGTAGTATTTTTTGCCGGAGACCTTTTTGTAGCTGCGCACCTGCACTTCGTACCGCTTGCCCTTTTTCAGGCTTTTGATGGTTGCCGAAGACGCGGAAACGGCATAGGCCTTGGTTTTCCAGGTGACGGTGCCTTTTTCGCGCCAGCGCAGTTCATACTTGGTGACGCCCTGTGCCGCGCTTACAGGTTTCCACTTCACCGTCATCTGCTTTTTGGCAGGGGTGATTTTGGATATGCTGTTCTTTTTGGGCACGATGGAAAAGCTGACGGTTTTGCTGCCCGCGTATTTGCCTTTGCCGGTGATGGTGACGGTGCCCTTGCCGATGGCTTTGTTGGCGCCGTATTTTACGGTGTAGTCGGTGCCTTTCACCAGCTTTTGCCCGTTTGCCGTAACGCTGACAGCGGGTTTGATCTGCTTGCCGGCCCACGTTTTGGCGGCGATGCTGCCGACAGAGATGGCGGCGCTGTAGCCGTCGCTTTGCCGGAGGCCGCCGGCGCCGGAGGCGTCTTTGCCGGTGACGCTGATTTTCCAGTAGCTTTTGGTGCCGATGGTGTGCTTGTCGTCCATAGAATTGCCGGGGTCTATCACAAATTCATAGGACGTTTTTTTGGAAGTGAAGGTGAGGGTTTTGGTACAGAGTGTATTGGCGCCGGGCATGAAAATCTGTGCGCCATCCAAATAGGCCTTGGTTTGGTAATGAATGGCGCACCTGATGGTTAACGTATATGGGAATGTCACATTCTGCGCGGCAACGTACTCGTAGTGGTGCGGCTTGTCGGCCACTTTCCGCCACGGGGCCTTTGATGTGCCGTAATCATATTCGGAACAGAAGAAAATGCTGTTGTTCCAGACAGGCGAGGTATAGGATTTTTGGTATTGGTCTTCCCATTTGCGCAGGCGCAGGGTGAATTCGGTTTTGCTGGACGGGATGGGGCCATACTGCCTGCCCGTTACCAGGCCGGTCATGTCTTCCCCATACAATGTGAATTTCGTAATAATATAGTGGGGGTCTGTGTTATAGGGCAAAATCGTTGCATCCGGTGAATTGTGAAGATAACCGAAGTATGTATTGCAATAATGGAAAGACATGGACGGCTGAAAGTAAGAACCATATATGCCGATAACGCCAATTCGTTGAAAATTGGTATTAAAACTGATTTTCGGGTAATTGTCGAACGCACGCAGACCCTCAAAATCATAACCCTTCGTGTCGTCCACGGTGAACACGGTGCCGTCCGCGCTCACCGTAACAGGCAGTTCCGCCTGCCCGGAGGCCGGGCTGTACAGCTTAAAGTTGGTTAGCACCACCTTGTCCGGGACATCCACCGTGTCGGCGCGCGCGCCAACGCTGAACGCGGGGCCCGCAAGAAGAAAGGCCAGCAAAACGGCCAGTACCCGAAGTGGGAAAAACAGTTTTCTCTCCGCCGCCATAGTTACCTCCAAATATGTTGTGATGGATTCGCTGTGAATGCCGGGAGCCTGCCGGAGAAGTGGAAAAAGAACTTAAGCAAGTATATCTATTAACATTATATAGCGGCCGGAAATAAAAGCAATCCCCAAAACGCGCACAAACCAAAACCCCGCCGGGCAAGGCGGGGTTTTGGCGTTAGGGATATGGGGACAGCGAAAAATCATGGAAAGCTTACACTTTAGTAATTTTCCGCCGGTATGGCAAAGAATGCCTGTTCCTTTTTGCATACGGCGCAAAGTTTCGGCGCGGTTTTGCCCACCACGATGTGGCCGCAGTTGGCGCACTGCCAAACGGTGTCGCCGTCGCGGCTGAACACAAGGCCGCCTTCCACGTTGGCCAGCAGTTTTTTATAACGCTCTTCGTGGCGTTTTTCAATTTCGCCCACTTTTTCAAACAGGAAGGCGATGTCGTTGAAACCTTCCTCCTTGGCGGTTTTGGCGTAGCCCGCGTACATGTCGGTCCATTCAAAGTTTTCGCCCGCGGCGGCGGCCTTCAGGTTGTCGGTGGTGGTGGGCACATCGCCGCCCTGCAGCAGCTTAAACCAGACCTTGGCGTGCTCCTGCTCGTTCAGTGCGGTCTCCTCAAAAATACGAGCGATTTGCTCGTAGCCCTCGTCCCGCGCCTTCTGGGCGAAATAGGTGTACTTGCCCCGCGCCTGGCTTTCCCCCGCGAACGCCGCTGCCAAATTCTCCGCTGTTTTGGTGCCTTTCAGTTCTGCCATGTTTCAGTACCTCCAAAAATATCATTTTGTTGTGAATAAGCTTTATTGCTGCCTGCGGTTTCCGCCCCGGGGGCTGCTTCCGCCGCCACACAGGCCGGGCACAGCCCCGTGAACATCACCTCGCAGCCCGAAAGCCTGAAGCCCGCCTTGTTCGGCACCCGGCCCAAAATGCCCTCGTCGTAGGGAAGGTCGATGTCGAACACCTTGTCGCAGGCAGTGCAGCGGAAATGGTAATGGTGGGACAGGTTGAAATCGTACCGGTCCGCCGTGCCGGTGTGCGTGATCTTTTGGATTTTGCCCTCCCCAGACAAAACGGACAAATTTCGGTATACCGTAGCGCGGCTGATATGGGGATGCGCCTCGTGCACCTCGTGGTAAATGTTATCCGCCGTGGGGTGGGTGCAGCTTTCCAGCACGGCGTTCAGCACAATATCGCGCTGCATAGTATTACGTGTGTTTTGCATTATCGATAATTTCTCCTAATTGATAATGTATCTCAATCAAAATGTTAGCAATTTTTTAAACAGTTGTCAAGGGTAAATTTCCATCGCCAGGATTTTTTGTTTTCCCCCTTGCTATTAAACAAAGAAAGTGGTACAGTATAAGTGCAAACTATACTAAACTGGTAGGGGTTAACCGACCCCGCGGGAGAAACATAATGCTGGAACTGAAAAATATCTCGTTCCATGCCGGCGGCGAAGGCGGCATGGTGGAAATTCTGGACAATGTGAGCTTTTCCATGGAGGAAGGGCGCATTGTGGTCATCACCGGGCCGAATGGCGGCGGAAAAAGCACGCTTGCACGCGTGATAATGGGCATTGAAAAGCCCTCGTCCGGCCAAATTATTTGGCGGGGGCAGGATATCACGAACCTGTCCATTACAGAGCGCGCGAACCTTGGCATTGGCTATGCCTTTCAGCTGCCGGCCAAGTTCAAGGGCGTGAAGATTCGCCGGTTGCTGGAGCTGGCCGGCGGGCACCAGATGGGCGAGATGGAGTGCTGCAACTTCCTTTCGCAGGTGGGCCTGTGCGCGCAGGATTACATCGACCGCGACGCCGACGCGTCCCTGTCCGGCGGGGAGCTGAAGCGGGTGGAGATTGCCACGCTGCTGGCCCGCAAGCCGACGCTTTCCATTTATGACGAGCCGGAGGCGGGCATTGACCTGTGGAGCTTTTCCATGCTGGTGGAAACCTTCCGCAATTTGAAAAAGACCGAGGGGCAAAGCATCGTCATCATTTCGCACCAGGAGCGTATTTTAGAACTGGCCGACGACGTGATGGTGATTGCGGACGGCAGGGTGGCGAAGTTTGGGCCGCGGGAAGAGGTGCTGCCCGGCCTGCACGTGAACGCTGCGGACGACTGTGCCTGCCCCACGGGTTACTGGCGCGACGTGACCCCGCAGCTGGCCACGTGAGAAAACCATCTCCAAAAAGCGCGGCTTTTCCCCGCGTCAATTACTAGCAAGAGGTAAATTATGGAAACGAAAACGACGACCAATACCATTGACATAGACGCCATTTCGAAGAAGCTGCTGAAAACCGTCGCAGACATCGACGGCAAGGTGGAGGGGGCGTTCAACTTGCGGCGCGACGGCGGCACAGTGGAGCGTTTTTCCACGAAAAACATCGAGATTTCCGCCCGGGCCGACGGCAAACCCGGCATAGACATCAAGGTGAAGCCCGGCACCAAGGGCGAAACGGTGCATATCCCGGTGATTTTAACCGCAGCGGGCCACAATGAGATGGTGTACAACGACTTTATCATCGGCGACGGCGCCGACGTGACCATTGTGGCGGGCTGCGCCATCCACAATTGCAGCGGCGACAAAAGCGAGCACGACGGCATCCACACGTTCAACATCGGCAAAAACGCCTCCGTGCGCTACGCCGAAAAGCACTACGGCGAGGGCGAAGGCACCGGCGAGCGCGTTTTGAACCCCACCACACTGGTGTATATGGCGGAGGGGTCCTTTTGTGAAATGGAAATGACGCAGATCGAGGGGGTGTCGTCCACCGTGCGCGACACCTCGGCCCACCTGGGCAAAAACGCGAAGCTGTCCGTGATTGAAAAGCTGATGACACACGATGATCAGCACGCCGTGTCCAACATCGACATCCACCTGGACGGCGAGGGCTCGTCGGCGCGCATCGTGTCGCGTAGCGTGGCGAAGGACCATTCGCGCCAGGAGTTCCACCCCGTGGCCCAGGGCAATGCCGACTGCCGCGCCCATATCCAGTGCGACTCCATCATTATGGACAGCGCCACGGTTCGATCCATTCCGGAAATTGCGGCCTACCACGCCGACGCGCAGATCGTGCACGAGGCGGCCATTGGGCGCATCAACTCGGAGCAGCTGGTGAAGCTGGAGACCCTTGGCTTGGCCGAGGCAGAGGCGGAGCAGGTGATCATCGACGCGTTTTTGGAGTAAGGTGTCACCTGCATCCAGTAAAAAGCGAGCCACCGGGCGTTTTGCCCGGTGGCTTTAATTTTACATGCGGAACGACTAAAGGAATCGCGAAAACTGCCGAAGAAAGATATAAGACGAGAAAAAGGGTGCCGGGATGTGCATCCGGCGTCTTGTTTGTTGCCGCATGCAAACCAAGGAAGGAGTTGTGGAAACATGCCGATTAATTCGGTGGGTGGCTATTACAACTCTTCGAACGTCTACGGCACCCAGAAGACAGACACCAAAAGCGCCGTGGAAGAACTGAACGAAGAGCTGGAAGCCGCACAGGAAAGCACCGCCAAAACGGAGCGCAAAGACGGATTTACGCGCAGCCACCATAGCGACGTGGAAGTGGACACGGACAAACTGCGCCAGGTGAAGCAGAGCATGCATCGGAATTCCGGCGCATTCGAAATGATGGTAAAAGGCACCGCCACGAAACAGGCGAATTTTATCAGCGACAAGTTGAAAGAGATTACCGCGGCGAAAACAGAGGAAGTGGACGCGCTGGAAAACGACCCCGAGTGGGGCGTGGAAGCCACCGCGAAACGCCTTTTGGATTTTGCCAAAACCATTTCCGGCGGCGATGTTTCAAAAGCGGACATGCTGATGGACGCTGTGGAAAAAGGTTTTAAAGCGGCCGAGAAAGTGCTTGGCGGGCTGCCCAGTATTTCCCAAAAGACGCTGGAAAAAGTGCGCGAAGGTTTTAAAGAGTGGAAAGAAGGCCTGGACAAAACGGCCGACGACGAATAAGCTTTTTGTTTTCAGGCGGCTTTGGCTCCTGATAAATGAAATAGAACTACAAATAGAACGGGCAAGCTCCCATGCGGCGGAGCTTGCCCGTTTTATTGGCAGACGAAGCGAGCGGGGTTTGATACACTTTTATTATGTTATTTCAGAATAATTTAGCGTCGACACGCGTTTTTACGGCAATACTTCCGGCGGCAGCTCCACCGTTTCGCCCGCGCGTGTGACGGCGCGGTTCTTCCACTTGCCGGACAGGTAGTACGGCACGGTGAGGCACAAGGCCACCAACCAGCCGATGCCGTAGCACCAGTTCAGGTTGTCGCGGCCAAAGAAGGCGGCCAAAATGTAAGCCGCGGGCACGCGGATGACGGTGGAGGACAAAATGGCCGACACCATGGGCATGATGGACTCGCCCGCGCCGCGCATTACGCTGTTCAGCGTGAATAGCACGGCCAGCAGGGAATAGCATGGCATGATGCGGTAAATAAAGGCCATGCCTGCGTCGATGACGGCTGGATCATCGGAAAACATGCGCATTAGGTATGGCCCGGCCGGAATGACCAGCAGGCCGAGGATGCTGAAGCCCAGGCACATTTTCAAGGTGGCGGCAGTGCCGTCTTTCACACGGTGCAGCTTGTTTGCCCCAATGTTTTGCCCGGTGAAGGAGGTGGCCGCCGTGGTGATGCTTTGAATGGGCAAAAAGGCGAAAGTGTCCAGCTTGTTGGCCGCGCCAAAGCCCGCCGCAAAGGTTGAGCCGTAGCTGTTAACAAGGCGCGAAAGCACCATGGACGCGATACTGAACAGGGACATCTGGATGCCCGTGGGCAGGCCCAAGCGGATGATTTCTTTAAAAATGCGGCGGTCAAACTGAAAAGAAAACGGCCGCAGTTTGACTTCCGGAAATTTGCGGTTGATGTAAAAAATGCCGAACAGCCAGCTGAAAATTTGGGCCACGATGGTGGCGATGGCCACGCCGGCCACGCCCATATGGAACACAACAACCAGCAACAGGTCCAGCCCGATGTTGATGGCGCAGGCAATGGCCAAAAACAGCAGCGGCACCTTGGAATTGCCGACGCCCTGCAAAATGCCGGCGTTCAGGTTGTAACCAAGACTGCCGATGAGGCCGATCATCAGGATGATGAGGTAAATGAAAGTTTCCGCCTGCATGTCCGCAGGAACGGCCAGCATGCTGATGATGGGCTTTACAATAACGGCGCCGAACACGGACAGCGGGATGACGCCCACCATCAGTGCAGTGTACACGGTGTCCAGCGTGCGGCGCAGGTTGTCTGTGTCCTTGGCGCCGAAGTACTGGCTTACCATCACCATGGCGCCCATGCCAAGGCCCATGAACAGGCTGGACAGCATGAACACCACCGGGAAAGCCACGCCCACGGCGGCAAGTGCGGTGCTGCCCACAAAGCGGCCCACCACAATGCTGTCCACCATGTTGTACAACTGCTGCAAAGCACTGCCCGCCAGCAGCGGCAGCGCGAACACCAAAATGCGCGAAGCCGCACTGCCGGTGGTCATGTCGGTAGAGGCCGACCGTTTTTTTATTTCCGCCTGTGCCACAAAGAGTCCCCCACAAAAACCCGCCAAAAGCAAAGCGCGGGTGTGCTGTCGTTCACATTTTGCGCGCGGTTTGCCGCTTGTAAATCCCATTCTAACCTTTTTTTTTCGGGCGCGTCAAGTTTTAGCCGCCTTTGTCGTTGCTATTAACAGTGGGCTGGTGTATAATAACCATACGTGGCGTTTTGTGCGGTTTTGTTAGAATGAAACGGTGCAGCGCACTGCGGGCAGGCATATAGCCGTGGCCAACACACGCCTTGGCGTGTTTTCATTTGCGGCGGAGGAGTTCTGTGAGCGACAACAACCAGAATAGCCAGAACGACCCAAACGGCCGGCAGCCGGATTTGGCAAAACAAATAGAGAAAACTGTCCGCTCTGCCGTGGAGAGCGGCGATTTGTCGCGCCTGAAGGACCTTGGGCCCGCCATTTCCACCGTGGCGAAGGATTTTTCGCAAAAGGTGGGGGCGGAGATCCAAAAATCGGCACAGGCGAATACGCAGAAGAGCAACCCGCAAAACCCGCCGCAGAACGGGGGCGGGTATTACCGCCAGCAGCAGCGCCAGGTGCGCCAGCAGGTGCGGCAGCAGGTGCGGCAGCAGGTGCGCCAGCAGCCCGTGTGGATGGGCGGCGGGCCTTCAACTTTGGTGCCGCGGCCGTCGCCTGTGCGCAGTTGGGGTACCGGCAGCATTGTGGCCGGTGTGCTGGGGGCGGTGTCCTTCGGCTTTTCGGCGCTCATCACCGGGCTTGCCACCTTGGCCAGCAGCGGGGGGGTCAGCGTCGGCGGCTTTGCGCTGGGCTTTTTGGTGCCGTTCGGCCTGTCCATCGGCCTTTTGGCCTCCGGCGTTTCCAAGCGCAAGTTGACCCTGCGATTAAAGCGATATTATGAGTTTTTTAACGTGAAAAATGTGGTGACGCTGGTGGAACTGAGCGAAGGCACCGGCCGGGGCGTCACCGGCGTGCGCAGCGACATCCGCAAGGCCATTGCAAAAAAGCTGTACCGCGACGTGCGCATGGATGTGAACGAGACCTGCATCATCCGCGGCGACGAGGCGTACCAGCTTTACGTAGAGAGCGAGCAAAACCGCCTGGCCCGTGAAAAAGAAGAAGAAGAGCGCAAGAGCCGCCTGGAGGACCCGGCGACGGCGGAGGTGGAGGCCTTCAAGCAGGAGGGAAAGCGGTATCTTTCCAAAATCAAGGCGGCGAACGCGGCCATTCCGGGGCAGGAGATCAGCGAAAAGCTGACGAAGCTGGAGGACACGGCGGCGCAGATCGTCAAATATGTGGAGGGTCACCCGACAAAGTTGCCGGACACGCGCAAGTTTATGGATTACTACCTGCCCACCACGCTGAAAATGGTGGAAAAATACAAGTATTACGAAGAGCAGGATGTGCATGTGAAAAGTGTGCAGCATGCCTGCGAAGAAATTGAAAAGGCGCTGGACAATATCAACGTGGCGTTTAAAAATTTGCTGAATAGCCTGTACCAGGAGGACACACTTGATGTCTCCACAGACATCAAGGTGCTGGAAACCATGCTGGAGCAGGAGGGCCTGACGGGCAAGCAGTTCAAGATCGACCCCGTCAATTTTGACCCGATCAACTGATGAAGCGACCCCACCCGACGCGGCACGCGGAAAACACAGCGGCCCAAGCGGGAATATTGATGCCGGGAGGACGACATGAGCGACGAGACGAAAAACGCACAGGGCACGGAAAATACTGCGGCCGCAGGGGAACTGGCGCCGCCGGAACTGACGCTGGATTTTGCAGAGGAAGCGGCGCCTGCGGCCGAGGGCCCGGTGCTGACGCTGGACGCGCCGCCGCCGGAATACCAGGCGCCGGTGGTGGTTGCGAAGCCAGAGAGCATTGACGAGCGCGCCAACCTGACGCCTGCCGAGAAAAAGCAGGTGGAGGAGTTTGCGGAGAAAATCAACCTGCGGGATTCGGGCCTTGTGCTGCAATACGGCAGCGGCGCGCAGAAAAAGATGACCACCTTTTCTGAAAGCGCGCTGAACAGCGTGCGCTCGAAAGATTTGGGCGAAGTGGGCGGCATGCTCAGCGGCCTTGTAACGCAAATCAAAAGCTTTGACATCACCGAGGAAGAAAAAGGTGGCTTCATGGGGCTTTTCAAAAAAGGCTCCAATAAAATCACGTCCGTCAAGGCGAAATACGCCACGGCGGAAACCAACGTGAACGCCATTGCCCGCACGCTGGAAAACCACCAGGTGACGCTGCTGAAGGACGTGGCCATGCTGGACAAAATGTACGAGCAAAATGTGGTATACTTCAAAGAACTGAGCATGTACATTTTGGCCGGGCGCAAAAAGCTGAACGAGGTGGAGGCGACTGAGCTGCCTGAGCTGAAGAAAAAGGCGAAGGAGAGCAATTTGCCCGAGGACGCCCAGGCCGTGAACGACCTGGCGAACCTCTGTGACCGGTTCGACAAAAAACTGCACGACCTGGAACTGACGCGCACCATCTCGGTGCAAATGGCGCCGCAGATTCGTTTGATCCAGAACAACGACACGCTGATGAGCGAAAAGATCCAGTCCACACTGGTGAACACCATTCCCCTGTGGAAAAGCCAGATGGTGCTGGCCCTGGGCGTGCAGCACTCGCAGCAGGCGGCCAAGGCCCAGCGCGAAGTGACCGACATGACCAACGAGCTGCTGAAGAAGAACTCTGAGGCGTTGAAGATGGCCACCATTGAGACGGCGAAGGAAAGCGAACGCGGTGTGGTGGATATTGAAACGCTGCAGCTGACGAACAAGAATTTGATTGAGAGCCTGAACGAGGTGGTGCGCATCCAGACGGAAGGCAAGCAGAAACGCCAGGCCGCCGAGGTGGAGTTGGCCCGCATTGAGGGTGAGCTGAAGCAAAAATTGCTGGAGCTGCGCCAGTAATAGAGTAAATGATTTTCGTTGCCCCGCAACGCGTGTTGCGGGGCATTTTCATTAAAAAGGCGCGGCTGTGGCCCGCGGCAAACTGGACACGGAGAGTGGACGACTTGAAAATATCGGTGATCGGCTGCGGGCGCTGGGGCACGTTTTTGGCGTGGTATTTGAACGGCGTGGGGCATGAGGTGACGCTGTATGGCCGCCCCGGCAGCGCCAATATGCGGCGGCTGATGGACACGCGGCAAAACGCCTTTTTAACCCTGCCGGAGGGCGTGCGCCTGACGCAGGATCTGCGCGAGGCGGCGGCAAGCGGCGTGATTGCGGTGTCGGTGGCGTCGCAAAGCCTGCGCAGCCTGATGCAAAAGCTGCGTTTTGCCGAAAACAAGCTGTATGTGCTGTGCATGAAGGGGCTGGAAATTGGCACGGGCAAGCGGCTTTCCGTTGTGGCCGGTGAGGAATTCGGCCCCGGGTGCCGCGCGGCGGTGTGGCTGGGACCCGGCCACGTGCAGGAGTTTGTGCGCGGCGTGCCGAACTGTATGGTGATCGACACGGCGGACGCCGCCGACAAGGACATGCTGGTGGAGGCTTTTTCCAGCGATTTGGTGCGGTTTTACTACGGGAAGGACCTGGTTGGCAACGAGATTGGCGCGGCGGCGAAGAACGTGGTGGGCATTGCGGCGGGTTTTTTGGACGGCTTCGGTCTGACCAGCCTGAAGGGCGCCCTGATGAGCCGTGGCACCCGCGAATATGCGCGGCTGATCCGCGCCATGGGCGGCAACGAGCTTTCGGCCTATGGCCTGTGTCATCTGGGCGACTACGAGGCCACCGTGTTCAGCCCCCACAGCCACAACCGCAAATTTGGGGAATGCTATGCCACGGGGGTGGAGTATTGTGAGCTTGCGGAAGGCTACTACACTGTGCAGGCCCTGATGCAGCTTGCGGAGGAGACCGGCACGGAACTGCCCATCTCCAATGCCATCCACCGGGTGCTGTATGAAAACGAAGAGCCAAAAAAAGCGTTGAATAGTTTATTTTCCAGAAGTTTGAAGGAAGAGTTTTTGTAGGGATGGAAGGCGCGGCGGCGGATGCTTGAGTGGGTGCTTTATCCGGCCTAATTTTTATTTCAGAATTTAACTGACGATATATTAATTAAAAATTAATTAACTTAGTATAAATTATCATTCGTTAAAATAACAGATGATATGACTGCGGGTATTCTGCTGCTGTTTTAGATACGGTCTGCCTGCAAACGGGTTGACCCCGCGGGATTTTTGGGCTATAATGTTTTTGCCCCGGTGTGGCGTCGGCATGGCGTTTCCCGGGGCGGAAGATTCAGACAGGAGTGCGGATATGAGCATTGGTTTTTCGCCCATTGGCGCGCAAATGCTATCTCCGGTGTACACGCAGGCGGCCGGTTCGGCCGGGGCCGTAGGCGCTGGGGAGACATTCGGCGCGGCGGCAATGGAAACCGGCGCTGCCGTGTTTGCGGTGCCGGGAACGTCCGCCGACCCCGCCCTTGCACAGGACCGCGCCGTGGCCAAGGACATGATGAACAAGTTTGAGGCCGAGTGCCAAACCTGCAAAAACCGCAAATACCAGGACGGCTCCGACGATATGGGCGTCTCCTTTAAAACGCCCGGGCACATCGCCCCGGAGGTGTCCGCCAGCGTGGTGATGAGCCACGAGCAGGAGCATGTGGCCCACAACCTGGCAGACGCCGCCGCAAAAGGCGGCAAGGTGCTCAGCCAGTCGGTGACGCTGCACTCCGCCATTTGCCCGGAATGCGGCAAAGCCTATGTGGCGGGTGGCACCACCCGCAGCGTAATCAGCACGCCGGTGGAGGCAGCCGCGAAGTTCAATGTGGGCAAAAGCGGCCACGAAGGCGGACAGGCGCTGAGCAAGGCCGTTTAGCAGAAACCTGATTTACAGAACGTTATTTGGCCGGAAACCGGGCGGCCGGAAGGCCGCCCGGACGCCATATAAGTGAGACCGGACGCACACAAAATTTACCGGACAAAGGGGGGGAAGACAAGTGGAAACCAGCGCCCGAAGTAGGAGCGTGGAGATCGACCCCCACAGTCGGAAGTCTGGAGGCAGGTTTTCGCTGTCTGCCTCCCTGCGCGCCGCCTAAAGCGGCGGCAGCGGATTTTGCGTGCGCAGTAACAGGCAGTGGTATGCCGTTTTCGGCGGCTGCCGCGGCCTGTGCGCCGCCATCTGAATAGGGGAAAAGATCGCCCACGCGGGCGCACCATCGGCTTTTTGGCCGGGGGTGTGTTATGCGTGGTTTTTTTATTGGCCGAAGAAGCGAGAGCGCAAAGGAGGTGAACGCTATGGAAGAATCGAACGTGAAAAACAGGGAAGAGCTGCAGGAAGAGCAGGTGCGGCAGCTGGAACAGCTGCTGGCAGGGAAAAAATACCGTGAGCTGCGCGAGGCGTTCGCCGATATGAACGAAGTGGATATTGCGCGCTTTATGGAGGATCTGCCCAGCGACAGGGCGGTCATCGCCTTCCGCACGCTGCCGAAAGACGTGGAAATGGACGTGTTTGCAGAGCTTTCGGCCGACGTACAGGCGCACATCGTCGGCCGCATTACGGACAACGAGATTGCGGGAATTGTGGACGAACTGTATGTGGACGACGCGGTGGATATGCTGGAAGAGATGCCCGCTGCGCTGGTGAAGCGCGTGTTGCGCAATTCGTCGCCGGAGACCCGCAGCCTGATCAACCAGTTTTTGATGTACCCGAAGGATGCCGCCGGCAGCCTGATGACGGCGGAATTTACCGACCTGCGCGCCAGTATGACCGTGGAGGACGCCATCAAGCGCATCCGGCGCATTGGCGAGGACCGCGAGACCATCTACACCTGCTATGTGATGGACGACACCCGCCACCTGGAGGGCGTGGTGACGGTGAAGGACCTGTTGCTGGCCCACGACACGGACCTGGTGGGCGATTTGATGGAGACGAACCTGATTTCGGTGCACACGGCGGACAAAACCGAGGATGTGACGCGGCTGATGGTGAAGTACGACCTGATGGCCATGCCGGTGGTGGACGCGGAGGAGCGGCTGGTGGGCATCATCACGGTGGACGACGCGCTGGACGCCATGCAGGAAGAAGACACCGAGGACTTCGAGATCATGAACGCTTTGGCGCCCAGCGAGCGGCCATACCTGAAAACCAGCGTGTTTACCCTGGCCAAAAACCGGTTTGGCTGGCTGATGATTTTGATGGTGAGCGGCATGATCACCGGCGCCATTTTGGGGCATTATGAGGCAATTTACGCGGCAATTCCCGCGCTGGTGGCGTTTATGCCCATGCTTACCGGCACCGGTGGCAACGCGGGCAGCCAAAGCAGCACCATGGTCATCCGCGGCATGGCGCTGGGGGAAATCGGCATTGGCGACGTGGGGCGTGTGGTGTGGAAAGAGATGCGCGTGGCCGTTCTTGTTGGTGTGGCGCTGGCCATCGTCAATTACATCCGCATTACCGTGATGCAGCCGGAGGCTGGGCTGGTGACGCTGGTGGTGTCCCTTACATTGATAGCCGTGGTGTTTGTGGCAAAGGTGATTGGCGGAGCGCTGCCCATTTTGGCGAAGGCGTGCAAGCTGGATCCCGCCATCATGGCCGCGCCGCTCATCACAACCATTGTGGACGCGCTGGCCTATGTGGTTTACCTGAATATTGCCAGGGCGTTGCTGCTATAAATTATCGAAAAATACAACGCATAAAATATCAATAGATAAAATCAAAATAATTAAAATAACAATAATTAAAACAACAGATGATAATATAGCTTGTATATTGGGTTGTTGAACAAACGATTCTGCGGAAGGAGGGGAGATAAATGCCGTTGAAAAACAACGAAGTGCGCCTGGGCGTGCTTGTGGGGCAGAAAAATTACCGGGAATTGCGCAATGTGCTGTCGGAAATGAATGACGCGGACGTGGCGCGGTTTATTGAAGACCTCCCCGAAGAGAGCCGCATGGTGGTGTTCCGCACGCTGTCCAAAGAGCAGGAAATGGATGTGTTTGCATATCTTGCGCCAGACACCCAGCAGCAAATTGTGAAGGCGGCCAGCGACCGGGAAATTGCGGATATGATGGACGAGCTGGCTGTAGATGACGCCGTGGACATGCTGGAGGAGATGCCCGCGGCGCTGGTGCGGCAGATGCTGCGCAACACCTCGCCCGAAACCCGCGCGCAGATCAACGAGTTCCTGCGCTACCCCGAGCATTCCGCCGGCAGCATCATGACGGCGGAGTTCACCGAGCTGCGGGGCGACATGACCGTGGAGGACGCCATCAAGCGCCTGCGCCGCATCGGCGAGAACAGGGAGACCATCTACACCTGCTATGTCATCGACGACACCCGCCATTTGCAGGGGGTGGTGACGGTGAAAGACCTGCTGCTGGCCTTTGACACGGACACCGTGGAAGAACTGATGGAGCCGGACGTGATTTACGCCACCACCACGGAGGACCGCGAGGAAGTGGTGCGCCAGATGGCGAAGTACGATTTTATCAGCATGCCGGTGGTGGACGCGGAAAAGCGCCTGGTGGGCATCGTGACGGTGGACGACGCAGTGGACGTGATGCAGGAAGAGGCCACGGAGGACTTCGAGCGCATGGCCGCCATGGCGCCCAGCGAGCGGCCGTACCTGAAAACCGGTGTGCTGATGCTGGCGAGGAACCGCTTTTTGTGGCTGCTGGTGCTGATGGTGAGCGGCATCATCACCGGGGGCATTTTGGGCAGGTTCGAACTGGCCTTCGCGGCCATCCCGGCGCTCATCACCTACATGCCCATGCTAATGGACACCGGCGGCAACGCGGGCAGCCAAAGCAGCACGCTGGTTATCCGCGGCATGGCGCTGGGGGAAATTGAAATGAGGGACGCCGCCGCCGTGCTGCTCAAGGAGCTGCGGGTGAGCCTGCTGGTGGCGGTGCCGCTGGCAGCCGTAAACTACCTGCGCATCTTCATCACCAGCCGTGAGGACGCCGCCGTGGGGCTGGTGGTGTCCACCGCCATGATTTTTACTGTGGTGATGGCGAACACCGTGGGCGGCATGTTGCCCATCATCGCCAAAAAGCTGAAAATAGACCCCGCGCTGATGGCCGCGCCGCTGATTTCCACATTGGTGGACGCGGGCAGCCTGCTGATTTACTTCGCACTGGCCGTGTGGCTGCTTCATTTGTGACAGTCTTCGCCTGTTTTCACCCTGTTCCACGCCCGCCGAAGGGTGCGCTTTAAAAAAATGCCGCCCTGCGCGGGGGCATCGACAGGTTTTGCTTGCCTTAACTAGACTGATATGGTATAATTTGAAAAAAGCGGATGAGTTCCGCGACTGCGCGAAAGGAGAATGACAGATGACCGTTGCTGTAACAGGCGCAACCTTTGAAAATGAGGTATTGAAAAGCGACAAGCCCGTGCTGGTGGATTTTTGGGCGGCGTGGTGCGGCCCGTGCCGGATGATGTCGCCGCTGATAGACCAGATTAGTGAAGAGCACCCGGAATACAAGGTGTGCAAGGTGAACACGGACGAGGAGCAGATGCTGGCCGCCCGGTTCGAAATTATGAGCATTCCCACCGTGATTGCCTTTAAAGACGGCAAGGCTGTGGGGCAAAGCATTGGCGTGGTGCCGAAGGGAAATGTTTTGGCATTGCTGCAATAAAATGCGGTTTTTCGTTTTATTTAGCTAAAAAATGAACCGCGCCGCAGGCTGTGATGCCTGTGGCGCGGATTGTTTTCCGGGGATTGCGCTGCTGCTTGCGCCGCATTTGTTAGAGTGGCAAGGTGTTTGTGAACGGAACACGGCAGTGCCTTAGCTGATGGCGATCTGCCGTTTCGCTTCGGGCAGCTCGGCGGCGGCCTTTTTGGGCAGGGTTAGTTCCAGCACGCCGTTTTTATAGTCGGCCTTGATGTGCCCGGTGTCGATGCCCTCGACGTCGAAGCTGCGCGCAAAGCTGCCATAGCGGCGCTCGCGGCGCACATAATGGCCGTCTTTGTCCTTTTCGTCGTTTTTTTCCTCGTGGGTGGCCGAAATGGTCAGCATGTCGCCGTCCAGTTCCACGCCGATGTCCTTTTTGTCGAAGCCGGGCAGTTCGGCCTCCAGCAGGTAGTTGTCGCCTTTTTCCGAGATGTCGCAGCGGAAATAGTCGCGGCCATTTACGCTGTTGCCAAAGCTGCGCTCCAGATCGTCCATAAAGCTGAACAAGCTTTGGTTACCGTTATAGGGTGCGATGCCATACATGATATTGCAGTCCTTTCATAATCAAGTTTGGTTGTGGAACGTGTTTTGCAACCCGTTCTGCCCCAAATTATACCGCCCGGCACGGCAGCAAAATGTCGAAACAAAACGCCCCGATGCACATTGTGCGGCGGGGCGTTTGGGGTTGTTGCGGTTATTTGTCCATCATCTTCATTAGGGTTTCCACCAAATTTTCTGAAAGGGCGCGCATGCGTTCTTCCGGTTCGCGCTTCAGTTGGTACGCGGTGGAAGCCTGTGTAAAGCCGGTGCCGGCCGTGGGGCTGGTGCTGTAAGTGGGGCGGAACGGCCGTGCATTGGGCGGGTATTCCTCTTCGCTTTCGGCCACGCGGTGCAAAGTGGCATTTTGGCGGGGCGTCGGGGCTTTTTTCACCACGCGGCGGCGGTTCATCGTGGGAGCGGGCAGGGGCTGCGGCATTTGCTGCACCACACTGTGGGCGATAGGCTGCACAGGCTGCTGTACGGGCGCCTGTGCCATCGGCTGCACGGGCGCGGCCATTTGCTGCTGCGGCACGGCGCTCACAAGCGCGGGGCCTTGAGAAAGCGCGGAAAATTGCGCGGGGGCAAAGGCGGGACTGGGCTGGAAATAAGCGGGCGCCTGCTCCGCCGTCTTTTGCACGATGGGTGAAACCGACGGGAAGCGCTCGGCCTGCACGGACAAAGTGCCGAGGTTCAGTTCGGTGCGGCCCAGTGCCACCACAAGGTTGTTCAGCGAGGCTTGCACATTCTCCAAAACGCCGCTCACATCGCCTTCCACAGCGGTCACTTCGGCCTTGATGACGGAAATGCTTTCCACAAGGCCGCCGGCGCTGGCCAGAATCTGCCGGTGCACGCGGTCACGCTCGGCGTAGGCGTCCTGACGGATGCGCTCGGCCTCGATGTTGGCCTCGTTAACGATATTGGCCGCTGTTTGCGACGTAAAAGCGTCGCTGTAAGCGGCGGACTGGGCCGCGGCGGTCAGGACGGCGCGGTCAGCCTCCAGTTTGTCGAAGGCGGCCTTCAGCGCGTTGCGGTCGTTTTCAAGGGCGTCGCGCTCTGTGTCGAGGGCGATGCGCTCGTCTTCCAGGCCGTCGTCCTCCATATACGCCTCGCGTTCCGCTTCCAGCGCGTCGCGCTCGGCCTCCAAGGCCTCACGTTCCGCTTCCAGTGCGTCGCGTTCTGCCTCGGCGGCTTCGCGCCGGGCCTCAGCAGCGTCACGCTCCGCCTCGGCGGCGTCACGTT
>JAVBNG010000037.1:0-37097 GCA_031551695.1 Oscillospiraceae bacterium
GCGGGGGGTGCCGCAGCGGCGCGGCGTGAACGTCGGCCGCGGGCGACGCGGCGGCACTGTCAGACAAGATTTGTATGCTGCGGGCCCTGCCCCCGGCAGAACGCAAACAAATGGGCGAAAACGGCCGCGCGGCCTGGCGCACATACTATAGCCGTGGAAAGCTGCTGAAGGAATTGTATGACATCACACTGGGGAAGGGCCCGGAAGAGCCGCAGCGCTGACGGGATGACCGCCGTGCCGGCAGGGTGGCTTATACAATGTGAAGTAGAAACGACATGGGAAGGAGGGAAGCAATGGCGCTGAATTCGTTGCTGTTCGTTGTGTTTTTGTGCGTGGCGTGCCTTGCTTCCTTTTTGTTCCCGGCCAAAATCCGCTATTTCTGGCTGCTGCTGTGCAGCTGGGTGTTTTACCTTTACAGCCCGGATGGCTGGGCGGAGCATTTGCCGTCCTTTGCGCTGCTGTTGCTGGCCACCTTTGCCAGCTTTTTGTGCGCGCTGGGCATAGGACGCGCAAAAAAACAAGCACATAAGCGCGTGTTTCTGGCGGCGTCGCTGGCGGTGTGCCTCGGCATGCTGGCCGTGTGCAAGTACCTGGACTTTTTCGCCTCCCTCGGGCTTCAGCTGTCCGCGCTTGTTACCGGCGGCGGCGCAGGCGAAGCGGAATTCGGCATCATCCAGCCGCTGGGCATCAGCTATTTTGTGCTGCAAAGCGTCAGCTACACGCTGGACGTATACAAGGGCAAACAGCCCCCGGAGAAAAACCCCGCGCTGTACGCCCTGTATATGAGCTTTTTCCCCGGTATCGTCACCGGGCCCATCAACCGGGCGAACGAAATGCTGCCCCAGTACCAAAACCCGCGGGGGTTTGATTACGACCGCATCGCCGGCGGGCTGTTCCGCGTGTTGTGGGGCCTTGTGAAAAAAAGCGTGATTGCGGATAATATCGGTGTGTTCACGGCCAAGGTGTTTGGCGCGCCGGGGCATTACAACGGCCCGTACCTGGTGCTGGCGGTGCTGCTGTTCGCCTACCAGCTGTACGCCGATTTTTCCGGCAGCTGCGACATTGCCATTGGCAGCGCCCACATGATGGGCTTCACCTTCCGCGAAAACTTTAACCGCCCCTTTGCCGCCACCACCTACCGCGAATTGTGGAAACGGTGGCATATGTCCCTCACGTCGTTTTTCCGCGAGTATGTGTATTTCCCCCTTGGCGGCAACCGCAAGGGCAAGGGGCGGCAGGCGCTGAACACCATGCTGGTGTTTGTGCTTAGCGGCCTTTGGCACGGGGCCAGCCTTGGGTATCTGGTTTGGGGCGCGCTGAACGGCGCTATTTTGGTGGTGTCGTCTTTTTGCGGCGGTGTGAAGGAGCGCGTAGCCTCCGGCACGCCGGTGTACAGCCTTAAACCCGTACGCAGCTTTGTGCAGCGGGTGCTGGTGTACCTGATGTTTGCCGGCACGCTGGCGGCCCTTGCGTTCAGCAACTACCAAACGCCGGTGGCAGAGGCCTTCGGCGTGCTTGCCACCGGGTGGGACGCGGCCGGGTTTGCGGCGGCCTTTGCCGGCGGCACGGCGTTTGGCTTCACGGTGCAAATGGTGGTTGTGGTTGTGGTGGCGGTGGTTTTGGTGGAGGCACTGGAGAAGCTCGGTATCAAAGACGGCGGCAACATGGCCCTGTGGGTGCGCAGGCAAAAGTTTTATGTGCGCTGGCCGCTGTATTATGTGCTGCTGGGCGGGTTCATCGCCTTCGGGGCGTTCGGCCTGTCGCAGTTTATTTATGCGCAATATTGAGGTGGCGATGGAACAAACCGGCGTGTTGAAAAGAATCGGGGGCGGGCTTGTCACCTGCGGCAAGGTGCTGTCGCGGGTGTTGTTTTTGCTGCCCATCCCGCTGTTTATGGTGTGGTTTTCCTATAAAATAGACGTAAGTTCCCTGTTTAAAGGCGAGGTTGACCAGTACAATTTGGACATTGCCACGGCAATGGTGAACGGGCAGGCGGTGGATTCCTACGACCGCATGGACGAGCGCGCCGTGCTGAAGGAACTGGCGGGCATCATTGACGAGCCGTATAACACGCTTTCCTTTGGCTCCAGCCGCGTTTTGCAGCTGCGGCAGGCAGCCGCGGGCAAGCGGCCGTTCTTCAACGGCGGCGTAAGCCTGGCCGATTTCCGCGATATTTTGGGCCTGACCTATTTGTTTGACAAAGAGGGCATGCTGCCGGAAAACATCATCATCGGCGTGGACCCGTGGATTTTTGGCGCCACCACCTATGACGCGAACCCGCGCAGCAGCAGCGAATTGTACAACGAGTTTTTGAGTGTGCGCCTTGGCATCGACTCGACCTACGCCCCCGATGCCGCTCCGAAGCGGGACCGGTACCTGGCGCTGCTGACGCCCACCTATTTTCAGGGGAATTTGCAGTTCTGGCTGACGAAAATCACCGAAGGGGAGGGCGCGGGCGTGGATTACCGCCCGCCTGCCATTGTAACGGGGGACATTTACGACCAGACGAATAATATCAAGCTTTCGGACGGCAGCGTGCTGTATATGAAATCCTTCCGTGAGGCGCCGCAGGCCACGGTGGACGAGCGCGCCTACGAGGAGCATGAGAGCGCCCTGGCTTGGATGAACACCAGCGCGAAGGTGGACGAGGAGCTGGCCGGGCAGTTCGAGGCCTTTGTGGCCTACCTGCGGGGCAAAGGGGTAAATGTGGTGTTCTACCTTTCGCCGTACAACCCCGTCACCTACGAGTACGCCGTGGAAAACCCGGAGGAGTGCGCCTTGGTGTTTGGCGTGGAGGAATATATCCTGGACTATGCCAAAACGGCGGGCGTGCCGGTTTACGGCAGCTACAACCCGTACCTGTGCGGCGCCATGCCACAGGACTATTTCGACGGGCAGCACATGAAAGACGAGAAAATGGCCGAGATTTTGCCCACGATGGAGAAAATCACGGCGGCCGAGGCGCGCGGCAAGGCGGGCAGCCCGTGGGTAACGGGCAAGCGAGAGGTGCAATACGCCACGGCAGAGGACATCATCACGTGGAAGTACGCGGTGGGCAGTGAGGAAAGCTTGGAGCGGATGGATGACGAAAGCGTGGAAGGGAAAAGCTGTTACATCATAGGGCGCTACGGCCGGCCGGAGGGTTATGACGAAACGGCGGAGCCGCTGCTGCTGGCGCGCTACGCCGTGGCAAAAACGGACGGCACCGCCTGGCGCTATGACACCGACCGGGACGAGTGGGTGGTGGATTACCGCTATACCGGCGTGGCGTAATTCGCTTATCCCGCCCGGCATGCGGCGGCAAACGAAACGGGCTTGTGCGAAGGGGGAGGATTCCCATTCACACAAGCCTTTTTTAGGTTTGCTTTATGTAGTTCCGCGCGTAATGCAGCCGCTGGCGCTTAAAGCAGCACAAAGTTGAAAAACACCAGCATGTCCATATAATCCTGCGCGCGGAAGCTGATGGTGCGGCTGTCCAGCTGCTGGGCACCGGGGAAGAAGGAAAATTTGTAGGCCTCGTGGTGCCATTTGTAGCGCACGACGGCCTCAAAACTGTTTGGCATAGGCACTTTGCATCGGCGGAAATCGCCGGAAAGGGCCGACTGCACGCCCGCGCGGATGGCCTCGGCGGTGTCGGCCGGGTGGGGGGCCGTGGTGGAACGGCCAAGGCCGCAAAAGGTGGCCACGGTGGTGATGCCGGGGATGAAGGTTTCCGCCAGCTCGCACAGGCCCGCGTCGCCGGCAAGGAACGGTACCGGCACCCCCAGCATGCCCGCCGCGTAGGCGGCGATGGTGAACTCGCTGGCCTCTTCACCGTTGATGCGGAGGAAGTCGATATGCCCGCTCATGGTGTGGGACAGGGGGTTTGCGTCGCCGCCGGCGGGAGAGTGGTAGCCCGTAAACATCGCGGCGGAAAAAGTCTCGTCCAGGCCGTCCATCATGCAAAGGGGGTCACCGCTCCAGGCGCGGTTCAAAAATACGCCGCGGGGCAGGGCGGTGTGGTCGATGTTGAGGCCGGTGCCGTGGGCGTCCTTCACCCAGATATGGGTGGCCCCGGCCGCCTGTGCCCCGGTGCAGGCGGATGCGACTTCCTCTGTCATGCGCTTGCACATTACTGCATAGGCCGCATGGTCTTTGGCGGCGTCGGTTTCGCCCCACACCGTAATGCCGCCGGTTCCTTCAATGTCGCTGGAAATAAACACTTTCATAATTGGTTCCTCACTTTTCCATATGTAAGAATTGCACACTGAACGGCGGCATTTCATGGCCGCCGCCGAAATCTATTGCATTGTCCGTCAGCATGTCCACAGCGGTGCCGCTTTGCGCGTCGAAATGGGCGGTGTGGGCGGCGTCCTCCGCGTTCAGTGCGATGAGATACCGCTCGTCATCCGCTTTGCGCTCAAAAATAAATTGTTTGTTCGTCAGGTATACCTGGCGATAGCCGCCGGTTTGCAGGGTGGCGCTTTCGCCGTGGGCGGCGGCCATTTTTGCCACTAGGCGGGAAAGTTCGTTTTCCTCCGGCATATCAATGGCGGGGCGCAGGGCATTGTCACCGTCTTTTTTGTCGCCCGCAAGGCTCCATTCGCTGCCGTAGTAAATGCTGGGAATGCCCGGCATACCGAACAGCATGCCCCACAACAGGGGCAGGTGGCGCGGTTCGGTCAATACGCTGGCCGCGCGGGTAACGTCGTGGTTATCGATGAAATTAAACAGGGGCAGGCCCTTGTACAGCGTCCAGTCCTCCGGGCCGAACTGGCGGTTCAGGCTGTAGGCAATTTCAAAAAAATTGAGGGTGTTCAGGCTGGAATACAGGCCTTTGTAGCATTCGTAGTTGGTGGCGGAATCGCACATGCCGGGCTGCACAATGGCCTTGTAATCGCCGTGCAGCATTTCCCCCATGAGGAAAAAGCCGGGCTTTTGGCCGTCCACCATGGCGCGCAGGGCGCGGATGAAGCCGGTGTCCACACAGTAGGCGACGTCCAGCCGCAGGCCGTCGATGCCGAATTCGGTGATCCAGCCGCTCACGGCCTCCAGCAAATGGGCCGCCACGGCGGGGTTTTGCAGGTTCAGGCGCACCAGTTCAAAATGGCCTTCCCAACCGTCGTACCAAAAGCCGTCGCCGTAGTTCGAGTCGCGGTCCCAGTCGATGAAAAACCAGTCTTTATAAGGGGAGCCTTGGCGATTTAGGCACACGTCCTGAAAAGCCCAAAAGCCGCGGCCCACATGGTTGAACACGCCGTCCAGCACAATTTTGAGGCCGGCTTCCTGCATCTGGCAGCACAGGGTGGCAAAGTCCTCGTTCGTGCCAAGGCGCGGGTCTATTTTGGTGTAGTCTCGGGTGTCGTAGCCGTGGGTGTCGCTGTTGAAAACAGGGTTCAGCAGCACGGCGTTCGCGCCAAGGGCCCGGATGTGGGGCAGCCACGCGGCAAAGCGGCCGATGCGGTTCTCCGGCGCTTCGCCGCCGTTTGCCTGCGGCGCGCCGCAAAGGCCAAGAGGGTAAATTTGGTAAAAAACGCTTGCGTCAAACCACATTGCAACAGGCCCCTTCCCATGGTATCATCAAAATAGCCGATGTTCCTATAGTACCATAAATCAGCCGGCAGTTGAAGGAGATTTCTATGAAGCGCGCGAGCGAACGTTTTTTGGAATATGTCAAGGTGTACACCACGTCCGACGACGGCAACCGGGGCGGCCACCCCTCCAGCGCCCGCCAGTTTGACCTGGCCCGTATGCTGGTGGAAGAGATGAAGGAGATTGGCATTGCCGACGCCCGGGTGGATGAACACTGCTATGTGTTCGGCAGCGTTCCCGCCACGGCGGGCTGCGAAGATGCGCCGGCCATCGGCTTTTTGGCCCATATGGACACCGCGCCTGACGCCGAAGGCGAAAACGTGCGCCCCATGCTGTACCCGAACTACAACGGCGGCGACGTGAAACTGGCAAACGGCCTTGTAACGGACGCGGCCACTTTCCCGGATATCAAACGGCTTGCGGGGAAAACCCTGATTACGTCTAGCGGCGACACCCTGCTTGGCGCGGACGACAAGGCGGGCATTGCCGAAATTATGGCCATGTGTGAAAGGTTGCTGGCGGAAGGGCGCCCCCACGGGAAAATCTGCGTGGGCTTTACGCCGGATGAAGAGATAGGCGCAGGGGCAGACTGCTTTGACGTGGCGGCCTTTGGCGCGGACTATGCCTACACCGTGGACGGCGGCCCGGTGGGGGATATTGAGTACGAGACCTTTAACGCGGCGCGGGCGGCGGCGGTGTTCACCGGGGTGGAGGTGCACCCGGGTTCGGCGAAGGATATCATGGTGAACGCGCTGGATTTGGCCATGGAGTTTGACGCCCTGCTGCCAAAGGATGAGCGCCCGCAAAACACCGAGGGCCGCGAGGGGTATTATTTTTTGCACAGCTTGTCCGGCGCGGTGGGCAAGGCCGAGGCCCGATACTATGTGCGCGAGCATGACGAAGGAAAATTTGCCGCGCGCAAAGAAGCGCTGCAAAAGGCGGCGGGCGCCGTTTGCGCAAAATACGGTGAAGGCAGCGCGGTGGTGGAGATAGAGGACGAATACCGCAACATGGCGGGCGTGATTGAAGCGAACATGCACCTGGTGGAAAATGCGCGCACAGCCATTCGCAAAGCGGGCCTTGCGCCCGAAACCAAGCCTGTGCGCGGCGGCACGGACGGCAGCGCCCTTTCCTTCATGGGCTTGCCCTGCCCGAACCTTGGCACCGGCGGGCTGTATTTCCACGGCCCCCACGAGTGTATTGCCGCCGAGGACATGGACAAAGCCGTGGAGGTGCTGCTGGGCATTGTGGAGGTTTACGCGGGCTCGGGGAAGTAGCGTGTGCCGGCAGATGCCGAAAACCTCCCGCCGCCGTGCGCTTTCATAGTAAAAACAGGCGGCCGGTTTCCCGGCCACCTGTTTTTATACTTTATTAATAATCCGTAATACATAACCGGCGGTTCACCGCAGCACGCGGTAGCGCTCGTCAAGCGGAAGGAACTCCTTCGGGCCGGGCGGGGCGGTGATGGCGCCAAAGGGCATCTGGGCATACAGCTTCCACGATTCCGGCAGGCCGTACTCGGCTTTCACCGCGCCGTCTATAATGGGGTTATAGTGCTGCAGCGATGCGCCAATATTTGCCTCGGCCAATGCGCACCACACGGCGTATTGCAGCATGCCGTTTTGTTGCTGGCTCCATGTGGCAAAATTGTCGGCGTATTTGGGGAATTGTTCCTGCAGTTTTTTTGTGGTGCCGTCGTCGTCGAAGAACAAAATGCTGCCGTGGCCTGCGGCAAAGGCGGCCAGTTTTTTGGCCGTGCCGTCGCCCACCTTGCCTGTTTTCAGGCGGATGGCCTCGGTGACGATGTCCCACAGCTTTTTGTGTTTCTCCCCCAGCAGCAGCACCACACGCTGGCTTTGCCCGTTATAGGCCGAGGGCACGTTTTTAGTGACGGTGCGCAGCATTTCGTCCAGCGCATCGTCGGAAATGGGCAGGGTGTCCCCAATGGAATACACGCTGCGGCGTTTTTGGATCGTTTCCTCAAACTGGCCCATGAATCTCATCTCCTCAAAATATTTTGCGGCGTGTTGCCGTGTGTATGGTTACCATACAACAAAAAGCTGCGCAAATTTGCTCGAAGCTTCATCTGAAATAGTAGCAAAAAAAAATGAATAATTCATGGCTCGGGTGTTGACAAAGCATGCCGGTGGGTGTATTATAATGTCAGATGATTAAACGATTGTTTAATTGATTATAAGATGATGCGATAAGGGGATAGGGAAATGCTGAAAACGTTTAAAATTGAGGAACTGGATTGTGCGAACTGTGCGGCAAAAATGGAAGACGCCGTGCGCAAAATGCCGGGCGTGGTGAAGGCGTCCATCAGTTTTATGACGCAAAAGCTTACGCTGGAGGCGGCAGACGACGTGTTTGACAACGTGGTGAAGCAGGCCGAAAGCGTGATGCGCAAAATTGAGCCGGATGTGAGGTTGGTGGGATGAGCAACAAGCAAAAAAACGAGCTGATTCGCATCATTGCGGTGGCGGTGCTGTTTGCGGCGGCAATTTTGCTGCCGCTGCAGGGCATTCCGCGCATGCTCGTGTTTTTGGCGGTGTACCTTGCTGCCGCGTGGGATATTTTGTACTCTGCCGTGCGCAATATTTTGCGGGGCAATGTGTTTGATGAAAACTTCCTCATGGCGGTGGCCAGCATTGGCGCCATGGCCCTGGGCGATTACCCCGAAGGCGTGGCCGTGGTGCTGTTTTACCAGGTGGGCGAGTGGTTTGAAGGCTATGCGGTTGGCCGTTCGCGCCGCAACATTGCCGCGCTTATGGACATCCGGCCGGACCACGCGAACCTGAAAGCCGCCGACGGCACCTTAAAAGAGGTGACGCCGGAGGAAGTGCAGCCGGGGGATATCATTGTGGTGAAGCCGGGCGAGCGCGTGCCGCTGGACGCCGTGGTGCAGGACGGGATGTCCGCGCTGGATACCTCGGCCCTCACAGGCGAAAGCGTCCCGCGTGATGTGGCCCCCGGCGCCGACGTGATGAGCGGCTGCATCAACCTGAACGGCGCGCTGACCTGCAAGGTGCAAAAGGCCTACGGCGAAAGCACGGTGGCCCGCATTTTGGAACTGGTGGAATCTTCCGGCGCCAACAAGGCCAAAGCGGAAAATTTTATCACGCGGTTTGCCCGCATCTATACGCCGGCTGTGTGCGCCGCGGCGCTGCTGCTGGCAGTGGTGCCGCCGCTTGTCACGGGGCAGCCATTCGGCGAGTGGGTGTACCGCGCGCTGACGTTCCTTGTCATCTCCTGCCCGTGCGCGCTGGTCATCTCCGTGCCGCTCAGCTTTTTCGGCGGCATTGGCGGGGCGTCCCGCGCGGGTGTGCTCATCAAAGGCGGCAACTACTTGGAGGCGTTGGCCAAGGCGGAAGTGGTGGTATTTGACAAAACGGGCACCCTTACAAAAGGGCAGTTCGCCGTGAGCGAAACGGCGCCGAACACCGCCGCCGGATACACGCCGGAAAAACTGCTGGAGTTGGCCGCCTATACGGAAAGCCTGTCCAGCCACCCCATTGCGCGCAGCATCGTGGCGGCCTTTGGCAAAGTGATTGAACCCAGCCGCGCGGCGGGCGTGAGCGAAGCGGCCGGCGAGGGCGTGACAGCCATGGTGGACGGGAAAAAAGTACTGGCGGGCAATTTGAAGCTGATGAAAAACAGCGGC
Organism: Oscillospiraceae bacterium; assembly: GCA_031551695.1. Lineage (GTDB taxonomy): Bacteria > Bacillota > Clostridia > Oscillospirales > Ruminococcaceae > JAAYCI01. Next base: position 9,236 of record JAVBNG010000037.1, read on the forward strand.
GTGCAGGTGGACGCGCCGGATGTGGTGGGCACCGTGGTGCATGTGGCGGAAGACGGCGCCTATGCCGGGTACATCGTGGTGAGCGACGTGGTGAAGCCGGACGCGAAAAACGCCATTGCCGCCCTGCGGAATTTGGGCGTGAAGCAAACAGTGATGTTGACCGGCGACGCGGACCTGCCGGGCAAAAAAGTGGCCGAGATGCTTGGCATCGACAAGGTGTACACCCGCCTGATGCCGCAGGACAAGGTGGCAAGGGTGGAGGAACTGCTAAAAGCGCCGCACAGCGGCACCCTGCTGTTTGTGGGCGACGGCGTGAACGACGCGCCGGTGCTGGCCCGCGCGGACGTTGGCGTTGCCATGGGCGGCCTTGGTTCCGACGCAGCCATTGAGGCGGCGGACGTGGTGCTGATGACGGACGAGCCCTCGCGCCTGCCTGTGGCGGTGGACATCAGCCGCCGCACCATGACCATTGTGAAGCAGAACATTGTGTTCGCGTTAGGCGTAAAGGCGCTTATTTTGGCGCTGGGTGCCCTTGGCTTTGCCGGCATGTGGGCCGCCGTGTTCGCGGATGTTGGCGTCGCTTTCATCGCCATCATCAACGCCATGCGGGCACTGCGCATCAAGTCCTCCATGCAGGCGCACGGCCTTTCCGGGCTGACGGAAAAGCCCCGGCCGGAGCTGGGCGACGCGGCGTAAAGCCCTGTGTGGAAAAGTCACAGAACAAGAAAAAGCATCCGTGGGAGAAAGGGCAGTTGCCCAATATCCCGCGGATGTTCTTTTTTTCGGCAGGTAGAGTGCTATCCTGCCTTATTTTTGCCGCGGCTTTTTTTGCGGCTCACGGCCACGCCGGCCTTTTGCGCTTCCAGCGAAAAGTCGTCCTCCACCATTTGGATCATGATGGCGGCGACGGCCGGGTCGAACTGGGTGCCGCTGCATTTTTTCAGTTCTTCTATCATGTATTCCTTCGTCATAGGCTCCTTGTAGCTGCGGCGCGTGGCCATGGCGTCGTAGGTGTCGCTTACACCGATAACGCGGGCGATGAGGCTGATCTCATCGCCTTTCAGCCCGCGGGGATAGCCGGTGCCGTTGTACTTTTCGTGGTGGGCCTCGGCGCCAAGGCCGATGTCGTCGATGGCGGAGAAATCCTTTAAAATGCCGCCGCCGATGGTGGTGTGGGATTTCATGACGACAAACTCATCGTCCGTCAGGCGGCCGGGCTTGTTCAGGATGGTGTCTGAAATGCCGATTTTGCCGATGTCATGGAGGAGAGCGATGTAACGCAGCTTTTCCAGCTCTTCTTCGCTCATGCCCATGCGCCTGCCAATTTCCACAGAGTAGGCTGCCACGCGCTCGGAGTGTCCCTCGGTGTATTCATCTTTCGCGTCGATAGCGTTGGAGATGGTGGCAATGGTTTGGTCTGTGATGCGTTTATATTCCTGCTGGCGGCGCAGCAGCTTCACCGTGCGGGCATGGATGATGAGCACTGCGGCGGCCGCCACCAGCGCCAGAAACACAAGGCCCGCCACCACCCAGAACACCGGGCGCTCCAGCAGGCTGGGCGCCTTGTGCAGGGCGATATCCTGCGTGGGCGTCATACCGCCGATAGCATTTTTGGCGCGCACATGGAAGGTGTAGTTGCCGCTGCGCAGGTTGGTGTAGGTGATTTCACCAAGGCCATCCACACGCTGGCTTTGCCAGCCGTCGTCGAAGTTTTCCAGCCAGTACTCCACAGTGATGTCGCTTTTAGGGCTGAAATGCGGGGCAACCACTTTGAAGGTGACGCGTTTTGCACCGCTTTGCAGGCTGAGGGCATTGTCCGGGTTCAACTGTTCGTTGTCCACGATCACCTGTTCCACCGTTACTTTTGGGGAAGGTGCGGACGGCAGTGTGGCTTCGGTTGAAAGGAGGCCGAGGCCGGCTGTACCGCAAAGAAACAGGTTGCCGCCGCTGCTGATGCGGTTCCAGGAGTTTGCGGTAGTTTGATAGGGCAGGCCGTCTTTTTTTTGCAGGTGCAGCACGTTGCGGTTTTGCAGCAGGTCTTCCGGCGCCGCGCACAGGTGCCCGCGGGAGCCAAGCAGCCAAAGCTTGCCTTCCGGGTCGGCCACGATGTCGAACACCTGGCCCACCGCTTGGGAGACGTAATCCAGCGTCTGCAGCGAACCGTCGCCGTAATTGTAAACATACATATAGGAGCTGGTGGAAATCCAGAGCCGGCCCCCCTGCGGCTCGTAATACAGGCGTAAAATCACGTTGGAGTCGAGTTTCCCCACGCCAACGGCTGACACCGCGCCGTTTTCGATGGTGTAAATGCCGCCGCCGTCAGTGCCTATAAGCAGGCGGCCTTCGCCGTCTTCGGCCAGGCAAAGCACCACGGGGTTCAAAAGGCCGTCGGCCGCCGTGTATGTTTTCACCACCGCGTCGTCCCGGATGATGTTTATGCCGTCGGACGTGCCCACGACGATGTCGCTGTTTTGTGCTTCCATCACCACGCGGGTCTTGTTGCTGGAAAGGCCCGTGTCCTTGTTGAACTCGGTGATTTCGCCGTCCTTCGTGTAACGCACGGCGCCATGGGTCTCATAGGTGGCAAGCCACAGGTTCTCTTTTGAATCCACCGTGAGGCAGCGGGTGCGCACATTCCACAAAAGTTTTGTCAGCTCGTTTTCCACCCGCTCGTAATCTGGGCCGAGAATGATGAGCTGATCGTCGGTTGCAATATAGGACTGGTTGTCAAATTCCACGGCGGAATTCACGATATTGGCCGGGATATTGGCGGCGAAAAACATATCCCGCATAAAGCCGGGGATCAACTGCAACAGCCCGTTGCGGGAAGAAGCTACCCACAGGCTGCCCTCGTGGTCCTCTATAATGGTTTCCAGCGAAGAATAAAACTGTGCGCCGCCGGCCAGCTGGAATTTGCCGTTCGCAAGGCGGCCAAGCCCGGAGTCTGAGCACATCCACACGGCGCCGCTTGCCGTTTCGCAAAAGCTGTGGATGCGGTAAAGGCCGGTTTCAATTTTGGTGGCAGTATAGTCATCGCCGTTTGGGCGCAGCACCACAACTTCGTTTTCTTCGCCGCCAAGGTACACCGTGCCGTCGGCGCCACAGTACACGCTGGAATACAGGGCCGCGCGGTCGAACTTGGCGGTTACTTCATCCGGTAAAAAAAGTTTACTGTTCATGTCCACCGTCCAGGGGCGGCCGTTTGCGTCAAGGGTCATGTCCTGCACGGAGGTGGCCCGCGCCTTTTCGTAGGGCGCGGCGGTATAGTCGCCTCCGATGACAAACACGCCTTCGCGCGCGCCCATGTACACGGTGCCGTCCGGCGCCTCGGCGAAGGCTTCCACGGTGACAGGGTCGCCGGCAATTTTCGTGAATGCGTGGTTTTCATACACCAGCGCGCCTTTTTCATTGCTGCCCACCCAAAGGCGCCCGGTGGAATCTTCAAATAGAGCGTTGATGCTAAAGGATTCGAAGGCGTTGTTGTTTTCCGGGCTGAAGGTGGTGAAGTGGCTGCCGTCGTAGCGGACGAGGCCGTCATAGCTGGCGACCCAAATGTAGCCGTCCGCCGTTTGCAAAACGTCGTTCACGCCGCTGGTGGGAAGGCCGTTGTCGTAGTTGTAAACCACCTGGGAATAGTAAGACAGCAAATCGTAGTTTTCCCGGTTGCTCTCCGCCACCGTCACCGCACCCGCGGGCAGGGCGCATACAGACGCCGCAAGCAGGGTGGCCAGCAACAAAGCCGCAAGTTTCTTTTTCATTCACATCGCTCCATATGCCCCGGCGGCGCGCCGCCAAAAGCCGCGCAAAAGGCGCAATATTAATATGTACAGTATAGCATATGCCGGCGGGGAAAGCCAAGGGAATCTGCCTTGTGCCGCAGAAAAAAATGCGCCCCAAAAGGGGCGCGTCACAACAGCCAAACGGCTGTTACAAAATGCCGGTTTCGGGGCAGTTCATCAAAAAAATATCGTCTATCATTTTGTGCAGCAGCCGGGCTTCTTCCGTATTGGCCAAGGAGTAGTGGACCTCCTTGCCGATGCGGCGGCTTTTGACGGTGCCGTTGTCCTTTAAAATGCGCAGGTGGTGGCTCACTGCCGGGTGGCTCATGCCCACGGCGGCGGCGATGTTTGTCACGCACTCTTCGCAATGGCAAATGACCCACAAAATGCGCAGGCGCGAAGGGTCCGACAGCTGGCTGAAAACTTCTGCCGCCGAAGCAAAGCTGCCCTCGACCGGCATTTTTTTTAGCACGGCGTCCAGGCCGGACTCATGGCTGTGGGGGATGGCTGGGGTTGACATGGAACGCCTCTTCCTTCAGCGCAAGCTGCGCCCTGCTACTTTTTCTTTTTCTTCTTTTTCTTCTTGTCGTCTTTTTCGCCGGCGGCGGCTGCCCCTGTGGGCGCGCCGCTTTTTACAAATGCTTTGATGCAGGCAAAGCTTTCGTCGCTGATGACATGCTCCACAAGGCACGCATCTTCCAGTGCGGCCTTTTGGCCAACACCGAGGTTTTGCAACAGGGACGACAAAATGGTGTGGCGCTCGTAAATATTTTCGGCAACCTCCTGGCCCATTGCCGTAAGGGTAAGCTCGCCGCTGGGGGCCATTTCAATATAGCCGTCCTGCTTCAACTTGCCCATAGCGCGGGACACGCTGGGCTTGGAAAAAGACATATAATGCGCCACATCCACAGAGTGTACCGTGGGATGCTGGCTTTTGAGCACGAGGATGGATTCCAGATAGTCCTCGGCCGATTTCCTGAGTTGGGACATAAAACCCTCCTGCTCGCCGGATTTTTCCATGTAAAAAACTGCCGCCTTGTTGCAAGTATAGCACGCCGCCGTGCAAAATACAACGGCGGAAAAGGGCGGCCGCGCATTGTCCGGCGGGGCATTCTGTGGTACAATTTACAAGACGCGCAAAGGGGGTGGGGAAGTGTTTGTTTTGGCAAAGCACGCGGGCGACAACGTGCCCGTGCCGCAGTTGGTGTTCAGCCGGCTTTTGGCGGCGGACACAGGCGAAGCGCGCTTCCGCGTGGCCTTGTTTATGTGCATGGGCGGTGCTCGTGCCCCGGTGGAAGTGGCAAAAAAGCTGAAAATCCCCCTTAGCGAGGCGGAAAAGGCGCTGGAGTTTTGGGAAGGCGCCGGGCTTTTGGAACGGGACGGCACGGCGGCCGCCATGGCCGCGGCGGCAAGCCTGCCCGCGCAGAAAAAGCGCCATATGAAAACGGACAGCGTGGTGCAGGCGGTGATGGCGGACCCCCGGCTGAAAGCCATGCTGCATGAATTGCAGCGCATCCACGGTGGCATTGTGAACGAAAAGGACAACCAGATTTACGCCACGCTGTATTGCGAGGACGGCTATGACGCCGGGCTGGTGCTGATGGCGGCGGCGCACTGCTGCGCGGACGGCACGGTTACGGCGCGCCGGGTGGAGGGACTGCTGGGCAGCTGGAAAAAAGCGGGTGTGGCCAGCGTGGCCGACGCGGACCGCTACCTGTGCCTGCTGGCCGCGCGGGAAGCCGCCTACGCCAAAGCCGCCGCCGCCATGGGCATAACGCCGAAGGAATTCACCGCGCGGGACCGCCGCATGATGGACGCCTGGGGCGAAGAGTTCGGCTTTGGGGAAGAGATGCTGGCGGCGGCCATTGCCGTGGCGGGCGAAAACCACACGAAGGTGAGCTACCTGAACGGAGTTTTGAAAGTGTGGCACGCCAGGGGCTATAAAACGCCGAAGGATGTGCAAAGCGCCGAGGGTGCGGCCAATGTGCAGGCAACGGCAAGCCGCCGTACGCCCCCGAAGGACGATTTGCTGGCAAACCGCGGCTATGTGCCGATGAAGCGAAAGAGGGCAAATAAATGAACCGGCAGCAAGAGTATGCGGCGGCGTATAAAGAGGTGGAAAAACGGCGCAGAAAAGCCGAAATGGATGGCCTGCTGCGCCGGGATGAATTATTTGAAAAGTACCCGGAGATCGAGCGGCTGAACGCCAGGGTGCTGGCGGCCGGGGCCGAGGCGGCAAAGCTTGCCGCTGGCGGCTTTGCGGCGGACGCCAGGGCGAAGCTGGCGGAGGTGAAGGAGGTGAACAGCCGACTGCAGGCGGCATTGCAGGCCGCCGGCTGCACCGAAAGCGCGCTTGCGCCCAGCTATACCTGCCCCTTTTGCAGGGACACCGGCCGCCGGGACGGCAAAACCTGCCGCTGTGTGCAAAACATTGTGAACAGCGCGCGCATGGAAGACATCAACACCATCGAGGCGCTGGCTCATTGCTCCTTCGCCACCTTTGACGTAATGCGCTACGACGAGCGAGACCCCGCTTACAATTTTTCGCCCCGGGCGGTGATGGCGGCCATGCTGGCGGAATGCCGGGAATACGCGGCGGTGTTTGGCCTGGACAGCGAAAGCCTGTACCTTTACGGCGATGCGGGCCTTGGCAAAACGCATCTGGCCGTTTCCGTTGCGAAAGCCGTCATCCCAAAGGGGTACGACGTGGTGTACGTGAGCGCCCAAAGCGCCTTTGACACGGTGAAGCGGCAGGCACGCGAGCCCGGCGGCGGCTTGTTTGGCGAGATGCTGCACGCGGATTTGCTTGTGCTGGACGACCTTGGCACCGAGTATCTGGACGCCTATGTGCGCAGCAAGCTGTATGAACTGATGAACGCCCGCATGGGCAACCGCCCCACCATTTACACCACCAACATCGGCCAGCAGGCCGTGCTGGAGCAGCGGTACACCGAAAAAATATCGTCGCGCCTGCTGGGCGACTGCCACCCCATGCACTTTTTTGGCAAGGACCTGCGCCTGCAGCGGCAAAACGGCGCGTAGGCGGCTTCTTTTTCGTATTAGCACAACAAAAGCGGCAGGCCAAAGGACGGAATGTCCTTTGAATCTGCCGCTTGTTTGTTTGGATGAACCGGAAGAAACCGCCTAGGACGCGTTGCCCGCAAGGGCGTGCTCCAGCAAAATGCTGGCAAAATCCAGCGCATTGTACAGCCCGTTTTTTACGCTTTGCTTCACAATGCGGTCCTTCGGGGCAAGGCCCTGGTCGCTCTTCAGCAGCATCACCATCACCTTGTCCGGCACTTCTTCTCCGTTTTCCTGTTTGGTAGACAGCGTTTGCATGAACACCACGAACGGGTCGCCCATGCTGCCGTAATACATTTCTTTGTTCGAGCGCACCAGCGGGTGGCCCTTGTAGTTCACTTTGGCCTCAAATGGCATCTATATAGCTCCTCTTTGCGTCAAATCTTTGGGCTTACTCCCCAAGGTACTCCTTCACAATGGCCTGCAGGATGTCGTCTCGGTCCACCTTGCAGATTTTGGTGCGGGCGCCGCCGTGGGTGGTGATATAGGTGGGGTCTTCGGAAAGAATGTAGCCGACGATCTGGTTGATGGGGTTATAGCCTTTTTGTTTCAGCGCGCTGTACACGTCCGTCATGATGCGCTTGATTTCAGCGTCTTTGTCTTCGCGCACTGAAAAAATAGTGGTGGTAGGCTCGCTCATGCGAAACCCTCCTTTCCTTCGACTGTCCTCTATTATATCCGATTGCGCCGCCGATTGCAACCGCACTTTGCCCTGTGCAACGTGCTTGTGCCCTTGTTTGCGCTTTATGCGCCGCGCAGGGTAACGCCCAGCGGCTCCAGGTTTTTTAATATCTTCTTCACCACGGCGTCCGCGTCTTCGTCCGTAAGGGTGGCGGCGGCGTCGCGCAGCACAAGGCCGTAGGCAAGGCTTCGCATGCCTTCGCCGATTTTTTCGCCGGTGTACACGTCGAACAGGCGCACGCTTTCCAGCCGCTTGCCGCCGGCTTTCTCAATCACGGCGGCAATGTCCGCCGCCGGCACGTCCGCTTTGGCCACAAGGGCCAGGTCCCGCGTTACGGCGGGGAATTTGGGCAGCGGCTGATACTGCGGCGTGGCGCCGCGGGCGCCAAACAGGGCGTCGATGCGGATCTCCGCCGCGACCACGCGGGTTTTGATGCCATAGTTTTCGCACACGGCGGGGTGTATTTCGCCGACGGTGGCAAGCTTGTCTTCGCCAAGGTACAAGTCGGCTGCGCGGCCCGGGTGGTAAGACGGGCCGTTTTCAGCGCGCCTTGCCGTGGGGGCAGCCGTGCCAAACGCCGCGCACAGCGCTTCTACCACGCCCTTGGCGGCAAGGTAGTTCCAGCTTCCGCCGTAGGCTGCCAAAACCAGCTTTTGCGTTTCCACGGGAAGGTTTTCGTCTGTGGGGGCGTCGCCGCCGTAGCCAGCCGCCGGCGGGGCGTACTCCGTGGCCGCCTCGAACACGGCGGCGGTTTCCTCGCGGGCGGCCCAGTTGCGGCCGATGACCTCCAAAATGCTGGGCAGCGCCGTGGTGCGCATTAAGGAGGTATCCTCACCAAAGGGGTTCATGATTTTCACCGCGTTGCGGCGGGCGTCATCCGCGGGCAGGGCGATGAGATCGAAATTTTTGGGGCTGTAGAAACTGTAGGTCTCGCACTCCCAAAAGCCGAAGCCGTTCATCGCGGCGCGCAGGGTGCGCTCGAACATCTGGCGCTCGGTGCGCAGGGCCTCGGCCCCACCGGTAAGCACGGTGGAACCGATGTTGTTGTACCCGGCAAAGCGCGCCACTTCCTCCGCAATGTCGCAGGAAAGGGCCACGTCGCCGCGCCAGGAGGGGATTTCCAGTTCGCCGCCCGTATATTCAAAGCCCAGCGGCAGCAAAATATCCACCATCTCTTGTTCCGTGAAGGCTGTGCCCAGCAACGCGTTTACTTCGTCCGGGCAAAGCTTCATGGTGCGCTTTGCGCGTGGCGCGGGGTACGCGTCCACCACGCCTTCCACCACGTCGCCGGCGTCCAGTTCCACCACCAGCTGCAGCGCGCGGGCAAGGGCTTCCTCGGTAGAGGCGGGGTCCAGCCCTTTTTCAAAGCGGCTGCTGGACTCTGTGCGCAGGCCCAGTTTTTTGGCCGTGGTGCGCACGGACGGCCCGTTGAAGGACGCGCTTTCAAACACGATTTTCTCTGTGGTGCCGTACACGCCGGAAAATTCGCCGCCCATCACGCCGGCCACGGCAATGGGGCCTTTTTCGTCGGCGATGACCATCATCTCCGGTGAAAGGGGCCGCTCCACGCCGTCCAGCGTCATGATCTGCTCGCCTACCGCGGCTCCCCGCACGGTGATGGCGCCGCCGTTTACATAAGCGTAGTCGAAGGCGTGCATGGGCTGGCCGTATTCCAGCATCACATAGTTCGTGATGTCCACGATATTGTTGATGGGCCGCACGCCGGAAAGGCGCAGCCGCTCCCGCAGCCAGCGGGGGCTGGGGCCTATGCGCGCGTTTTCCACCACCGCGCCGATGTAGCGGTAGCAGGTGTCGTCCGCGTCTATTTTCACGCGCAGCAGTTCATCCACCTTGCCGCCTTTTTGCAAGGCGGGCAGGGCGTTGTCCACAAAGGGCACGCCAAAGGTGGCGGCCGCTTCCCGCGCAAGGCCGCGAACGGACAGGCAGTCCGGCCGGTTCGGGGTAATTTCAAATTCAAAGCTGTAGTCGTCCATGCCCAGCACCGGCGCGGCGTCGGCGCCAAGTGTGGGGGTTTCCGTAAAATCGTCGCCCTCCAGCACCATGATGCCGTCCTCCACCATGGTGGGGAAGTCGTTTGTGGCGAAGTCCAGTTCGTCCAAACTGCACAGCATGCCGTTGCTTTCCAGGCCCCGCAGCTTGCCGCGTTTGATCTCCTTGCCGCAGGGCAGCAAAGAGCCGTGCATGGCCACGGGAATGATGTCGTTTTCCTTCAGGTTTTGCGCGCCGGTGCAAATTTGGATGGCTTCGCCGGCGCCAACGTCCACCTGGCATACCCAAAGATGGTCGGAGTCCGGGTGGCGCTCCAGCTTTGCCACCTTGCCGATGACCACGTTTTTCATGCGGTCGGCTTCGCTCTCATACGTTTCCACCTTCGAGCCGGTCATGGTCATTTTATCGGCAAATTCCTTGGGGGTGCAGGTGAAGCGCGCGTAGCTCTGAGCCCATTTCAGCGGCAGTTTCATATGGCTTTCCCCCCTTCGTGGAATTGGCGCAAAAAGCGCAGGTCGTTTTCGTATAAAAGGCGCATGTCGTCGATGGCGTAGCGGAACATGGCCACGCGCTCCAGGCCCATGCCGAAGGCGAAACCGGAGTAGACGGACGGGTCGATGCCGCAGTTTTCCAGCACCTTCGGGTGCACCATGCCGCAGCCCAAAATCTCGATCCACCCTTCGCCCTTGCAAAAAGCGCAGCCTTTACCGCCGCATTTGAAGCAGCTGATGTCCATTTCAGCGCTTGGCTCCGTGTAGGGGAAATGGTGCGGCCTAAAGCGCGTTTTGGTGCTTTCGCCGTACAGGTGCCGGATGAACAGGTCCAGCGTGCCTTTTAAATCTTGGAAGGTGACGCCCTTGTCCACTGCCAGGCCCTCTATTTGGTGGAAAATGGGCGAGTGGGTGGCGTCCGCCGCGTCCGAGCGGTACACCCGGCCGGGGCAGATGACGCGGATGGGTGGTTTTTGCTGCAGCATGGTGCGAATTTGCACGCCGCTTGTTTGCGTGCGCAGCAGAATATTTTCCGTGATGTAGAAGGTATCCTGCGTGTCGCGCGCCGGGTGGCTTTTCGGCATGTTCAGCAGTTCAAAATTGTATTTGTCCAGCTCGATTTCCGGCCCGGACACGGCGGAAAAGCCCATGCCGAGGAAGATGTCCGTCAGCTCGTTCAGCACGCGGGTGAAGGGGTGCGGGCCGCCGCGCGCAGGTTGGGCACCGGGCAGGGTGATGTCGATAGTCTCGGCGGCCAAACGCTGGTTTTGCGCGGCGGCGGCAAGGGTGCTGCCCTTTTCCTGCACCGCCGTGTCGATGGCTTCGCGCACGTCGTTTGCGAGGGCCCCGATCACAGGCCGCTCCTCGGCGCTCAAAGCCCCCATTTGCTTCAGAATGGCGGTAATCTCGCCCTTTTTGCCAAGAAAGCGCACGCGGGTACTTTCCAGTTCGGCCTCACTGTTTGCCGCCGCCACGGCGGCCAGCGCCTCGGCGCGCAGCTTTTGCAATTGTTCTTTCATGAAACACACACCTTATATCTATTAGTAAAAATTGGAATCCTTTAATTCATGCGACATATATTATATGCCGCACGGCGGCGTTTGGCAAGGGCGCGGCTTTGGCATTTTGCGCGTTTTCTGGTATGATGGCAATGGACAGTATGTTGCCGTGTGGAGAAGACGCGGCCAACGGAGGCAAAACGCATGGTTTACGGCGTGGGTGTGGATATTGTGGACATTGAGCGCATGAAAAAAAGCCTGCAAAGTGAGGCGTTTTTCACGCGCGTATTCAGCAAGGCGGAGCAGGCGGCGCTGCTGGCCGTGAAGGGAAAAAAACGCACGGAGAGCGCGGCGGCCTGCTTTGCCGCGAAGGAAGCTTTTTTGAAGGCGGCGGGCACCGGGCTTTCCGGTTTTCCCCTGCACGAGGTGGGGGTGCTGCGGCAACTTTCCGGCGCGCCCTATTATGACCTTTGCGGCACGGCGGCGGCTTTTGCAAAAGAAAACAAATTAACGGCGCACCTGTCCCTCACCCACGACGCGGGCGTGGCGGCGGCATTTGCGGTGCTGGAACGAGGGTGAGCGCTTTGGGCGCTACGCCTCCATCATCATATGCGCGCACTTGTAAATATCGCCGCAGCCGAGGGTGACGGCAAGCTCGCCCGGGGCGGCGTGTTGCAGCACATAGTCCGCCACTTCCTGCTGGGTTTCAAACCACACGCTGCCCGGGATGAGTTTGGCCAGATCCTCGGTGGTGATTTTGTAGTCCCCCGGGCTTTCGCGGCCGCCCATGATGGCCGTCATTGCCACTTTATCCGCAATGGAGAGGGCCTTCGCAAATTCCGGCAGCAGCATTTCCGTGCGGCTGAAGGTGTAGGGCTGGAAAATGGCCCACACCTTGCCGTAGCCCATCTCCGCCGTGGCGGAAAGGATGGCCGTCAGCTCCGCCGGGTGGTGGGCGTAGTCATCTGCAATGGTGACGCCGTTCTTTTCGCCCAAAATTTCAAACCGGCGGCCCGTGCCCGCAAAGGCGGAAAGGCCGGCGGTACATTGTTCGGGTGTTACCGGCGTGCCTGCGGCGCTTACGCCGCGCGCGGCGGCGTAAGCGGCCAGGGCGTTGTAAATATTGTGCCTGCCGGGGGCGGACAGTTGCATGCTGCACGCCTTTTTGCCCTTTTCCAAAATATCGAACGCCCAAAAGGACGGCCGGTGCTGGGAAAGGTTCACGGCCCTAAAATCGCAGCCTTCGGAAAGGCCGAAGGAGGTTTGCTGCTTATCAAGGCCCGCCACCACCTCGCGGGTATTGGCGTCGTCGGCATTGTAAACAACGGGCCCGGTGGCCAGGGCGCAGAATTTGCGGAAAGCCGCCTTCAGGTTTTCCATGGAGCCGAAAAATTCCAGATGGTCGTTGTCCACGTTCAATAGCACGGTCGTGTGTGGAAAAAGCTCTAAAAATGTGTTATGATATTCGCACGCCTCAATTACCATCACGTCACCGCCGGCCTTGCCGTAGCCGTTTATCAGCGGCAGGCGGCCGCCGATGACACAAGCGGGGTCTACGCCGGCCATCTCCAAAATTTGCACGCACATGCCCGTGGCGGTGGTTTTGCCGTGGGTGCCCGCAATGCAGATGGAATGCCCGTGTTGGGCGGACAAATAGCCCAACATCACGCTGCGCTCCACGCAGGGGATGCCAAGGCGGAGGGCTTCCTGCCGCTCGGGGTTATTTTCCCGGATTGCTGCCGAATATATAACCAGGTCCGCGCCGTGCACGTTTTCGGCCCGGTGGCCCATGTCCACCCGCACACCGGCTCCCCGCTCATATTCAATGATGGACCCTTCGTTCACGTCGCTGCCGGAAATGGTGTGGCCGGCCTTTTGTAAAATTTGCACCAGCGGATACATGCCGCTGCCGCCCACGCCGATGAAATGCAACTTTTTTGGCGCGCTTAAAATAGCGCCGAGGTCAATGTTCATTTTCGCTCCCTGAAATGGTGTTTTTTGGTTCACGCGCCGTATAAAGTTGTTCTGTAATATAAACAGTGTACCACAAGCATTGTACCACAAGGACGTGCCGGTGCAAAGTTTTTCGAAAACCAGAGTTTTTAACCGGAGGTTTCCCATGTTTCCCGTATTGCCGCAAAGCATACAAGCCCTGCTGGCCCGCATTGAAGTGGTGGGTGGGCGTGGTTTTGTTGTGGGTGGCGCGCTGCGGAACCTGATGATGGACCGGCCCGTGGGAGACTGGGACATTGCGGCCACCGTGCCGCAAAACATTTTGCTGTCGGCTTTCCCCGAGGGAAAGGACATTGGCGGGAACTGCGGTACCGTGGCCGTACCCTTTGCCGAGGGGGTGGCCGAAATTACGCCCTGCCGTGCCGAAAGCGGCTATACCGACGGCCGCCACCCGGACCATGTAGAGTTTACACCCAATATCCTGACGGACCTTTCCCGCCGGGATTTCACCATCAACGCCATGGCCTTTGACGGCGAAGTGCTGTTTGACCCCTTCGGCGGCCAAAGCGACTTGAAACACGCCCAGCTGCGCTGTGTGGGCCGCCCGGCGGAGCGTTTTGCCGAGGATTCCCTGCGCGTGCTGCGCCTGTTCCGGTTTGCGTCCACCTTGGGCTTTACCGTGGAGTGGAACACGTTTGTGGCCGCGTGCGAGGCCGCGCCAAACATTGCGGACCTGCCGCGGGAGCGCGTGCGCAACGAGCTGCAGCAGATTTTGATGTCGGACGGGCCGCAGGTGCTGTCCACACTGGTAAACAAAGGCGCCCTTGTGAAATACGGCTTGAATTTTGCCCCGCCGCTGACGAGCCTTGCCGACGTGCCGGATCTTCCCCTGTGCCGCTGGTGGGCGTTTTGCGCCCTGTGCGGGGCCGACCCTGCCGCTGTGGGCGCGGCCTTTGGCTTTTCCCGCCGCCTGACGGCGGACTTGAACGAATGCACCCGGCTGTACCGCCTTGGCCCGGCGGGTGACCGCATGACCTTAAAGAAAAAACTCAGCGCCGCGAAGGTGGACTACACGCCTGTTTGCGCGGCCTTTGCTTCGGTGTCGCCCCTGTTTGTGGCGGAGCCGGTCATTTTGGCGGGCATTCTGCTGAAGGGAGAGCCGTATCGCGTGCAGGACCTTGCCATAAACGGCGCCATGTTGGTGGAGGAAGGCATTACGGGCGAAACCTGCGGCCAGGTGCTGGAGGAATTGCTGGCGGCGGTGATACGAAACCCCGCATTGAATGTGAAGCCCGTGCTGCTGGGCCTTGCGCGCGGCCTGCGGTATTTTTTGTAGGTGGCGCGTAAAGCCGCGGCAAGCCTTATTCTTAAATATGATTGTGGCACACAAAAACCGGCCGTGCAAATATGCACGGCCGTGTTTTTTGCTGTGGGAATATTCAGGCGCAATCGCCTTTTACAGCGGCGCCAAAAACGAAAATGCCGGAATATTGCGCAAAATGCCGAACAAAACGCCGATGATGCCAAGGCCAAGGGTCAGCGGAAGTTCCGCCTTGCGGAACCAGGCCGGGCGCGGCTTTGCGGTAAGGTAGCACACAAGCTCCGTGCCCAGCAAAAACGCCAAAACCGGCAAATAAACATACAGCAGCGCATTGGAACGGAAAGACAAGGCAATATCGCCGTGAAAAGCGGCCACAGCCGCCCGGGTGGTGCCGCAGCCGGGGCAGTACAACCCGGTGGCCACAAAGAACAGGCACGGGAAGCCGATGCCGAACCGCAGCTTTAAAAACAGCAGCGCGCCGGCGCCCAGCGCAAACAGCAGTAGGCCTAGCAGCAAGCGGCGCACACGCCCCGCCATACCGGCGCTACTTCGGGTCGTCGGCATCGAGGAAATCGTCCACCGCGGGCGCGGGGGCCTCTGGCGCGTTCGCGTCGAAGGGAGACGGATAGGTGGCGCCGGGGGGGTAGGGGTACTGCACGTTCATTTCCGGGGCCGGCGGCGGCGTGGGTTGGGTGTACTGGTTCGGGTCATATGGCTGGCCCTGGGGCGGCTGGGGTTGGGTATACGGGTCGGTGGGCGGCGGGGTATAGCCGGGATGCTGGTAGTTTTGGTCGTAGTACACCGGGCCGCCGATGGTGTTGATGTCGTTCTGGATGAGGCACATGTTCACGATGCTGAAGCCAAACAGGCTCAGAATCAGGTACATGACGCCCGCGTCCGATGAGGACTTGGGCTGCTGGCCGTAGGCGATGTACAATTCCGGCGTGGCCCTGCCCATTTTGTAAAAGGCGTAAATGCCGTAAATGCCGCAGGTGACAATGGACAGCAAAATGGTGACGCCTGGGGTGGTCTCCGGGCGGCTGGGGCATTTTGCGTCCTCAAAGGCCTGCAGTTCTGTATATTCCCAGTAAATGAGATAAATGCCGCAGGTGATGATGGACAAAACAACGCAAAGGGCAATGTTCCTGTTTTGCATGGTTGTGTTCCTTTCGTGTGTTCCTGAAATGTGTAATACGCACATTATACACTGCATGTGCATTTTTGTCGATATTTTCATAACGAAGCCGGCGGCCGGGTTTCTTCAACAGGTTCGTCAAAATTGTAACGATATTTTTCCCCTGGGGCCTCTTGCAAAACCGGTGCGGGCATGGTATAGTATCCCCAATGCGCACAAATGTGTTTGTGAGGTGGACAATGGGCGACAAAAGCTTTATCATGGTGGAGGCCGGGGTGCTGCCGGAGGTTTTTTTGCGTGTGCTGCGTGCAAAAGAGCTGCTTGCGGCGGGCGAGGCGAAGAACATCAGCAAAGCTACCCAGATGGCCGATGTGTCGCGCAGTGCTTTTTATAAATATAAGGACAGTGTGTTCCGCGCGGACGACGCGCAGAAGACCGCCACCATCCATGCGCTGCTGAAGGACGAGACCGGCGCGCTGCAGGCGCTTTTGGCGGGCATTTCGGCCGCCGGGGCGGGGGTGCTTACCATCAACCAGAGCATGCCGGAAAACGGCGCCGCCGCCGTGGCGGTAACAGTGCGCACGGACGGCCTGAGCACGACGCTGGATGCCCTGTGCGCCGAGCTTTCCGGCAAAAGCGCCGTGGTGGACATCAGCTACCGGCGGTGAGACCGGCGCTTGTGCTTTGCCGTAGTGGGCGAAAACAGTACGGGCCCAAACGGCCCGGGAACAAATTTATAGATAGGCATTTCGTATATCCGGTTAGATTTTGAGAGGGGATTTGCATGGCGAAACTGGCAATTTTGGGCTTTGGCACCGTGGGCAGCGGTGTTTTGGAAATTTTGCGCCGCAACGAGGCGGGCATCAAGCGCCGCCTTGGGGAAGAGCTGGCGGTGAAATATATTTGCGACATCCGCGATTTTACAGGCCACCCCGACGCGGCGCTGTTTGTGAACGGCATTGAGCCGATTTTGGCCGATGACGAGGTGCGCGTGGTGGTGGAGACCATCGGCGGCACAAAGCCGGCCCTCGGCTTTGTGCAGGCGGCGCTGGAAAGCGGGCGGCATGTCGTTACCAGCAACAAGGAGCTGGTGGCAAAGCACGGGGCCGAGTTGCTGGCGAGCGCCGTGGCGAACAAGGTGTGCTTTTTGTTCGAGGCATCCGTGGGCGGCGGCACGCCCATTATCACGCCCATGCACCAGTGCCTGGCCGCCAACACCATCTCCTCCGTCACCGGCATTGTAAACGGCACCACAAACTTTATGCTGGCCAAGATGGAGAAGGAGGGTTTCAGCTTTGACGAAGCCCTGAAGCTTGCGCAGGAGCTGGGCTACGCCGAGACCGTCGACCCCTCCAGCGATGTGGACGGCATCGACGCCTGCCGCAAGATCTCCATTTTGGCAAGCCTGATGACAGGCCGCCACGTGTACCCGCAAAATGTGAAAACCAGGGGCATCCGCGACGTGTCCCTTGAGGATATGGCCGAGGCAAAGCGGCAGGACTGCGCCGTGAAGCTGATCGCCTGGGCGAAGATGGACGAAGGCGGCGCGCTGTCCGCCGGGGTGGAGCCGATGTTTGTGAAGCGGCAAAACCAGCTGGCCGGTGTGGACGGCGTGTACAACGCCGTGATGATAGAGAGCGACATGCTGGGCGAGGTGCTGTTTTACGGCAAGGGCGCAGGCAAGCTGCCCACGGCCAGCGCCGTGGTGGCAGACGCCATCGATGCCCTGAAGGACGGCGTGAAGATCCACCGCAGCCTGTTTTGGAAGCCGGCCGCGCCCATTGAAGGCTTTTATCCCTCCGGCCCGCAGTTCGCCGGCAAGATGCGTGTGCTGGAGTAAGAGCAAAGCGGCAAAGGCGCCTTTGCCCTGAAAGGCGATGCGCACCTTGCGGCGAAGCGGAGCAGGCACAGTATCGGCAAGCACAGACAGGCAAACATTAGTTGAAGAGGTGAAACCATGCCCTTGATCGTACAAAAATTCGGAGGGTCCTCCGTGCGCGACCGCGACCATGTGATGAACGTGGCGCGCATCGTGGCCAAAACATACCAAGACGGCAACGATGTGGCCGTGGTGGTGAGCGCCCAGGGCGACACCACGGACGATTTGCTGGAAAAAGCCGCCGAGATTACCCACAGCCCCAATGCCCGCGAAATGGACGTGCTGCTTTCGTCCGGCGAGCAGGTGAGCATGGCCCTTTTGGCCATGGCCCTTGGGGAACTTGGGGTTCCGGCCGTGAGCCTCACGGGCTGGCAGGCCGGTTTTGAGACAAACCGCAGCTATGGCAAGGCCCGCATTAAAAACCTGAACGGCGAGCGCATCGAAAGCGAGCTGGACAAGCACCGCGTGGTGGTGGTGGCGGGCTTCCAGGGCATCAACGTGAACGACGACATCACCACCCTGGGCCGCGGCGGCAGCGACACCAGCGCCGTGGCCATTGCTGCGGCCCTGAAGGCGGACAAATGCCAGATTTACACCGACGTGGACGGCGTGTACACCACAGACCCACGCATTGCGCCGAACGCGAAAAAGCTGGACGTCATCTCTTTCGACGAGATGCTGGAGCTTGCGGCCCTGGGCGCCAATGTGCTGAACAACCGCAGTGTGGAACTTGCAAAAAAATACGGCGTACAGCTGGAAGTGCTGAGCAGCCTGAACCCGGCGCCCGGCACTATCGTGAGGGAGGTTTTGAATATGAACGAGGGTATGCTGATCAAAGGGACTGCCAAGGACATGAATGTGGCGGCCGTGACCATTTACGACGTGCCGGACGTGCCGGGCGTGTCCTTCAAGGTGTTCAGCCTGGTGGGGCAGAAGAAGATCAACGTGGACATCATTTTGCAGTCCAGCGGGCGCGACGGCAATAAGGACATTATTTTTACCGTGCCGCAAAACGAGGTGGAGACGGTGAAAAAGCTGCTGGAGGAGAACCTTGCCTCCTTCGGCGGGCGCGCCGTGAACATCGACACGGACGTTGCCAAAGTGAGCATTGTGGGCGCGGGCATGCAAAGCCACACGGGCATTGCATCGCGCATGTTCGAGGCGCTGTTTGAGGCCAACATCAACATCCTCATGGTCTCCACCAGCGAGATCAAAATCTCGGTTCTCATCAAGGCCGAGGACGCCGACCGTGCGGTGGTGGCCGTGCACAACGCTTTTATGGACGAATTCAACTGACCCCCCTGTGGGGGCTAGCCTCCACTTTTGTGGCAAACACGCGCCCATGGGCCTCCGCTCGGAGAAACCGGGGCGCTTTTTCGTATTGTTTTTCAAGTGGTTTCGGGTTATACTGTATTCAGTGAAAATAGGGCGAGTGTGCGAAAGAGGGGGATTTGTGTGGCTGGCGAACGAAGGCCCGTGAGGGAGCACAACGCGGAACAGGAAGAATATCGCCGCCGCCAGGAGCAAAAGGCGAAGCGCCGCCGCAAACAGCAGATGAACCGCCTGTTGCTGCTGGGGGCGTGCGTTCTGGGCGTGGTGCTTTTGGTGGTGGTCGTCGTGAATATTTTCAAGGCCATTTTGAACCCGGATAAATCCGCGGTGAAATCCTCCAGCGTCACCAGTTCGTCCATGACGGAGGCCGAGGCGGACAGCGTGCTGAACGCGGGCCGCCCCATGGCCAAAGACCCCGAGGCGTGGAACCTGATTGTCATCAACAACCAAAGCGCCATGCCGGACGGCTTTGCCCCCACAACCAAAGCCATCGACAACATCGGCCACACCGTGGACGAGCGCATTGCCGAATCCCTGACGGCCATGATAGAGGCATGCAATTCCGAAGCCGGCAACGCGCTGGCAGTGGTCTCGGCCGAGCGCGGGCCCCAAACGCAAAACGGCAATTACCAGCGGCTGGTGGACCAGTTCAAGGCCGCCGGCAAAAGCGAGGCCGATGCCGATATGCTGGCCCGCCGCATCGATCCGCCATATGGATATTCCGACCACCAGACGGCCCTGGCCGTGGACTTTGTGACGGCCACGGTGGGCACGGCCTCGGATGAGTTTGCCGCAACGCCGGAGGCCGCGTGGCTGACCGCCCACGCCGCCGAATACGGCTTTGTGCTGCGGTTCCCCGAAAACAAGCAGGAGATCACCGGCATCGACTACCAGCCTTACCATTTCCGCTATGTGGGCAAGGACGAAGCCGCCGAGATGAAAAGTGCGGGCATCTGCCTGGAAGAATATGTGGCGGTGCAGCCTGTGGCAGCCGCAAACAGCAATACGGGCGAAGGCGGCGAGGCGGGTGCGGATGCTTCCGGCAGCGACGCGGCGAACGGCGCCGCCGGCGATTCTGCGAGTGACTCCGGTGGTGACGCCGCGGCGTAGCGGCAGTTTCAGGGGCTTTACCTTAATTATTTATAATTTCTCGTTTCGAAAATACAGAAAGCTTGGGTGCCATACATACATGAATAGAGTAGAAGTTGCGCCGGGGGCATTCGTCACGGAAGTGCCCGGCGATAAATTCAAGCGCGGTTTGGTGCAGATGTCTCTGGTGTGCGAAAGCAAGCGGGAAACAGCCAGCGCCCTTGCCGTGCTGCCCCACGTGCTGGAGCGCCGCTGCCAAATGATTCCGGACACCATGGCCCTTTCGCGCCGGTTGTTCGATTTGTACGGCGCGGACCTCTCCGCCGACAGCTATACCGCCGGCGCCGCGCGGGTGGTAAGCGTTGGCGTGTCCGGCATCAAAAACAAATTTGCCATGAACAGCGAGGACCTGGCCGGGGAGTACCTGAACCTGTTGTTTGCCCTGGGCTTTCACCCGCTGCTGGAAAACGGCGTGTTCACCGGCGAGGATACACAAATTGAACGGGACAAACAGGCCGACTACCTGAAAAGCGAAATGAACGACAAGCGCAGCTATTGCCTGCGCCAGGGCCGCCGCAAGCTGTTTGGGGCAAGCCCGCTCGGCATTGAGGGCGCGGGCTACCTGGAAGATATGCCCGCCGTAACGCCCGCGGCCCTTGCCGCCGTGTGGAAGGACCTGCTGCAAACGGCGCAGGTGGAGATGTTTTGCTGCGGCGTGCCGGCGGAAAAAGCAGCTGCGGCGCTGCAAACGCAGCTGGCGTTCCTTTCCCGCAATCCCGTGGCATTGCCCGCGCGCATGGCCGCGCCGAAGGCGAAAGAGATGGAAGCGTTCACCGAGCCTATGGACACCGCCCAGGGCAAGCTGTGCATCATGGCTACCGGCGGCGGCGTGGGCAACGTGGAAAGCGACGCCGTGCTGCGCGTGGCAAACGCAGTGCTGGGCGGTTTGCCCACCAGCCGCCTGTTCATGAACGTGCGCGAAAAGCAAAGCTTGTGTTACTATTGCGCCTCCAGCTACGCCGCCCTTTCCGGCGTGTTGACCATGGACAGCGGCATCGAGCATAAAAACGCGGACAAGGCCGCCGAAGCCATGCTGGCGGAGTTGACCGCCCTGCAAGGAACGCCGCCCACAGACGCGGAAATGGACGACGCCAAGCGCGCCATTGTCAATTCCTTCAACGCGGCGAAGGACGCGCCGGACGCCATGGCGGGTTTTTCCTTCGTGGAGCTGCTGAAGGGCACCGGCCAAACGCTGGACGAAGCCGCCGCCGCCGTACAGGCGGTGACGAAGGAGCAGGTGCGGGATGCGCTCACCGCGTTCAGCCCCGCCGTGCGCTATACCATCACCAAAAAGGAGGGCGCATGATGCGTGATTTTATCCCGCCCGCCGCTGCCGCCACCATGCAGTTTGAAGAGAAGGTGCTGCCGAACGGCCTCACCATTCGCTTGCTACCCATGCCGGAATACGGCGCGGTGCATGCGATGTATTCTACGAAGTTTGGCTCCATCGACCGCAAATTTACCCACCTTGGCAAAACAGCTGAACTACCCGCCGGTGTGGCGCATTTTTTAGAGCATAAAATGTTTGAAAACGAGGACAGCGTGGACGCATTCACTTTGTACGCCAAAACGGGCGCCTCTGCCAACGCCTACACCAGCTTTGACCGCACCTGCTACATTTTTACCGCCACGGAGAAAATGGACGAAAACCTGGACATTTTGCTGGGCTTTGTGGGCCACCCACATTTTACAGAGGCGACCATAGCAAAAGAGCAGGGCATCATCGGCCAGGAAATTATGATGTACGAGGACCACGCGGAGCTGCGCTGCTTTTTTGCGCTGCTGGAGTGCCTGTACCAAAACCACCCGGTGCGCGACGAAATTGTGGGCACGGTGGACACCATTGCCGAAATTACGCCGGACATGCTGTACAATTGCTGCAACGCGTTTTACGCGCCGTCCAACATGGCGCTGTGCGCCGCGGGCAACATCACCATGGACCAGCTGCTTGCCGCCGTGGAGCGCACGGGCCTGCCTGCGGAGAATACCCCGGCGGCCGAACGCCTGACGCCGGAGGAGCCCGCCGCTGTGTTCTGCCGCGAAAAGGCATTGCAAATGCCGGTGGCCATGCCGGTGTTCGCTTTGGGCTTTAAAGAAAAGCCTGTTTCGGGCGACACGGTGAGAACCGAGGTGGTGTGTGACCTTTTGACGGAGCTGATTGCGGGCGAAGCCAGCCCCCTTTACCGCCGCCTGTACGACGAAGGCCTGGTGCAGCCGGGCTTTGGTGGCGAATTTGGGCTGTACCGCGGGGCGCTGCATTTTGCCTTCACCGGCGAAAGCGAAGACCCCCGCCGCGTGCGGGCGGAGATTTTGAAAGAAATCAGCCTCCAGCGCAAAAACGGTATCGACCGCGAGATGTTCGAGACCTGCCGCCGCAGGATGTACGGCGAGAGCATTGCGGATTTGGAAAACGTCACGCGGGTGGCGTCCATTCTCACCTCCAGCCATTTTCGCGGCCGCACGCCGCAAAAAGAGCTGGAAGCCCTGGCCGCCGTCACGGCGGGCGACGTTGAGGCGGCGCTTGCCACCATGCTGGACGAGGACAGGAGCGCGTTCGCGCTGGTGGAACCGGGCGCGTGAGGCCGTGTGCCGCGGCAGTCGTTATCGGCGCTTTCAGCGCCTCGGGTTCAGGCGGTGGATTTTCGCCGCCGATGTGCGGCGCCGGCGCGAGAAATGCCACGAAGAGGCGGCTTGTATAGGCAATTCATTTGGAAGAGGTATTTATGACAAACATTGTAGAATTTCCCGGCCTTGGTTTGGAGTTCAACGTGTCCAGCGTGGCGTTTACCGTGTTCGGCGTGCCGGTGTACTGGTACGGCGTGCTCATCGGGTTGGGCATGCTGCTGGCCGTGACCTTGGCCCTCAGCCAGGCAAAAAGCTTCGGCATCGACCCAAACCGCATGGTGGACGTGATCGCCATCGGCCTGGTGACGGGTGTTTTGGGCGCGCGCATCTATTACATCATCTTTTCAGACATTGAGTATAACACCCTGTTTGATTTCTTCAACCTGCGCGGCGGCGGCCTTGCCATTTACGGCGGGGTCATCGGGGCGCTGCTGGGGTGCCTCATCGCCTGCAAGTGGCGCAAGGTGCCGCTGCTGCCCATGTTGGATTTGACGGGCATGGGTTTCCTTATCGGCCAGTGCCTTGGCCGCTGGGGCAATTTTACCAACCAGGAGGCATTCGGCTCCAACACGGACCTGCCCTGGGGGATGATCAGCCCCGCCACCACGCGTTTTTTGGAGGGCCGCGCCGCCACCCTTGCCGCCGAGGGCGTGAACGTGCTGCCGGGCATGCCGGTACACCCCACGTTTTTGTACGAGAGCCTGTGGTGCGCCGTGGGCTTTTTGCTGCTGTTTTTGTACCGCAAGCACCGCCGTTTCAACGGCGAACTGGCGCTGTTGTATGTGATGTGGTACGGCCTTGGCCGCTTTTTCATCGAGGGCTTGCGCACAGACAGCCTGATGATCACCCCCCTTGGCCTGCGGGTAAGCCAGCTGTTGGCGGCGCTTTCGGTGCTGGCGGCGGGCACGGTGTGGGTAATTGCCCGGGTGAAAACGGCGGGCAAGCCGCTGAAGGTGCCGGAGATACCGCCGCGCACGGCCACGGTGCGCCTGCAAACGGACGGCGGCGTGAAGAAGGTGGAGATCAGCTGGCCCTATGACGCGGACGAGCCGGACAAGGCGCAGCGCCGGGAAATGGCGGAGAAGGTGCTGGCGAAACAGGGCGAGGGTGAGGAGAAGGAGCCAGAAAAGGCAGAGGAAAAGCCCGCCGAAGAAGGCGAAAAAGCCCCTGCGACGGAAGAAAAGGAAGAACCGGGAGAGAAAGAGGAACAAGAACCCGAGGAAGAAGCCGAAAAGGACAGCGAACCAAAGCAAGAGGCATAGATATGGAATGGGAATACATGGTGGCCACGGTTCCCCGCTTTTGTAAAAGCATCGCCAGCGGCAGCGTGCTCATTGAGCGGACGGTGGACGGCGAAAGCGCGTCCACCGGGCAAAGCCCGCTGAACATGGTGTTCATCATCGCGTTTGCGCTGGGCATTTCGTACCTTGCCATGCGGCTGGCGCGCCGCGGCGGGCGCAGGAAATAGGCGCGGGGAGGCAGGCATATTGAGGGAGTATAAAAGCAGCGCGGCAGCACTGGTGAAAAACGCCGTGTTTGGCGTGGTTGGCGGCGCGGCGGCGGGTTTTGCGCTGGGGTATGTGTTTGGCCCGGCGGTGGGTGCCGTGGCCGGCGTGGTGCTGGTGCTTGCCGCTTTGTATTTTACGGTGTATCAGGATAATATCACCATCACGCTGGACGGCGAGCGCCTGTGCGTGTTGCGTTTTGGCAAAAA
Source organism: Oscillospiraceae bacterium (assembly GCA_031551695.1). Lineage (GTDB taxonomy): Bacteria > Bacillota > Clostridia > Oscillospirales > Ruminococcaceae > JAAYCI01. The sequence goes on from JAVBNG010000037.1 coordinate 33,385, forward strand.
GCTGGCGGAGTTTCCATTGGCTGCATACCGCTTTGAGGTGGGCCTGCAAGCCCAGAAAATGATGGGCCGGGCGTTTGGCGGCACCGGCTGCGTGTTGTATGTGGCAAAACCGGGCGGCAAACCGCAGCAGTTGGACTGCGGCATGCTGGGCAGAAAGCGGTTCATGGAGCTTTTGCAGGACCTTGCAGGTGAAACAGGCGGCGGTGCAGCTGTGAAAAAGGATGAAAATGCAAAGGGAAAAGCAGTTGGATCCATCGCTGAAATTCCCGCTGAAACCCCGCCAGAAACCGATGATTGACATGCGTGGACTTCGTGTGTTATAGTATTATGGCCGCGTGGAATGGGCGCACCACCAAGCGGCGCGGATTATGCCGCGCCCGCCCTTGGCCGGGGAACCGGCTGTGAGCCAGCGAGACTGAAAAAAGAGGGATTACTATGTACGCAGTGTTTAAAACCGGCGGGAAACAGTACCGCGTGCAGGAGGGCGACACCATTTACGTGGAAAAGCTGCCTGCCAATGAAAACGACACCGTCGTGTTCGAAGAGGTGTTCGCCGTGGGCGGCGACGGCAAATCCGCAGTGGGCACCCCCGTGGTGGCCGGCGCGAAAGTGACCGGCAAAGTGGTGAAAAACGGCCGTGGCAAAAAGCTGAACATCATCACCTACCGCCCCAAAAAAGGCAGCGTGCGCCGCATTGGCCACCGCCAGCCGTACACAAAAATCGAAATTACCGGCATTACGGTGTAATTAAGGAGGAGCGACACAATGGCACATAAAAAAGGCGTAGGTTCAACGAAGAACGGCCGCGACTCCGAGTCCAAACGGTTGGGCGTGAAGCGCGCGGACGGCCAGTTCGTTTTGGCGGGCAACATTCTTGTGCGCCAGCGCGGCACACACATCCACCCGGGCGAGAACGTGGGCAAGGGCCGTGACGACACGCTGTTTGCCCTGACGGACGGACGCGTGTCCTTCGAGCGCTTTGGCCGCGACCGCAAAAAGGTTTCCATCAAGCAATAAATGAGGCACTGCCGGGCCGCAAGGCCCGGTTTTTGCGTTTATGAGGCGGCGCCTGGCCGGCTAAATTGCGCGCGCCGCCTGGGTGCAGTTGGCTGGATTGCGCCGCCATGTGACAATTTTGCATTTAATCGAACCAAGCAATGAAAAATGAAAGTGAATTTGATGCTGAAAGGAGCCGGCCTGTGTTTGTTGATGTGGCAAAAATCCGCATAGAGGCGGGAAAAGGCGGCAACGGATGCGTAAGCTTCCACCGCGAGAAATATGTGGCGGCCGGCGGGCCCGACGGCGGTGACGGCGGCCGCGGCGGCAGCGTTGTTTTCAAGGTGGACGACAACCTGTCTACCTTGCTGGATTTCCGCTACAAGCGCAAGTACCAGGCGGCGAACGGTGAGGACGGCGGCACCCAGCGCAAAAGCGGCAAAAGCGCGCCGGACCTTATCATCAAGGTGCCGCGCGGCACGCTGGTGCTGGATGACGAGAGCGGTTCGGTGATTGCGGACCTTTCCGGCGACGAGCCGGTGGTGATTGCGAAAGGCGGACGCGGTGGCTGGGGCAACAGCCATTTCGCCACGCCTCAGCGGCAGATTCCGCGCTTTGCAAAGCCGGGCCTTCCGGGGGAAAGCTACAACGTGCGGCTGGAGCTGAAGCTGATTGCCGACGTGGGGCTTATTGGCTTCCCCAATGCGGGTAAAAGCACGTTGATAAGCGTTATTTCGGCGGCGCGGCCAAAAATTGCGAACTACCCCTTCACCACACTGTCGCCGGTGCTCGGTGTTGTCAGTGTGGGGCCGGAGGAGAGCTTTGTGGCGGCGGACATTCCGGGGCTCATCGAGGGCGCCAGCGAAGGCGCCGGCCTTGGGCACGACTTTTTGCGCCATATGGAGCGCTGCCGCCTGCTGGTGCACATGGTGGACGCCTCCGGCCTTGACGGGCGCGAACCCATCAACGATTTTGAGGTGGTCAACAAGGAGCTGGCGGAGTTCAGCGCCGAGCTGGCAACACGGCCGCAGATTGTGGTGGGCAACAAGAGCGACGTGGCGGACGACGACGCCATGCAGCAGCTGAAAGCCTATGTGGAGGGGCAGGGGTACGAGTTTTTTGCCATCAGCGCCGCCACCCACGAGGGAACGGACCTGTTGGTGAAAAAAATATATGAACGGTTGAGGGACTTGCCGCCGGTGGTGCGCTTCGAGGCAAACTACGAAAAGCCGGTGGAGAAGGCGCCGCCCCGCAGCTTCACGGCCGAAAAGGTGGCCGACGGCGTGTTCCGTGTGGACGCCCAGTGGCTGGAGCGCATATTGGACGGAAGCGACGTGGAGGACTACGAGAGCCTGCAATATTTCCAGCGCCAGCTGGAAAGCGGCGGTGTGTTGGACAAATTGAAAGAGCTGGGCGTGCTGGAGAATGACACGGTGCTCATTGGCGATTACGAGTTTGATTATATTTTTTAGGAGTTTCGCCTGTGGCCGGTGCGTGCCCGGTTAGCGCACCCCCCCGGGGCGGCTTCTCTTGCCCCTTCGGGGCAATTCACCGGCTCAGCCGCAAGCTCTGCGTTGAACAGCGCTGCGCTGTACACGGCAGAGCGCGGAAAGTAGCTATCCGGGCAAGTGCCGGACGCAGACGAAAACAGGAAGAGAACTATGCTGGAAATGCCACGCACAGACGTTAATATCCGCGAGCGCCAAAGCCTGGAGCTTGCTTTTTTGGGCGACAGCGTGCTGTCGCTGCTGGCGCGGGCGCGGCTGGTTGCGGCCGGCCGCAAAGACGCCGGCACCCTGCATGAACAGGCGGTGGGCATGGTGTCCGCCAGGGCACAGGCCGCCGCACTGGCAAAATTGACTGAAACCCTTACTGCGGAAGAGCAAAACATTGTGCGCCGCGCCAAAAACAGCGCGCCGAGGCTGAAAAACAAAAGCCATACGGCGGCGGAATACCGCGATGCTACGGCGCTTGAGGCCTTGTTTGGCTGGCTGTATGCCCAGGGCGACGGTGTGCGCATTCAAGAGCTGTTTAACATAATTTCTCGTATATACGAAGAAAGCGCCGATTTGAAATGAAACCGGCTTTATGGTAAAATATTTAATCGGTATGACAAAGTGAACACATTCGTGTGCTAAAGTGGAAATAAGCGCAGTGCGGAGGGATTTTATGTCCGGCCACAGCAAGTGGAACAATATCAAACGCAAAAAGGAAAAGACGGACGCGCAAAAGGCGAAGGTCTTTACCAAAATAGGGCGAGAGATTGCCGTGAGTGTGAAGGAAAGCGGTTCGGACCCGAACAACAACGCGAGACTGCGCGACCTCATCCAAAAAGCAAAAAGCATGAACGTGCCAAACGACAATATCACGCGCGTTATCAAGCGCGCCGAGGGCGGCGAAAAGGACGACTACGAGACCATTACCTACGAGGGCTACGGCCCGTCGGGCGTCGCCGTGATGGTGGAGACCCTGACGGACAACCGCAACCGCACCGCCGCCAACATGCGCCACTATTTTGACAAATACGGCGGCAACCTTGGCCAAAGCGGCAGCGTGGCGTTTATGTTTTCGCAAAAGGGCATCATTCTTGTGGAGGGCGAAAACCTCGACGAGGAAAAGCTGATGGAAGACGCCTTTGACGCCGGGGCGAACGACTTTGACGTGGACGACGGCATGGCCGAAGTGGAGTGCGACCCCGCCAAGGTGTACGATGTGGC
>JAVBNG010000031.1:0-43104 GCA_031551695.1 Oscillospiraceae bacterium
TGTTATTGGGGTCCGCCTGCATGGAGGAGGCGAACCCGGCAGGGCCATAGGAGACTTCCCAATGGTCGAAGACGTAGCCGGTGGCGCCCGTGGGGGTAGGCACCTTTGTGATGGCGGTGTTCCAGGGGGTGTTGTTTTCAATGTTGCTTGCGTTGTACGGGCCCGTAGGATTCGCGGTGAACATGCCGTTGGGCCCGCAGGCGAACTGTACGCTCCAAACGCGTACAAAGTTGATGCCGTCCACCTGGCAAACGATGGTGCCAGTGTTGCCGCTCATATAGGCCTTGCCGCCGGGCAGGCCCGTCGGGTTCGTGGAGTCGAACTTGAACTGGCCGTTGTCGCCCACCCAGTGTTTTACAATCACGCCGTATTCAATAAACACGTCGGCGGCAGGCAGGAAAAAGCGTTCGTTGTTGGTGTACCAGAAGTTCAGGCGGGCAACTTCAACGCCGTTTTCCATCAGAACAAACACGCCGGGGAATTTGCCCTTGGAGCCCTCATACACCGCCGTAAAAGTGATGATGCCGTTTGTGGCGTCGCTGGCCTTTACAGTGTAGCTGCTGCCGGCGGCGTAGCTGCCGCCGCCCATCGTCCAGCCGCTGAACAGTTTGCCGTTCGCACCAATATAGTCGCAGTAGCGGAGGCTTGCCGCCTTGCCCGCAAGGTACTCGGCGCTGTCTGTGGGCACGATGCTGCCCGTTTGAGGCACGCTGTCCGCACCGAGGTCATACACAATCTTGTATGTCGGCGGCTGCACCAGGCAGTCGGTGCCGTTGGTGGCGTCGCAGTCCTCGCCGTAGGCGTGGGTGCCGCTGCAGCCGTGCAGGTCTTCATCCGCCGTAGCCAGTTCTTCTTCTTCGCTATCGGCGGCAGCCAGCCCTTCCTCTACCGGCTCTTTCGGCTCTTCTTCCGGAGGACCGGCGATGGAGATGGGGGAAAGGGTCATGTCGCGCACGATGGCGAGCACGGCCAGCTCTTCGAGGGTGAATTCCACCAGAAGGTCATCCTGCCAGCCGGTGATGTCTGCCAGCTGCGGGATGTCCGCGGCCAAAAGGGTGGCGCCGTGGGTGACTTCCACTTTTTTGTCTTCTGTTTCCAGCCCGGTGAATGTGACGGTGTACACGCTGTCTACAAACACGGCGGTAACAGTGAGGTCGGACTGGACGTCGGTGAATTCGGCGTCCCAGCCGGAGAAGGTTTTGCCTTCCGGTGTGGTAACGTCCGGCGCGGTGGCGGCAGAACCCTGCTGCACGGATTGCTCGAGGAGCAATTCTTCGCCCGCGTAAAAGCGCACGGTGAAGCTAGCGGTTTCGCCGCCGTCTTCCTTGCCGTCCGCCGCGGGTTCGCCTTCGTCTGTGGAAAGAGTGTCTTCGCCCGCGGAAAGAGTGTCTTCGCCGGTGAGCTCAGTGTCCGCCGTGGGCGCTGGGGCCGCCGGTGCGGGCGGATTTGCCACCGCGGCGGCAAGTGCCGGTTCCGGTGTGGGTGCGGGGGTTGGCTCCGGCTCCGGCGCAGGGGCAAGGGCCGGCTCCGGTGTGGGTGCGGGGGTTGGCTCCGGCGCAGGTGTGGGGGCAGGTGTGGGCTCCGGCACAGGCGCGGGAGCAGGCACCGGTTCCGGGGCGGGGTCTGCCGCCTGCGGTTCCGGCAGCGGGTCTTTGGCCGCAGGTTCGGCCACAATGTCCGCCACAGGCTCCGCCGGGGGCTCGCTTTCAGAGCGGGCACTGAAGGGGTAAGATGAAATGAGCATCACCAACACCGCAACCAGTGACAATGTTCTGCTAAAGTAAAGTTTCATGTCGGTATCCTCCTGTTGTTGTGAATGGGCGGGGGTAACTGGTGGGTGGATATTCGGATTTAATAATGTAGTAACAGCGCGGTAACAATATGGTGAAAAAAAGAGCGCAAAAAACTGTCCGCCATACGAGGACGTTTTTTGGCGTCCTTTGCAATATGGCAGGGAAGAAAAGAATAAATTGATGTGCGTGAATTGCCTGAAATGAGTGCTTGTTTACCCAGTCGGCGTTTAGTTAATCTATAAATACCATAAAAAAACGCGTTTGTCATGTCGTTGGGGCAATGACAAAACGCATAAAATAACGAACAAACGCTAAGTAGGACTTAAATTTATTTTTCAACACCCAGCAAAGCGGCAAGGCCGTGCAGGCCGTCTACGCCGGTTTTTTTGTAAATGCGGGAACAAAGGGTGTTTACGGTGCCGAGAGAAATTTTAAGCAGGTCGGCGGTTTCCTCGCGGCTTTTGCCGTCGATGAGCAGCAGCGAAACCTCTTTTTCCCGGGGGGAAAGCTTCAAATCGTCTATGGAGGGGTGGTTTTGGGTGGCGTTCATCTGGGTTTGCAGTGCGGCAAAGCGGGCCTTGGCGTCTGCCATTTGCTCCATGGCCTTGAGGCGGCCCACTTCCTGCTCGGCATATTCTTCAGAAAGCGCCATGGCGTAGCACACGACAAAAATGACCATGCCGACGGGCGCGGTGAAGGTGAGGCCGGAGTATGTGCCGAGCCAGGGAATGCCGTTTATGCGCAGAATATCGTTGACGGTGAACAGCAAAAGCGGGCAGAAGCCCAAAAAGGCAAGCCAGTTTTGCCAGTTGCCGCTGGGCACGGCCATAAGCAGGCGCACGAAAGCGTATGCCATGAAAGCAACTGCGGAAACATTGAAAACCGGCATGAGCCAGGTGAAAAAGATGGGGTCGGACACGAGGGTGGCAAAGGTACAAAAAGCACATATGCCCAAAAAGACGCGCAACACCCATTTGTAAAACAGACGGGGAAACATGCGCTGCATAAACAGCGGCAATATGGCGAAGATGGCAAAATGCACGACATATTCCATGCGGATGGCGGCGAACCAGTTGTAGGTGTCTGGAAAGAAAAAGGGCAGCGGGCGGGTTGTCATGCATATAAGCAGCGCGCAGGAAAGGGCCAGCAGCAGCGAAGCGACGCGCTGGGGGTTGAACACGTACATGGCAAGGCTGTGCAGGCAGGCCATTACCAGGCAGCCGATGATGACGCCGAGGCGCAGCATGCCGTTGTGTTCCCGCTGGCCGATAGCCGTGGCCGTGCCGACGGCGAAGCTGGGCGGTGTGGCGCCTTCCCGGTGCACGAAATTGGAAGTGTTTACCACCAGTTCCAGCACGTCGGTGTCTTCCAGCGTAAAGTAGTACACGGTGTCCAGTGTGCGGGGAATGCTTTCCTCGCGGGTTTTGCCGGGCAGCCCCACCAGGGCGGCCTCTTCGCCGTTGATGAACAAACGCATGGAATAGTCGCTGGTGTGCATGTCCAGCGCGTAATACCCGCCGGCCGGAAGCGCCAGGCGCAGACGGTAGGTGGCGTACTGGGCGGTGCGGTGGTCCGCCGTGGTAAGCCTCTGCGGTGGACCGGCCACGCCGCCACGAATCTCCTGCGGAGTGTACAGCTCATTTGCCCAGCCCTCCCAGTCCCAGTCGCTGGTGTAAACGTACTGGGTGAAGTTCAGGTTGCGCAAGTCGGCAATGCCGTTTACATGGGATAGATTTGCCTGCTGCGCCTCCGGCAGGGCGCCAAAGGCAATGAAGGCGCTGACAAGCAGCCCCACATATAAAAGCGTATACGTGATTGTGCGGCGGTCTACCATACTTTCACCCCGATATTGCTGTGGGAGCGGGTTTGCAGCCGCGCCCGGGGAAAGGTGATTTATAATATAATTATAACATAGGGGTGTAGGGCAAACAATGACAAATTGGTGTAAAAAAAGGGGAAAACTCCGCCTGTAGGCGAAGTTTTGGCAGGAACTGGCAGAGGAACAATTAAATATACAATCATTCGCATTATTTTTTGACCACAGGCAGCCAGACCTCACATTTATAGTCGGCGGCTTGCTGGTTGCCGTCGGAATAAACTTCGATGTCGGGCGCGTTTGCATAGGCATAGCCGGAGGTGGGCAGCCATTCGCTGATGATGCGCCGCTGCAGCGTTTGGATGGCACCGGGCATGGGGCCCACGCACTCGAAAATGGCCCAGGCCTACCCTTCTGGCGCCTGTGCGTTTCAGTAACATCTTGCGTTCTCTTGCAGAAGGTGCACTATTTATGGTAGGGTGTGTTGTTTTGGATGGAGAAGGCGCGGTAGACCTGCTCGGCCAGAACCACCCGGGCCAGGGCGTGGGGGAGGGTCATGGCGGAGAGGGAGAGCTTGAAGTCCGCTTTGTTTTTTACGGCGTTCGACAGGCCGTGGGAAGAGCCGACGGCAAAGGCCACGCCGCTTTTGCCGGAGAGGGCGGCATTTGCAATATAAGCGCTGAAGGCCTCGCTTGTGAGGGGTTTGCCCTCCACGCAAAGGGCCACCAGCGCCGAGGACGCGGGAACGGCGGCCATTATTTTTTCGCCTTCCTTTTCCAGCGCGGCGGCCACCAACGCGGGCGTCGCCTTTTTTTCGTCCAGCGGGGCGGCGGGGATGTCGATGGTTTCAAACTGGCAAAACTGTGCGAGGCGTTTTTGGTAGTCGGCCATGGCGGCAGCGTAAAAGCCGGAAAGGGAACCGACGGAGATGAATTTGATTTTTTGCATGTGGCGTTTCCCCTTACTTTTGCGGAAATATTTTCCGGGTCTATTTGCCGGAAGGCCCGGCGCCGGCGGCGAGCGGGGCATAAAACGGGTCGCCTGTTTCAACGCGGGCTTTGCCGGCGGAGGCCTCGGTGAGGGCGGCGGCAAGGCGCGGGGCATCGGCCTCGGCAAGGGTGACGGCGGCTGTGATGTCGCCGGCGAATACGGGCTCGGCCACTGCCGCGGTGAAGCCCGCCGCAACACGGGCAAAAGTATCGTAGAAGCTGTAGGGCATGGCGACGGTGAGGGTGGCGCACAGGGTGATTTCGGCAATGCCAGCCGCGGCGATGGCGGATTTGGCGGCGTCGGTATAGGCGCGCACAAGGCCACCGGTGCCGAGCAGGGTGCCGCCGAAATAGCGGGTGACCACGAGGATGGAGTCGGTAAGTTCGGCGTGGCGCAGTACCGACAGCACCGGAAGGCCCGCGGTTTTGGCGGGCTCGCCGTCGTCGGAATAGCGCTCGCGGGAATTGGCCCGCAGGCGGTAGGCGTAGACGTTATGGCTGGCCGTGCGGTGGGCGGCGCGCACGTTTTCCAGCACGGCAAGGGCCTCGGCCTCTGTGGTGGCCGGGGCGGCGTGGGCGATGAACTCGCTCTTTTTTTCCGTGATGGAGGCGGTGGCGGCGGTGGACACGGTTTTGTAGGCGGGGTCGTTCATTTGTGGGTTCCTTTTTGGGGGTTGGCTGGGCGGAGGCGGTGGGCTTTTGGGTTGGGTGCACAGCGCCAACAGCCTCACTGCTTATAGAACATACGGTATCAAATGAAAAAGCGCACGCCTCGGCGTGCGCTTTTTTACAGTGTTTACTTCGCGCCGCCTGTTTCGGAAAGGTTGAAGCGCTTTTTGAAACGGTCTACGCGGCCGCCGGTGTCTACCAGCTTTTGCTTGCCGGTGTAGAACGGATGGCAGCTGTTGCAGACTTCCACGCGTATTTCAGGGCTTGTGGAGCGGGTTTCAAACGTGTTGCCACAAGCGCAGGTAACAGTGCATTTGTCATACTTCGGATGGATGCCGTCTTTCATGTGTTTCACCTCTTTTACACTCTGCCCGCCCCTGCCGAAAGGCAAAAACAGCGCAGGCTGATAAGGAACCGTCCGTTCCGCATGGGCGCATGCCCGCGTTTTGAAGGACGGGTTTATGCTCGTGCCAGAATATATTACCACAAAGATGTGGGGAACGCAAGGAATATTTTAAGTGAACAGGGGCTTCACGTCGGCGCTCATTTGCTTTTGGATGGCTTCGGCGCCGGCCAGGGTGGCGCCCTTGGTGGTGTAATACGCCTTAATTTTCGGCTCGGTGCCGGAGGGGCGCAGGATGAGCGTGTGGCCGCCGGAAAGGTGGTACAGCAGCATATTGCTTTTGGGCAGGCCGGTGGGGGCGGTGGCGCCGGTGGTGACGAGGCCGGTCTCGTAGTCCGCCAAGGTTTCGGCCTTGTGGCCCCCGATGGAGGCGAAGGGTTTTTGGCGGAAGGAATCCATCAGCGCGGCCATTTTTTCCATGCCGGCAAGGCCGTCGAACTCGTAGTTTTCCACCGTGCTGAGGTAACGGCCGTGTTCGGCGTAAAGGGCCTGCAATGCGTCGTACAACAAAGTGCCGTTTGTTTTGTGCCAGGCGGCCATTTCGCAGATGAGCATGGAGGCGACGACGGCGTCCTTGTCGCGCACGTAGGTGCCGGCGAGGTAGCCGTAGCTTTCTTCAAAGCCGAAAATAAAGCGGTTTTTTTCGCTTTTTTCTTCCAACAGGCGAATCTGCTCGCCGATATACTTGAAGCCGGTGAGGATGTTGATGACAGTGACGCCGTATTTTGCGGCCACCGCGTCTGCCATGGGGGTGGACACGACGCTTTTTACCATGACGGGGCGGGCGGGCATGTCTCCGGTTTCTTTGCGGCCGGCGCAGATATAGTCCAAAAGCAGCACGCCCACCTCGTTGCCGGAGAGCAGGTGGTATTCGCCCGCTTTGTCCGGCACGGCAATGCCCACGCGGTCGGCGTCCGGGTCGGTGGCAAGCATCAGGTCCGCCTTTGCGCCTTCGGCCATGGCAAGGCCCAAAGCGAGCGATTCGCGCACTTCCGGGTTTGGGAAAGGACAGGTGGGGAAGTTGCCGTCGGGGTTTTCCTGCTGGGGCACCACGGTGACGTTTTGGAAGCCCATGTCGGCCAGCACGCGCCGCACGGGCACGTTGCCGGCGCCGTTCAGAGGGGAGTAAACCACGGCGAGACCTGCGGATTTTGCGATGCCGGGACGCACGGACTGTGCCTTGACGTTTGCGTAGAACGCCTCCAGCACGTCGTCTTTAATGTAACTGATGCGGCCGTCGGCGAGGAAGTCATCGAAGGGGGCGGTTTTTACGCCTTCAAAGATGTCGGTGGCGGCAATTTTGGCAAGCACGGCGGCGGAGGCATCTGTGGAGAGCTGGCAGCCGTCCGGGCCGTAGGCCTTGAAGCCGTTGTATGTGGCGGGGTTGTGGCTGGCGGTGACCATGACGCCGGCCGAGGCCTGCAGGTGCCGCGTGGCGAAGCTGAGGGCGGGCACCGGTTCAAGCCGGGGATAGAGATAAACGCCCACATTGTTTGCGGCGAAGACACAGGCGGCCTCGCGGGCAAACAGGTCCGACTTGATGCGGCTGTCATAGGAGACGGCGACGGTGGGGTCGTCAAAATGTTCCAGCAGGTAAGCGGCCATGCCTTGCGCGGCCTGGCGCACGGTGTAGATGTTCATGCGGTTGGTGCCCGCGCCGATGACGCCGCGCAGGCCCGCTGTGCCGAAAGCGAGCGACGCGCCGAAGCGGTCTTCGATTTCAGCGTCGTTGCCGGAGATGGCGGAAAGCTCGGCGGCAAGGTCCGCGTCTTCCAGCTTGCGGCGCGCCCAGCGGGTATATTCGTCCTTATACATGTGCACCTCCGCGGTTTATGGGTGGGTTAGGGCGGATTTGGTTTGGTTGCGCGTAAACATATCATCAGCCGCAAACCCGGCGGCGAACAATGCGGAGCGTTGTACGTGGACGGGCGCGGAAGGTAGATGTGTGTCGCGTAACCAAACCGGAGCCGCGAACTAATCATCAATATCCATGAACATCTCTTCCGGGCGGTCATCCTCATCGTCCGGCGTGCCGTCATCCCATTCCAGGGTGCGCAGATAGGCTTCTTCCGCCGCGGCGTCGTAAACAAAGGGGGCGCGGTTTTTTTTGGCGGCCGGCAGCGCGGCGGTCGCGCCGGGGCGCGGGCCCTGGAAGGCGGCGGCGTGGCGCGTGGCGTACAGGGTGCGCATGATGAGCGCCAGCAAAGCCAGCATGGCCAAAGCCAGCACGACATACAGGAAGTAGCGCGCGCCACCGGCTGCTGCCGCGCTGCTGACCGTGTTTTGCACGGCAGGCACGCGCGTGGCGGCGGAGGCGGCGATGTTGAGGGCCACCTCGCCGGTGTCGCCGTCTGCGGTGGTATAGGTGACGGTGGTGGCGCCCTGTTGCAAGGGCGTGAAGGTGGCGCCGGAGGAGAAATCGGCCGAAAGGTAGGTTTCGTCCCATTTCCAGTTTTCGGCGTTGTTTGCGCCGGGCACGCCGAGGGTGAGGGTGAAGGCGGTGCCGACGGCGGGTTTTTGGGGCACGCCGCCCACGTTCAGGCGAAGGCCCTGCAGCGCGTTGTTCAGCGCGGTGGCGGCCGAGGTGTAGGCGGTGTTGCGGCTGTCCAGTTTCGCGGCGGTGCGCGCCTTGCCAAGGGCGCCCCGCAGGGCTGCGTAACTTTCGGTGGTATAGGCGCCGGAAACTTTGCCCTCGGCCGCGGCGATGAGGGAGTTGAGGCTGACGGTGCCGGCGCCGACGGTGAGATGGTAGGTGATGCTGGGAACGTCTGAAGGGATGTTGCCGGCCAGGCTGTAGGTGATCTCATAGCGGCCGGGGGTGGAGGTGTCCACCTCGGACACGGGCGCGCCGTCCCGCAGGACCACACTGACGACTTCCAAATCGCGCGGGCGGGTGATGAGCCATTTGGGCGGGGAGGTGGCCAGCGCCATATAGCCCTTGCCGCTTTTGGTGCGCAGGGAGTAGGTGTCGCGGTAGGTGGCCCCGGCCTTCAAGGTGCCGGAGGAGCCGTTTTGGAACGTCAGGTAAACCAGCGGGCGCTGGTTTGAGGCATAGGTGAGCACGTTTGCGTCGCTGATGAGGCCGGGGTAGCCTTCGGAAAAATCCAGCGCGCAGTAGGAGAAGCAGTCGTTCGAGAGGGTGTAGCGACGGGGGAACACCACTTCTTCCAGGGAGGTGCAGGCGAAAAAAAGCTCGCGGGTGAGGCGGGCGTCGTCCGGCAGAACCACCTTGCGCAGGGTAGAGCAATCTTTAAAAGCGGCCTCGGCAAAGCTGCCGGTGAAGCCGGTAAAGTCCAGCTGGGTGAGGTTTGGCAAGTTGTTTTTGATGAACTGGCTGTCACGGGTAGTCAGTTCGCCCTCGCCGGAAATGCGCAGGGTGTCGATGTCGGCGTATTCGGGGCGGGTGCCGCCATAGGTTTCTTTGGCGAGGACGGTTTCAAGATCAAAGCCGGTTTTCATGCGCACGGAAACAGACTCGGCCCGGGCGGTGAAGCCGGGAACGAGCGCGGCAAGGGTGATGAAAACCAGGGCCGCCGAAAAAAAGCGTGCCAGTTGCCGTGAAAACGCGCGCTGCAATGTATTCCTCCAGGTGGCCCGGTGAAGCGGAGCCGTTTGTGTAAGTTTGGCCGGGGGCTGTGTGGTAAATGCCGCCAGTGCCTTTTTATATTACCAAAAAATTTGCCGTGATGCAATGTGCGAATGGTGATTAGCGGAATTTTCATGATTTTGCCCATTGCGCTTTTTGGCCGCGAGATTGACAACCGCGGCACGCGGCAAAGCCGCAGGCGGGTGCCTGCGGCTTTGCCTGGCGCTGGTTGCTAGGCGCGGATGTCCAAAGTGTGCCCGAAAGACGGGGCGGGGCTTTGGTTCAACATGGCGATGAGGCCTGCGGCCAGCTCCTCGGTCACGTCCATGGTTTTACCCATGACAGCGAGGGCGGCCTTGTTCATCGTTTGCGACTGGCTGAGCGCCACACTTAATCCGGCAATGTCCATAGCATCGCCTCCTTCCCTGGCAGGCTCCCTGCCAAAGAATCACCTCCGGCTGTGCCGGGGGCAAACAAAATTTGGGGCCGCGGGCGTGTGGAACCACGCTGGTTAGCGGCGCGGGGGATTGTTGGCGGGGTCGCAGGTGTAGGCGACCCGGCGCGAACGGTTGAAGTAGACCCACCAGGCGATGGTGAGGCCCGCGGAGACGAGAGAGGTGAGGATATAGGTAGCCCAGAAAATGGGGATCACATTGATGTTGAGGCCAAGGGACGCGTATATGCTGCTGAGGCTGTAAATGGGGGAATCGTCGATGAGAAGGGCGATGAGCGTGTACGCGATGTTTACAAGGGAGATGACAGCCAGGATATAGAACCATTTGCGGAAATTGAGGTTCCGCTTTGAGATGTTGATGACGATGAGCAGTTGCAGGACGAACAAGGCGGTGACGACGAGAAAGCTGAAAAACAGGTCGAAGGTGCCGAAGGAGCCTAGATAGTTGAAGTAGCCGATTTCGTCGATGATGGCAGCGGCGGAGGAGAGTATGGAGAAGCCGTTGCCGCACAGGCCAATGATGGTGAGCACGAAATAGAACAAAAACCACCCGCCGAGGGGCACCTTGCCCATGACGTAGGGCGTGTAGGGTGAATTGCCGTAAACGCCCGGCTGCATGGGATATTGGGGCTGGCCATAGGGCGGCTGCCGGTATTGTGGCTGGCTGTATGGCTGATTGCCGTGATAAGGCTGTTGGGGCTGGGGGAATTGCCCCGGGTACTGCTGAGGGGCCTGGCCGCCGTAAGGGGGCTGTGGATATTGGGGCTGACCATAGGGCTGCTGTGGCTGTTGCGGTTGTTGCGGCGCCTGGGCCGGGCCCGCCGGTGTGGCGGGGGCCGCCGGGGGTTCGGCAGGGGATTCGGGCTGTTCAGCCGGTGTGTTTGCCGGGGCATCTTCCGCCGGGGCGGGGGCAATTTCCAGGGTTTGGCCGCAGTGCTCGCAGGTGACGTGTGTGCCCACGGCGCATGCGGGGCAGCGGCCGTCTTCCTCCAGCGGGTTTTGGCAGGTGGGGCAAGTGAGCGGCGTGTATTCATTGCCGCAGGCGGAACATTTCATAGGTTCTCCTTGTTGGAATATTTAGTATAGTTTATACGTATAGTATGCATGCTGTGGCGTTCATCCGCTTTCCGCAGGCGGCACGCACAGCAGCACGAGGCCCGAGGGCAGCAGCGGGCCGCCGTGGTAGCGCAGGTGATAGCGGTAGCCGGGGGCTGTTTCATTAAGCCAAGCGGGAATATCGAGCACGTCTGAAAAGTGCTGTTCGGGCAGCAGGGCAAGAGTGGGGCGGTGCTGCCGGATGTGGGCGGCGGCGCCTTCCAGGGCCGCCCGTGTGCCGGCGGGGGCGTTGACGCGCAGGAAATCGATTTGGCCGTCCACGGCTTCATCCAAAGTGATGGCGGGAAGTGCTTCACCGCTCGGGCCGGGGGCGGCTTCGCCCGCTTTGGCGGCGGCGGTGGCGGCGGCCACAGTGACGTTTTTCGAAAAGAGCAAGTCGTCTTCCCGTTTTTCCACGTCGCTTTGAGACGGCATATAGCTATAGATTCGGCAGAAGTTTTCGATTCCGCACATATCGGTGAAAAACCATGCGGGAATGGCGTTGTCGGCGCCGGTTTCCACATAGGTGGCGTTTTTTGGCATGGGGGCGGTGGTGGGGTAGCAGGCGATGTAGCGCCCACCGCGGCTGACGGCGGCAAGGGACGCGGTGTCGAGCGAAAGAAGATTTGCGGCGGCGGCGCGCAGCACCTGCAGGGATTCGGCGTCTGCAAGGCTGGCGGCGAAGGCGGCGAGGGCGTCCGCGTTTTGCAGGAAAAAGGTGGTGTTAGCCAGAAAGTACGCGTCCGGGGTTGTATCGCTGCCGTCCAAAAAGGAGGTGATAGCGGCTTGCTGGGCGGCGGGCAGGGAGGCAAAGGCCGTTTTGAGGGCGCTTGCCGTGGCCGTTTCGCCCGCTTTGGCGGCGGTTTTTAAAAGAGAGGAAAATTCGGTGCAGGCCATTTCGCCGCAGGCGGCGGCGCGGCCGGCCAGTTCATCGGCAAGGGCGGAGTTGCCCGCCTTGCGCATGACGGCGGCAAGGCCCGCGGCGGCCGGGGCCGTGAAGCGGGAAAAGGGCAGTACGTAAGCATAAGCGTCGGCGGCCGCCGCGAGGGCACCGGCGGCCTGTGCCTTTTCCGCGTAGAGCAAAACGGGCAGGCAGTAATTTTCCGGCATGGAAAGGCCAGCGGGGCCCGCTTTTTCCTTGAGGGTGGCGCTGGTACACCCGGCGAGGGCTTTTTGGGTGCCTTTTGCATCCGGCGCGACGGCCGCGCCGCTGTTGACGAAAGCCTCGCAGGTGGTTTTGCGTTCAACGAGGCCTGCGTAGCGGGCTGTGAAATCCCGCGCCGCCCGGGCGGTGGGTTCATCGCCGGCGTCGGCCGCCACACCGGCCACATACAGGGCGTGGGCGTCCGGCTGGACGGCTTCGGCGTAGCGGACGGATTTGGACAGGGCGAGGGCGTAATTGCCCGCAAGCAGGTGCATTTCTGTGAGGGCGTGCAGCAAGGCGGGGCCTTGCACGTCCGCCGGGGCGCCGTAGTCGGCAAAGAACTCGGCGTACAGCGCGCTGCCACGGTAATATTCCAGGGCGGCCATCAGCCTTGCGTGGCCGAGACCGTCGAACAGGGCATAGAACCGGCGGGCAAAAATGCGGCCTTTGGCAAAGGCGATGAGGCGGAAGTTGCGGAAGAAAACGTCCCCATGTTCGGCGCCAAGGGAGCCGGAGGCGTAAAATGCCTCTGCTGCGGCGCGGTGGTCTTCTTGCATCAGGTGGACGAAGTCTTGCAGCAGGGAGGCGTCGTCGCCGCAGATGGCCGCGAGGAACACCGCCTGGGACACGACTTCCACCGGGGTCTCGGCGGCGGCTTCAGCCGCCGCTTCGGCGGCGTCGCGGCTGCGGCCCATCAGCGTGAGCAGGTACCAGAAATCGGCCTTTTTGGCCTTTCCGGCGTCCAGCGCCTGTTTGACGTAATATTTATACACATCGGCGAACCCGTCGCAGCACATGGAGGCGAGCAGCAGGTTTAAATTGCCGGTTTTGGTGATGTTCAGGTGGTTGTTCAAAAACAGGATGATGTCTGCCGCGGGCAGGCCGCGCACGCACTGCAAAAACAGGGCCAGGGTGGACGGAGCCAGGCCATCGCCGGCGTTGTCTGCGCGGGCGGTGAGGGCCTTGGCAACATAGTCGAACGCGGGGGCCTTTTGGCCACGGTACATGCTGGCGAGGGCGGCGTTTTCATACAGGTGGACGGCGGTTTTGGTGTAAAGGGACACGTCGTCGAACACGCTGGCGCCCACGTGGCGGTTAGCCTCGGCCACGTCTTCGTCCAGGTGGGCGAGAAGGTAGCGGTCGTTTTGTTTGACGACGGACTCGAAAAACACGCGGGCGACGTGGGTGATGGGGCTGCGGGAAAAGCGGGCGGGCAGGTCTTTGATCCAGGTGTTTTCCAAGAGGCTTTGCGGCACAAAATGCCCGTTTGTGGCGGCCATGCGCACGCCGAAATTGAGGGACACCGCCATGAGGTGAGAGTGGCTGGCAAAGGCGTGGTAGGTGGGCTTTGGGTTTTGCAGCAGCCAGGTGAGCGCGCGCACGGCTTTTTCGGCCTGGCCGGTGCCCGCGGCTTCGCGCAGGATATAGGCCATTTGCGTGGCCTTGTGGTTTTGGTCCTTGCTGTTTGCCGCCTCCAGTTCCAGAAGGCGCAGGTTGCGCCGCAGCTTTGCCTTGATCATGTCGGCGGCGTAGCCGTCGTGCAGCAGGCACAGAGCATCTGTGGACACGCCCTCGGGCCCTGCGGGCGGTGTAAAGGCGGGCACCTCGTGGATGGCGTTTTCAAAGTGGAAGCCGTTTTTGTTCAGGAAGATGCGCTGCATGTGGTCGGAATCGATGGTGAGCTCGGTGGCGGGGTCGATATTGTGGCGGCGCACCATGACCACGTTGGTTTTGCCGCTTTTGAAAAATCCCTCGATGAGGGGGCGCGAGGACTGTGTGAGGGCGGGCTCGTACCATTCGTCGGCGTCCATCATGAGGATGATGTCGCCGGTGGCGTGGGAAAAGCTGAAGTTGCGCGCGGCGGAGAAGTCGTTCACCCAGTCGAAATGGAACACCGAAGCGCCGTTTGCCTCGGCGATTTTTACGGTGTTGTCGGTGGAGCCGGTGTCTGCGACGATGAGTTCGTCCACCGCCGCCGCCACGCTTTGGATGCTGCGGGCGATGCGGCTCTCTTCGTTTTTGGTGATCCAGCAGGCCGAGAGTTTCATGGCTTCTCCTTGAGGGGGATGCGCGTGTTGGGGTTGTTTTTTGTTGTTGTTTTGTTGGTGAGGGATTGCTGAACGGGCATAAACTATACATAATTCAGTATACTACAAATAAAAAAAGCCCGCAATGGCGGGGGGACAGTGTGAGTTGGTGAGTTTTTGGCGGGTGCGGGAAACCCGGTGGGAGGGCGGTGTGCGTATAAGGATATCATCAGCCGCAAGCTCGGCGGAGGACAATAGGTTTATCATTGTCCTCGGACGAGCGCGGAAGGTAGATGGCCGTTGCGCACCCGCCCTCCCACCGCGGGCTTAAGGTTTTTTTGCCAGCTTGCATGCGCCGGTGGGGGCGTGCAATACAAACGGCCCCGCACAGCCGGTGCGTATCCGGAGAGCTACCTTCCGCGCTCTGTGCCGGACAATGCTTCGCATTGTTCGTCACCGAGCTTGCGGCTGACGCTCACCGGACATGCACCGGCTGCACAGGGTCTTTGCATTGCCAGATTGTGAGACGGGGAACAAATGTGTTTGCCTGTTTTCTGTTACCCTTTCACCGCGCCGGCGGTGAGGCCTTTGACGATGTTTTTTTGCAGGAAGAGGTACACGATGAGCACCGGCACCACCACCAGCACCACGGAAGCGGCCATCCAGCCGTAGTTGGTGCCGCCGGTTTGGGAGGAAATCTCGTTTAAAAGGCGCGTGATGGTGAAGAATTTGGCGCTGCGCAGGTAGAACATTTGGGTGAACAGGTCGTTGTAGCTCCACAGGAAGCTGAAGATGCCCACGGTGGCGAAGCCGGGCTTCGACAGGGGCATGATGATGCGGAAAAAGATGCGGAACACGCCGTAGCCCTCGATGTAGGCGGCTTCTTCCAAGTCTACTGGGAGGCTTTTGATATAGCCAATGAGCACCACGGTGGCAAAGCTCAAGTTGCCGGCCGTTTGCGGCAGGATCATGGAGATCCACGACAGCGGCACGGTGGTGTTTACGATGCCCCATTTCATTTGCATGGCGAACACCGGGATGATGGTGGCGAAGACGGGGAACATCATGGAGGCCACCAGCAGCGTGTGCAAAACGCGCTTGCCGCGGAACTCGTACCGGGCGAGGCCGTAAGCGCACAGGCCGCCGAGGATGACGACCAGCACCGTGACGGCGCCGGAGATGATGATGCTGTTTTTGTAGGCGGACCAGATGTTGAAGCGCTCGAAGGTCTCGGTGTAATTATC
The DNA here is from genome assembly GCA_031551695.1 of Oscillospiraceae bacterium. Taxonomy (GTDB): domain Bacteria; phylum Bacillota; class Clostridia; order Oscillospirales; family Ruminococcaceae; genus JAAYCI01. The sequence continues at coordinate 15,221 of JAVBNG010000031.1, forward strand.
GAGGGTGAATAGCTCGCCAACGGGCAGGGCGAAGGAGTGGCGGATGATGTCGCGCCGGGGCTTGAAGCTGTTCATGATGACCCAGATGAAGGGGTAGACGGTGGTGGCGGCCCAAAGGGACAGGAGGACATAGGTGACGATTTTTCCCGCCCGGGGGCGGCGGTGCCGCTTGCCCGATTTGACGGCCAGGGTGTTTGGTGCCATGGTTTGTGCCCTCCTCGCCTAATAGTCTTTTTCTTTTAAAATGCCGCTGGCAAGCTGGCTGAGCAGGATGCCGAGCAGGACGATGAACACGGCGATGGCGCTGGAGTAGCCGATGTTGCTGGCCCCGCCAAGGGAGTATTTATACATGTAGGTGCCGGTGAGCCAACTTTTTTCCATGGGCAGGCCGTTCGGGAACATGGTCCACGGAAGGTCGAACACCTTCAAGGCGCCGGTGATGGCAAGCGTTAGGCAGGTGCACAGGGTGTTGTAGATGAGGGGCAGCTTGATGCGCCATACCACCTGAAGAGAAGACGCGCCGTCGATTTCGGCGGCCTCGTAGACGTCCGGCGAAATATTGTTGAGGCCCGTGGCGATGATGACGAAGTAATAACCCACGTACTGCCACATGACAGGCGTGAACATGGTGAACATCCAGTGGTTTTCTTTCCAGTTGATGAGGGTTTTACCGGTGATGACGCCGAGGTCGATGAGGGCCTGGTTGACCGGGCCTGTTTTATACAGGAAAATGAGGTTGAACATGAGGCCGAGGGCCGTGGCCGAGATGACGATGGGGAAGAAATATACCGTGCGGAAAAACTGGCAGCCGCGGCGGATATTGTCCACCAGCATGGCCAGCACCAGCGCGATGCCCACCTGGAACACGATGGTGCACAGCATCATCAGCATGGTGTTGATGAAGGCGGTGCGCATGTATTTGTCCGTGGCAAGGCGCAGGTAGTTGGCGTACCAGGGGTCCAGCATGCCTTTGGACGACGCGCCGAGGGCGGGGATGTCCTGAAAGGAATTGTAGATGTTCATGACGAAGGGGTAGAACAGGTACACCGCCATGAAGGCAAAGGCCGGGATGAGGAAGACGAGCAGGGGGCTTTTGCGCTTGTAGATCATGGATTGGTTTTGCATGGGGACGCCTCCTCGCGGGCAAACTTTCACAGGGCGCTGCCGCTGCGGGCAGGCCGTGTTCAGGAAAAACAGGCCGGAGCGCGGGATGACGCTCCGGCCTGCGGGTTTTTACAAACCGGGCTCGGCTTTTTTTGCTGTTGCCGGTGGGGCTTAGGCCGCTTCCGAGGAGGAGGCCGCTTCACTTTCGGCGGCGCCGCCGCTCTCGGCTTCATCGCCAACGGCTTTTGCCTGGTCTTCTGCCACGGCTTCGTCGGCCGGGGCGGCGGTGGTGTTGTTGATGGCGGCCATGTTGGCCACGGCGGTCTCGGCGTCTTCTTCACCGGAGGCGACGAGCTTCGTGTCCACGGTCAGGATCTGGTCTTTCGCCTCGGGGCTGATGTAGTCCTGCACGGCGGGGACGACGGACGTGGCGCCGCCGATCATGGCGTAGCAGTCGGCGTCGAGCGCGTTGACGTCTGCCGGGGCGCCGGCGGGGCTTTTCAGCGCGGTGACGGCGCCGCCCACTGCCATGGCGTTCACCACATCGTCGGTGGTGAGGGCTTCGATGAAGCTGATGGCAGCGTCACGTTTCTCGGGATCGTCCCAGGCTTTTTTGGTGATGTACCAGCCCATGGACAGGCCGCCGATGATATCGGTGGGTTTGCGGGCTTCCCGGGCGGGAACGTAGGTGCAGGTGTACTCGCCGATGCGCTCGTCGCCCACGTTTTCCAGGATTTGGCCGCGCTTCCAGGAGCCGTCGATGGCGAAGGCGGCTTCGTTGTCGTACATGAGCTGGAAGGTCTCTTCGTCGGAAGCGGAGAGGGTGTTCTCCGGGAAGAAGCCGCGCTGGTAGAGGTCCTTGATGTCATTGAGGCCGGCCGCCCACGCCTGGGTGGCGCCGTCCGTTTGGGCCTGGGGCACCTGCAGGTGGTTCGCAGGGCCGCCGTTGTTCATAATGCAGAACTCGAACCAATAGTGCGGGACCTGTTGCAGGCTGACGGCGATGGGGGTGTAGCCCGCGTCCTTGATGGTTTGGCACATGGTGAGGAATTCGTCCCACGTGGTGGTGGCGGTGGGCATGTCTACGCCCGCGTCTGCCAGAACGGTTTTGTTCACGTACAGGCCTTCCCAGTAGCCCGAGGTGGGCACGGCGTAGGCTTTGCCGTCCACGGGGGAGACGGGGATCATGGCGTCCTGCATGTTGGAGGCGTAATCCGGGTATTCGGCGCGGATGTCGTCGATGGAGACGACTTTGCCGGCCTCTACAAAGGAGTTGGAGTCGTTGCCGTTAAAGAAGAACAGCACGTCCGGGTCGGCGCCGGTCTCGAAGTCGGCAATGACCTTGGCTTTCCAGGCTTCGTCGGACGTTTGGCTTTCGTCGACGACGGTGTTGCCGGTGTCTGTTTCCCACTGGGTGTAAGCAGCCTCGAATGTGGGACGGTTGCCGTCTGTGCCGGAGAAGGACGACACGACGCGCAGTTCCACACCGCCGGTGGCTTCGGACGAGGCTTCGGAAGGAGCGGTGGATTCGCTGCCGGTGGAAACTTCGGAAGAGCCGGCGCCGCCGGAGCAGCCCACCAGTACGGACAGGCACATAAGGGATGCCAGGGACAAAGCAAGTAACTTTTTCATTCAGACCTCCTTGAAGTGGGTGTTGCTGTTTTGGGAACTTGCCGAAAGGGGCGGGCGTTTGTTTGCCGCGGCCCCATTTAAAAGTATAAGCGGCGGCGTGGCCGGTTGCCATGACGCGCGTTGCTTTATCTTGACTGAAATTGTGCAGAATCCTGTTTTCCTATGCGAATTGACGAAATAGTGTGGTTGTTTTTGGTAGTTTTGACGGAAAGGCCCGCTTCGCCGCCATACATGATGCGCAGACGCTGGTGCACGTTGCGGATGCCGATGTTTGCCCGGCTTTCGTGCGCTTGGCTGCCGACGGGCAGAGGCTCGTCGGCCAGCAGACCGGCGACGCGGGTTTCGTTTTCGGATGACAGGGGGGCGTCGTTTTCCACCTCCAGCACCAGCCAGTTTTCGCCGTCGGGCAAGGCGCGCAGGGTGATGGCGCCTGAGTGGTGGGGGTAGATGCCGTGTTCGACGGCGTTTTCGACAAGGGGCTGCAAGATGAGCCGCGGCACGTACCAGGAGGAAAGGGAGGCTGGAATGTCGATTTCCACGGTGAGGCGCTTGCCCAGGCGTTCGCCGATGATGTACAGGTAGGCGTTGACGTACATCATTTCCTCAGAGAGGTGGATGAGGGGGCGGTGGGAGCGGTCCAGCGTGGCGCGGATCATGGTGGAGAGGGCATCCAGCATTTGGGTGACGCGGGTGTTGCCGGCGAGGCGGCTTTCCCAGCCGATGATCTCCAGCGTGTTGCCGAGGAAATGGGGGTCTATCTGGCTTTCCAGCGCCTTGATGTGGGCGTCGCGCAGGGCGAGTTCCTCCTGGTAGATGTGCTCGAACTGTTCCTTAAGGCGCAGGCTCATGGAGTTGAGGTTTGCGCCGAGCTCGTTGAACTCGGCGCTGCCGAGTGCTGTGGCGTCGATTTGGGCGCCGATGGCGCCGGTTTCGATGGCGTTTGAGAAGCGGCGCAAGGCGGAGATGGGGTGGGTGATTTTTTGGTAGAAATAGCCCAGCACCACGAAGATGAGCGGGATGACCAGGCCGATGAGCAGAGCGATGAGCCGGGAGGAGGAATCGGACGAGGCGGCGAGAGGGGAGAAATCGGCATTGACCGTGTAGCGGAAGGTATAGCGGCCGGTGTCGTCCGTGCCGGTGAGGGTGAGGGCGTGGCGGCCGGTGCTTTCGGGGAGGGGCTGCCCGCCTATGATGGGGACCGCGGTGCCGGAAAGCTGTATGGTGGCGCCTGTGACCCAGGGGGCAAGGTGCAGGGACTCGGAGAATTTGTTGCGGTCGATCTCCATGACAAGGGCGGCATAGGGTTCGTGGCGGTTGCGAAGCACAGTGAGGGCGCGCACCATGTACAGCTTTTCGTCTTCGTAGAGGAAGGCGATATTGGAGCCGAGGGTGTTGATGAGAGAAGCGGCCTGCCGCGGGACGTCGGACGCGTAAAAAGCCTCGGCGTCGCGGTAGACGGCGGAGGTGGGATTCAGCATATAGTAGGAGACGTTTTCGCCGAGGGATGCATCCTTGAAAATGATGTGGGTGGCGCGCAGCATGGGGTTGCGGCCGTACTGGTTTGTGAGGAAGCGGTTGACGGAGGAATAAAAAGCGGGGCGGTTGCCGTCCAGCAGATAGCGGGTGTACGCTTCGCGCAGGGTGGGGATGTAGCTGGCCGTCATGGCGGCGTCCACAACGCTGTCCAGGCTGGTTTTCATGGAGTCGACACTGCCCTCCACGGACAGGCGGACGGTCTCTTCCAGATGTGTGCGGGTAGCCCGCGCGCTGGTATAGCCGCTGATGGCTACGATGATGATGATGGGGGCGACCCAGCAGCCGGTGATGAGCAGCAGCATGCCTGTGGACAGGCGGGCGGCCCGGTGGTGGCGTGGCTTTTTGGGAGTGCTGTTTGTTTTTTTGAGCGGGGGGAGAGGGGGTTGGGGCATGGGAACGCCTCCTTGATGACTTGCGGAATTGGCTGGGGGTTGTACGGAGCGGCCCACATCGGGTGTATCTCCGGAGAGCTACCTTCCGCGCTGATCGGCGGACAACGAAGAGACGTTGCTCGCCATCAGCTTGCGGCTGATGCTCACCTGAGACACCCCGATGCAGGCCTTGGTTGTGTTTCTTTACGGAGGTCTTGATGGGTGCAAGCCGGTTGCCAGTTTAAATAACTGCGAGTGTTTTCATATAATACCATTATAACATGCCTAATGTTTTGGGCGTGCGAAACATGGCAGTGTTTACAGTTTTGACATGAATGAGATTGGGGGGGTTACAGATCGGTAACGCCGTACATGGCGAGGGTGAAATGGTACAGGGCTTCGTCTTTCAGGCGGTAGATGTGGCTTTGTTCGAAGCCGAGAGCCTCGCGCAGGTAGTCGATTTTACTTTCCGCGGGCTCGATGTAAAAGGCGGTGAGGACGGTGCGCTCGTTTTCCGTGAGGGTGGAAAGGCCGCGGTCCACCAAAGCGAGCAGGCGTTTGTTGGCATTGTATGCGAGCTTGAGACGGTCGCGCTCGACGATATTGTCCAGCAGGGCGTCCCCGGCGTGTTTGCCGCCGGAGACGCGCGGGCGCGAAGGATCGGCCGATTTGGCGCTTTGGCTGCGCAGGCGCAGCGCGGTGATGCGCTCGGGGATGATTTCGAGGCTGTTTTTTTGCGCACGGTATTTTTTCAGGTCCTGTACGGCGCATTCCTGCCAATTCATGTGTGATTCCTCCTGTTTGTGTTTTGCCTCATTCGTTTTTGGTCGTGTTTTTTCGAAGGGCTTTCGTTTGCGTATCCGTACTATTTGCGTATTCGCATATAAAATATAGCACTATTCTGAAATTGTGACATGCTGATATTCCGATGCGATTTGCAAATTTTACGCGTTTACACAGGAATATCATACCATTTTACTTGCAAACAGTCAATGCGTTTTCGCAATTTTGCAGGAAAAATGCGAGAATACTTGCATTTACGCAAACAGTATGTTAAACTGGCGGTGGATGGAAACAGGACGGAAAGAGGTGGCGTATGCAGGAGCATTTTTTGCGGGCGCGGCGTGTGGAGCTGGGGCTGACACAAAAGGAAGTGGCCGATGCGGTGGGCGTGTCCAGTGGGACGATTTCGCGCTGGGAGAGCGGGGAGATTGCCAATATGGGCAGCGGCCGGGTGGCGGCGTTGGCGGAGGTTTTGCACATTGCGGCAGGGGACATTACCGGCGCGGTGCGGGCGGCGCCGGGCACTGTGGCCCTGGCTGGCGACAGCGCGCGGTTTGCGGACACGCGGCGCATCCCGGTGCTGGGGCGTATTTCGGCGGGGCTGCCGCTGTACGCGGAAGAGCATATTGAGGGGTACACCTACACGGACCTGGACGGTGGGCACGAATATTTTGCGCTGCGGGTGCAGGGAGACAGCATGGACGCCGCGCGCATCCGCGACGGGGACACGGTGATTGTGCAAAAGCAGGACATGGTGGCGAACGGGGAGATTGCCGTGGTGCGCGTGGACGGCGAAAGCGCGACCATCAAGCGGTTTTACCAGCAGGGGAACACGGTGACGCTGATGCCGCAAAGCACGAACCCGAGCCATCAGCCGCAGATGTACCATTTGGGGCGGGTGGATATCCGCGTTTTGGGGAAGGTGGTGCGGAACCAGATCGAGTTGGGCTGATGTGATGCGCCTTAAGGATGGTGCGATCTGTTGGGCAATTGGGTGAAGGCGGGTTGCGGCGCCTTGCGATGACGGAATCGGCGGGTATTTCCCAGCGGGCTTACCTTCCGCGGCGCCTCGCGTACAACACAGGAACGTTGTTTGCGATTCGCCTTACGGCTGAGCAGGTGAATTGCCGCAACGCGGCAAGAGAGGCGCCCCTGGGGGGCCGTTCCGCCGGGAAACACCCGCCGCTCTCACCGCGCCAGCACACTGCACCCAAGCGGCCCAGAGACGCTTTGCGTCTTTGGGCCGCGCTATTGGCCGGTTCGGCCACGAACCCAATATATGGTAAAAAGTGCCAAGCGGTATCATGTACTTGGGGGCGGGTGTGTGGGATAATGCAGGCAGGGAGGTGCGGCTGATGCAATATGGATATTTTGACGATGTGCGGCGGGAATATGTGGTGGACCGCGTGGATGTGCCCATGAGCTGGACCAACTACCTTGGGACGGAAGACCTGGTGGCCGTGGTGAACCAGACCGCGGGCGGGTATTTGTTTTACAAGAACGCCGAGTACCACCGTGTGACGCGGTTTCGGCCGAACGGCGTGCCCATGGACCGGCCGGGGCATTACATTTACCTGCGGGACGACGACACGGGGGAGTATTGGAGCGTGAGCTGGCAGCCTGTGGCGAAGCCGCTTTCGGAGGCGAAGTATACCTGCCGGCACGGGCTTTCATACAGTGTGTATTCCTGCGAGTATTCCGGCATTCTGGCGGAGCAGACGCTGTTTATTCCCCGTGGAACGGACGTGGAGATTTGGGATTTGCGCATAGTGAACCAAAGTGGTGGGCGGCGGAACATCAGCGTGTTTTCGTATGCGGAGTTTAGCTTTCACCACGTGATGATAGACAACCAGAACTTCCAGATGAGCCTCTATTCCGCCGGGGCAAACTGCAAGGACGGCGTGATTGAGCAGGATTTATATTACGAGGAAAACGGGTACCAGTATTTTGCCGCGAGCTTTATGCCCGACGGATTTGAGACGGTGCGCGACGAATTTTTGGGGGCGTACCGCACGGAGACAACCCCCATTGGCGTGGAGCGCGGCACGTTGCGCGGCAGTGAAGAGCTGGGCGGGAACCAATGCGCCGCGCTGCACAAGGCATTTGTTTTGGAGGACGGCGAGGCGCTGCACGAGGCGTTTTTCCTGGGGGAAGGGCGCCGAGTGGAGGGCGAGCGCATCCGCGACCACTTTGGCAGCGCCGAGGCGCGGGATGTGGCATTGGCGGCCCTGCGTGCCTACTGGGACGAAAAGTGCGCGGCGCAGCAGGTGGACACGCCGAGCGCCGCTATGAACAGCATGCTGAACGTGTGGACGCTGTACCAAAGTGAGATTAATGTGAATTTTTCGCGGTTTGCCAGCTTTATTGAAGTGGGCGGACGCGTGGGGCTGGGGTACCGCGACACGGCCCAGGATTCGATGACGGTGCAGCATTCGGCGCCGGAAACCTGCAAACGGCGCATTGTGGAGCTGCTAAAAGGGCTGACGAGCGAAGGATACGGGCTGCATTTGTTCCAGCCGGAATGGTTTGAGCCGGAGGCGGGGCAGCAGAGCTTTGTGAGCCCGACGGTGGTGCCGCGGCCGGATCCGGGGTCCATCATTCACAGCCTGGCGGACGCGTGCAGCGACGACGCGCTGTGGCTGGTGCCGAGCGTGGTGGCGTATATTCGCGAAACGGGGGATTTGGGGTTTGCGGATGTGCAGGTGAGCTACGCGGACGAGGGCAAGGACAGCGTGTATGAGCACCTGAAACGCATTCTGGAGTTTTCCGGCAGGATGACGGGCGCGCATGGCATCTGCCTGGGGCTGCGGGCGGACTGGAACGACTGCCTGAACCTGGGCGGCGGTGAGAGCGCGTTGGTGAGCTTTTTGCACGTGTGGGCGCTGCGGGAGTTTATTGCGCTGGCGGCGCGGCTGGACAGGGGCGAAGATGTGGCCCACTACACGAAGATGCGCGAAGGCGTGATGAAGACCTGCGAGGACATTTTGTGGGACGGGGCGTGGTACCTGCGTGGGTTTACCAAGGCGGGTGTGCCCATTGGCACCCACAAGGACGCCGAGGGCAAAATTCACCTGGAGAGCAATGTGTGGGCGGTGATTTCGGGCGCGGCTTCGCCGGAGCGCGCGGCGGTGGCCATGGACAGCGTGCGGCAGCACCTGGCCACGGACTGGGGCATTTGCCTGAACGCGCCGGCCTATACCGTGCCGGACGACAGTATTGGGTTTGTGACGCGGGTGTACCCGGGGCTGAAAGAAAATTCGTCCATTTTCAGCCACCCGAACCCGTGGGCGTGGGCGGCGGAGTGCACGCTGGGGCGCGGCGGGCAGGCAATGGCATATTACGACAGCCTATGCCCGTACCACCAGAACAACAAGATTGAAGTGCGGCGGGCGGAGCCATACAGCTATTGCCAGTTTGTGACGGGGCCGGCGCACAAAAAATATGGCGAGGCGCACCACCCGTTTATGACCGGGACCGGGGGATGGGCGTATTTTGCGGCGACGCGGTATATGCTGGGTATTCAGCCGGACTTTGACGCGCTGCGCGTGGAGCCGTGCATTCCGCCGGAGTGGGACGGGTTTACGGCGGTGCGTATGTGGCGCGGGGCGCGATATGAGATAAAAGTGGTGAACCCGCAGCATGTGGAGACGGGCGTGACGGCTTTGTATGTGGATGAGAGGCCCGCGGAGCGCATTCCGGCCGGACAGGCGGGGGATGTGTTTAAAGTGCGGGTGGTGATGGGGTGAATTGGGTGCGGTACCTTCCGCCGGCGAGAGCAGCGGGTTTGCCTTAAATTGATGAGCGTCATTTTAACGCCGGGATGGTTTCACACACCGAAGGCGTGAGCCTTTTGTTTGCACCCGAGCCGCGCAAGGCGCGGCGATATTGACGGCCCGGGCACCGGGCGGAGGTTTGTAATGATACAGTTTGGGACCGGCGGATGGCGGGCGATTATTGGGGACGGGTTTACGCGGGCGAACGTGCAGCTGCTGACGGCGGCCATTGTGCGCAAGCTGAAAGATGACGGCGACGCGAAGAAGGGGTTTATTATTGGGTACGACCGGCGGTTTTTATCGGAGGAGGCCGCGCGGTGGGCCGCCGAGGTGGTGGCGGGCGAGGGCGTGGTGTGCCGGTTGATTGACCGGGAAAGCCCGACGCCGCTGATTATGTTTGCGGTGAACCGGGACAAGGCGCCCTTTGGCATGGCCATTACCGCCAGCCACAACCCCGCTGTTTACAACGGCGTGAAGGTATTTATGGACGGCGGGCGCGATGCGGACGAGACGCTGACGGAGGAATTTGAGCGGTATATTGCGAAGATAAAGCCCGGTAGTGTGCGGGCGATGCCGTTTGATGAGGCGCTGGCCGCCGGGATGGTGAAGCTGGAAGACCCGATGAACGACTACATCGACAGCATTTTGGGCGCCATTGACACAAAGGCCATTCGCGCGCGCGGGCTGCACGTGGTTTTGGACCCGATGTTTGGCGTGAGCAAGACGGCGCTGCAGACCATCTTGCTGACGGCGCGGTGCAACGTGGATGTGATACACGAGCGGCGGGACACGCTGTTTGGCGGGCGGCTGCCCGCGCCGAACGAGCAGACGCTGGCGCCGCTGATTACCCACGTGCGCGAAAACCACTGTGACATTGGCATTGCGACGGACGGCGACGCGGACCGGCTGGGCGTTATCGACGACAGGGCGAAATTTTTGCACCCGAACAAGATTTTGGTGCTGTTATATTATTACCTCTTGAAGTATAAAGGATGGCGCGGCGCGGCGGTGCGCAACATTGCCACCACCCATTTGCTGGACAAGATTGCCGAAAGCTTTGGCGAAGTGTGCTACGAGGTGCCGGTGGGGTTCAAGTATGTGTCTGCCAAGATGGTGGAGACGGGGGCCATCATTGGCGGCGAAAGCAGCGGTGGGCTGACCGTGCTGGGGCATATCCAGGGGAAGGACGGTATTTACGCCGCGGCGCTGATGGTGGAGATGCTGGCAGTGAGCGGCAAGCGCCTGAGCGAGCTGTGGGCGGAGATTGAAGACACCTACGGGCGGCGGGAGATGGTGGAGCGGGCGTACCGTTTCAGCGGCGCGAAGAAGGCGGCGATTTATCAATTGCTAATGGAGGACAAGCTGCTGCCGGACTTTGGGCAGCAGGTGGAGTGTGTGAGCTATTTGGACGGATGCAAGGTGATTTTTCAAAACGGCGGATGGATCATCGCGCGGTTTTCGGGAACGGAGCCGCTGCTGCGTATTTTTTGCGAGATGGGCAGTTTGAAAGAGGCGGATGCCGTGGCGGAGGTTTTGCAGGAGTTTTTGGAATTGTAGGGATTGTTTAAACGGGCGTGGCTGCATGTATTTCATGTGGCTGCGCTGTTTTGTTGATTTCGATTACAACTAATAGTAGTAAAAATGCGGGAAGACAAAGCAATAAGTTGTGTGATACGATAGGAGTGGCGAAAGGGGGCATGTATGGTGCTGAACAAAAAGCAGGAGCGGTTTTGCGAGGAGTACCTGATGGACCTGAACGCCGCGCAGGCGGCGGTGCGTGCGGGGTATACAGCGGGGAGTGCGAAGAATACAGGGTACCGGATTTTGAAAAAGCCGGAGGCGCGGGAGAGGATAAGCCGCCTAATGGGCGAGCGGAGCGAACGCACGTGTGTGGGTGCTGACACGGTGCTGGAGGAACTGTGCAAGGTGGCTTTTACCAATTTGGACGATATTGTTGACTTTGGCAGCGGAGCGGTGAAAGAAGGCGCGGCGCGGGAAGGACTGGCCGCTGTGAGCAGCGTGAAGGTGAAAACGACGGCGGGGCGTGACGGGACATCGAACAGTGAGCACGAGGTGAAGGTGTACGACAAGATGAAAGCGCTGGAACTGGTGGGGCGGCATTTGGGGATGTGGGGGCCCGGCGGCGAGGCCGTGGCGGGGCTGCGCGTGGTGGTGAATTATGAGGATGGAGCGTGAGTGCGCGGGGTGTGATGGCGGGTGAGCTGTGGGGATGGTGTGAAGGTACAGGGCGGTACCAGTAGCTGTTTACAGCCGCCACGCAGGCCAAGGGTACGCGACGCACATCAGCCATACATGCGTTCAACTGGTCAAAAATGGAACATTTTTGACGTTGAACTGGATACCTTCCGCGGTCCCCGTCGGACAATGCCGCGCATTGCACCGCCAGTGCCCTTGCGGCTGACGATATGCTTTCGCTACCCATGACCTGCGCGGCTACCCTTTATTAAGCTGACACCAACGGTGTGAGGTGAGCGGCTACGCTCGAGCCACGCCGAAGACGCGAAGCGTCTTTTTGCATGGCAACATTGATTGGCCGGCACACAAGCCATCGGAGGAGGGAGTGTGTTGATTGCACCCGAGCGGCCGACGGCCGCGATATCGACAGCCGCGGCACGCGGTGCGGAGCGGGAGGTTTTGGCCGCTTCGTTTTTTAATGCCGTGTTTACGCCGGCGAACCGGACGAAAGCGCGGTACCGCGTGATGAAGGGGAGCGCGGGCAGCGGCAAGAGCGTGAATGTGGCGCAGGATTTTATTCTGAAGCTTTCGGACGAGCGCTTTCGCGGGGCGAACCTTTTGGTGGTGCGCAAGGTGGACGCGAGCAACCGGGACTCGACCTTTGCGGAGTTGCAGAACGCGGCGTACCGCATTTTCGGGCCTTGGACGGACGACATCTGGCGGATGAACCTGAACCCGATGTTTATGGAGAACGTTTTGACGAAAAACCGTATCATATTCCGGGGGATGAACGGGAAAAGCCAGCGGGAAAAGGTGAAATCGATCACGTTCAGCCATGGGAAGCTGGTGTGGATTTGGGTGGAGGAGGCGACGGAGCTGACGGCGGGGGACATCGACGTGCTGGACGACCGTTTGCGCGGTGATTTGGCGGCGCTGAACCCGAATTTGTTTTACCAGATGACGCTGACATTTAACCCGGTGAGTGCGGCGCACTGGATTAAAAAACGGTATTTTGACGTGGAAAAGCCGGAAGTGTTTTGCCACCACAGCACGTATTTGGACAACCGGTTTATTGACGCGGCGTACCACGCGAGGATGTTGCGGCGCAAGGCGGAGGACCCGGACGGGTACCGGGTGTACGGGCTGGGGGACTGGGGAGAAAGCGGCGGCGTGGTGCTGAAAAACTTCCGTGTGCATGAGTTTTGCACAGACGCGGAGCGGTTTGACGCGGTGTATCTGGGGCAGGACTTTGGGTTCAACCATCCGAATGTTTTGCTGGAAGTGGGGTTCCGGGATGGGGAGATTTATATCTGCCGGGAGATGGTGTGCCGGGAGATGGACACGGGAGAGATCATCAAAGAGGCGGAGCGGCGGGGATTTGCGAAGAGGATGGAGATGTTTTGCGACGCGGCGGAGCCGGACAGGATAAAGATGTGGAAAGACGCAGGGTATGGTGCGGTGGCGGCGAAAAAAGAGGCGGGAAGCGTGAAGGCGCAAATCGATTTTTTGCAGGGGAGGAAAATCCACGTGCACCCGGCTTGCGTGCAGGTGCAAAAAGAAATGGCACAGTGGCGCTGGAAAAAGGACGCGGCGACGGGCGGGTACCTGGACGAGCCGGTGGAAGTGTTTGACGACGCCATGGCGGCGTTGCGCTATGCCGTGCAGCGGCAGCGGCTGGGAATGCAGGTGAGTGTGCTGAAATGACGGTGCGGAAATAAGGAGGATGGGCGTGGCAGGTTTTAGCGAGATGGAGCGGATTAACCGGATGCTGTGCGACCCGGCGGCGCGCACGATGAGCGACGGGGAGATTTTGGGGGAGGAGATCCGCGAGTTCAAGGCGGGGGAAGGGTACCGGCTGATGCTGGAGGCGGAGCGGTATTACCGCAACCGCAGCGCCGTGCAGGACAAAGTGAACCCGGTGCGCAACCGCAGCAACACGAGGATCGAGCACCCGATTGTGAAAAAGCTGGTGGACCAGAAGGCGGATTACCTGATGGCGCGGCCGTTTGCGGTGAAGGCGAGCTGCCCGGAGTATGCCGCGGCGCTGGCGGACGTGTTTGACGCGCGGATGCGCCGGAAGCTGAAGGCCATTGTGAAAACGGCGGTGAAGCAGGGTGTGGCGTGGGCGCAGCCGTATATTAAAACAGGCGCGGCGGGCAGGGCGGCCTTTGACGTGATGCTGGTGCCGCCGGTGGAACTGGTGCCCATTTGGAGCGATGCGGAGCGGAGTGAGCTTTCAGGGGGCATCCGGTTTTTTGACGAAGTGGTGTATGCGGGGAATGTACGCCTGCGGCGGCCGCGCGCCGAAGTGTGGACGAGGCGCGGGGTGCAAAGGTACTTTGCGCCGCCGGTGAATTTGGGGGTTTCTTCGGGTGTTGCGTACAGCCTGGACACGGCGTTTGGCTGTGCGGACGATGATTACACTGAGCCGTGGGTGGCCATTGGGGGGAAGGCGTTTGTGACGGACGAGGTGCCGTTGTGCTGGATGCGGGGGAACGACGAGGAGCTGCCGCTGCACTACTTTATCAAGGAACTGGTGGACGACATCAACTGGCAGACCAGTGTGACGGCGGACATGCTGCGGGACATTGCCCAGTTTATTTTTGTGCTGAAGGACTATGGCGGGCAGGATTTGGCGGAGTTTTTGCGGGATTTGCAGAACCATCGGGCTGTGAAGGTGAGCGGCACGGGCGGCGTGGAAAAACTGCAGGCGCAGCTGGACATTGACGCGGTGATGCAGTTTTTGAAGAAAAACCGTGCGGACGTGATTTACTACGCGAACAGCGTGGACACGGGGGACGCAGACCTTGGCAACGCCAGCGGGCAGAGCATTAATTTTAGGTATATGGACCTGGACAGCAGTTGTGTGGCGCTGGCGGGCGAAATGCAGGAGATGCTGCGGCGGATGAAGCTGTTCATCGACATTTACCTGCAGGCGGCGGGGAAGGGGGATTTTTCCCGCGAGACGTTTGAGGTGGTGTTCAACATGGACATGCCGGTGAACGAGGGGGATGTGATTGACAACGTGGCGAAGTGGGATGGGATATCCCTGCGCACGCGGCTGGAAAACCACCCCTGGGTGACGGACGTGGAGGAAGAGATGCGGCGTTTGGAAGGGGAGGGCGCGGAATGATACCGGAGAAAATTAAAGAAATTTTGGGCGAAGATTTGGCGCTGGAAGTGGAGGACGCATTGCGCGGCGCGGCGAAAGACGGCGGCGACGTGGTGCTGGCGGTGGCAAACGACGGGAGCTATGTGCCGGCGGAAAAGCACGACCAGATGAAGGCGGAGGCGAAAAGGGCAGCGGAGGGTTTGCGGGCGGAGTTTGAAGTGGAGCTGGCTCGGGCAAAAAAGGCCGCCCTGGTGGAGGCTGTTTTGAGCGACGTGGCGTTTGACGCGGCGGATGTGATGCCGCTGGTGGATTTGGAGGCGCTTGATTTGGCCGCCTGTGGCGAGGCAGGGCGAAAAGCCGCTGTGAACGCGGCGCTTTTGCCGGTGCGGCAGGCGAAGCCGTATCTTTTTAAACCGGAGGGGAAAGCCGAAAAGCCGCTGGAAGTGAGCGGGGCGAAGCCTGCGGTTTCGGCAGGAAGGCAGGAGGCTGCCGGCGTGGCGGGGCCGAGCGTGTTTTAGGGGATTGGCGGGGGTTGGCCCAGTGCGAGGCGTGCACGAGTGGGAGGCAACGGACATCTACCTTCCGCGCTGATTGGCGGACAACGATGCCTTCCGCCCGCGCACGCCAGCCACCATTGCGCGAGCGGAGGAAGACAGACATTTTGACGAGGGTTTTTGAAAGGAAAGGTGGAGTATGGCGAGGACGAATGCGATCAGTTTGATTTCGAGCGGGGCTTTGAAGGCGGAGCTGCAAGAACTGTACGGGTATGTGATTGAGAGTGTGCAGAAGAACACGCTGAGTGCGGCAATGAAGAGCCAGCAGTACAGCGGCAACCCGGCGGCGGGCAGTGTGGAATTCCGCAGGTTTGTGAACTCGGTTTCGAAGGAGTACGGCACGGCGCGCGCCGCGGCCAAGGGCGACGCCGTGAAGGCGCCGCCGGTGACGGTGAATATCGACTGCCACCGCGAGATTGTGGAGGAAGTGGCGCAGTTTGATTTGGACACCTTCGGCGTGGGCAACCTGATGAGCCGCCGCGTGGACAACCACGCGCTGACCATGGGCAACGAGCTGGATGTGGTGTTTTTTGAAAAGGCTGTGGCGGAAGGCGGCGTGTTTGCGCCGAGCGGTAGCGGCCTTGAGCTGGAAGAGCTGCTGGAGGAGATGATTCAGAAGCTGGAGAATGTGAAGAACGAGTATGTGAACGGTGTGCCGCGCAACATGATGAACCTGGTGTGCAGCACGAAGTTTTTTGGCAAGGTGCGCAACCTGATGGACACGAAGCCGGGCGTTGCCGTGGACACGGCGGCGGAAGACTTTGGCCTGTACCACGGTGTGCGCGTGTACAGCCACATCAACCTGCCGCAGGACGTGAACGCCGTTTTGATGATCGACGGCGCCATTGCCCAGCCGGTGGTGACATATCCGTACACGGAGCCTGAGAAGATCCCGTTGTCGAACGACTATGGCGTGGGGCTGTTTTACGACTATGCCACGAAGGTGTTGACGCCGGATTTGGTGCTGTGCCACATGGCGTAGGTTTGGAAGATGGCTTAGCGCCGCCTTTGTGAGGGCGGCGGGAGTCTAGAGGCGCGCGCGGCTGCCCCGGACTGTGAGAAGCAGGCCGGGGCAGTGGTGCGCAAGCCCGGAAAGGCGGGGCAGGATGAGCGACGATCAGGCACGGTATGGTGAGATGCTGCGGCGTTTGGCGCAGCTGCTGGGGAAGGAAGCGGACGACCCGCTGCTGGCACTGGCGCTGGACGGGGCCGTGGACACGGTGAAGAATTACTGCGGCCTGCGGGAGGTTCCGGAAGGGCTGTGCACCACGGTGGTGGACATGGCGCGGGATGATTTCCGCGAGGGGAATTATGGTGGCAGCAGCGCGGCGCGGGTGGTGGCCAGCGTGAAGCGCGGCGACGTGCAGACGGCGTTTGCCACCGGCGCGGCGGGGGAGGTGTCCTCCGCCGAGGGCGGCGGGCGCGGGGTGCGGCCGTCCTATTTGCAGGTGCTGAACGCGTTTCGCAGGACGGAGTGGTGAACATGGGTGAGGCTTTGTTGGTGGATTTTGGAGACGTGGAGGCCGAGCGCGGTGTGCTGGAAAGCACGTATGAGGACCTTTTGGAAATATGGCGGCCTGTGGATGTGAAAGAAGGCGGCGTGACGCAATCGGTGCTTTCGGAAGTGGCAAGAGACGTGCCGTGTGCGCTTTCGCAGGTGGGGTGGAGCTACACGAGCCGTTCGGAGCAGACGGAGAGCTTTAACCGGATGGAGGGCGGCGAGATGGTGTTTGTGCCACCGGAGGCCGACGTGCGGCCGGGCGACACGCTGGTGGTGCTGCGATTGGCGCGGGTGCTGGAGCGCGAGGCGGCGGCGCGGCTGGTCTATGAGCCGGTGGGGAGGCCGATCGTGTACCGGACGCACAAGCAGGTGACGGTGAAAGTGCGGGAAAACGTATGAGTGTGGACGCGAAGCAGCTGGGGGCGTGGCGGGAACACATTTTGGCGGCGGCCGTGGGCCTGCCTGCCGAAGCGGCGCGTATGGCCAATGGCGAAGGGCGGTATGCCAGGGAAAAGGCGGCGGCCGTGTGCGGACAGAAAAAGGCTGTGGACACCGGGCGGTACCGGGATGGGTTTGCGGCGGCTGACTGTGTTACATCGGGGCGTGCGGGCAACGGGATGTATACTATTCGTTTTTTTAATGATGTAGAATACGCAGTGTATTTAGAATATGGTTTTCGGAGCCATTTTGTGCCGGAGGCGTATTTGGCCGGAAGTGCGAGCGGAAAAGGCGGTATTTTTGTGGGCGAAAAGGGCGGATATGTGCCGGGGCGGTTTGTGTTCCGCGAGGCGTGCGCCGATGTTGCCGAGACGCGGTTTGCGCGCATTGGCGGGCAATTGGCGGCGTATTTGGGACGGGTGTTTTAGTGCTTTATTGGCGCGGCTGTTTTTGGGAGGTGATTGCTGGTGGATGGAATTTTTGCGGCGGTGCTGGCGGCCGTGGCAGAGCGGTTGGACCGCTTGTGGCCAGAACGGCCCGTGCGTGTGGACGAGGTGGCCGCCGGCGCGGCGGGGAGTTTTTTTGTGCGGGTGACGGGTATTGTGCACGGGGCGGAGCTGGACAGGCGCAGAAAAAGCGGATGCACGGTGGACATTGCCTATTACGACGATAAACACCGGACGGTGCCGTACCTTGTGTGGGCGGAGGAGATGTGCCGCGCCTTTGGACAGGTGGTGCTGGCGGACGGGACCGTGTTGTACGCGCGGAACATGCACGCCGAGCCGGTGGGGCGCGAATACCATTTTGTGTTTGACCTGCGGGCGCGGGGGATGCTTTTGGAGGGCGAGGGTTCGTGTGGAGACGTGATGGAGAGAATGGAGATGGCGGGGGTTTAAGATGTTTGGCCGGGTGCGGGCGGCCCTTACCCGCAGAAAATGGAGGGTTGGATGGCGAAAAAGGCACAGGGTGTGGTCTCGCGCGAAGCCGCGACGCGCAAAAGCGGTGCTTGCAAGGATGGCGTAACGCGCTGGCAAAAAGACGAGATTTTGAGGAGCAGAAATCTGTTGCGGCGGAGTGAAGTGTATGTGGCCGTTTTGAATGACGGAGCGGCGTATACGTTGGAAGAGGCAGAGGAATTGGCGGCGGCGTATTTGGAAAGGAAGGTGTGAAGATATGGCATTGGGCGGAGGGTATTTTAAGACGCAGAACAAAGTGCTACCTGGCGCGTACATCAATTTTGTGGCGAGGGAAAGCGCGGTGGCTGTGGGTGCGCGCGGTGTGGCGTGCCTGCCGCTGGCGCTGGACTGGGGCCGCGGCGGTGAAATGCTGGTGCTGACGGGGGCGAACTTTGCCGGAAAGGCGCTTGCGGAGCTGGGATACGACATGGCGGCGGCGGAGGTGTGGCCGGTGCGCGAGGCGCTGAAGCGAGCACATACGGTGAAGGTGTGGCGGCTGAACGCGGAAGGCGGCGCGAAGGCGAGCGGGACGATTGGCGGGATTGTATGGACGGCGAAGTGCGCGGGCGTGCGCGGCAACAGCCTAAAGGGTGCGGTGCAGGTGTGCGTGGACGACGACACGAAATTTGACGTGATGACGTATATGGACGGCGCGGAGGTGGACCGGCAGCGCGTGGGCGACGCCGGGGAGCTGGAGGAGAACGAGTTTGTTGCCTTTGGCGCTGGTACGCTTGCGGCCGAGGCGGCGGCGCCGCTGGCCGGCGGCGTAAACGGCGAAGTGAATGGGCAGAGCTTTTCGGCCTTTTTGGAAAAGGCCGAGGTGGAACCCCTTAACACCGTGGGCTACACAGGCGAAGACGAGACGACAAAGGCCATGCTGGCGGCGTTTGCCGTGCGGATGAACGAGGAAGAGGGGCGGATGATCCAGTGTGTGGTGGCGGATTATGCCGCCGGACACGAGGCGGTGCTGAATGTGAAAAACGGCGTGGTGCTGGCGGACGGGCAGGAGCTTTCCGCCGCAGGGGCCGTTGCCTGGGTGACGGGCGCCGTGGCCGGGGCCGAGGTGAATGAATCACTGACGGGAAGCGTGTACGAAGGGGCAGTGGACGCCGTGCCGCGGCTGACGAAAAGTGAGTGCGAAGACGCGGTGAAAAAGGGGGAGTTCGTGTTTTGCCGCGAGGGCACGGAGGTGCGGGTGCTCTCTGAGCTGAACAGCCTGACCCCCGGTGCGGCGGGCAAGAACGACGACATGCGGCACAACCGCGTGTGGCGCGCGGCCGGCGCCTTTGCCAGTGACTGCACGGGGATTTTTACAAGCCGGTACCTGGGCAAGGTGACGAACAACGACACAAGCCGCCAGTTGTTTAAGGCGGACCTGGTGAAGTTGGCGGATGAATACCGCACGCTCGGCGCCGTGGAGGCTTTTGACGCGGACGACATCACCGTGGAGATGGGTGCTTCAAAACGGGATATTGTGGTGACGTGCGCCCTTGTATTCAACGACAGCATGGAAAAGATGTACATGACGATTTACATCGGCTGAAAACAAGCCGGGGAAGGATGATTGCATGAGCAATATGCAGGGGTTTGACGCCGTGAACGGCCGCATGGGGCGCGCGTTTGCCAAGGTGAACGGCAACAACGAGGAGATGTTTTACCTCAAGCGCCTGGAGGCGAAGGCGGAAAAGATAAAGACGCAGGTGAAGCCGCTGGGCACGGTGGCCGTGGCGCACAAGACAGCAGGCTATGAAATTACCGGCAGCGCCACCATGTACTATATGACGAGCATGTTCCGCAAATTGCTGGCCGAGTACAAGGCGACGGGCGTGGACCTGTTTTTTGACGTTCTGGTGGAGAACGAGGACCCGGCCAGCCGCGCGGGCAAGCAGACCGTGCTGCTGAAAGGTGTGAACCTGGACAGCGTGGTGCTGGCAAAGCTGGACGGCGAGGGCGACGACCCGCTGGATGAGGAAATTGCGTTTACGGCGGAAGATTTTGAGATTTTGCAGGCTTTTAAGACGTTTTAGGCGTTTTGGGTTGCTTTAGGTCATTTGGGGACGTTTGAGAACATTTTAAAGCGTGATACGACAGATGAGGGAGGTGCGGTGTGGGGAAGCTGGAAGAATTTTTGCTGAAAAACGCCGGGGCAGGCACGGATGAGATGGATGTGGCGGTGTCGGCCCGGTTTGTGGGTGCGGACGGCAAGATGATGCTGTTCAAAGTGCGGGCCATTACGGAGGCCGAGAACAAGGCGATTCGCAAGGGGTGCCAGAAGACAAGCCTGAACAAGAAAACACGGCTGTACGAAACGGTAACGGATGTGGACCGGTACTCGAGCGCGCTGGCCGTGGCCTGTGTGACCCAGCCGAACCTGAAAAGCGCCGAGCTGCAAGCTGCCTATGGCGTGATGGGGGCGGAGGAACTGCTGGACGTGCTGCTGCGGCCGGGGGAATATGCCGCGCTGCTGCAGGCGGTGCAGCAGGTGAACGGCATGGACGAGACATTGCGGGAGATGGCGGACGAAGCAAAAAACTGATAAAGGGCGCAGAAGCGGACGGCGGCGGGGCGGACGGCCTGGCCGCCGTTGCGCACTACGCCCTGCACAGGTTGAACATCCGGCCTTTGGAGTTGCTGCGGATGCCGAAGCGGGAGCTGGCGTTTGTGGTGGCGTCTATTGAAACGGAGACAGAGCGCGCGGAGAAGGCGCGCAGGCGGATGCGGCGGTGAGCCTTTGGTGGGGTGTGGGCGGCTGGCGTTCACCGGAGGCGTACCTGGCCTCTGAACGCGGGTGGTTTGCATGATGTGGCTGAATGTGATTGCCGGCACGAACTGAAGAATGAGGAGGAGAGATGGACAGCATTACGACGACGCTGGCGATAAACGACAAGATGACCGACGTGCTGCTGCGGCAGGCGGCCGCCGCCGGGCGGTTGCTGGATGTGCTGCGGGAAATTGACGCGGCGGGAAGCGGCGGAAGCGTTTCCGCCGGCGTGACCGGGATGGACGCGGTGCAGGCGGGGAGTGTTTCCTCCGGCGGAGCTGTGGCTGGACAGGCCGCGCCGGGCGGAACGGCGGCCTTGCCGGACATGGCGGCGCAGGTGAACGCCACCGCAGTGGCGGCGGAGATGCTGAGCGGGGCATTTGCTGCCGCCGTGCCCGCCGCGCAGGCGGTGGCGCGGCAAGTGGACGAGATGGCGGGTACAGCACCCGTGCTGGCGGAAGCATATGCTGGGGCGGGCGCGGGGATGGCGGCTGCTTTTCAAAGTGCGGGGCAGGCTGTGGACGTGGCGGTGATGGGGGCACAGGGCGCGGTGGAACGCTTTGCGGCATATGTGGCCACCTGCTGCGACGGGCCGACGCAGGCCGTGGTGGCGCGGTTCCAAAGCATGGCGGGGAGCGTTGTGGGCATCGTGCAGGGTATGACGGCGGCTGTGGGGAGCATGTTGGCCTCGATGCTGGGCAGCGCGGCGGGCGTAATGAGCGCCGTGGGCGCAAAGGCGGTGGGTGTGACGGCGCAGGTGGCCGGAGCGGCCGCCACGGTGAGCGCGGTGGCGGCGGGTGCCACGGCGGCTGTGCCGGCCGCGGCAGCAGGCAGCGGGATGGCGGCTTCTGCGGCGAGTGGCGTTTTTGGAGTGAACACCGCGGGTACGGCGGATTACAGCGGGTTATCTGCGGCTGTGGCGGCGGACGACTGCGGGCTGGTTCTTTCTGCGGGAAGCAAGGGCGCGGTGGCGGAGATGGCGGCGGGTGCGGCGGCAGGCAATGTGGTGACGGTGGCACCGCAGCTTGCGATGAACGTGGAGAACGTGAACGAGAAAGCGGACGTGGAGATGCTGATGGCACAGGCCGAGCGGATGCTGGCGGCGGAGCTGGCGGCGGCGGCGGAAGGGGTGTATGGCTGATGTACCGGATGTTTTTGCGCGGGACGGCGACGGTGGAGATTCCGGTGCTGCCGGATGAAATGAAGGTGGACTCGCCGGGGGAAAACATGACGGCGCAGGTGCTGCGGATTGGGGTGATAAACCGGCTGCGGAAGCAGGGGCTGCGAACCGTGAGCTGGGACGGGGTGTTCCCCGCGCGGCGCACGCCACTGGTGACGGCGGAAAAGCTGTGGAGCCCGGCCGCCTATGTGAAGACGTTGCAGGGCTGGCGCTGGCGGCGTGAAACGAGCCAGCTGATTTTGGCCGGCTTTGACATGGACCTGGACATGCGGGTGTCTGTGGAGGATTTTACCTATTCGATGAAGGGCGGCGAGCCGGGGGATATTTATTATTCCATTACTCTGAAAGAGTTTCGCGATTATTCGGCGCGCGAGGTGAAGCTGACAAAGAACAACAAGGTGACGGTTAAAAACACGCGCACGGTGGCCGTGGCGCACAAGCGGCACCAGTATACCGTGCAACATGGCGACACGCTGCTTCTTTTGGCAAGGCGCGAATATGGAGACGACCAGATGTACACAGCGATTTACGAGGAAAACAAGGGAATTATCGATGGGATGAACAGCGCGAAGGGCGCGGCGAAGTATTCTATTTGGCCGGGGCAGGTGTTGATGATTCCGTGAAGAAGTGTTTTTTTGGATATTTGGAACCGGGCGCGGGGAGGATAAAGCGTGGAGAATGTGCGGGCGGCGGCAAGGCTGGTGTATAAAAACCTGGGCACCGGAAAAGCGCTGGACCTGACGGACAGTGTGTCGGCGGCGAAGCTGGTGACAAAACGCCTGGGCAGCCCGGCGCAGCTGAACTTTACCTGCGAGGCGGCGAAAGGGCTGGTGTGGCGGCAGGGGTCGCTGGTGTGCCTGCTGCCGCGGGGAAACGGCAGGGGCTGGTTTTACGGGTACGTGTTCAGCGTGGTGCGGAACATGGACGGCACTGTGGACGTAACGGCGTACGACCAGATGCGCTATTTGAAAAACAAGGACACCTATGTGTTTGAAAACAAGCGAGCAGATGAAATTTTACGGCTGATTGCGGCGGACTTTGGGCTGAAGTGCGGGAAAATTGCCGACACGGGGTATGAGATACCGGCGCTGTGCATGGATGGCGCGAGTTTGTTTGACATCATATTGCGTGCGGTGGAACTGACGGAGAAGGCCACGGGCAGGCAGTACTGCCTGTGGGACGACTATGGCAAGTTGCGCCTGACGGCGGCGGATGGCTTGCGGGCGGATGTGATGATTGGCGACGAGAGTATGGCGGCGGACTACGCCTTTGAGAGCGAAATTGACACGGACACATACAGCGTGGTGAAGCTGGTGCGGGATGGCGCTGGAGGTGGCCGGGAAGTGTTTGTGTTTGAGAACGCCAAGGCGGTGAAAAAATATGGCAGGCTGCAACTTTTGGAAAGGCTGGAAAACCAGGAGGAGGCGGGCGGCGTGCAGGACGTGGGCAAAACCCTGCTGGCGGCCAAAAGCAAAGCGCGGCAGCGCCTGACGCTGACGGCACTGCCGCTGAAGATGGGGATTCGGGCGGGGTACAGCGTGTTTGTATGGATACAGGATTTGAATTTGCGGCGGTTTTTGCAGGTGGAGGAAGCGCGGCATGACCTGATAAGCGGGAAGATGAATTTAAAGGTGGTGGTGTGATGTCATTGCTGGAGACGATAAAACTGGCGAGCAGCGCCGCCGAAGGGGCCGGCTGCCCGACGGATTTTTTGTTTGGCGAAGTGAGCGCCCCAAAGCCGCTGGCTGTACGTGTGGACGACCGGTTTACCCTGACAGCGGCGTTTTTGGCGGTGCCGGAACACGTGCGGGAAAGTGGCCTCCAAAAGGGCGACAAGCTGGCGCTTTTGCGCAAGCGCGGCGGCGAATTGTATCTGGTGTTGGGGAAGGTGTAAAAATGGAGATATTGCCGCAGGGGTACGACACGGCGGAGGAGCTGCTGCAGGAGGACGGCATTGCGGTGGAAACAAGCCGGACGTACAAAATAGACTGGGAAGAAAAGCGCATCGGCGGGTTTGTGACTGGGGAAGAAGCCGTGAAGCAGGCCGTGGCAAAGGCGCTGCAGACGGAGCGGTTTCAGTATCCCGCCTATGGGTGGGACTACGGCGCGGAGCTTGGAAGCTTGCTGGGAGAGACGCTGGCGGTGGCTGAGGCCGAGGCGGAGCGGATGATTAGCGAGGCGCTGCTGGCCGACGACAGGATTTTGGAAGTGGTGGATTTTTGGACAGAAGCCGCGGCCGACGGGATGCTGAGGGCGGGGTTTACCGTGCGGAGCATTTTTGGCGACCTGCCGTATTCTGTGGAGGTGATGGCCGATGGATGAGCGCGATGTGAGCTTTGCGGGCATTGTGCAAAGGTGCCTGGAGTGTGTGGACGGGGACGTGGACAAGCGGGAAGGCAGCGTGGTGTACGACATGATTGCACCGGCGGCGGCGGAGCTGGCGCAGTTTTATGTGGATTTGAACACGGTGAAAGACGACTGCGCCTTTGTGGACACGATGAGCGGAGAAAACCTGACGAAAAAAGCCGCCGAGCGGGGCGTGCAGCGCAGCGGCGCCGTGGCCGCCGTGCGGCGCGGATTTTTTGTGAACGCCCTGGGGCAGGCGATGAACGTGGCCGAGGGCAGCCGGTTTTCGGCCGGGGACGAAGACTTTGCCGTGACAGGGAAGCTGGCGGACGGCGAGTTTTTATTGCAGTGCGAAACAGCGGGCAGCTGCGGCAACCGGTTTTACGGGATGATGGTGCCCATTGTGCATGTGCCGGGGCTGGCCGGCGCGGAGCTGGCCGGGGTGATTGTGGCAGGAATGGACGAGGAGAACGACGAAGAACTGTTGAAGCGGTACCGGCAAAGCCTGACCTGTGCCGCTTTTGGCGGAAATGTGCAGGATTACCGCGAGACCGTGTGCGCCATGGACGGCGTGGGCGGCGCGAAGGTGTACCCGGTGTGGGCCGGCGGCGGCACGGTGAAGGTGGTGATCGTGTCCGGCGAGTGCAGGGCGCCGAGCGCCGAGCTGCTGGAGGCGGTGCAGACGGCGGTGGACCCTGTGGAAAACAGCGGCCTGGGTTACGGCACGGCGCCGGTGGGACACAAGGTGACTGTGTGCGGCGCGGAAGAAAAAAGTGTGGATGTGGAGCTGGAAATTGTGCTGCAAAGCGGCGCCGACTGGCAGGATGTGAAGCAGGAGGCAGAGGAAGTGGTGGACGCGTATTTGGCGGAGCTGGCCGCCGGATGGGCCGACAGCGACGGGCTGGTGGTGCGCGCGTCCCGCATGGAGGCGCGGCTTTTGGGGCTGGACGGGGTGTTGGACATTTTAAGTACCCGGTTGAACGGCCAGGCGGGGAACATCCAGTTGTTGGCCGACGAGGTGCCGGTGCGGGGAGAAGTGGAGGCGCGATGAAACTGCTGGATTACCTGCCGCCGATGCTGTGGGAGATCAAAGAGTACCGCGTGGTGGCGGCGGCGCTGGAACCGGAGTTGGACGCCGCCCAAAAAGCGATGGAAGCGGCCCGGGGGGATTTTTTTATGGCCAGCCTTTCCGAGGAAGGGGTGGCGCGCTGGGAGGCGGTGTTTGGGATTGCAAAGGACGAAAAAAACCTGCAGGAGCGGCGGGAACGGCTGGTGGCGCGGTACCTTGGGCGGTTGCCGTACACGCTGCGCACTTTGCAGGAGTATTTGCAGTCTGTTGGCACGGGCAGCGGCCTGCGGGTGGACTATGCCGGATATACCGCCCGGCTGGACACAACACCCGCCGCAAATGCGCGGCGCCTGGAGCTGGCAGACGCGGTGCGCCAAATGTGCCCGGCGAACCTGTGGATGGTTTTGGGCATGGAGGCGCCGACTGCCCTGAAAGCGGGCGCGGTGGTGGGGCATGTTTATTCACAAGTGAAGGCCGAGAGGGGGAACTGACATGGCGGAGGCGTTCAAGACCATTTTGACCGACGCAGGGCGCGGGCTGCTGGCAAAGGTGCTGGCGGGAAGAGGTGTGATTTTTACGCGGGGGAGCCTTGGGAGCGGGGTGCTTGCGGACGGTGAAGACGCCGCTGCGCTGGCGGGGATGCTGGAGCCTGTGGCGGACGCGGCGCTGTATTGCGGCGGCGAGGACGGGGGCGGCACGGCCATGCTGACGGTGCAATACACGAATGACGGTTTGCAAAAGGGCTTTTTGGCAAGCGAAGTGGGTGTTTTTGCACAGGAGGCGGACGAAGAAGGCCAGGCGGCCGGCGACGAGTTGCTGTATTGCTACATGAACATGGGCGAAAACCCGGAGCCGGTGACAGTGGCGCCACCGGTGATGACGCGGGTGTATGACATGCCGGTGGCCGTGGGGCGGCTGGACAGCATGCAGGTGCAGATTGCGCCGGGCGTGTTTGCCACCCACAGCCAGTTGCACACACACACGGAAGACGGAGAAAACCCCCATGGTGTGACGGCAACGCAGGTGGGCCTTGGCAATGTGGACAACACTGCCGACAGCGAGAAGCTGGTGGCGGGTGCCGATTCCGTGCGCCTGGCCGCGGAGCAGGAAAGCTGGGGCGGGCGCGCATGGGTGCGTGTGGTGGATGTGTCTGGCAAAACAACGGCAGACAGCACGCTGATGCTGCGCGCAGCGGCAACCGGCGCGCTGGCGGCGGGCGAGATGGTGATTCCGGTGCTGGCGGGCGGCGGCGGCAGCAACTCTTACACGGCGGTGGGGTACAAAACCGACAGTGGGATTTGGTATGCGAAGCTGTTCAATGCCGCCGGGGCGGTGCTGGGCAGCGGAATTATGGTGACGGTGCGGTATTTGCACATTCGGCCGGTGGCATAGGGGAGACAGTTATGCAAAATACGAGAAACGGCAAGGAGGAGAGCGAATGACGCCGTGTGAAGGAACGAACCGGGTGACAAGTGCCTATGGCTGGCGCACCCTGAACGGAGTGAAACAATTCCACTACGGAGAAGACATAGTAGCCGAAAGCCGCCGCGTGCGCGCCATTTGGGACGCGGTGAAAACGGAAGTGCTGTGGGGCTATAACGGCGGGCGCGGCAATTTGGTGCGGCTGTACTATTCGGCCGGCCTGCGTGTGATTTACCAGCATCTGAACGAGATTTACGTGACGGCGGCAACGAAGGTGAGGCAGGGAGACGTGATTGGCCTGATGGGTTGGAGCGGCGACTGTGTGCCGCAAGGCGCAGGCGGCATGCACCTGCACATTGAGGTGCAAAAGCTGGTGTACGGCAAGTGGACGCCGATAGACCCGGCTGCCTATACCGAAGTGCCGAACGTGGTGGGCAGCCACGCCGGGAACAACCGGCTGGACACCACGGCGGGTGCCGCGGTGAACGCCGTGGCGGCGGCGGAAGCGGCAGGCACGGGGACAGGCAAGGCGGCGTCACAGTACCAAAAAGGTGAGCGGCTGGTGTTCAGCACCGGATATGCGCGCAGCACAGACACGATGGACAAGGCACTGCACGTGGTGAAAAAGCAACTGCTGGTAGACCGCGGCATTGTGGGCGAGGTGCTGGCAAGCGGCGCGAACAACCCGCTGAAAATGGTGGCGTCCGACGGGAAAACCCCCATTTGCTGGTGCAACGACGGGGATATCCGGGGCAGGTGGTAAAAATGGATGACATGATTTGGAAAGTGAAGCTGGCGCTGCTGGCGTTTTTGCCGTCGGTGCTGGTTGGGTACCTTGGCGTTTTGGCGGTGCCGATGTTGCTTTTGGTGGTGGCGGGCGTTGTGGACTACGGCACGGGCATTGCGGCGGCGCCGTACCGGGACCAGGTGCGCTCGTCCCGCGTGGGCTGGCGGGGCATTGTGCGCAAGGTGGTTACCTGGTGCATGGTGCTGGTGGGCATGCTGCTGGACGGCGCGCTGTTTTTTTTAGAGGCGCAGATGGGCTGGACGGCGCCGTTTGTGGAGACGCTGCCTGTGGCGTGCCTGGTGTGCATGTGGCTGCTGTTTAACGAGTTGGTGTCCATTGTGGAGAATATGGCGGACATTGGCG
>JAVBNG010000027.1:0-15789 GCA_031551695.1 Oscillospiraceae bacterium
CCCGGCTGCACCAGTTGCATGTTGGCAGGAATGACATAATTGCTGTGGTGGTGTGCGCCGTTTTTTTTGTTCTGGTGGGTTTTTCAGGGGCAATTTTTGTGCGCGTGTTTGGGGCGGGCGCGCTGGTCTCTCGGTACTAAGGGTTTGGCGGCTTGTGCCGAAGATATATTTGGGGGAAGAGGTCTTGCCATGAATTTTCTCATTGACCTGTCCTTCGACGGCACGGGTTACTGTGGTTTTCAGGTGCAAAAAAACGGTCCAACCGTGTGCGCGGCCTTGCAGGACGCCATGCAAAACGTGCTGGGCCGCCGCCCGGATGTGAAAGGCTGTTCGCGCACGGACGCCGGGGTGCACGCAAAAATGTACTGCGTTTCGTTTCAAACAGAAACGTCGATTCCGGCAAAAAAACTGCCGCTGGCGCTGAATGCCCGTTTGCCGCAGGATATCCGCGTACACGCGGCGGCCCAGGTGCCGGAGGAGTTCCACGCGCGGTACGCCGCGGCGGAAAAAGAATATGAATATGTGATTTTAAACGGAGAGACAGACGACCCGCTGGCCAAGGGGCAGTATTACCGGGTGCCGGGGGATATCGATTTGGACGCCATGAACCAGACGGCCGCACACCTTGTGGGCACCCATGATTTTCTGGCCTTTTCGTCAACAGGTATGAGCGTGAAAACCACGGTGCGCACGCTGTCTCACCTGGCGGCCCGGCGGGAAGATTGTTATATTCCCGGCGCGTCGCGCATCGTTATTACGGCGCGGGCGGACGGTTTTTTGTACAATATGGTGCGCATTCTGGCGGGCACGCTGCTGGCCGCCGGGCGCGGCCGCATGCAGCCGGAGGCTGCAGCCGCCATTCTGGCGGAAAAACGGCGCAACAACATCGCCGATACGCTGCCCGCCAAGGGGCTGTTCCTTGCCCGGGTGCTGTACCCGGCCGGGGCGTTTGGGCCGTTTTTGGCCGCGCTGCCGCCGGATATGCGCAGGATGAACATGATTAAAGACAAGTAACAGCAAATAGTGCTGTGTTTTTGACAGGAGAAACCATGCCGGACAAGCCCAGAAAAAAGCCAAAGCATACAAAGCTGGCACTGCCATCGGACAGAAGAGTGAAAGCGGTGAAAAAAACAGCCCCGGACAGGCTGGGCCGCAAGCTGGAGAAAACCGATGGGGTGACGGGTGATTTTTCCACGCCGGAAACCAAACAGCACGATTTTGCGGTGGCTTCAGAAGAAAAAAAGCAGAAGGAAGAAAAAAACAAAAAGAAGCACGTTGCCTTCGGCGCAAAAAACCAAAAGGCAAGTCCCGTAAAACAGCAGGGATCGCACGCTGTGGGGCAGAACACGCAGGCCGCGACAGCAGGCAGCACAGGGCCTGCCGTGAACGGGAGCGACACGGCAAGAGCGGATTTTGCCGGCGGCAGCGCACTCGGCGCAATGGAAGCAACAGCCGGCGCAGCCGCGTCAACCACCGGCGCAACCGAAGGCCTTCCCCCCAACGCCATTTTGATGCCGCGCAAAAAGCCGAAACTCTCAAAAGCGCGCCGCCGGCGCCGGCGCCGGCGCATCGGATTTTTGACCGCTGTAGCGCTGGTGTGCGCGGTGCTTGTGGTGTATTACAGCGGCATTTACCTGAACGCCGCCATGGGCATCGAAGACCTCTATGACACCGCCACCATCGCGTTGACGCCGGGTGACGGATACCCTGCCCCCTTTGCCATGCGGGGCTTTATTTCGGCGGAGCAGATGGAAGCGGGAGGCTTTGCGGCTGTGGGCGCCAAGGATGTGAGCGTGTATTCGCAAAGCGGCACGGTGCTGCGGCGCATTCAGCACGGCTATGCGAACCCCGGGCTCACGGCGTCGTCCACGCGCATTTGCGTGTATAACCGCGGCGGGCTGGACTACACCATCGAAAGCCGCAGCGGCAACATTGCCCGCCGCAAAACCGAGCAGGAGCTTTTGTTCGCGGAGATGAGCGAAGGCGGTTGGCTGGCCGTGGTGACGGAATCGCGCTACCGTGCGAATTTGTCTGTGTAC
This sequence comes from Oscillospiraceae bacterium, assembly GCA_031551695.1. Classification (GTDB taxonomy): domain Bacteria; phylum Bacillota; class Clostridia; order Oscillospirales; family Ruminococcaceae; genus JAAYCI01. The sequence continues at coordinate 2,040 of JAVBNG010000027.1, forward strand.
AGCCCGGTGTACGATGCCACGCCGAACCTGCAGTGGCCCATCGTTGACGATAAACCGGTCTGTGCCTCGTTTCATTCAGACAACCGTACCTTGGCGCTGGGGTGCCTTTCCGCCGCCGGCGGTGCCCTTGGCACCACCATCTATGTACTGCGGGTGGATTCCGACCAGCTGTTTGCCACTATCCGCGCCGACGAGGCGCGCATTGTGGATCTCGCCTATCTTTCGTCGAATAGGCTGCTGGCTGTTTATGACACCTACTGCGCCGTGTATGACGGCAAGGGCGCGGAGGTGGCACGGTTTGAATATGGTGCGCGAAGCCTGCGCGCTGCAGACACCTATGAGGGCGAAACGGCGCTGGTATTTGGTTCCAGCAGCCTGGAGACGCTGGAATTGGTCTTTCTGTCGAACGATTTGGTGCCGCTGTTCAGTGCGCAGACGGAAAGCGATACCCAGCCGCGCACATTGGTGACGCATGACGGCGTGTTTTTGGAAATGGGCCACGAGGTGTTGGCCTACAACACCGGCGGCGTGCTGTTGGACGCGCGCACGTTCCCCCAAAAGCCATATGCCCTGGTGCGCGCGCCACAGCCGCTGCTGCTTTCGTCCACCACGGCATTCCTGCTGGAGGAAATGCTGGAGGTAAAACCGGATGAAACAAGCTTATCCGCAGCAGCCGAAGCCGGCACAACCAGCGAAACCCATAAAACTGAAGAATCGACAACAGACAGCACAACGGCTGGCACGGAGCCGGAGAATTTGTGATAGCTGCATTTTTAGCAATATATGTTTGGGAAAACCGGGAGGAAACAATGAACTGGGTGACGATTTTGTCCATCGCGTTAGACATTTTATGCGTTACCATTGTGGTATCCTGCGTGATATACTACATGCGCAAAGGGTTTTTGTCGGCGTTGTTCAGCTTTTTGGCTACTTTTGTGGTGCTGTTGCTGGCCCTTTTCGCGGCACGTGCCATGGCCGGGCCTATTTTTGAGGGTTTGTTCCGCGAAGGGCTGATTGACCGCACGACGGAAGTGGCCGCGCAAACGGGTGCGGAATCACTGCGTGATATTTTGGATAAGGTGGCGGGCATCCTGCCGGACTTTTTGGCAAAGCAGGTGACGGCAGCCATTGGCACGGACCTGACGGCATACACCGGGGATTTCTCCACAAAGCTGGTGGATAACGTGCTTGCGCCCATTATTTTGCCCATCATCGTGCTGGTGGTGTTTTTGCTGCTGTTCTTTGTTTTGCGCTTTATCGCGGGCAAAATATCCAAGGTGCTGTCCAAAACACAAAAAATTCCCGTGGTGGGCCCGGTGAACAGTGTGCTGGGCGCGGCGGCCGGCGTGCTCATCGGCGTGCTTTACTGCTTCATCCTGTATCTCATCATAACAGGCTGCGAATCCCTTTCGCCGCCCATTAATATCACGCAAAGCAGCTATTTTGCCACAAGCATTGCCTACAGGCTGTTTCTTGGTGTTTTCCCTGTTTAGCGCGCACGCACTTTTGAAAAAACAGCATCGAACCAAAGAAATAGACCAAATGTGAAAGTTCTGTTAGCACTCCCTGCACGTGATTGCCAAAGCCCGCAACAGGGTGTATAATAAGTTCAGGATGAACCAGAGACATCCGGCAACAGAACCCGCAAACAGCCCACGCCGTTTTTGGCGGCAGTTGGGCAGGGAGGCAAAAACATTGATTTTATGCAGCAAATGTAAAAAACGCCAGGCATGGGTGTTCGTGCAGCGCATGGACGGCAGCGCGAACCCTAAAACCGGCTATTGTATCACCTGTGCCCGCGAGATGGGTTTTCCGCAGGTGGATGAATTGATCAAGCAGTTCGGCATCCCGGAACAGGACCTTGAGAATTTGGAAGAACGGTTCAATTCCTTCATCGGCGACGGCGACGTGTCCCCTATGGAGAGCCTGCAGCAGGCGGCCGCCGACGGCGCGGAAGACGGGACGGAGTTTGAAGAGGAGGAGATGCCGCTGGGCTATTCCTCCACGTTGCCGTTCGTGTTTGGCGGTGCCGCCAAGGACAAAACCAAAGAAAAAACCGACCAGCGCGGCGACAAGCGCCCGAAGCGCAAGTTTTTGGACCCGTATTGCGAAAATTTGACCGCCAAGGCCGCCGAGGGAAAGCTGGACCGTATCATCGGGCGTGACCGTGAAATTTACCGCACTATCCAGATATTGAGCCGCAGGCAGAAGAACAACCCCTGCCTCATCGGCGAGGCGGGTGTGGGCAAAACGGCCATTGCCGAGGGCATTGCCCTGCGCATTGCCGAGGGGGACGTGCCCAGCCGCCTGAAAAGCAAAGAGATTTACCTGCTGGATTTGACCAGCCTTGTGGCGGGCACCCAGTTTCGCGGCCAGTTCGAAAGCCGCGTGAAGGGGCTCATCCAGGAGGTGAAGGCCGCGGGCAATGTCATTTTGTTCATCGACGAGGTGCACAATATCACCGGCGCGGGCGACAGCGAAGGCGCCATGAACGCGGCGAATATCTTGAAGCCCGCCCTGTCCCGTGGGGAAATCCAGGTTATTGGCGCCACCACTTTCAGCGAGTACCGCAAGTTTATTGAGAAAGACCAGGCACTGGAGCGACGCTTTCAGCCTGTGAAGGTGGAGGAGCCGAGCCTTTCGGACACCATCGCTGTGCTGGAGGGTGTGAAGCAATACTACGAGACCCATCACCATGTGAAAGTGCCCAGCGCCATTGTGGAGCAGGCGGTGCGCCTGTCTGAACGTTACATCACCGACCGCTACCTGCCGGACAAGGCCATTGACCTGCTGGACGAGGCCTGCGCCTGCTGCAGCCTGCGCCACACGGAAATCACCGAGTGGCAGGATGCGGAGAAGCACTTGATGGAGCTGCGCCGCGAAGAGGCCGACCTGGAACAGCAGAAGGACCCGGATTTTGAGCGGCTGGCCGAGGTGAAGAGCGAAGTGGCGCGCGCCCTGCCGGAGATTGCGAAAAAGCGCGCCGGCATTGAAAAGCTGGAAGTGACCATGGGCGACATTGCCCGTGTGATTGAGCTGTGGACAGGCATCCCGGCCGTGAAAATTGCAGAGACGGAGTACGACAAGCTGTCCAATTTGGAAGACCGGCTGAAGGAAAAGGTGATTGGCCAGGACGAAGCCGTGGCGCTGATTGCCTCCGCCGTGCGCCGCACAAGGGCCGATATCTCGGGCCGCCGCCGCCCGGCCAGTTTCATCTTTGTGGGGCCCACGGGCGTGGGCAAAACCGAGCTTGTGAAGCAGCTGGCGTTCCAGCTGTTCGACTCGGTGGACCCGCTCATCCGCTTGGACATGAGCGAATTTATGGAGAAACACGCGGTAAGCCGCCTGATCGGCTCTCCCCCGGGCTATGTGGGCTATGACGAGGCCGGCCAGCTGACGGAAAAAGTGCGGCGCAAGCCATACAGCGTGGTGCTGTTCGACGAAATTGAAAAAGCGCATCCGGACGTGATGAACATGCTGTTGCAAATTTTGGATGAAGGCAAGATCAACGACGCGCAGGGCCGCACGGTAAGCTTTGAAAATACGGTCATCTGCATGACGTCGAACGCCGGCAGCGCGGACAAAACGGCCAACGTAGGCTTTAACAAAACGTTGGAAGAGGCCTCCAACGACAAGAGCAAGCGGGCACTGAAGGACTTTTTGCGGCCGGAGTTCATGAGCCGCGTGGACGAGGTGATCTACTTCAAACCGCTGCAGCCGGAGGCGCTGAACAAAATTGCCGCGCTGATGCTGGAAGAATATAAAGAGCCGCTGAAAACGAAGGGCATCGAGCTTTCGTGGGATGACAAGGCGCTGGACGTGCTGCGCGAAAAGGCCAAAGGCGGCCAGTTCGGCGCGCGGGATTTGCGCCGGGTCATTCGCAAGCAGGTGGAAGACCGCATTGCAGAGGCGATTATCGCGGGAAACCGTTTGGGCCAAATCCACGTGGGCGCCGCAGACAACGGCGAGATAGACGTGACGCTGACCAGTGTGACCACGCCGCCCGCCATTGAAGGCCAGAGCGCCGAGAGTGTGGAAGTGGCGTGGAAGTGAGCTTGCCAAAGCGTGCGGCGATTGACAACTGCCGGAAAAAAAGATATCATAAAATTGAAAAACCGGCCGGGCTTATGGCCCGGCCGGAACGTTGCGCGGACGTAGTTTAGTGGTAAAACTCCAGCCTTCCAAGCTGGTCTTGTGGGTTCGATTCCCATCGTCCGCTCCAAGAAAAAACCGCCGTTATATCGGCGGTTTTTTCTTGTGCGAGGCCCTTGCAAAATCCCTTTTGTTGGTCATCTTGCAAAAATTAAGAGTTAATCCAGCATTCCCTTTTTATACATGAAATAAGCGCCGCCGACACCAACCAGAATGATCATCGGCATTGTAAGGCCGTAGAACCAAGCCGGTGCAAGGGGTGCAAGGAAAAGCTCGTAAAGCACACAGACAACAATGGGGACAATGAACAGTTTTGGAGTTTTTAAAATAGATGGTAGCGCCAATCCGCCGATCAGAGCCGGCATAACGTTTTGAAACGCGGGCAGGAAAACGGGGTTTTGCAGGCTGCTGGCAAATGGCCGCAGGAACATCATGCCGATGAATACGATTACAATAGTGCTAATGGAAGCCACACAAATCGCAAGCCCCGAAACCACCTCGGCCTCTTCCGTTCCCGGTTCAACTTTGGCAATGCGCATGCCCGCAGTGGCAGCTGGAAGCTTCATGGTGGAGATGTTCCCCGTTATAAACGCAACATAGGTGCCGACATTGCCGATGATTGGCGCGTAGGAAAACACTTCCGATATGGTGGTGGGCAGGAAAACGACCGCCATATTGAGCAGCACCATGGCGGTTACAGGCCAGTTGATTTGAAGGCCGTAAAAAAGAGTTATGGTCGTTGGCACCGCAAACATCAAAAGCAACGTAATCGCAACCGAAATGCGGCCGAAACGGTGTGTCGAATTCACATATTCCTGTGTTTGCCGCTCTCTGATGTCTTCAGAATGATTGTTGGCGTTTCCTGTGTTCACTTCATTCACCTCTTCTTCGGTTTACGCTGAAAGGATGGGGCTGATAAACATGGCGAATCCCATTGCTACCAACAGGCAGATCGGCATGGAAAAGTCTGTTAATACTCTAGACTTCAACTTCTCGCCCAGCTTTATCAAAATAACCATCATCAGGCTAGATACAAGCGTCACCAAGAACGGAATCATTCCGGTTGAAACGCTAAGACCAAGGTCGGCGGCGGAAAGCCCCGTCACCATTGGCCAAGTGATTGGTTGAAGCGGGGCGGCAAGATAAGGCCCCACAAAACTTGCCATCATGCCTAAAAACAGCGCGCCAATCAAGTGCGGGCCAAAGCTTTTTCCGGATTCTCCGCCAATGGAAGCTTTCTTAATGACACCTTGGAACTTTTTCAAACCGATAACAATGGCAAACAAACCATAGGTAATCGAGATCGTCATCACCCACATGGCGGACCCAAACATTTCGGCGGTAAAACCCCCGCTCGTGTAAGAGTTAAGCCCGTATCCCTGCGCAGTGGCTTCTGCCGCCATGTTTTCATAAGCGTAAGAACCGATGACCGAGAGACGAAGCCAAGGGAAATAAGTGCCGAGAACCGGCATCATCGCAAGCAGAAAAATGACGATGGGAATAGAAGGAATAATGCAAAACACAGCAGCGTTAGCAACTGTTGTTTTCATTACACCTTTCGACATTCCGAGTTGGACCCCCCTGCGCCAACATCTGACGGCAAAAAATATTGATTGTAATGTCACGAATACAATGACGGCGCCACACAGGAAAAACATGAGCCCGGAATTTGCTATCGACAAATAATCCATTACTTTCAACCCTCCCCATTATTTGTTTTTTTCTAGCCATTGAATTGGCAAAAAAGCATAAGCGGCCGCTCCGGTAATCATGCATTTTTCATCGAAGCACACTTTGGGGTGATGCTGCGGATAAAGATACCCCTCCTCGCTGTTCCCAGCAGCTAAAAACAGTGCGATTGTTGGCACCAACTGCGAAACAAAGGCAAAATCCTCGGAGCCAGTTACCTTCGAATCGTCCAAGATGACCGCGTGTGGGCCTGCAAGCTCGGGGAGATTCTTCATGGCAAATGCGGAAAGCCCAGCGTCAACCGTGAAGGGAGGCACGCCTTTCTGTATTCTTGTCTCCACATTTGCACGGAATGTCTGCGCGATTCCCTCACTGATTTCGGTGATCCGATTGCCAACGAACTCGCGGTTTTCGTTCGAAAATGCACGGATGGTGCCACGAAGTGAAGCCTTGTCGGGAATAACATTCGAGGTGGTTCCGGCCTGCAGATAACCTACAGTTATGACGGTTGGCTCAATGGGGTTCACTTCCCGGGAATTGATAGCCTGCAACGCAAGATGTGTATGAACGGCCACATTTATCGGGTCGATGGTTTCGTGGGGCATTGCGCCATGCCCGCCTGTACCCTGGATGTTGATTTCAAACCAGTCGGAAGAAGCCATGCCGGGGCCGGGACCGGGGACAATCGTCATACCAGAAGGTAACGGAAACCCGGCGGCCACATGAACCATCATCGCAGCGTCCACCTTCGGGTTTTCGAGAACACCGGCTTCGATCATCGATTTCGCACCACCCAGCGTCTCCTCTCCCGGCTGGAACATCAGCTTGACAGTGCCCTCGATCTCCGATTCTATTTCTTTCAGAATTTCTGCCGCGCCTAACAGCATCGCAGTGTGCATATCGTGGCCACAGGCGTGCATGAAGTCGTTCTGGCTCTTAAACTCCACGTCCGTCTCTTCCTTTACGGGAAGCGCATCCATATCTGCGCGAATCAGAAAAACTTTGCCCGGTTTTTTTCCGCCCGCCACAGCAACAATTCCACACTCGCCGCAGTCAACAGGCAAATATCCCATCAGAAGCAGTTGTTCCCTGACAAAGGCCGCCGTAATGGGCAGGTTCATCCCAACCTCCGGGGCCTGGTGCAGTTTTCGACGATAAAAAAGCATTTTTTCCTCAAGTCTTGACGCTGAATCCATAATATGTTTTGCTACAGTTGCCATTAAAAACACTCCTTGCTCGTTCCGTCACATTGTATATATTCGCCGGCAAAAGTTTTATATCAAGCGTCACCTCCTGCCATATCCTCACGATTGGCCTTATTCAATCACGTCACCGCCTAACAGAAATTTGTGCAGAGAATCGGCAAACACAGAAAAAGTTCTTGAAACCATCGCGCGTTCCTCTTCCGAAATGTCGGCAAGCGCATCCAATTCAAGTTTCCTGAGTTCACCCAGAATTCCGGCCGCATATTGTTCACCCTGTTCCGTAAACCGCACGATATTGTTTCTGCGGTCGTTGGGGCTAGGCTCTCTGTAAATGAAGCCGTCCTCTTCCAGTTTTGACAGTAAAACCGAGACTGTTTGCTTAGAATAAAACAGTTTTTCCCGGATTAGATTTTGTGTGCAATCTGGTTCAAATCGCATGATTACATATAGTACAAATAAAACTTTTTCGCTAAGCTGGTGTTTTTGCGCCCACCAATGGTAGATATAGTCAAGCCTAAACCAAAATCGGTAGTAAGAGTTTACAAGTTCGTTAATCGGTTCGCGTGCATCCATTGTAGTTATCCTTTTTGCTTAGTATTTTGTACGCCATCGAAAAGTAACAAACAAATAATTAACAGTCAAATATTAGACTATTATAAGTGTAGTGCTGTTATCAAGTATTGTCAATAATTCTCAATAAAAAAATTAGATATTGTGAAAATTGAGAAATCCACTGGATTTTATTCTTCGATTGCCGTGTGTTTTGCCACCTCAAACTGTATCTATACGAAAACACTGCCTTTGGTCCCGAAAAGCGGTGTTTGAGTGCTCAAATTTAATGTAATATTTGCTCGTCTGTGCCGTAAAGAAGGCGGGTTCCCCGCTCTTAGGTCAAGATATCAAACGCAATCTGTCTCTTTGGTCCTATAGCACCCGTTATTGCACGGGCAGCTGTCGATGAAGTTTTTTTCGCACGGTAAATCGTGAAGAGGGAAATTTTTGATTCAGACCCAAGCAGAGAAAGTTGGATTCGAAGAAACACTGTGTAGTGTTATCGCGTTCAGGCGAAGGGGACAAGCAAGGCGAATTCCCATTATCCATTGTAGGTTTTGGCCTGTACATGATAGACTTTTTGCCAAAACCATGGCATAATACCCCATGGAAGAGGTGACATGCGGTATCACCAAACAACAAATGAACATTCAAGGCCCAACGGAGGTGAACAGGCATGGAGCCATCTGTTTCGGAGATCATTGGGGCATTTTTGGAGGAGACGCGGCAGCTGTGCCAAAGCGTGGATGCGCTGCCGGCGGAAACCGCCGGGGAGCTGTACGCCATGCTGAACGAGGCGAGCGCCGCCGCCACGGGGAATATCCAAGCGGTTGACCCGGCGCTGCGCGTGGAGCTGTGCGACAGGCTGGACCGTGTGACCGACCGTTTGGCCGAAACCGCGCCGCCGCGGCGCAGGGAAGGCGCCAATATCTTTACGCCCGCCGTGCACGACTACCGGCGGTGGGGAAATGTGGAACTGATGAAGGACAAGGGCCTTGCCGGGTACATGCTGGCGAAGGAAACCGGCGCCCACGCAGTGATGTTCTTCGGCGCGGCGGGGCAGGCATACCCCTATGCGGACATGCTGGAGGGGCTGGAACTGCTGTGCACGGACGCCGCGCCCGGCGAAGCGGAAGTATATTACGAGCACCTGCAGGCACATTACCGCGAGATGGATGTGCTGGTGTTGCACGGGATGTACCAGCAAACGGCGGAATACCTTGACGCGTACCGCCGCCTGCGCCCGGACGGCAGTGTGTTTTGCGGGCTGGACATGAACAGCTATTGGATGGGGAATATCAACTGGGACGCGCCGATTGTGAAGCGGTTTGCGGCACAGTGCAATGTGGTGGCCACGTCTTGCCGGCCGCTGCGCGATGTGCTGAACCGGAACCCGAGTGTGCCGTTTTCGTGCCGCTGGCTGCCGAACGGGTTTTACGACTCAACGGGAGAAAAAGTGGTGGCGGACGCGGATGTGAAGGAAAATGTCATTCTCACAGTGGGGAGGATTGGCACGGCGCAGAAAAATAACGAGGAGATGCTGCTGGGCTTTGCGCTGGCAAGCGGGCGGCTGCCGGGGTGGCAGCTGCGTTTGGTGGGGACGGTGGACGAGAGTTTCAAGCCGTTTATCAAGGAGTTTTTTGAAAAGTTCCCGGACCTTGAGAAGCGGGTGGTGTTTACAGGGCCCATTGCCGGCAAGGCCGCGCTTTACGGCGAATATGCCCGCGCAAAGATTTTTGCGCTGACCTCGCAGATGGAGGGCGGCACGCCGAACGTGTACGCGGAGGCTCTGGTGCACGGGTGCATGTTTGTCACGTCGGACATCGACGCCGCTGAAGACATTACCGATTGTGGGGCGCTGGGGGAAATATACCCCCTGCAGGACGTGAATGCCCTTGCTGCCGCGCTTGTGAGGACAGCGAAGCGCGGAACACCGGAAAAACTGCGCGGCCATATTGAAAAAGCGACAGCCTATGCCCGAAAATATTACGACTGGACCCGCAACGCGGCAAAGCTGGCACACATGCTGGACGCGGCGGGCCCTGCATTGTGAACAACGCCCCCGGCAAGGGGGCTGTTTGCGTTGGGGCGGCTGCTGACTTGAGATATGACCTGACGCGCCCGCACCGCGGCAAATAACCACGCGCGCGAAAATGCATTGCCCCGGAGCGGCCCAGCCGGCCGCAGACAAAACAAGCCGCCGCCCCTTTTCAGGGGCGGCGGCTGTTTGCAGGGGACGCTTACGGAGGCTAGCGTGCTTTGTTCGCGTCCTCTTCGGGCTTGTCTTCCTTGCTGCGCACGTGCCGCAGAATGAGCATGCCGGCCACCTGCACCAGCAGGATGAGAATCATCAGGAGGGTCCACTTGTCCACAAGGCGCATGGGCAGGCGGATATTCTCTGTGATGAAGAACAGGATAGGCGATAGTACGCCGCACAGGATAGCCGCGATGCGCCAGCCAATGCCGGATTTCGGGTTGCGTTCGGTGCGTCCGTCTTCTTTGGCTTCCTCAGACTGCTCATCGCGCTTTTTGTTCTTTTGGAAGATGCCGATGAACAGCAGCACACCGAACAAGAAGGTGAGGATGGCGGCCATGAGGTTGATGAGTGCCCAGAAGCCGGAAGCGGGCGCCGCGGGCTCTGCCAGGGGCACGTCGTCCGGGGTGATCTCCTCTACCACGGGCTCGGTCTCGGCTTCGGGTTCAGCCAGGGGCACCGGGTCGGGGGCAATTACTTCTTCCGCGGCGGGGGCGGGCGGAACCGGTACGGCGGGAGCAACTACCGGCGGCGGGACGGGCACCGGGGGAGGCGGGGTGGGCGTGGGAGGAGCGCCGCCTGCGTTGATGGTAAGCAGGCCCTTTACGGTTGTGATATCGTAGTTCTGGCTCTTGGCCACGTTTTTGAACAGAATGTCGTAGGTGCCGGCGGTGGTGCCGCCGTTGTAGTACAGCGTGTGTTTTGGAACACTGTCGCCCTTCACCATCGGCGTGGCCTTCGAGACTTTGGAATTAAACGCCGGGATGGCGTCGCCCTCGGTGATGGTGTAGCTGTTTGCAGTGAGGGTGAGCGGGCGTTTTTTGATGGTGTACTTGCCAACGCTGCCCAGACGGATGGTGACGTAGTTCGGGTTGTCTGTCCAGTTAATGATGTAGTCGTAGGCGCCGGCATCCTCACCGGCTGCGCGCGTTACGGTGTAATCCAGGGTGTCATTGCCCTTCAGGCCGATGACCTCGGAGAAATCCTTCAGCACGCGGCTGTCCGTGTTGCCGTAGATCTTTTCCATAGGCTGCATGTTGATCAGAAGGGTGCCGCCGGGAATGATCTCAAAGCCGCCGGGCAGGGTTTCCACGCGGACGATGTAGTTGGGGTTCTGGCTGTCCAGCGTGCCGCCAAGGGCCGGGTTGGGAAGGATGCTGAGGAGATACGTGCCCACCTCTTCCCCAGGCTCACGTGTGACGATGTAGTTCAACTTGTCGAAGGGGAACCTAGGTATCTCGTCCGGTATCGGTTCTAGGGTTTCGGTTGCCAGCAGGGGAACGGGGTCGGGCTCGCCGTAGGGTTTGCCGGTGGCGATGGGCTGTATAAGGACGCCCCGCTGCACGATGTTTAAAACACCCGTGCCCGGTGTGCCTTCCAGCGTGTAGTTAAAGGTGCCTTCTGCGTTGGGCAGCACGGTGATGTTGGGGGTGACAACATAGCCGCCGGCCCGCACGTTTTCGCCCGGCTCACGGGTGAAGCTGACAGTCAACTGGCTCTCGTCAATACCGGGTATCGGCCAGTTCCGAAGAGAGAAGGTGGGGTCGGTCTGCGAGTAGATCTTAGTCGCGTCCTCCACAAACACATCGCCGACATGAAATATCATCGATCTCACGATGATCTTGCCGGTGCCCGCGGGCACGTTGTAGTTGTCTGCCAGGCCGGCAATCAGGTTGATGGGGTATTCGCCCACATCGCTGCCCTTGGTGTATGTGGTGGTAATGAAGCCCGTCGGGGGGGTGTAGGTGATGGTGACGTTTGCGGCGGAGTCATTGATGCCGAGAGCGGCGTTCACCTTGTACCCGGTGTAGCGGTAAGCGGTCGTCAAAGTGGGAACCGCGTCGCCATAGGTCAGTGGAAGCGTATCCACAACGGGAGTGAGCGTCGCTTTCCGGATGGTGAATACACCGGGGGTGATATCGTCGTTGACGGTGTAGTTCTTCGGGTTTGCCGGTGTGATGGCGGCGGTGATGTCGTAGGGGCTGCCCGCCACAGTCTCGCCGTCCTCGCGGTCCAGCACTACGGTGAACGCACTTTCGGGAACCGTCGTGCTGATCCACTCATGTTCGAGGAGGGCAGGGTCATCGTCGCCGTACTCTTTTTCGGCGTCCTTAATCTTAACCAGCGCGCTGGCGTTCACCGATAGCGGGTTCACCTTCAGCGTGCCGTTGGTGGGCACCAGATAGTAGTTGGAGACGCCGGTGTTCGGGGTGGTGGTGGGGATGTGCATTACCGCGTCATCGTTGATGACAATGGGGTAATCTCCGCCATCGTTGCCTGTTTGGTAAGCACCGCTGATGCTGGGGTCGGTGTCCACGGCGTCCGCCAGGGTGTCCTTGTTTGGATCCGTGCCCTGCAGGTCGGCGAGGGTGTACGCCAGGGTATAGGTGGGCACATCGCCGCCGTAGGTGATGGGGCCGCCCGTGGCGGTGACGCGCAGCGGCGCCGGGGTGATGATGACCTGTGCCGGGGTGTTGCCGGAGCTAAGGAGGCTGCCAGCGTAGTTTCCAAGGCCGACCGCCTGCGCCTGCACCTCGTAGACGCCCACGTTGACAAAGGCCGGGGTTGTTGTACTCCATTCGCTCCACAGTTGTTCGCCCTGCTTGCGCCAGCGGTACTCTATCCGGTAGTCACTGCCTGCCGTTTGGGGGCACTCGTCCGTAAGGGTTGCGCTGTGCGGGGCTTTGTTGTAAGTGACCGTTGTGCCTGTGAGGGAGATGGAACCGCCCAGGCTGCCTACGGTGACGTGCATAGAACCTGTTTCATAGACAAACTTGTAGTTTGCAACGCCGGTGTTCGGCGTGGTTGTGGGAACGGCGATGGTGCCGCCGGAGGTTGATACCGTGTAGCTGCCCACCAGGTAGGGCCCAGAAGCTACTGTGGCGACAGGGGTGGCGGTGACGATGGCGCCCGGTATGGTTGTGTCGTCGGCGCCCTTAAAGCCTGTCACAGTAACACCGAAGGTGGGGATCGTACCGCCGTATGCAATGGTCTCATTTTGCGGGTTCGGCGTGACGGTGAGGGTGGCCTGGGTGATGCTGACAGAGGCGATTTTGGAGACGGTGCCGGAATAGTTGCCGGCCCCTGTCAGAACCGCCTTCACTTCCCAGTTGCCCACGTTGGTGAATGCACGGTTCGTGCCGAGCGCCGACCAGCCGACGTTGTCCGCTTGCCCAGCTACCACTTGGCGGTAGCTGTATTGGATGGTGCCCTTCGACGAATCGTAGGTGGCCGCCACCGAGTGCGGCGCCGCGTCGTATTCGCCGCTGTAACCGGCCAGGGAGAGGTCGGCGTCCTCCAGGCTTTTTGGCGTGATGGAAAGCTTGCCGTCTACCAGCGTGGGTGTGGCGTACATATCGCTCACATCTTTGTCGCCATTGTTTGTATCGATGATGGACCAAGTGTCGATTTTGTTGGCGACTGTGTTTTGGCTGAAGTTGGTAATGGTGCTGTCCGGCGTGGTGGTAACGGGGCCAAGCGCGTGGCCGGGCAGCAGGGTGCCGCCGGTGACTGTGGCATAGGGCCAGGTATGCGCTGTGCCGTCGTATTCGAAGCTCTTGCTTTCCGCCGTGATGGTGAGCGGCCCTTTGAGGGTGTAATTGGCGGTATACACAAGGTCGGTCGTTACCTTCATGCCCGCATCGTTCAGGTTGGGGTCGCTGGCGGTCCAGCCGGTGAAATAGTAATTGCCGTTCACCAGCTTTGGCTCCGGGATGGAGCGGGTGCCAAGGGCTGCACCCCAGGTAGTGCCGTGCTCCATAGGGCCGATGACCGTGGGGTCGGTGTCCGCTACAAAAGCGCCGTTGCCGTCTGTTTTAAAGGTAATGGTAACATCGGCAGGCTTTGGCGCGAAAATGGCCGTGTAGGTGATATTGCTTGTGATGAGCTCTGTCGTATT
>JAVBNG010000006.1:0-70477 GCA_031551695.1 Oscillospiraceae bacterium
GCGGCGAGGCGCTTGCCGGCGGCAAGGGTTTTGGCATCGACGACGACACGGTGGCTTCCATTTGCACCGGCATCAAGCAGGCGCACGACGAAGCCGGGGCCGAAATAGCCATTGTGGTGGGCGGCGGCAACTTCTGGCGCGGGCGCTCTTCCGGCGACATGGAGCGCACACGCTCGGACCAGATGGGGATGCTTGCCACTACCATCAACTCCCTTGCCGTGGCGGACGCCCTGGAGCGCCTGGGCCTTGGCGTGCGAGTGCAAACGGCCATCACCATGACGGCCATTGCCGAGCCGTATATCCGCAACCGTGCCATCCGCCATTTGGAGAAAGGCCGCGTGGTCATCATCGCCTGCGGCACAGGCAATCCCTTCTTTTCCACAGACACGGCCAGCGCCCTGCGCGCGGCGGAAGCGAACTGCGATATCATCCTGAAGGCCACCATGGTGGACGGCGTGTATGATTCCGATCCGAAGAAAAACCCGAACGCAGTGAAGTATGACGAGGTGAGTTTTTCCGACGTGATTGAAAAGCAGCTGATGGTAATGGATTCCACCGCCGCCACCATGTGCCGGGACAATCATGTGCCCATTCTGGTGTTCGACATCAGCGACCCTGCCAATATTTTGCGCGCGGTGCAGGGGGAGAAAATCGGGACATTGGTGAAATGAAGCCCAGGAATAAAACTTGAGGAGTGTTTGTTATGTCCAGTGAAGCCTGCAAACCGTATGATGAGAAAATGGACAAAGCCGTGAAGCACTTGTCAAAAGAGCTTGGTTCCATCCGCGCGGGCCGCGCAAACCCCGGCGTGCTGGAAAAGGTGATGGTGGACTATTACGGCACGCCCACGCCGGTGCAGCAGGTGGCGGCCGTGTCCGTTACCGAGGCGCGTATCCTTACCATTGCTCCGTGGGACCCTTCGCTGATGAAGTTGATCGAGAAGGCCATCCTCACGTCCGACATCGGCATCAACCCCACAAACGACGGCAAGGTGATGCGCCTGGCCTTCCCAGCGCCCACAGAGGAGCGCCGCAAGCAGCTGGCCAAGGAAGTGCTGAAGTTGGGCGAGGAGGCCAAAGTGGTGGTGCGTAACGTGCGGCGCGACGCGCTGGAGGCTTTCAAGGCGCAGAAGAAAAAGAGTGAGATCACCGAGGATGACCTGAAGGACCTTGAGGCCGAGATGCAGAAAATCACCGACAAGCACTCGAAGGACATCGACCTGAAATGCGAGGAAAAAACGAAGGAAATCATGGAGCTGTGATTTTGTCTTAAAGTCGCGGTTTTATGTATTTTTTTTCAACCCGGCGCATATCGCCGCGCGCGTTCGTGCGCGGCGTTTCTTGTGGAAAACGGAGGACACCCCTTTTGGTGAAGGAAGAACTGCCGCGTGAAAACCCTGCAAAGGGCCTTTCCATCGGCATTATTATGGACGGCAACGGCCGCTGGGCCAAGCAGCGCGGCCTGCCGCGCACGGCCGGCCATAAAAAAGGTGCGGACGTGTTTGAGGCAACTGTGCGCCACGCGCAAAACCTTGGCGTGGGCGCGCTGACGTTTTACGCGTTTTCCACAGAGAACTGGTCTCGCCCGAAGGCCGAGGTGGATATGCTGATGGACCTGTTCAGCGTGAGCCTGAAGCGTCTTTTAAAGCTTGACAAAGAGGATTCCCGTGTGCGCTTTATCGGGGACCGCGCGCCGCTGAAGGCCGATTTCCAAAAGCTGATGGCCAAAATTGAGGCCGATACGGCGGGCAATGCCGGCATGTTTGTCAACGTGGCCATCAACTATGGCGGCCAGCAGGAGATTACCCGCGCGGCCCGTTTGCTGGCGGGGCAGGTACAGCGGGGCGAACTGGAACCGGAAGATATCACCGAAGAAACCGTTGCAGAAAACCTGTATACCGCCGGCCAGCCCATGCCGCATTTCATTTTGCGTACCTCCGGCGAGCAGCGCATTTCCAATTTCCTGCTTTGGCAGTGCGCCTATTCCGAGTTTGTGTTTCTCGACATCCCCTGGCCGGATTTTACAGATGCCCACTTCGACGCCGCCGTGCAGGAATACCATAGCCGCCAGCGCCGGTTTGGCGGAATTTAAAGCATGGCATGGCCCGTACAAATAAATCACACGGAAGAAAAGAGTGCAGTATGAAAACACGGGTCATTACATCAGTTGTCGGTATTTTGGTTTTGGCTTTGGTGTTGCTGTTCTTCGACACTGTGTTTTTCAACATCGTCATCTTTGCCGTGTGTATGATTGCCGTGTTTGAGATTTACAAGGCGTTCCATTTTGAAAACCGCAGCCTTTACATCCTGATCGGCTTTATCCCTGTTGTTTTCCTGGTCATGGTCAGCGACTATTTGCCCTTTCGCCTGTGGCTTTTGCCAATATTTTACCTGTTTGCGTTGTTTATATCGGTGTGCGTTATTTTGAACGTTCACTCGGTGAATTTTGCCAAACTCTCAGGCATGGCTGTTTTTTCGGCCATAGTGGTGCTGTGTTTTTATTCTTTGGTGGACCTGAAATCTGTTTTGCCGCGCGAGACCTACGGCTACGACGCCGTATATTTTCTGCTTTTGACGCTGGGCTTCGCCTGGGGCGGTGACACCTGCGCATATTTTGCCGGGCGTGCCTTCGGCAAGCACAAGCTTGCCCCGGTGGTGAGCCCGAACAAGACCGTGGAAGGCGCCATCGGGGGCGTTTTGGGCAGCGTGCTGGTGGGCGAGGTTTTTACTGTTATTTATGTGTTGGGTTTCAATCAATCATCACCTTTTACCATTAAAATAGGATATTATTTCGCCATAGCCCTGCTTGGCGCGGTGGCGTCGGTGCTGGGCATCTGCGGTGATTTGTTCGCTTCCGCCGTGAAACGCCAGAATGAAATCAAGGATTACGGTTCCATTTTCCCCGGCCACGGCGGCATTTTGGACCGGTTTGACAGCGTGATGTTCATTGCGCCGCTGGTGGCGCTGGCGGTGCGGTATGCGTTTTATCATTTCCAAAGGTAGGCCGTATGAGAAAAAAGATTGCGGTTTTGGGCTCCACAGGCTCCATTGGCCTGCAGGCGCTTGAAATTATAGAAGCCCTTGGCTATGACGTTCCGCTGCTGGCGGCGGGGCGCAATATTGATGTGCTGGAAGGGCAGGTTCGCCGCCACGCACCGAAGGCCGTAGCTGTGGCCGATGAAGACGCGGCGGAGGAACTTTCGCGCCGTTTGTCCGGCGTGGCAAATGCGCCAAAAATATACGGGGGCATAGCGGCGGCCGAAACCGCCGTGGCCGCGTGTGAGGCCGATATTGTGCTGAACGCCATTGTGGGCATCGCGGGCCTTGGGGCCACGCTTGCGGCCCTTGGCCGAGGTACGGACGTGGCGCTGGCGAACAAGGAAAGCCTTGTCACCGGCGGGCAGCTGGTGTTGGGCGCCTGCGAAAAAAGCGGTGCAAGGCTTATTCCGGTGGACAGTGAGCACAGCGCCATTTTCCAGTGCCTGCAAGACAAAGAGAGTTCCAAAGCGCTGGAGGAGCTGATTTTGACAGCCTCCGGCGGGCCGTTTTACGGCAAAACACGCGCCCAGCTGCAACATGTGACCAAGGACGAGGCGCTGAACCACCCGAACTGGAGCATGGGGCCGAAAGTGACGATTGATTCGGCCACTATGATGAACAAGGGGCTGGAGTTGATCGAGGCCATGTGGCTGTTCGCCATGCCGCCGGAAAAAATTGAAGTGGTGGTGCAGCGCCAAAGCGTCATCCACTCCATGGTGCGCTTTGCGGACAATTCCGTGCTGGCGCAGCTGGGCGTGCCGGACATGCGCATACCCATCCAGTACGCCCTCACGTGGCCACGGCGCGAAAAGGGCATTGCGCCAAAGCTGGATTTTAAAGCCCTGCGGAGGCTTGATTTCGGCACGGCGGACGAAGAGACCTTCCGCTGCCTTGCCGCCTGCCGCAAAGCTGCGGCAAAGGGCGGCCTTGCCCCCTGCGCGGCAAACGGCGCCGACGAAGAGGCCGTAAAGCTGTTTTTGGGTGGGCAAATTTCTTTCTTGGATATCGGCCGCCTGGTGGAAGGCTGTGTGGACGCCGAAAGCTACGGCGGCGCGTACACCTTAAACGACGTGTACGCCTGTGACGAGGCGGCCCGCAGCTATGTGCAAGAGCATGCGAGCATGCTCTAGGTATGCGCTTCCCGCATGCCGGAATGTGCAAGTGGGTTCTGAATTTTGCGGGTTACAACTGTGCCGCATAGCGCGGTATAAAACGAATGAGGTTATAAAATGTCTGTTATCCTGATGATTTTGGTTGCGGTTTTGGTGCTGGGCGCCGTCATCATCGTGCACGAGATCGGCCATTTGGTGGCGGCCAAGAAATGCGGCATCAAGGTGAATGAGTTTGCCATCGGCATGGGGCCGCGTATTTTGAAGATGCAAAAGGGCGAAACGCAATATACTATCCGCCTGTTTCCCATTGGCGGGTTTGTTAGCATGGAGGGCGAAGACGAAGAAAGTGTGGATGAACGCAGCTTCCAAAGCGCCAGCATTCCGCGCCGCATCATTGTTACGGTGGCGGGCGCCATCATGAACTTTGTGCTGGGTTTTTTGGCGCTGGTGGTGCTTACCTCCACGGAAGGGCTGATGGCCAGCCACACGGTGGCACAGGTAAACAATACGTCCACTGGCATTGAAGTGGGCGACGTTATTTTACAGGTGAATGGCCGCAATTGCTATATTTTAGATGATATGTTCTATGAGTTTGCCCGCACCCAGAACGGCACCTTTGATTTGGTGGTGCGCCGCGACGGCAACAAGGTAGAGCTGAACGATGTGGCGTTCGGCGTGATTCAGGCGGTGGACAAAGAGACAGGCGAGCCCATTATGGACGAAACCACGGGCGAGCAGTATGAATATTTGGACATCGGCTTTTTGGTGGAACCCATCCAGCCCAACTTTTTCACAGTGATGCAGCAGAGCTTTTTGAACACGATTTCCTACGGCCGCCTGATTTACCTGTCCCTGTTCGACCTTGTTACCGGTCATGTGGCCATCAACCAAATGTCCGGCCCGGTGGGCATTGTCAACGAGATCGGCAAGGCAATCCAAATTGGCTGGCGGCCGGTGGTACAGATGCTGGCGCTCATTTCCATCAACCTGGGCGTGGTGAACCTGTTGCCGTTGCCCGCGCTGGACGGCGGGCGCGTGCTGCTGCTCGTGGTGGAGGGCATCCGCCGCAAGCCGCTGAAGCAAAAGTACGAGATTGCCATTAACTTTGCGGGTTTTGTGCTGCTCATCGGCTTCATGATTTTCGTTTCTTTCAGCGATATCCAGAAGTTGGTTCATTAGCGGCGTACGGCGCATGAACACAGGAATAACAGGGGAACACTATGGCAGAACGGCGCAAGACAAGGCAGGTAAAAGTGGCGGGCAGGGTTTTGGGAAACCAAAACCCCGTTTTTGTGCAAAGCATGCTGTGCGTGCCCGCCGCCGACGTGGACGGCAATGTGCGGCAGGCGGTAGCGCTGGCACAGGCCGGGTGCGACATCGCGCGCGTTAGCGTGCCCACCATGGCGGACGTGCGCCTTATTGGCGCCATCAAGGCCGCCGTGCCGGATATGCCCCTTGTGGCGGACATCCATTTTGACCACAAAATCGCCCTTGCCTGTGTGCAGGCAGGTGTTGATAAAATTCGTCTGAACCCCGGCAACATCGGCGGGCAGGCCAACGTGGCCGCCGTGGCGAAGGCGTGCAAGGCGGCGGGCGTGCCCATCCGCATTGGCGTGAACGGCGGCAGCCTGCAACAGGACATCCTTGCCAAATACGGCGCGCCCACGCCGGAGGCCCTTGTGGAGAGCGCCGAGGAGCATATCCGCATGCTGGAAGCGGAGGATTTTTACGACATTGTGGTGTCCATCAAATCCAGCCACGTGCCCACCATGGTGGCGGCCTACCGGCTGCTGGCGGCGGCGTGCGATTACCCGCTGCACCTTGGTGTTACCGAGGCGGGCACCTATGCCCAAGGCCTTGTGAAGAACGCCGTGGGCATCGGCAGCCTGCTGCTGGACGGCATTGGCGACACGCTGCGCGTGTCGCTGACGGCGGACCCGGTGAAAGAGGTGGAGGCCGGACGCTGGATTTTGCGCGCGGCGGGCCTGCCCGTGGCCGGGGCGGAGGTGATCAGCTGCCCCACCTGTGGCCGCACGAACATCCCCGTGGCGGACATTGCCGCCGAGGTGGAGCGTCGCCTTGGCGCCAAAGGCAAACACGTGAAGGTGGCCGTGATGGGATGCGTGGTAAACGGCCTTGGCGAGGGGCGGGAAGCCGACATCGGCATTGCCGGCGGCCGCAACAGCGCCGTGCTGTTTGTGAAGGGCGAGCGCGTGCGCACCATCCGCGGCAACTATGTGGAAGAGCTGGTGGCCGAGGCGGAGAAGCTGTTGTAAAGGCCGTTTGAGGGCGGGAACGGCGGAAAATTGCGGCATAGAAGAGCGACGGAAAATGAACAAAACCAGTAGAGCACAGTTAAGTTCGAAAGTCAACTTCGCTAAAGAAAAGTTTAACGAAATTTTACAGAGCGTTTGTGTTTGATATTGCAACAGGTGGAACAGCAGATAACCAGGCGGAAAGGGGGTGCTTTTGTGGGAATAGAACTGGGAGAGCTTTGCCCGGAGCTGGTGGCGGATGAAGCCGGCGGTGCGGTGTTTGCCGGGGTGCAGGTGCAGTCGTTGGGTATAGACGAAGCGAACCGCCGCGTGAAAGTGTACTACAAAAGCGCCCGGCCGCTTTTGCCAAATGAAAAAACTGTGTTAGAACAGGCGATTCTAACGCGTTTCCCGGCTCATGGCATCATTTTATCGGGCAGCTTCCCGTACGAAGCCATTACCCAGCACGAGGTATTTGCCGCCGCAAGAGAGCTGGCCACCGCCGGCATGCCTTTGAACGGCTACCTGCGCAGCGCCGCTTGCGAAATAAACGGCGGGCAAATCGATGTGTACCTCGCCTGTGCCCACGGCCTTTTGGAAGACGTTGGCTTTGCCGGGGCGCTGGCTGAAAAAATAGAGAAAATGACAGGGACCCGTCCGCAAGTGGTGTGCCATGAAAGCGCCGCCGCACAAAACGGCGCAAGGCAGGTAAATTCCGCTTTTGACGGATATACAGCGGTAGAGCCGGGTACACTGGTGGATACCCCGGTTGACGGCACTTTTTCGGCGGCGGTACCGGCTATGCCGATGAAGAGCAGCGCCGAAGGCGCAGACGCCGCGGCGCAACCATCGGTTGCGCTTGCGCAGGACTTGCCCTGGCATGACACCCCGCGCGACCCGTTTGCGGCGAACGGCACAAACGGTGCGGCGGGCAAAACTGTCCCCGTGCAACCGCCGGTTGTACATGCGCAGCAGCCGCCCATTCCGGTGCGCACGCCGGAGGAAATCATGCCGCGGGGCGCGGCGCCGCAAAGCCGCTTCAAGGTGGATGGCCTGGACCTAGACGGCTCGCCGCCGGAGCGCATCCTTGGCGTGGGCTTTGCGCCGAAAAAACTGACGCCCCTTGTTCAAATAGACGGAAGCGTGAATAAATGCACCGTGTGGGGCCAGGTGTTTGGCACCGATACCTTCGACCTGCGTGGCGGCGGCAAAAGCATCACCATCTCCATCACGGATTTTGACAAGTCCGTGTTTGTAAAGCTGCGCTCTTTCGGAAATATGAAGCTGGGAAAAATCGAGGACCTGGGCACCGGCGATGTCATCATTGTGCGCGGGGCCTGCCAGTACGACCAATATTTGCAGGAATACTGCGTGGCGCCGGACGATATCATCCGCGTGAAGCTGGCCGAGAAAAAGGACGAGGCCGAAGTGAAGCGCGTGGAACTGCACCTGCACACGAAGTTGAGCAGCATGGACGGCCTGTGCGACCCGGCGGAAGTGGTGAAAACAGCGGCGGCCATGGGGCACAAGGCCGTTGCCATCACGGACCACGGTGTGGTGCAGGCGTACCCGGAGGCCATGCTGGCGCTGGAAAAAGTGCGGAAAACCAACCCGGATTTTAAAGTGATTTACGGCATGGAAGCCTATTTTGTGGACGACATGGTGCCCATTTTGGCGGGCGAAGCCGAGGGATCTTTGGCGGACATGGAGTTTGTGGTGTTCGACATTGAGACGACGGGCCTTGTGCCCGGGCGGGACAAAATGACGGAGATCGGCGCGGTGGTGTTTGCCGGGGGCGAGTTAAGGGAGACCTTTGGCACCTTTGTGGACCCCGGCATGCCCATTCCCGCCAATATCACCGAGCTGACCGGCATCACTGGCGAGATGGTGCAAGGCGCGCCCGGCCAGGACGAAGCCGTGCGCAGCTTTCTGGACTTTGCCGCCGGGCGCGTGCTGGTGGCGCACAACGCCCATGGGTTCGACATGCGTTTCATCCGCCTTGCCGCCGAAAACGCGGGCCTTGGCGCGGCATTTGCCGCCATGGATACGCTGCCGTTGGCGCAGTCGCTGTATCCGGGCCTGTCGCGCTACACGCTGGATTCCATCGGGAACCATCTGGAGATCCCGAAGTTCAACCACCACCGCGCCGTGGATGACGCCCGTGCTTTGGCACAGATTTTCACCCACATGCACGCGGAGCTTGGCGAGCGCGGCATCCGGCGCTGTGAGGGGTTGAACACGGGGCTGTCCTCCGGGCGGGCCCTTTCCAAGCGCAGCCACCACATGATTTTGCTGGTGCAAAACGTCGTGGGGCTGAAAAATATGTACAAGATCGTGTCCGCCAGCCATTTGCAGTATTATGCCTACGGCAAAAACAAAGGCCCGCGGGTGCCGCGCAGCCTGCTAGAACAGCACCGCGAGGGGCTTCTCGTGGGCTCCGCATGCGAGGCAGGCGAGTTGTACGGCGCGGTGCTGGGCGGCAAAAGCGACGAAGAGCTGAAAAAAATAGCGTCTTATTATGATTTTCTCGAAATACAGCCCATCGGCAACAACCGCTTTTTGCTCAAACGCGACAATGACCCGGTGGAAAGTGAAGAACAGCTGCAGGACTTCAACCGCACCATCATCCGCCTGGGCAAGGAGCTGGGCAAGCCCGTGGTGGCAACCTGCGACGTGCACTTCATGAAGCCGCGGGACGCAGTTTTCCGCAGCGTGCTGCAGGCGGGCATGGGGTTTTCCGATGCGGACGACCAGGCCCCGCTGTATTTCCGCACTACAGACGAAATGCTGGCGGAGTTCAAATACCTTTCGAAGGAAGAAGCCTACGAAGTGGTGGTGGAGGCCCCGAACAAAATTGCCGATATGATCGACGCGGACGTGCGGCCCATTCCGAAGGGGACGTTTACGCCCACCATTCCCGGCTCGGACGAGACACTGCGCGAAACCACCATGCAAAACGCCAGGGAGCGCTATGGAGACCCTTTGCCGGACATTGTGCGCCAGCGGCTGGAAAAAGAGCTGGATTCCATCATCAAGCACGGGTTTGCGGTGCTGTACGTCATTGCGCAAAAGCTTGTGAAAGACAGCGAGGACCATGGGTATTTGGTGGGCAGCCGCGGGTCGGTAGGTTCCTCCGCCGTGGCCAATTTTGCCGGCATCTCCGAGGTGAACCCACTGCCGCCGCATTATTTATGTCCCTCGTGCAAGTACAGTGAGTTTTTTGAGGATGGCAGCGTTGCCAGCGGTTTTGACCTGCCGGATAAGGAATGCCCGGTTTGCGGTGCCAAAATGAAAGGCGACGGGAATGAGATCCCGTTCGAGACCTTCCTCGGCTTCGAGGGCGACAAGGAACCCGACATCGACCTGAACTTTTCCGGCGAGTACCAGAGCCAGGCGCACAAATATACGGAGGAACTGTTCGGCAGCGAGTATGTGTTCAAGGCGGGCACCGTGAGCGGCCTGCAGGACAAGACGGCCTTTGGCTATGTGAAAAAGTATGCCGAAGAGCGCGGCATTCCCCTTGGCCGCGCCGAGACAGACCGCCTGATTGCGGGCTGCGTGGGCGTGAAGCGCACCACGGGCCAGCACCCGGGCGGCATGGTGGTGGTGCCGTCGGGTTACGAAGTAACGGATTTTTGCCCCGTGCAGCACCCGGCGGACGACAAGGACAAGGGTGTCGTCACCACCCATTTTGAGTTTAAATACCTGCACGACACACTGTTGAAGCTGGACGAGCTGGGCCATGACGTGCCGACGCTGTACCATCATTTAGAAAAGCAGACCGGCGTAAAAATAAGCGACGTGCCGATGAATGATCCGAAAATCATCAGCCTGCTTACGTCTGTGCAGGCGCTGGGCGTGACGGAGGAGGAAATTTATTCCGCCACCGGCACCCTCGGCATTCCGGAACTTGGCACCAACTTCGTGCGGCAGATGCTGGTGGAGGCACAGCCGAAAAACTTCGGCGACCTCATCCAAATTTCCGGCCTTTCCCACGGCACGGACGTGTGGAGCGGCAACGCGCAGGATTTGATCAAAAACAAAGTGTGTGATATTTCGGAAGTGATCGGTACCCGCGACAGCATCATGACCTACCTGATCCACAAGGGCCTGCCGAACAAGATGGCCTTTGACGTGATGGAAAAAACGCGCAAGGGCAAGGTGGCGAAGGAGGGCTTTCCCCCCGGTGTGGAGGAGCAGATGAAGGCCTGCGGCGTGCCGGGCTGGTACATGGAAAGCTGTAAAAAAATCAAGTATATGTTCCCGAAGGCCCACGCCGTGGCATACCTCATCATGGCCGTGAAGCTGATGTGGTTTAAAATTTACCACCCGGTGGCCTATTACGCCACTTACCTTACCGTGCGCGGCAACGATATCGACTACGAGGCTGCGATTGGTGGCAAAGAAGTGGCGAAACGGCACATCCGCGAGTTGCAGGAGCTTTTGAAGACCGACAAAAGCGCCAAAAACGAGGACACACTGACGACGCTATTGAACACCAACGAATATCTGTGCCGTGGGTTCGCGTTTTTGCCCATTGAGCTGGGCAAAAGCCGGGCAAATGAGTACATGGTGGAGGACGGGAAAATTCGCCTGCCGTTTTTGGCCTTGAAGGGCGTGGGCGCCATCCAGGCGGCGGCGCTGGAAAACGCCACGCTGGCCGGGCAAAAATACCTGTCCATTGAAGAACTGCAAAACGCCTCCGGCGTGCCCGGCGCGGTGATTGAGGCGCTGGACAAGGCCGGGGCGCTGGGAGGATTGCCAAAAAGCAACCAAATATCTTTTTTTTGATGGATATCCCGCCTGTACTTAAAAAAAGAGCCCCGTGTGAATTCACACGGGGTTTTGTGCAGTGTTCCACCGGTGGGTGCGCGCGTAGTTTTGTACCAGCTCGTTTGCCGTGTCGACGATTTCCGGCGGGAAGCCTTTCACCTGCAGCAGCTTCAACGCGTTGCGGCTTGTGGCCGGGCCGGGTTCCAGCCGGTAGGTGAAAGAAACCTCGTTGTTCCGGATTGTTTCTGAAAAATGGTAATTGTCATACAGCCCAGCTACCATGGAGACAAGCTCCAGGTCATGCGTGGCGGCAAAACAAAGCGCATTTTTGCCACTGAAGTAACGCAGGAATGAAAACGCGGCGCCGATGCGCTCAACGGTGTTGGTGCCCTTTAAAATTTCGTCGATGAACAAATATGCGAATGCATCCCGGGAAACAGCATCCACCAGCCGTTTCATGGATTTGATCTCCGCAATAAAATAGCTGTCACCCTCGATGATATCATCCGACACTGCCATGGCGGTGAGGACGTCTGCCCGCTGCATGCGAAAATGCTGCGCGCAGCAGGTGTTCAGGGTTTGCGCCAGCAGGCAGTTTACCGCAAGAGCCTTGAGGAATGTGGATTTACCGGATGCGTTGGAACCTGTGAGCAGAACGCCTTTGCCAGCCGTGATATCGTTGGCGACGGGATGGGCAAGGAGAGGGTGATACAGTTGCTGTGCCGAAAGCGCACGGGTGCCGTCAAACTCCGGCGCCGTGAAAAACGGCAGGCTTTCGCGCAAAGAGCAGACGGCACAGGCAATGTCGACCCTGGCGACATCTTCGAACAGGTTTTCGGTGGCTGAGCGGTTTTTATTTACAAAGCGGTCTGCCCAAAAATAGCATAGAATCGGCAGCAGCAGGCAGCCGAACAAATCCAGCAGTGCGGCTTCCTTCAGGTGCTCCGAATAACGCATCACCGCAAGCGGCGTGCCGGCTTTGGCACAAATATTTCGGCGTTTTTCCATTTGCGCGGCCAGTTTTGGATCCAAACCGCGCAAAAGGGGCAGCATTTTTTTCGACCAATATAAGGCCTCGGCCAGCGGAAGCATTGTATGGTAGGCCGGAAGCGACGATTTCAGCACATAGGACGCGACCAGATTGGCCAAAAGGCTGAGCAAAAGGATAAGCCCAAACACCTGTACACCCGCAAGCAGCAGAAAAATTGACACGAAAGGCAGGCTGGCAAGCACCAGAACCAACAGTTTTTGCCTGCGCGGGATGGGAGCGGATTCCAGCGTGAGCGCCGCAAGACTGCCGGTGCCGGAACGGCCGATGCGGCTCAAGAGATACATCAGGCGGAACATGGCGGCGCTGTCCGCCTGAAGCGCGCAGACAAACTTTTCTTGCCCGTCCAGTTCCTCCTCGGGAAGGCGCGTTTGCCGCAGCTGCTTGTAGAGGAAAATATCGCCAATTTCGCTGTGGCAGGCGTTTACGCGCTGGTACACTTCATCCATGTCAAGATTTTGCCAGGTGAGGTCATCCACAAATGTGGCACCTGTGTGCAAGGGGACGTAGGTTTGCCAGTAATATTCCGCGGAGAACAGCTTTTTTCGTTCGGGGACGGCGCCGAACGAAGTGCGAAGTTTTGCCTGCAAGCGTCTTTTTTGGCGAAAATGCCGCACCGTGCCGTATATTACGCAGGCGGTAGCCGCCAGGGCTATAAAATAGGGGAGCCAGTGTTGCATAAATCCTGCCTTTCGATGTCGGTTCACGCTATATGGTGCGGAAAGATTTGTGCGGCTAGTATGTGTGGTCGCACACTTCCCGTATTTTTTCCCGAATGGCGGCGAAATCGTCAAATGCCATGGGTTTTTGGTTGGGGTTGCGCAACAGGGCGGCGGGGTGCAAAGTGGCGGTCATCCACACGCCGTTTTTTTGCACCCAGGTGCCGTGCTCTTTGGTGATGGCGTAGTCCGGCTTGATGATGACCTGCGCCGCTATGCGCCCTACACACACGATGATTTTTGGGGATAGCAGGCGAAATTGTTCCCGCAGCCAGGGCAGGCAGGCTTCTCGTTCTTCCGGCATCGGGTCGCGGTTTTTGGGCGGGCGGCATTTTACAATATTGGCGATGAAGACGTTTTTTTGGCGCGAGAGGCCGATGGTATCAAGGTAAACATCCAACAGCTTGCCGCTGCGGCCCACAAAGGGCAGGCCCTGCTCGTCCTCATTTTGGCCGGGGCCTTCGCCCACAAACAGCACTTCGGCATCCGGCACTCCTTCGCCAAATACCACATGGGTACGCGTGGCCGCAAGGCCACAGTTCCGGCAGGTTTGACATTTTTGCTTCAGTTCTTCCCACGCGGACAATCCATCCACCTCATTTGTACATTTTTTGTTGGCATTTTAATTAAGTATATCATATTTGCGGCTACCCATGCGGCTTTATTTGTGATATAATTAACCGGAAACAAAGCGCTACAAAGTTTTTTGGAGGCGGCAATGAAAAAAGTGATGGTCGAGACATCCGCGCGGCATGTCCATGTCAATGTTGATGACCTTGCAACGCTGTTTGGCGAAGGCTATGAGTTGCACGCAAAGAAGAACCTGTCACAGCCCGGCGAATTTGCCAGCGATGAGCGCGTTACCGTTGCGGGGCCGAAAGGGGAACTGCCGAATGTTTCCATTTTGGGGCCCACCCGCGGCAAAACGCAGGTGGAAATAAGCTTGACGGACGCGCGGCACATTGGGGTGAAGGCGCCTGTGCGTGTAAGCGGCGACATTGCCGGTTCCGCCGCCGTGACGCTGAAAGGGCCGAATGGCACGGTGGAGCTGAGCGAAGGCTGTATTGCCGCCAAGCGCCATGTGCATCTGGATACGCTGACAGCGGAAAAATTTGGCGTGGTGGACAAACAAGTGGTGAAAGTGGCTTGTGGTGCCAACGGCCGTGATGTGTTGTTTTGTGACGTTATTGCGCGCGTGAGTGATAAATTTGCTGCCGCCGTGCACCTGGACACCGATGAGGCCAACGCGGCCGGCGGCCCGGCGGAAGGCGAAATCATCACCGACTGATGTGCGCCTGCACTTGCGAAAAGGGAACATTTTCGGTAAAATAGAACCCCGCGGCCGTGTTTTTGTAACAGGGCGCGGGGCGATTTTGTTCCCTGATTATATTTTGGCATCCGCGTGGGCGCGGCAGGAGGAAGATGGACAGGAAACTAAAAAAAGCACTTTCCGGGGTGCAAAAGCCGGGGAGGTATACCGGTGCCGAGCCGGGGTGCCGCTATAAGGAGAAAACGCAGACAGACCTGCGTTTTGCGTTTTGCTTTCCCGACACCTACGAGGTGGGCATGTCCTTCCTGGGGATGAAAATATTGTATGAGATCATGAACCGGATGGACGGCGTGTGGTGCGAAAGGGCGTTTATGCCCTGGGTGGACATGCTGGCCGTGATGAAGGAAAGTGGCATTCCGCTGTACGCGCTGGAAAGTATGGATCCGCTGTCGGAATTTGACGTGCTGGGTTTCACGCTGCAATACGAGCTTTCCTACACGAATATCCTTGCTATGCTGGATTTGGCCGGCATTCCGCTGCGCGCGGCCGAGCGGGGCGAAGAGCATCCGCTGGTGATAGCTGGCGGGCCGTGCGCCTGCAACGCCGAGCCAATGGCCGATTTTTTTGATTTCATTCTGCTGGGTGAAGCGGAAGAAGTGATGCCGGAAATTTGCCGGTTTTTGATAGACGCGAAAAAAAGCGGCATGAAAAAGGCGGAACAGTTGCGCCGGTTGGCAGGGGAATTCGAAGGTGTATATGTGCCGTCACTTTATGAAGTGACTTATACGGGCAACGGCGAGGTGGAGGCCATCACGTCGCTGCATGGCGCGCCGGAGCGGGTGAAGAAGGCGATGATCCGGGATTTTGCGGCTTTGCCCTCGCCGGAGCGGTTTGTGGTGCCCATGGTGGGCGCCGTGCATGACCGCGCCATGGTGGAAGTGATGCGCGGCTGTGTGCGCGGTTGCCGGTTCTGCCAGGCGGGCTTCATTTACCGCCCGGCCCGCCAGCGCGACGCCAAAGGTGTGAGCCGCCAGGCGAAAGCGCTGTGCGACAACACGGGTTATGAGGAGATTAGCCTGACAAGCCTTTCCACCAGCGACCATACAGGTCTGGAAGAGATGTTGGACGACATGCTGGAGTGGACGAGTGAGCGCCACATCAACATTGCGCTGCCATCCCTGCGGGTGGATAATTTTACGCCAAGTTTGGCAGAAAAGACAACAAAAATACGGAAAAGCGGCCTCACCTTTGCGCCGGAAGCTGGAACACAGCGTTTGCGGAATGTGATTAACAAAAATGTGACGGATGAAGAAATAGAGCGCACGGCCAAGATGGCATTTGATTCCGGATATACCCAGGTGAAGCTGTATTTTATGTTAGGCCTGCCCACGGAAACATTGGAAGATGTGGAAGGGATTGCGAATACTGCGCAAAAAGTGGTGGATTTGTTTTACGCGAACCCGGATAAGCCAAAAGGGCAGGGCGTAAAGGTTTCCATCAGTGTTTCGTGTTTTGTGCCAAAGCCGATGACGCCCTTCGAGGTGTGCGGGCAGGACAGCGAAGACACCCTGCGCCAAAAGCAGCAGCATTTGATCAAAAGCCTGAAAAGCCGCAAGATCTCTGTGAGCTACCACGATAGCAAAACCAGCTTTCTGGAGGCGGTGTTTGCCCGGGGCGACAGGCGGCTTGCCGCGGTGATTGAACAGGCGTACCGCGATGGCTGCGTGTTTGACAGCTGGGACGACCAGTTCAAGTATGATGTGTGGATGAAAGCTTTTGCGGACCGGGGGTTGGATCCACATTTTTACGCCAACCGCGCCTTGCCGCCGGAAGGCCTGCGGCCATGGAGCCACATGGACTATGGTGTGAGCCGGCAGTTTTTAGCTGCGGAATATCAAAAAGCACGGGATGGCGGTACTACGCCACAGTGCCGGGAAAAATGCGCTGCGTGTGGGGTTTCGCAGCTGTACGGAGGGGAATGCTTTGGAAAAAATTAGGCTTCACTTCGAAAAAACCGGCCCGGCCAGCTATATTTCCCATTTAGACCTGCAGCGTGCCATGGCCCGCGCCGTGCGCAAAAGCGGTTTGCCCGCGTGGTATTCCATGGGCTGTAACCCGCACATCTACATGACCTTTGCGCTGCCGCTGCCCATTATGCAGGAAAGCGTGTGCGAGACCGTGGATTTCAAAACAGAGCGTGAAAACGATGATTTTGGTAAATATGTGCCGCTGTTGAGCGACGCGCTTCCGAAAGGCATTGAAGCGAAGGCGATTCGGCGGCCGGCGCACGAGGCGGAGGAAATTGCCGGCGCGCAGTACAGTTTTTCCTGCCCGGAGGCCTGTGCCGGCGCATTTGCCAAAGCGGTGGACGCTTATAACCGAGCAGAAACCGTAAACGTGGTGAAAAAAACCAAAAAGAGCGAAAGTGTTGTTGATTTGAAGACCCATGTGAAAGAATTGGAAGTTGTGTCGCGTACTATGTATAAGGTGGTTTTGCCGGCCGGAAGCAGTTTTAACCTGAACCCGGCGCTATTGCTTTCAGCCGTGCTGGGCGGTGAGGCAAACGGGGAAGCGGAAGATTCGCAGGCTGTAGGGATTTATGATATTATAGTGCGGAGGGAATGTGTGTTCACGGCGGCGGGGGCTGTATTTGATTAGACGCCATTATTGCGTGAACACAGGGCTGATATGGAGGGTTGCGTGTGAAAGTTGCCATTTTTACGGAGTACTATTTTCCTTATATCAGCGGTGTAGTGACACATATCAAGACGCTGAAAGAGGGGCTGGAAGCACAGGGCCACGAAGTGCTGATTGTGACGCTGGACCCCAAGGGCAAGCGGCATTATATGAAGGATAATATCCTGTATTGCCCGGCGCTGGAAGTGAAAAAACTGTACGGATACGGTGTGGCAAACCCCATCAATATGCGGCGTATGGTGATTCTGGAGGCCTTTGCACCAGACATTATTCACATGCACACTGAGTTCACGATGGGAATATTCGCAAATTTTGCTGCAAAGCGCATGAAGGTGCCCACGGTGTATACGTTGCACACCATGTACGACGATTACCTGTTTTATGTGTTGCCGAACCGAACCCCTGCCCGCATGAAGAATATGGCAAAGCCAATCGCCCATTCCTACATCCGGCGTGTGGCAAACACTGCCACGGAAGTGATTGGGCCATCGCACAAGGTGGTGGATTATTTGCACCGGTGCGGCGTGAAGCGGCACATCAACATTGTGCCGAACACCGTGGACATGCACGATTTTTTGCCGGAAAATATCAGTAAGGCGGATATTGCGGCCTGGAAAAGCAAACTGGGTATCAAGGAAAACGATGTGGCGGTGGCCTTTGTGGGCCGGCTGGGAAAAGAAAAAAGCATTGATGTGCTGATCGATTATTTTACCCTGTGCTTTCGCGGGGAAGAGCAGTTCAAGCTGTTTATTGCGGGGGACGGCCCGGAGCTTGATGAATTGAACCACCTGGTGCGGCGGCTGAAAATGGAAAGCCAGATTAAGCTGCTGGGCCGTGTGGAGCACGAGCAGGTGCCGGCGTTTTACGGCGCGTGCGATTTGTTTGCCACGGCAAGCCTGACGGAGATGAATTCTATTTCCATGATTGAAGCGAATGCGGCGGGCCTTTATGTGGCGCAGCGGCTGGATATTTTGAACCGGGACCAGATCCACTCCGGCGAAAACGGCGATGTGTACACAAACTCCGAGGAGTTCAACGTCATTTTACGGGAGTACGCGAAACTGGACAAAAAGGGGAGGACGGCGCGCAAGGCACAGGTTTCCGCCTTTGCACAACGCTATGGCCCGAAGGAATTTACAGAGGCCATCATGAACGTGTACAACCGGGCGATTTACGAATACAAGTAACTTATGCTCGTTCATGTGGTGCCCAATACTTGAAAAAAATCCACCGGCAGGGAATGTCCCCCCGGTGGATTTTTTATTAAAATGCAATTACTTGATGCGGTCCACCGCTTTGCGGTACCCGCCGCCGCCGTACTGAATGCAGCGGTTGATGCGGCTGATGGTGGCCGTGCTGATTTTCACCTCGCCTACAATTTGTTCGTAGGTGTGGCCTTCAAGCAACATGCGCGCGGCTTTGAAACGCTGGGTCATGTCGGCCAGCTCTTTCATGGTGCAGAGGTCCTCGAAAAAATCAAGGCATTCCTCTTCGGTCTCCAGTGAAAGAATGGCCGCAAACAGCGCTTTTGTGTCCTCGTCGTGCTTGAAAGTCCTGTCAGCCATAATTTATTTCATCATTCCCGCAACTTCGGCCGCAAAGTCGTCGCTGCGTTTTTCCAGGCCTTCGCCCTTTTCAAAGCGCGCGAAGGAGAGGATTTTAATGTCGCCGCCAAGGGCTTTCGCCGTGTCGGCCACGTACTGGGAAATGGTGATGTCGTTATCTTTTACGAATTTCTGCTCCAGCAGGCAGTTGGTCTCGTAGTATTTTTTCACGCGGCCCGCCACCATTTTTTCAGCGATGGCTTCGGGCTTGCCTTCCTTGATTGCCTGCGCTTTCAAAATTTCTTTTTCTTTCTCCAGCACTTCCGCCGGCACGTCGTTCTGCGACAGGTACAGCGGGTTTTCCGCCGCAATGTGCATGGCGATGTCCTTGGCAAAGGTTTGGAACTCCGGCTTCGCGGCAATTTCGTCACTGGTGTCGAATTTCACCAGAATGCCGTGGCTGCCGCCGCCGTGCACGTAAGAGGCAACCTTGCCGTCGAAGCGCTCGAAACGGCGGATCTTCAAATTCTCGCCAATGACGAGAATCTTTTCGCGCAGTTCGTCCGCCACGGTGGAAGCGCCCATTTTCAGGTTCATCAAATCATCCACGGTTTTCGGGTTGTCCTTGATAACGACGTCGGCAAGGTCCTTTACGAAAGTGCGGAAGCCTTCATTTTTCGCCACGAAGTCGGTTTCAGAGTTCACCTCTACCACGCAGCCCGCGTCGCCGGCGGTGCAGGCGTGCACAATGCCCTCGGACGCGATGCGCCCGGCTTTTTTATTCGCGGCGGCAAGGCCGCTTTCACGCAGCAGTTCAGCGGCGCGCTCCATGTCGCCGTTTGCCTCGGTAAGGACTTTTTTGCAGTCCATCATGCCGCAGCCGGTGCGCTCGCGCAGTGTTTTTACATCTTGTGCGGTAAAAGCCATATATATTCCTCTTTCCTTGGTTATTATGTTACGTTGTGGTACGATGGATTACGCCTCGGCGGCAGCGGGCAGGGCGTCTTCACCCTGTTCGGCTTCGGGTTCATCCATTTGCTCGCCCTGGCGGCCTTCGATGATGGCGTCGGCCATGGTGGCGGAAATGAGGCGCACGGCGCGGATGGCGTCGTCGTTGCCGGGGATAACATAATCGATCTCATCGGGGTCGCAGTTGGTGTCTACGATGGCCACGATGGGGATGTGCAGTTTGCGGGCTTCCGCCACGGCGATGCGTTCCTTGCGCGGGTCCACAATGAACAGCGCCTTGGGCAGTTCGCCCATGTTTTTTACGCCCCCAAGGAATTTTTCAAGCTTTTCGATCTCGAGCTCCAGCTTGATAACTTCCTTTTTGGGCAGCATATCGAAGGTGCCGTCTTCACTCATTTTACGCAGCTGTTCCAGCCGGTCGATACGGCGGCGGATGGTGCGGAAGTTGGTGAGCATGCCGCCCAGCCAGCGGGCGTTCACGTAGGGCATGCCGCAGCGGGTGGCCTCTTCGCGCACACTCTCCTGCGCCTGCTTTTTTGTGCCCACAAACAGCAGCATGCCGCCGTCGGTGGAAAGGTCGCGCACAAAATTGTATGCAGTATCAACCATTTTCACGGTTTTCTGCAGGTCGATGATGTAGATGCCGTTGCGCTCGGTGAAGATGTAACGGCCCATCTTCGGGTTCCAGCGGCGGGTTTGGTGGCCGAAGTGCACACCGGCCTCGAGAAGTTGTTTCATAGATACGACTGCCATTTTTTTGCCTCCAAATTTTTGTTTTTGCCTCCGCATTGCGCAAGGGGCTGTTTTCACAAAAAGCGCTGAAACGCGAATTTTGCACACGAAAACACATGCAATGCGTGTGTATTGCCAAGCAAGTATATCACAAACAGAAAGCCGGCGCAAGAGGTGGTTTTGCCTTTTGCGCAAAAGCTTATCTAAGATGCATTGATAACTGCACCTGTTGCCCCTGCCGCCGCGCGGCGTGGCGTTTCTTTCTGTTGGGATAATCTTGCTTAACAGTGTTGATTATACAACATTCGGCAGGAAAGTGCACATTTTTTTCGAAAGGGAGCTTTCCGCCGCAAAAACGCGTGCCCAAAAGCGCCTGCGCGGTTGACAAAACACGGCTTTGGCTTTACCATTGATGATAGGATTTTACTGTATATAAAGGAAAAAAGCCGAAAATCTGTATGGCAAAGGAGACCCGGCATATGAAAAAACGAGTGGGGATTTTGACCTCCGGTGGGGATTGCCCCGGCCTGAACGCCACCATCCGCGGCGCGGCGAAGGCATTGTATGAACGCATGGGCCAAAGCGTAGAGATTGTTGGCGTGAAAAACGGTTTTGCCGGGCTGATCAAGAATGAGTCCACTGAGATGAACGAGTGGGATTTTTCAAACCTGCTCACCCGCGGAGGCACCATTTTGGGCACCCAGCGCACGCCTTTTTCCATGATGCGCGTGATTGAGGCCGACGGTGTGGACAAGGTTGCCAGCATGAAGCGCAACTATGGCAGCATGGGCCTAGATGTTCTGCTGTGCCTTGGCGGGAACGGCACCCACAAAACGGCAAACATGCTTTGCGAAGAAGGGCTAAACATCATCGGCCTGCCCAAGACCATCGACAACGATATCTGGGGCACGGACGTGACCTTCGGCTTTCACACAGCCGTAGATATTGCCACCGAGGTGATAGACCGCATCCATACAACCGCCTCCAGCCACCGGCGGGTCATGGTGATTGAGCTGATGGGCAACAAGGCCGGCTGGCTTACACTGTACAGCGGCATTGCCGGTGGCGCGGACATCATCCTGATTCCGGAGATGCCGTACCATTTGGAGCATGTGCTGGAAGCCATTGAAAAGCGCAATGCGGCGGGCAAAAGTTTCTCCATCATCGCCGTGGCCGAAGGCGCGTTCAGCGCCGAGGAGGCCAAGCTGAAGCGCAAGGAATGGGCGGCCATGCGCAGTGAGGCTGGTACAGTGGGCATTTCGTCCATTTTGGCGCGGGATATTGAACAGGCCACCGGATTTGAAACGCGCGTGGCCGTGCCGGGGCATATCCAGCGGGGCGGCACGCCCTCGGCCTATGACCGCATTTTGGCCACCCAGTTTGGCACCTTTGCGGCAAAGCTGGTGGAAAATGACCAGTACGGCGTGACCGTTGCGATGAAAAACAACGAAGTGGTGGCAAACCCGCTGAAAGATGTGGCGGGGAAAACAAAGCAGGTGTGCGACGACTGCGATCTTTTAAAGGTTGCACGGCGCATGGGGCTTTCATTGGGATAAAGAGGCGGGTGTAAACACCGAGACCAACAAACCAAGGCGCAGAAAGGCGGCATTATGGCGGGATTCTCTGTTACACTGAAAAAATTGGCGGACCAGCTGAAGTTGGAGACCCTGTATACACATACGGATCTTGCGGACATTCTGATTACCACGGTGGAGGTGAACCGCCCGGGCCTGCTGTTGTGTGGCTACCGCGATTTTTTCGAGGCCGAGCGAATGCAGATTTTGGGCAACGCGGAACGGGGCTATCTTGCCGAATGCCCGCCGGAAAAGCGCCGCCGCCGCCTGAAAGACCTGTTTAAGGCAAAGCCTCCGTGTATCGTTATTTCACGCGGGGCTGAACCGTTTGAAGAAATGCTGGAATTTGCAAAAGAGTTCAGTGTTCCGGTGCTGCGCACCCAGGAATCGACGTCCAGCTTTATGCACGGCACGGTGTCAATTTTGGCGGTGGACCTGGCCCCCCGTGTGACGCGCCACGGCGTGCTGGTGGAGGTGTACGGCGAGGGCATTTTGCTGCTGGGGGAAAGCGGCGTGGGCAAAAGTGAGGCCGCCGTGGAGCTGTTGAAGCGCGGCCACCGTCTGATTGCGGACGACGCCGTGGAACTGCGCCGCGTGTCCGACCGTACCATCGTGGGCCAAGCGCCGGAAAATATCCGCCATTTCATCGAGCTGCGGGGCATCGGCATCATCAATGTGAACCGCGTGTTCGGCACCGGTGCCGTGAAAAACACGGAAAAGATCGACCTGGTCATTGAGCTGGAGCTTTGGGACAAGCAGAAAAACTATAACCGCACGGGCCTTGAAAACAACATGATGGATATCATGGGGCTGAAGGTGCCGCTTCTGGTCATTCCGGTGATGCCCGGGCGCAACCTTGCCATTATCATTGAGATCGCGGCCATCAACAACCGCCAAAAGGCGATGGGCTACAACGCCGCCCGGGACCTTTTGGGGCAGCTTGGTCTTCAAAACGACATAGAAACAACCAATGAAGCTGTAATGCTATAATGCCTTACATGATGGCAGGGCAGGGCAGTGCACGTACATCCAACATACCAAACGAAAGAGAGTACCCCGCACATTTTGAAGCTGATTGCAGACCTGCACACGCACACACTGGTGTCGAACCACGCGTTTTCCACCGTAAACGAACTTTGCATCGAGGCCGCGCGCCAGGGGCTGCGGGCGCTGGCCGTTACCGACCATGGCGTGGCCATGCCGGACGCGCCGCACAAATGGTATTTCAACACGTTCCGCCGCATGCCGCACATCGTGAACGGCGGCTTCCTGCTTTTAAAAGGGGTGGAGGCCAACGTGGTGGACCGGGACGGCAATTTGGATATGGACCCGCAACTGCTGAAAAAACTGGATTGGGTGATCGCGTCCATCCATCAAACATTGAACGAGCCCGCCACCGAAGAGGAAACCACCCGCATGTGGCTGAACGTGGCCGAAAATCCGCTGGTGGATATGATCGGCCACCCGGAGCAGCGGCAGTTCCCCTTTGACCACGTCCGCGTGGCTAAGGCGTTTGGCCGGAACAACAAAGTGGTGGAGATCAACTGCGCGTCGCCAAAGGCGCGGCCGGGCAACGAGGAGGTGCTGCGTGCCTTTGCCCAGTGCTGCAAGGCGGAAGGCGTAAAGGTGGCCGTCACGTCCGACGCCCATTCCATGTATAATTTAGCGGACAAACAATGGGGCGTGTCGTTTTTGGAGGAGATTGGCTATCCGGAGGAACTGGTAGTGAACTCTTCCATGGGCCGCCTTTCCACAGAGTTGCGCCAGCGCGGTAAGCCCGCCGCCGAAAGCCTGCTGCTGCTGAACGGGACCGGCCGTGCCCATATTTGACCTTACAGAAAAACGGGGTGACGCAACGAATGGACCCATTGGAACAACTGATTACCGCCCTGCGGGAGCACGGCGTTTATTTTAACGAAAATGAACCCCTAAAAAAGCACACCAGCTTTAAAATTGGCGGGCCCGCCGCCATTTTGTGCGAGCCGCAAAGGGTGGAAGAACTGACAGACGCCCTCCAGGCGGCAAAAGCTGCCGGCGTGCGGGTGTATATTTTGGGCAACGGCACCAATGTATTGTTCCGGGACGAGGGCTTTGCCGGCATGGTGGTAAAAATGCGCGGCGAGTTTGAGGACGTGTTGGTGGACGGCGACGAGATCACCACCGGGTGCGGGGCGCTGCTTTCCCGCGTATGCATCGCGGCAAAAAACGCGGCGCTTACGGGGCTGGAGTTCGCCTACGGCATTCCCGGGGGTGTTGGCGGTGCGGTGTACATGAACGCCGGGGCCTACGGCGGCGAAATGGTGGACGTGCTGCAAAGTGTGGATTGCCTGTGCGAAGACGGCAAAATTTACACATTACAGGCGGGCGAATTGGCCCTCGGATACCGGAAATCGGTGTTCCAAACGAACCGGTGTGTTATTTTAAACGCCAAATACAAGCTGCGGCCGGGCAACGCGGCCGAAATTGAAGCCAAAATGAACGCGAACCTCACCAGCCGAAACGAAAAACAGCCGGTGGAAATGCCCAGTGCCGGCAGCGCCTTCAAACGGCCACAAGGCGCCTTTGCCGCCGCGCTGATCGACCAGAGCGGCCTGCGGGGCTACCGTGTGGGCGGCGCGGCCATCAGCGAAAAGCACTGTGGCTTCATCGTGAACCTGGGTGGGGCCACCTGCGCGGACGTTTTGCAGCTAGCGGACGAAGTGGCAAAAATTGTTGAAGTGAAAACGGGCTACAAACTGGAAAAAGAGATACGGGTGGTTTGAGGAAACGATGAGTTTTTCACTGCAGGTGAAGCGGGAAATCTGCGCCCAGCATTTCGACGGCCCGTGCTGCACCACGGCCGCCTGCTACGGCCTTGCCTGCTTTGCCCGCCGGTTCGACAGGGGTGGCCTGAAGCTGTCCACCGAAAGCGCTTTCATTGCCCAGTGGGCAAAGCAAGTGTTTGGCGAAGCGGGCATTGACGGCAAGGTGTTTGTGCGCGGAAAGACCGGCGGTTACGAATATGCCGTTACCAACGCGTTTGAGGTGGAAAAGGTGTTCGCGCTGCTGGGCCATTCGTCGGACGAAACCCAGTTGCGCATCCACACGGACAATTTTTTGTGCGACGGCTGCCTGCGCGCCTTTGTGGCGGCGGCATTTTTGGCCGGCGGTACCATGGTGAACCCGGAGAAGGGCTATGCCCTGGAGTTTGTGACGGCGCGCCACGGTGTGGCGGCGGATTTCGCCGCCCTTTTGGGGGCCAACGGCATGGAGCCGCGCCTTGCCGCGCGAAGCGGCACCAATGTGGTGTATTTCCGCGCCAGCGAGCAGATTGAAGACCTGCTGACGCTGATGGGAGCGCAGAAGGCGACGCTGGAGATCATCGGGCGCAAGGTGTATAAGGACCATCGCAACCGCGCCAACCGCATCACCAACTGCGAGACGGCCAACATCGATAAGGCCGTGGCCGCCAGCAAAGACGTGCTGCTGGCCATCCAGAGGCTTGAAGCGGCGGGGGCCATGGCAAGCCTGCCGGAAGGCGTGCAGCAGGCTGCCGTTTTGCGCAAGGCACACCCGGATTTGACCCTGGCGGAGCTGGTGGAGCTTAGCGGCAACACGGTGAGCAAACCGGGGCTGAGCCACCGGTTTGCCAAAATAAAGGAAAAAGCGAAAGAGCTGGGCGGCGCAAAAGATGCCGACTGAGCTGGATTTTCAGGCTAGCATGAATGCACAAGCACGGAGGAGCAATCCACGAAAGACCACGGAGAGCCCATGAGCGATTTTGTACACCTGCACCTGCATACGGAATACAGTCTGCTGGACGGCGCCTGCCGCATCGGCCTGTTGATGCAACGCGTAAAAGACCTTGGGCAGGCCGCCGTTGCCATCACGGACCACGGCGTGATGTACGGCTGTGTGGATTTTTACAAGGCCGCGAAAGCCGCCGGGGTAAAGCCCATCATCGGCTGCGAGGTGTATGTGGCCACGCGCACCCGCCACGACAAGGTGAAAGGCATGGATGGCAACCATCATTTGGTGCTGCTGTGCAAAAATGAGACAGGTTATGCGAACCTGGCAAAAATGGTAAGCGCCGGGTTTGTGGAGGGGTTTTATTCAAAGCCCCGGGTGGACAAAGAGCTGATTGAAAAATACCACGAGGGCCTTGTCTGCCTGTCGGCCTGTTTGGCGGGGGAGATTCCCCAGTTGCTGCTGGCGGGCGATTTTGACGGGGCGAAGGATGTAGCCCTTTGGTATGAAGGCGTGTTCGGCAAGGGCAACTATTTTATTGAAATGCAGGACCACGGCCTGCGGGAACAGCAGCAGATTCTGCCACACCTTGCAAAGCTGGCCGAGGAGACGGGCATCGGCCTTGTGGCGACTAACGACAGCCACTACCTGACGAAGGCCGACGCCAAAATGCAGCAGGTGCTGATTTGCGTGCAAACAGGCAAAACCATCAACGACGACGACAAGCTGGAATTTGGCACGGACGAGTTTTACGTGAAAAGCGGCGGCGAAATGGCGGCGCTGTTTTCCCAATGGCCACAGGCCTGTGAAAACACAGTAAAAATTGCCGAGATGTGCAATTTTGATTTTGAGTTTGGCGTGACGAAACTGCCGTCCTTTGACGCGCCGGGCGGGCAGGACAACGAGGCATATTTCCGCGCCCAATGCGAAAAGGGCTTTGCCGAGCGCTACGGCGACGACCCGCCGCCGGAAGCGCGAGAGAGGCTCGACTATGAGATTGGCGTCATCAGCAAAATGGGCTATACGAACTACTACCTCATCGTGGCCGATTTTATTGAGTACGCGCGCAAAAAAGAAATTCCGGTGGGGCCGGGACGCGGCAGCGGTGCGGGCAGCATCGCGGCCTACTGCATGTATATCACCGGTGTGGAGCCACTGCGCTACGGCCTGCTGTTCGAGCGTTTCCTGAACCCCGAGCGAGTCTCCATGCCGGACTTCGACATTGACTTTTGCTACGTGCGGCGGCAGGAGGTCATTGATTATGTCATCAACAAATACGGCGACGACCATGTGGCGCAGATCATCACCTTCGGCACTCTTGCGGCACGGGCCGCCATCCGCGACGTGGGCCGCGTTCTGGACATCCCGTACCAGAAGGTAGACGCCGTGGCGAAAATGGTGCCCTTTGCGCTGAAAATGACACTGGAACGCGCCATGTCGGAGTCGAAACCCCTGCGCGACGAGTGCGGCAACGACCCGGACATCAAAAACCTGATCGAGATGGCCATGCGCGTGGAGGGCATGCCGCGCCACGCAGGCACCCACGCGGCGGGCGTCGTCATCACGCCGCAGGCGGCCAGCGACTACGTGCCCCTTTCTACCAACGACGGCGCCGTCGTCACCCAGTACACCATGACCACCATTGAGGAACTGGGCCTTTTAAAAATGGACTTTCTCGGCCTGCGCACGCTCACCGTTATCAGCGACGCGCAGAAAATGGTGAACGTGTACGAGCCGGACTTCGACATCGACAAGGTGCCCTACGACGACCCGGAGGTGTATAAGCTCTTGTCATCCGGCCAGACGGACGGCATATTCCAACTGGAAAGCGGCGGCATGCGCCAAACTCTGGTGGGGCTGAAACCCCAGCATTTTGAGGACATCATCGCCCTCATTTCCCTGTATCGCCCGGGGCCGATGGATTCCATTCCCACCTACATCCACAACCGCCACAACCCCGGCCACGTGCGCTACAAAACGCCGCTGCTGGAGCCCATCCTCGGCGTCACTTACGGCTGTATCGTGTACCAGGAGCAGGTGATGCAGATTTGCCGCCAGCTGGCCGGTTTCTCCTACGGGCAGGCCGATTTGGTGCGCCGCGCCATGAGCAAGAAAAAGCATGATGTGATGGAGAAAATGCGGGCGGAGTTTGTTCTCGGCAGCCGGGAAAAAGGTGTGCCGGAAACGGTGGCTAACAGCATTTTTGACGAAATGAGCGGATTTGCGTCCTACGCCTTCAACAAAAGCCACGCGGCGGCCTACGCCGTGGTGGCCTACCAGACAGCCTGGCTGAAATGCCATTACCCGCGGGAATTCATGGCCGCTTTGCTGACCAGCGTGCTGGACTGGACCAGCAAGGTGATCGCCTATATCGCCGAGTGCGAGCGCCTCGGCATCCATGTGCTGCCGCCGGACATCAACAAAAGCGAGGCAGGCTTCACCGTGGCGGACGGCCACGTGCGCTACGGCCTGCTGGCGCTGAAAAACGTGGGATACCATTTGATCGGCTCCATCGTAAAAAACAGGCGTGAGAAGGGGGAGTATTTATCCCTTTACGATTTCTGCAGCCGCATCTACGGTACGGAGCTAAACCGCCGGGCTCTCGAAAGCCTCATCAAAAGCGGCGCGTTTGACAATATCGAAAAAAACCGCAAAAGTATGATGCTGGCTCTCGACGGCATTTTGAAAAGCGTGGAAAACGAAAAGCGGCACAACCTGGAGGGCCAGACCGACCTGTTCGGCGCGGCGGGCGAGGCGGCCAAAAACACCTACAAAATGCCCGAGGTGGAGGAGTATCCGAAGGATGTGCTGCTGCAGCAGGAAAAAGAGATCAGCGGCATGTTTTTGTCCGGCCATCCGCTGGAAAAATACCGCGACATCATCAGCCGGGTGAGCAATTGCAACATCGCCCAATTGGTGGCGGAAGACAGCGACGTGCGCGACAGCCAGGAGGTAAGCCTGGTGTGCGCCGTGGGCAAGGTGAAATTCCACACCACAAAATCCAGCGATGTGATGGCTTTCATCTCCATCGAAGACCTGACCGGCACCATGGAGGCGCTGGTGTTCCCGAAGGTGCTGATGGCGGCGAACGGCGTGGTGGCGGAAAACGCCATCGTGAAGATTCGCGGGCGCATTTCCCTGAAAGAGGAAGAAGAGCCGAAGCTGTTGGCCGAGGAAGTGCTGGGCGTGGAGGACACGGGCCTTGCGAAGGTAAGCGCCGCGGTGAAGGCGGAGACCGACCCGCAAAAAAGTGGCCTGTATATCAAGGTGCCGAGCAAGGACAGCGAGGAATACCGCAGGACAGGCAATTTGCTGAATATTTTCGAGGGGGATTGGCCCGTGTATATCCGCTTTACGGACACCATGCAAATGGTGCGCGCACCGCAAAGCATGTGGGCCATGCAAAACAACACCCTCATCACCGAGCTGAAGGCCCTGTTGGGCGATGCAAACGTGGCTGTGCGGTGAATTGTGACAAAACACGCGCCGGGTTATGAAGGAAATTGATTAGTTTTGTAAAATCGGTACGATGCAGTTGTTTTCGCGGATTTTTTTGTGTACAATGAAGTCTGGCAGAAGTTTGACAAAAGATAAACAAACCGGAGGGCATTATGGAAGAACCGGCAATCAAAAGAATCGGCGTTCTGACAAGCGGCGGCGACGCCCCCGGCATGAACGCGGCCATCCGCAGCGTTGTGCGCAGCGCCCTTAGCAAAAACATGAAAGTGTTCGGCATCCGGCACGGCTGGAACGGCCTGCTTTCCGGCGACGTAGCAGAGATGAACGTGCGCAGCGTGTCGGAGATCATCCACCGCGGTGGCACCATTTTGTACACGGCCCGCTGCCCGGAGTTCATGACACTGCAGGGCCAGCAGACGGCAGCCGCCACCTGTCGGGAGCATAACATCCAGGCCGTTGTGGTCATCGGCGGCGACGGTTCCTTCCGCGGCGCGCGGGACCTGTCCGCCCAGGAGGTGCCCTGCGTGTGCGTGCCGGGCACCATCGACAACGACATCGCATGCACAGATTACACCATCGGCTACGACACGGCCATGAACACCGCCCTTGAGATGATAGACAAGCTGCGTGACACCACCCAAAGCCATGACCGCTGCAGCGTGGTGGAGGTGATGGGCCGCAAATCGGGCTACATTGCCGCCAATATCGGCCTTGCCGTGGGCGCGTTGGTCACGCTCGTGCCGGAAAAGCCCCTGAATGTGGAGAAGGACATCGTTGCCAAGATGAAGTTTACCAAAAAAATGGGCAAAAAGCATTTCATCATCATTGTGGCCGAGGGGGCCATGCACGCCGAGCAGCTTGCGGCGGAAATCGAGCAAAAATCCGGCATCGAGGCCCGCGCCACGGTGCTGGGCCATGTGCAGCGCGGCGGTTCGCCCACATTGCGCGACCGTGTGGCCGCTACGCGCTATGGCTACCACGCGGTGGACCTGCTGTCCAGGGGCGTGGCCGACCGCGTGATTGGCATGCGCGAGGAGGACATTGTGGATTACTCCATGGACGAAGCTTTCGCCATGGAAAAGCACCTCGATTTGAGCCTGCTGGATATCAACGCGCAGCTGTCGGTCTAGCGCCGCTTTAAAATCGAAAACAGCATGTAGCCGCCCGTTTCAACAAACGGGCGGCTATTTATAAAGTTAAGCTAAATGCCTTTACGGCTTCTTTTTCAAATCGATGCCGTAGGTGAGCAGCATCTTGATGAAGTCGTTCACGTTTTTGAAATGGATGCCGGTGATGCCGGCCCCGAAAGCGGCCTTGGCGTTCATCGGATTGTCGTCTGTGAACAGGGTTTCGGACGGGACGAGGCCATATTTTTGCAGCAGCATTTCGTAAATACGAACATTGGGCTTCACAAGCCCCACTTCGCAGGACGCGATGCCGCCGTCAAACAGGGTCCACCATTTGCGCTCTTTCAGGCCCGCCAGCGAGTGGTGGGCAATGTTGGAGAGATAGTACAAATGGTAGCCGCGCTTTTTAAACAGGCGCATCAAATTGATGGTGGCGCGGCGGTCTGTCAGCATTTCTGTCCAGTTGTCCA
Organism: Oscillospiraceae bacterium; assembly: GCA_031551695.1. Classification (GTDB taxonomy): domain Bacteria; phylum Bacillota; class Clostridia; order Oscillospirales; family Ruminococcaceae; genus JAAYCI01. The sequence goes on from JAVBNG010000006.1 coordinate 30,514, forward strand.
GCACGGCTTGCATTTCAAAGGCGCAATATCGGTGTTTGGCCCGCTTCATAAAAATGTCGCAGGCTTCCGAGTAGGTGATGGCGCCAAGGTCCAACTGGCGCCATTCCTCGCTGCCGAATGTGGCGTCGTATATTTTGTTTTCCAACTTCTCGTAGAAGAAATTTTCCACAAGATAATCCTTTGGGTCGTAGTTTACCACCACGCCGCCAAGGTCAAATATCAAGTTTTGGTACAAGAGTATCACCTGCCTAAGGATACAGTATACCTCTTTTCTGCTTTTCTTGCAATTCGCACCGAATTTTGGTACAATATTTATGCTTTGGGTAGCCGCTATTCGGCGGTTTCCTGAGACATACCTGCAAAGCGCGCTGCTTTGCATACGGAAGGCGGGTCCTGTGCAACGGGCCTCTGTGAACCATGTCAGGCGGGGAACCGAGCAGCATTAAGCGGACGTGCCTGTGTGCCGCAGTCAACCTGCCTTTCGTATGCAGCGCAGCTCGTTTTTTGCAGATTTTTACAAATATTTTACGAAAACATGTTGATTTTTATTTACCAAAAGCGAGGTGGGCGGCATGTATAAAGCGTTATACCGCAAGTGGCGTCCCGTCCGTTTTTCCGACGTGGTGGGGCAGGAAGCCATTGTTACGGCGCTGGAAAATCAGATCAAAGCGAACCGCCTGGGCCACGCGTACCTGTTCACCGGAACCCGCGGCACCGGCAAAACCACCTGCGCCAAAATTTTTGCCAAGGCAGTGAACTGTGAAAACCCGCAGGACGGCTTTGAACCATGCGGCATATGCGACTGCTGTGCGGGGCTGGAAAACGGCAGCATTTTGGACGTGGCGGAGATTGACGCCGCGTCCAACAACGGCGTGGACGATGTGCGTGACTTGCGCGACGAAACAGCCTACCGCCCCAGCCGCTGCAAGTACAAGGTGTATATCATCGACGAGGTGCACATGCTCTCGCCCCAGGCGTTCAACGCGCTGCTGAAAATCATGGAAGAACCGCCTTCCCACGTCATTTTCATTTTGGCTACCACGGAGATCCACAAAATTCCGGCTACCATTTTGTCCCGCTGCCAGCGGTTCGATTTTTTGCGCATCCCGGCGGAGAAAATTGCCCAGCGGCTGCAGCTTGTGGCAGATGAGGACGGCATTGACCTTGCCCCCGCGGCAGCGGCGCTGATTGCCCGCCTGGCTGACGGCGCCATGCGCGACGCCTTGAGCCTGCTGGACACCTGCAGCGGCGCGGCGGAGACCGTGGACGAAGATACGGTCCGCCGCATGGCCGGCGTGGCGGACAGGGACTACCTGTTCCAAATGAGCGACGCCGTGAACACCGGCGACGTGGCCGCCATCATCGGCCTTGTCACAGAACTGCGCAATAAATCCATCGACGTGAAGCGGCTGGCGGAGGAGATGGTGTTCCATTACCGCAACTTTATTTTGGCAAAAGCCGCGCCGGACGGCTCGCTGCTGGAAAGCCTGTCGGAAACCGAACGCGCCCGGTACACGGCAGCTGCAGCGGGTGTGCCCGACGCTTTCCCGCTGAAGGCCGTTGCCCGCCTTGCCACGGCGCTGGACCGCATCTCCCGCGCGCCGGAGCCGCGTGTAGAGTTGGAACTTGCCCTGTTTGAACTTTCGGCGGAAAAGGACGCGCCGGAAAATGCCGCCGCGGTGGCGGCACCGTTACCCGTGCGCCAGGCCACGTCCGAACCATCTGCCCAAACGAAACAGCTGGCCCAGTCAAATACCCCGCCGGCGGCCCCCGTGGCCGACGCGTCCGGGCAGGCGATGTTCGCCCTGCCGGAGCAGCCCGCGCCACAGGCGGGCGCGGCGCCCGCCACAAGCTTCGACGCATGGCCGGAAATTGTGCGGGCCATGGCCGCGCGGGACGCCATGCTGTACACCTATATGAAAAAGACCAAGGCGGCGCTTTCCGGCGTGCGGCTGGATATCTACGGCAGCGACGTGTTCGTCGACATTGTGGAGCGGGACGACGTGGCCGCCGCCAAGATAAAAACCCATATCGCCGAAGCTACGGGCCAAACCTACGATGTGGTGTTCCGCCGGGAAGAGGGGCAGGCGCCGCCGCAGGACACCTCGGCGCAAACCACCTTGCAGGAGTGGAAAAATATGGGCCTGCCCATCCATGATTTAACTGAAAGCTAAGGAGTGCATGAAGATGAAAGCAAGGCTGCCGGACGGCTACGGAAAAGTGAACGTGAACGATATGATGAAACAGGCTCAGGTGATGCAGGACAAAATGCAGCAGAAGCAGGAAGAGCTGGAGGCAACCGAGTATAAGGCCACGTCCGGCGGGGGCATGGTGGAAGTGACCATGACGGGCGACCACAACGTGGTGGCTGTGAAGATCAACCCGGACGCCGTGAGCCCGGACGACGTGGAAATGCTGGAAGACATGGTGGGCGCGGCTTTCAACGAGGGCGTGCGCATTGCAAAGGAAGCGGCCGCCAGGGAGATGGGCGAGATCGAAAGCGGCTTCAACTTCCCCAATATCCCAGGGCTGGGGCTGTAGTGCGTGGCCGGTCCATGGCCGGACTGGACTTTGACGGCGGCTTTGCCGCCTTGGGTGCATGTTTTTGGCCTGCGGCGTTGATTTTCAGATTATACAAAAAGGCGTGAAGTGATGGGTGCCAATTCTGCGGCGATGGAAAAACTGATCGAAAGCTTTGCCAAGCTGGACGGCGTTGGCCGCAAAAGCGCCACGCGGCTGGCATACCAGGTGCTGGCCATGCCAAAGGAGGACGCCCTCGGCTTTGCGGACGCCATTGCCACGGCGCGGGAGAAAATCCACCGCTGTGGCGTGTGCCAAAACTTTACCGAGCGCGAGGAATGCGGTATCTGCACAGACCCGCAGCGCGACGCGGCCACCATTTGCGTGGTGGAAAGCCCACGCGACGTGGGCGCCTTTGAAAACACCAACGAGTACCGCGGCCTGTACCACGTGCTGCACGGGCTCATTTCCCCGGCAGACGGCATTGGCCCGGAGCAGCTGGAGGTGCGCTCGCTGTTAAAGCGGCTGGAAAGCGGCGAGGTGACGGAGGTCATCATGGCCACAAACCCCACGGTAGAGGGCGACGCCACGGCCATGTACCTTTCGCGGCTCATCAAGCCTTTGGGCATCAAAACCACGCGGCTTTCCTCCGGCTTGCCGGTGGGCGGGAACCTGGAATATGTGGACAACGTGACCCTGAACCGCGCCCTGCAGGGCCGGGGCGACATGTAAGATGAAGTGACAAAGGCCGGAAAAGGCCATTGTTCTCACATTTTTGTCATTGGTTTGTGATAGAATTGTAATTGACCGGAAGGCAAAAAGCCGGTATTATAGAAAAGCTTAAAAAAGCGAAATTGACAAGGAGGTGTGCCCCGTGGCCGCCATTAAATCTGTGGCGGTGAACCGAAAGGCCCGCCATGAATATTTCGTGTTGGAAACTCTCGAAGCGGGCATTGAGCTTGTTGGCACCGAGGTGAAAAGTATCCGACAGGGGAATGTGAACCTGAAAGACAGCTGGGTGAACATCCAGGACGGGCAAGCGTACCTTATGGGTATGCACATTTCGCCTTACGAGAAGGGCAATATCTTCAACCGGGACCCGGAGCGCGTGCGCAAGCTGCTGTTGCACAAACGCGAGATCCGCAAAATGAAGGTGGATATCAAAACCGAGGGTCTTACGGTCATTCCTCTTTCGATGTATTTCAGCGGCTCGAACGTGAAGGTGGAGTTGGGCCTTTGTAAGGGCAAAAAGCTGCACGACAAGCGCGCCACCGCCGCCGAGCGGGACGCAAAGCGCACCATGGAGCGCGCAATGAAAAACAGGTGAAATCGCGCTTCGGCGCGACGACATAGATTTGGGGATGTAAAGGTTTCGACAGGGGGCGTGAAACAGGAGCAGCGGGTAGTGGTGCGGCCACACTTTAAACGCCGCAAAACAATAATTAACGACAACATTGTTCGTTTCAACAGCAACGCTCGCGTTGCTGTCGCGGCCTAATAACGGCCGCCGTCCGCCCGTTGCCACCTTAGCGACGGATACGGGCGTCATTTAACTAGGTGAACGTGAGCGCCCCTAAGCTTTGCAGGGCGCCATGAACTGATGAAGCTACCGACGCGGCGGCCCGTTTGCCGGCCTGCCGCCGGGGGAACCTTGTAGGCAAGCTGCACCCGGAGATACTGCTGCGGATTGTTTTCTGGACACGGGTTCGATTCCCGTCATCTCCACCATGAATAAATGCTGTCAATTCGTTTAAAATTGACGGCGTTTTTCTATTATTTACCCCACTTTGTACCGGCCGTGGTATAATAAAAAAAGTTGCGTTGGTTTTTTTATGCCGGTGTACAGGAGGCTATGCGATGAAACGTCTGAACCAATCCTTACGTAAGACCCTTGGCGCGCGGGAGTGGCGGTTGCTTGTGGTGGTGGTGGCCATAACGTTTGTACTGGCCTGCATCAACGCATACTACTTTTATGTGCTGAAGCTGCGCACGGCGCTGTTTTGGAACCTGGGGCTCGCCATGCTTCCCATGGTATTTGCTGTGCCGTTGGTGTATACGGTAAAGCGCGGTGGCCTGCAGTGGCTTGCGGTTTTAATGGGCTTTTTGTGGCTGGTATTTTTCCCAAACGCTCCCTATATGCTTACAGACCTTGTCCATTTGGACCTGTATACCCACTTTGACGCCACCGGCGCGGCCAGCCAGTCCGTGCTGCCTTGGCTGGGGCTTGTACACATCGAACTGGGCGTGTTTCTGGGTTGCCTGTATGGCCTGCTTTCGCTTTACATGCTGCAAAGCCTTGTGGCAAAAAGGTTTGGCAAGTTGGTTGGCTGGGTGTTCAGTGGGTTTGTATGCGCTTTAAGCGGTGTCGCCATTTATATCGGCCGCTTTTTGCGGCTCAATACGTGGGACATTGCAACCCGCCCCCTTGGCTTGTTAAAAGAAATTTTTGGCGTGCTGGGGCGGGGAATGGTTAAACTGTCCATCTTGTTTGCGTTTTTAACATTGGTGGTATACATCCTGTTTTATGCCACGTTTTCCGCAGCAAAAAATAAGGAGGCCGATGAGGAAATGGAATTTGACCCTTCCAAACTGGCCTATTGCGGCCTGTATTGCCCGCAGTGTTCTTTTTTAGTGGCGTGCGAAACACGGAACATGAGGCATGTGGCGAACATGCCCGAAAAGTATGCCCGTTTCAGGGACATGCGCTTTGAGGAGCTTGCCTGCGGCGGCTGCAAAGGTGCAAACAACTGCGGCCCCTGCGGCATCAAGGATTGCGCGGAGCAAAAGAGCGTGGCGCACTGTGCCGCGTGCGGGCGCTTCCCGTGCGAAACGCTGCTTGCCTTTGCCGCCGACGGCGTACCGCACCACGCCGCGGCGCTGGAAAACCTGAAAACGATCCGGGCCGTGGGGGGAAACGGCGTGGTTTGAGGGCTTCCAGGCCGGCCTGCAATGTGAATGCGGCGCGCGCAAATTCTGGTATTGCGGCTGTGCGGCGCATGACAAGACACAGACATTGTGCAAAACGGAGAAATTTCACATTTATGTGTAAAACCCCATCTGTGTTGCGTTTGGCAAAGTGGCAAAGGCGGGCGTCGGCCTTGAAAGAAAGACAGGAAGATGTTATAATTTTATCATCGGCATTGCCGGAATAAACAGATTGATGGAGGAGTTACCATGTCTGACATTCTTGGGATTCTGAAAAAACTTTCGAGCGACCCGGGCCTGCTTGACCAGTTGAAATCCACCAAAACCCCGGAGGATATCGTTGCGCTGGCAAAGGCAAACGGCGTGGATGTCTCCCTTGACGACGTGAAAAAAGCGCTGAGCGAAAAAGAGAAGTACAAGGGCCTGCTTGACCATTTGATGAAATAAGCTGCACGCACTTGCCCGGGCCACCGGCCCGGGCATTTTTGCGCCTGTGAGGGGGCGAATGTTCGGGTATCGGCAACATCTTGTTTACACATACTCCAAAAATTCGCGCGGGTGGCCATGGTAGGATGGTGGTGATAATTGCGCTATTTTTTTACCAAACGGAGGTAACCACCATGAACAGCAATGAAAGCCTGATTGTGATGATTTTTAAAGATGCTGCCGATGCCGCACGGGCGGAGAGCAGCCTTGGCGTGATGAACGAGAAGAACGAGATTGCCCTTGGCAACGTGGTAATGCTGCGGGCAAAGGAAAACGGCGAGTTTGAGCGTGTGAAACGGGAGCTGAACGGCGAGGGGATGTCCACGCTGGTGGGTATGGGCATTGGAGGCCTGGCCACGCTGTTCGCAGGGCCCATGCTGTTTTTCATCGGGATGCTTACCGGTACTGCCGTGGGGGCGGGCGTGGGGTATAACGCGAAAAAAATCAGCAAATCCTTTGTGGAAGACGTGAAAAAAGAAATGAAGCCGGGGGATATGGCCGTGATTGCAAACTGCAGGGAATTGAAGTCCGGCATTTTGATGGAAAACATGCAAAACTACGAAAATGCCAAATTTTACTGTACGGGCTGCTGAAACCTCTTACAGCTTGTTCCCTAATGTAAGTAACGGCAATACGGGGCGCTCGTCTGAGCGCCCCGTATTGCCGCGTATTGTATCGTCATTTACTCGTGGCGGATGGCCTCGAGGGAAGATATTTTTACAGCTTTATTTGCCGGGGCGATGCCGGACAAAATACCCACGCAGGTGGCGAATAGCAAAGCCAGAACAACCAGCCACAGAGGAATCACGGAGAGTTTGGTATCCGGCATTGCGGAGGTAAGGCCCCCAAGGCCGAACATGGACGCTACGTCGATGCCGCCTTCAATGCCAAGAAGGGCCAGCAGTTTCGGCAGATTGTTCAGCAAAAAGCCCAAAATGACGCTGACCGCCACGCCAATGATACCGCCCACGAAGCCGATGGCGCCGGATTCGATCAAAAACATAGTGCGGATATTTTTGAGCCGGCAGCCCAGCACCTTCATGACGCCAATTTCTTTGGTGCGCTCGTAAATGGCCATGGTCATGGTGTTCATGATGTTCAGCGCTGCAACGAACAGGCTGACCGCCGCAAGGCCGCCCAGCATCATCTGCGTTTGGGCCACCTGGCCCTGCAGCGTTTTGCGTTCCTCGCTCATGGAATACAGTTGGTAGCCGTACTCCTGGATGGCCTGTTCAATGTCCGGCATATTGTCCACGTTATCGGCTTTTACATACACCTGGTCGTAGCCGCCAACCTGCGTGGTATTGTCTCCGCCGCCGCCATAGTACATGCCGCCGCGGCTGCTGGAAGGCGTTTCGCCGGTGGTTTTGTAATAGTCCTTTTCCAGGGTGTTCATCACGTCCAGCGGGACGATGACGCTGTACATCAGCTCCCAGTCACTGGTGTCGGCGTGCAGCATGCCAACCACCTGCACCTTATAGTCCTTGTATTTGGCCTCGTTGGTGTCTTCGTCATTGCCCACCTGCATGCGGTAGATGAGCGGGGTGTTCATCAGGTCGATAAATCCTTCCTCCGGGTTCAGCAGTTTGCCGTCCTCGTCATACTTCGGCAAATTAAGAGGAGCGCCTGCACCGTAATCTTCACCGTCGGAGTAGATAGGAAAGTTCATTCGGTCGGGGTTTTGTTGGCTTTTGCTCGTATCCTCAAGGTTGAACCAGCTGTAATCGCTTATCAAAACAGGGATGGTGTCGCTGGGGTAGCGCACATTGAGGGGGAAATAGGTGCCTGCTATCAGCTCGTAGCCCATGGGTTCCACGGCGTCCGGGTCCATGCCGATCAAACTGGCGTTCATTTGGTAGCGGTCGTTCATGCCGGCAGCGAACTGGCCGTATACCACGTTCGAGTTTTTGGTGGGGGTAGCGGCCACCACGTGAGGAATATTGTGGAAATTGGCCACCATGCTGTCGTCAAGGTCCGGCGTGCCCTGCTGGGCGCCGTAGCTCATCACTTCAATTTTGGTAAGGTCGCCCCAGTTTGCCAGCATGGTCTCGATGGCGTTGCGCACGGCAAGACCCAGCGACACCATGACGATGATGGCACAAACACCCACCACCACGCCGATGATGGTGAGGGCCGTGCGGCCAAGGCGGCGGCGCAGGTTGTCGGTGGAATAGCGGAACAAGTCGCCCACTTTCATGCAAAGGTCCTCCAGGAAATGGGAATGCGTGCCTTGCGGCGCGGTGTGCGTGCGGCAAGGCAAAAAAGGTTATTCTTCTTCTTCGTCGTAATCATCGTCAAGCGCCGCGTCTTTTTTCTTTTTGCGGCGCTTTGCCAGTACCACAACCGTCACGGCGCCGGCGGCAACCGCGGCCGTGCCCACGCCCACCCATACAAGGGGAGAAATGCCGGTCGGCTCTTCGGGTAATTCGTCGACGGGCAAGGGCTCTTCGGTGCCGCCGCCACCTTCGGAAACAGTGACGACAAAATCACTGGTGAGGCTTTTCCCTTCGCCAAGAGAGTTTTCATACCCCACCACAAGGGTGGCGTTGTATTCGCCCGGCGTGTTGGACATAACTACAAAATCGGCGCTGCTTTGCGAGTTTCCTTTGATAGAGCCAAGGTAAACCTCGCCGTCTGCGAAGTACAGGTCGCCGCCGGTTACGGAAAGGGTGACGTTATACACGTCACCAATGCCTTTGTTGATAAGAGTGACGGAGGCGTAGCCCATGTCTTGGGTGCCGGCGGTGATGAAGTCCGGGATGCTTTTGGAGAGGATCTCGAATCGTTCCGGCTGGTACACCGGAACGGTGAGTTCCGTCTGGTCGCTCACCTTTTCGCCGCTTTGGGAATCCACGCCGTTTAGCGTGAGGGTGAGGGTGTAACTGCCTTCCTCGGCCACGGCGCTGGCCATCAGGTCAAACACGGCGTTAAAGGTGGTGTTTGGGGCCACGGTGCCGACATACACTGTGCTTGTGCCGGTGGTGAAGGTGATCTCCTTCGGCAGGGCCAGCGTGGCCGTGACATTTTCAACCGCATAGCTGCCATTGGTGGTCATTGCCTCGATGGCAAGCTTGAACGGCGCGCCGGCTGCAAGGGTGCCCGTACCATAGCTGGCGCTTTTCACCACAAAGTTTGTGCCGCGCGTGATGGTAGAGTCGCTGCCGGAATCGGAGGAATCCGGCGCCACATACTCCACCACTTTGTTCAGGGTCAGGCTCACGGTGCCGTAGGGCACGGCGTCCAGCCCTTTGTAGTAGATGTCGCATTCCAGGCCATTGCCGGTGCCGGTGTAAGAGAGATGGTAAGTCACGGTGTAGTCTACCCGGTCCGATTTGATTTTAAAATTGGAAATTGGCGGAGAATCGGTGACAACACCGTCTGCACCTGCGGCAATAAAAAATGAAGAGGAATTGAGCCGTATTTGAGGGTCCCGTGATTTTTTGTTCAACGCGTCAACCACTTCGCTGCGTTTATCCGAAATGTGCAGCACCAGCGTGAAACGGGTGTCCATGTGGATTTTCTGGTCGCCGGAAGCGATATCATTCAACTCATAGCCGGTAACTTCCAGCCCGCCGGAAGAGACGTCCGAGGGGTCATCGCTGTCGTCGCTGCCGGAGGAGCCGGAGGAACTGGCGGCTGCCGTAACCGCCGCGTCCTCTGTGCCTTCCGCCCGCACTGTCAGCGGTACGATCACCGACGCCATCAGTGACAGTAAAATAAGTGCCGCTCCCATAATTGCGATTACCTTTTTCATCCAATGCCTCTCTCTGTGTTTGTTTGCTTGCGCCCGTGCCGTGCTATGCCTGTTTGGCCGGTTTGATTGGGGACGAAGTGTCCGGCTCGTCCGGCGTTTCGTCGCCTTCGATGCCCGCGAACAGCGCCGCCCGGTTTTTCGCCTTTTCTTCGTCTGTAAACACCACGTTGCTGACGATTTTTCCGTCGGCCAGTGTAACAATGCGGTCTCCCACGGTGGAAAGTTCCCGTTCGTGGGTCACCATTACAATGGTAACGCCGTCGTTCACGCTGCGCTCCAGCATGGTGCGCAGCACCTGGTGGGAGGTTTTGCTGTCCAGGTTGCCGGTGGGCTCGTCGGCAAAAATGACCTTCGGTTTTGCCACAAACGCCCGGGCAATGCCAACGCGCTGCTGCTGGCCGCCGCTCATTTCGGTGGGGCGGTGGTTTGCGCGCTTTGCCAGGCCCATGCGTTTTAGCTCGGCCTTTGCGCGCTTCAGGCGCTTCGTTCTGGGCATTCCCATGAACATCAGCGGCAGGGCCACGTTTTCAGCCGCCGTAAGCTGGGCCAGCAGGTTGTAGCTTTGGAATATGAAGCCCAGGTTTTGCTGGCGAAACAGGCTGAGCTGGTTTTCGTCCATAGCGGTTACTTTTTTGCCGTTGATGGCAACCAAACCTTTTGTGGGCTTTTCCAGGCCCGCCAGCATGTTCAGCAGCGTGGATTTACCGCTGCCGGACGCGCCCACGATGCAGCAGATTTCGCCGGGTTCGATCTCAAGGTCCAGCCCGGCAAGGGCCACTACCTTTTCATCACCCACATGGTATACTTTTTTCAGGCTTTCTACACGGATCATGGGGGCCATTGGCATTCTCCATTCTTGCCGGTCGGTTTCATTCAGCCTGGCCTGCCTGCAAGGCTTCGATTTCCCGCAGCCAGATATCCGCGGCGGCGTCACCGGGCATTTGCCAGCCGCCCCGAGGCGATAGCGTTACACTGCCCACCATGGGGCCGTCCGCCGCGCAGCTGCGCTTGAACTGCTGGCTTACAAACCGCACGAAAAACAGTTTCATCCATTTTAAAACCGTTTGTTCGTCGTATTTGTCTTTGAAAGCCGCCAGGGCAAGCCGCAAAATCTTGCCCGGCGCAAAGCCCCAGCGCACGGTGTAATACAGGAAGAAATCGTGCAATTCGTACGGCCCCACAATGTCTTCCGTCTTTTGCAGCATTTCGCCGCCGCTTGCGGGCAACAGCTCCGGGGAGATGGGGGTGTCGCAAATATCGCACAAAGGCGCGTTTAACGCCGGCCATTTTTTTGCCTCGTGGCGAAGAAGGTGGGGGATCAGCGTTTTCGGCACGCCCGCATTCACGGCGTACATGCTCAAATGGTCGCCACCGTAGGTGCACCAGCCGAGGGCGAGTTCCGATAAATCGCCCGTGCCCACCACAAGGCCGCCCAGTTGGTTCGCAATGTCCATCAGCACCATAGTGCGCATGCGCGCCTGGGCGTTTTCAAACACAACGGCGGTGTCGGCCTCGTCGTGGCCGATATCCTTGAAATGCTGACGTACGCTGCCGGAGATATCCACGGCTTGGAATGTGGCGCCCACGGCTTCACAAAGCATCTGCGCGTTCGACTTGGTGCGCTCGGTGGTGCCAAAGCACGGCATGGTGACAGCCATGATGTCCGACATCGGCCGCTCCAGCAGCTGCAGGGCTCGGGCACACACCACAAGGGCGAGGGAGGAATCCAGCCCGCCGGAAATGCCCAGCACCAGCTTTTTCACGCCGGTGTGCGCCACGCGCTTTTGCAGGGCGTGGCTTTGGGTGGCAAGCACGCTTTCGCAGCGCGCGGCAAGCTCCGCTTCGCCGCGGGGCACAAAGGGCGTGGGGGAAATATCCCGCGTGAGGGGCGCCTTGCCGGAAGAAGCCGGGGCCAGCAGGTGGTAGGAAAAAATAAGGTAGCCGGTGAGGTCCGCCGCAGGGCCGCCGAAATGCTGGCGTTCGTGGAAAATGCGGCCGGTGTCGATGTCTGTGACGGCCATTATATTTTCAAAAGGGGCGCTTTCGGTAAGGATGTGGCCATTTTCGGCAAGAATATGGTGGCCGGAGCACACAAAATCTGTGGTGGATTCCCCGCTGCCGGCCGCCGCGCGCAGGTAAGCACAGTGGCAGGCGCCGCTTATGTACTTTGCGGCCGTGTGGCGCGCCTCGGGCATGCCAATGGCCTCAACATCTGCCGTGATGTGCACGATGAGCGCCGCGCCGGCTGTTGTGTGGCGCATGGCGGGCGAAACGGGCGCGAACGGGAACCCACCAATCTCCACGCCAAAGGTAAAGTCCGGGTGATCGTCGCAGCAAAACAGCAGCTTGCCGCCAAAGGGCACACCGGAAAGGATTTCGCCCCCCAGCTCACGGGTGCTGCCAAAATAAGGCGCAAACAGGCCGGATGTGCTGCCTGCACTTTGCGGAACAATGCCCAGCACGTTGCCACCGTGAATGACGGCGGCACAGTTGTAAAGGTTTCCCTCAAACACAAAGGGCAGGCCTACCACCAGCACGATGTCGAGGGCGGCGGTCTCTGCGCAAATGGAACACAAAGAGGCGAGGGCCGCCTGCTGCAGGGTGCGGTTCAAGAACAAATCGCCGCAGGTGCTGCCGGTGACGGAAAGCTCCGGCAGGGCCAGCAAATGCACGCTTTCTGTGGAAGCGCGCCACGCCAGTTTCACAATTTCGCCCGCGTTGTGTGCGCAGTCCCCCACGCGAATGTCCGGTGCGGCGGCGGCTACCTTGAACAGCCCGTCTTTCATAGTATCCTCCACATGTGTAGAAATTGTATCGGGAACGCCAGTACGAGGATTTACGGGTCCAGCAGGGGACGCTGCATGGGCCAGAAGCGGATGCCGTTCACCAGCTGTTCGTCGCCAGTAAGAATAAAGCCCAGGCGGCGGTAGATTTCCACGGCGTAGGGGGAGGAATTCACCGTAATTTCGCCGCAGCTGCCGCTTTTTTTGCAGAAGGCGAGCACCTGGTCCAGCAAAGCGCGGGCGATGCCGCGGCGATGGAAGGCACCGTCTACAAACAGCAGACAAATGTGGCACACCGGCCGCACAGCGATGACGCCGACGATGGAGCCTTCATGGGTGCATGCCCACAGCTTCATTTCACCGGCCGCTATTTTGGTGCGCACGTTTTCTTCCGCAATGGTCCCGCGGAATTCCTGCACGCCTTCCTCTGTGTAGTCCGGCGCCTCAAACTCCAAAAACACCCGCCAAACCAGTGCCAGCGCCTCCGGCAGGCGAGCTTCATCCAGCTCAGTTATGGGGAATGAAGGGTCCATACGCATATAACCTCTCTAATGGCGTTTTTATTACAATATCTTTGGGTTCAATTTGTTTTTTCCAGCAGCGCCACGCACTCCACGTGCCGCGTGCGGGGAAACATGTCCACGGGTTGCACTTTTTGTAAGGCATAGCCGCCGGCGGCAAGGCGGCTGAGGTCCCGCGCAAGGGTGGCGGGGTTGCAGCTTACCATCACGATGCGCCGCGGCGCCATGCTGCACACGGCGGCCAGGGTCTCTTCCTCGCAGCCTTTGCGCGGCGGGTCCAGCACTGCCACGTCCGGTTTTATGCCCTGCCCGGCAAGGCTTTTGGCGGCGTTTGGCGCGTTTTGCAAAAGAAATTCCGCATTTACAAGGCCCATCAGTTTGGCGCTTTCCACGGCGCTTTGCACGGCCTCGGGGCTGATTTCCACCCCGATCAGCCGCTGGCACTGCTTCGCCATGGAAAGGCCGATGACGCCAGTGCCGCAGTACAGGTCCAGCAAAGTCTCGCCCCCGGTAAGGCCCGCGTATTCGGCCGCAAGGCCGAACAACAATTCGGCGCCGGGGCTGTTCACCTGCGAAAAGGATGTGGGGCGGATGATGAGCGGCACGCCGGAAAGGATATCCGCCAGGGTGGCGTCGCCCAAAAGGGGCAGCGTTTTTTTGCCATAGATAGCGTTGCCCGGCGCGCTGTTCAGGTTCAGCGCCACAGAGGCTACTGCGGGCAATTCCTTTGCCAACGCCGTGGCCGCCTCAAAATAGGCGGGGGAAGTGCTGCCGGCCGCCACAACGCATACCATCATTTTGCCGGTTTCGTGGCTTTGGCGCACACAAATATGGCGAACTTGACCCTTGCCGGTGGCTTCGTCATAGGCGGTAAGGCCCGCGGCTTGCAGCAGTTCGGCCGTTTTTCGGGCGGCCAGGTTCATCTTATCCGGTTGCAGCAAACAGTCAGCGCAGGGCACAATGCGGTGGCTGCGGGGCGCGAAAAAACCGAAATGCAACTGTCCGGCGTCGTCCACCGCCACGGGGTAACGCACATTGTTGCGGTAACGGTCTATACTTGGCGAGGGAAGCACCGGCGGCACGTCCACAGCCAGCTTGCCGATGCGCGCCAGCGCGTCCGCCACAAAGCCGTGTTTTGCGGCCAACTCTGCCTCATAGCTCAAATGCCGGAAGCAGCACCCGCCGCACTGGCGGCTGGCGGGGCAATCCTCCGCCACGCGGCCCGGCCCTGGAACAATGAACTCTTCAATACGCCCGTAGGAAATGTTCTTTTTCAGGCCCACGATTTTCACAGAAAGCTTATCGCCCACGGCGGCGTGGGGTACAAACACCACGTCGGCGCTGTGGCGGCCAACACCGTTGCCGTCGTTTGCAATAGAAGTGATGGTGAGCGGTATCACCGCGTTTTTTTCCAGCGGCATCCGCACGCCTCCCGCCTTATATAACTGATTCGTATAGATTATACCACACTCTTTGTGTATAATGAATAGGGGTGAAAACCATGGGTAATGTAAAACAGTTGCAAAATTCGATAGAGAATGGACAATATGACGGTATATTTTCGGAACTGTATTCCGCAGACGGCGAAAAAATAAAAGCGCAGCGGGTGCGGTATACAGATGCTTTAGAAGGCTTCGCGCAGCGCTATGGCGCAGAGCGTGACGTGGCTGTTTATTCCGCCCCGGGCCGCACGGAAATAGGCGGTAACCATACGGACCACACCCACGGCCTGGTGATGGCGGCGGCGGTGAACCTGGACATCATCTGCGTGGCGGGCAAAACAGGCAATGGCACCATCCGCCTGCAAAGCAAGGGCTTTTCCCGCGAGGACATGGTAGACCTTGGCCGCCTTTCACCAGTGGCGGGGGAAGAAGGTATCTCAACAGCCCTCATCCGGGGCGTGGCAGCGGGCATTGCACAGCGCGGCGGCGCGGTGGGCGGGCTGGATTGTTACACAACCAGCGATGTGCTGCGCGGCAGCGGCCTGTCGTCCTCGGCGGCCTTTGAGGTGTGCGTGGCCAACGTTCTGAGCGGTGAGTTCAACGATGGGCGGTTTTCCGCCGTGGATATCGGCATCATTGGCCAGTACGCCGAAAATGTGTTTTTTGGCAAACCGTCCGGTTTGCTGGACCAAACCAGCTGTTCCGTGGGCGGCGCCGTCACCGTGGATTTCAAAGATCCCACCGCCCCTGTGGTGGAGGCCATTCCGTTCGATTTGCGCGCCTTCGGTCTGAACCTTGTCATCACAGACACCAAGGGCAGCCACGCGAACCTGACCCATGAATATGCGGCTATTCCAACAGAAATGAAGGCCGTGGCGGCTCATTTTGGCAAAAATGTACTGCGGGACGTGCCGCGCGAGACCTTTTTTGCAGACATCCCCAGCGCGCGCAAGGCGGCGGGCGACCGCGCCGTGCTGCGGGCCATCCATTTTTACGAGGAATGCCGCCGGGTGCCGCTGCTGGCAAACGCCATCAAAACCGGCAATATGAGAGAATTCTTGAATCTGATCCGCATTGGTGGGAACTCGTCCTTCGCATACAACCAAAATGCCTACTGTATTGCCGAACCCAAAAGCCAGAGCATTCCGGTGGGCTTGGCACTGTCCGAAACCTTGCTGATGGCCAACGGCGGCGCGTGGCGGCTGCAAGGTGGCGGCTTTGCGGGCACCATCCAGGCCTTTGTGCCGGACGCCGAACTTGCAACATACTGCGCAGCGCTGGAAAATGTGTTTGGCGCGGGTGCGTGTCATGTGCTGAACATTCGTGCCAAGGGCGGCACGCGGGTCATGTCCTGAAACGCCCTATATTATAATTGGAATATATAAGGGATTTTCGCGTTTTTTTCTCCGCCAGCCCTTGCAAACGGCCCAAAACTGTGATATCATGTTTTAGCGTTCTGTTCCGCCGCCTCTGTCGGTGGGGTTGATGCGTCAGCATGAAACGGACAGTCCTCTGCCGGAAGCTCCGGGTATGAATGTCTATAAAAAATGGAGGATGTTTGTGACTATGGATGCTTTGAAATTGATTTCTGAACCGTCGCTGAAACAGGAAAAGCCTGTTTTCAATATCGGCGATACCGTGCGCGTGTCTGTGCGCATCAAAGAAGGCGAGCGCGAGAGGATTCAGGCCTTTGAGGGTACGGTGATTGCGAAGAAGCACGGCGGCATCAGCGAAACCTTCACCGTGCGCCGTTCGTCTTACGGCGTTGGTGTGGAGCGTGTGTTCCCCATCAATTCCCCCTTTGTGGAGAATGTGGAAGTGGTGCGCAAAGGCAAGGTGCGCCGCGCGAAGCTTTACTACCTGCGCAACCGCACCGGCAAGGCCGCCAAGGTAAAGCAAAAGCTGTAAGGGCAAAACCGCTTAACACACATCGACAGGGGCATTCTGTGCCCCTGTTTGTTATATACCCGGAACACCGCCCGAGGGAGGCCCGTTTATGGAACAAAAAACACGCGAGAAAAACATCGCTGTGCTGGATTGGTTTGACGCCATTGTCTACGCGTTGACGCTGGTTTTGATTATTATGCTGATGTTTGTGCGCACGGCCAGCGTGCAGGGCGTGTCTATGGAGCCTACGCTGAATGACCGTGACCAGATCATTGCGCGTAGCTTTTTGTATACGCCGAAAAACGGCGACATTGTGGTGGTGGACGGCTATACCAACTACGGTGCGCCACTGGTGAAGCGGGTGATTGGCGTGGGGGGCGACACGGTGAACATCAACTTTGAAACAGGCGATGTGATTGTGAACGGGCAGATTATTGACGAACCGTATATTTCCGATTTGACCCAGCGCCAGTTCGACATCCAGTTCCCCATAACCGTGCCGGACGGCCACCTGTTTTTAATGGGAGACAACCGCCCGTACTCGAAGGACAGCCGCCATTCGGAGATCGGCTTCATTGACGAGCGGGACATTCTGGGCAAGGTGGTGTTCCGCGTGCTGCCCACCAGCGGCTTTGGTACGCTGAAATGAGCGACTCGATGATGGAAAGGCCGGCCATCCAGTGGTTCCCCGGCCATATGACGAAAACCTTTCGCAATATTGAAAAAAAGCTGCCGCTGGTGGACGCGGTGGTGCAGCTTTTGGACGCCCGCATTCCGTTTTCGAGCCTGAACCCGCAGTTGCAGCGCGCCTACAAAAGCAAACCGCGCCTGTATGTGCTAAACAAGGCGGATTTGGCGGACGACGCCGTGACGGCCCTGTGGCTGGAGGCGTTTAAACAGGAAGAAAGCGGCTGTGTGGCGGTGGACAGCCGCCAGAAAAACGCACCCGCCAAGGTGCGCCATGCCATAGACACCGGGCTTTCAGAGTTGTTTGAAAAGCGCCGCATGCGGGTGATGCCCGGCGCGAAAATGCGCCTGATGGTAACGGGCATCCCTAACGTGGGCAAGTCTACCTTCATCAACACCTGGGCGGGGGCCGCCCGCGCCAAAACCGGCGACAAGCCCGGCATTACCCGCGGCGAGCAGTGGATTACCGCCGGACGCTACGAGCTGCTGGACATGCCGGGGGTGCTGTGGAACAAGTTCGAAAGCCATTTGACCGCCGTCAATTTGGCGCTCATCGGTTCCATTCCAGACTATATCCTGGACACGGAGGACATTGCGGCCAACTTTTTAAAAGAGGCGGCGGAGGTGTCGCCCGCGGCGCTGCGGGAACGTTTCAAACTGACGGACGAGGACCTTGCTTTGCCGGAAGGACACCGGATTTTGGCCGCCGTGGGGCGGCGGCGGGGCATGCTGGTGCCCGGCGGCGAAGTGGACACCGAGCGCGCTGCAATTGCGGTTTTAGACACGTTCCGTGGCGGTAAGCTGGGGAAAATCACACTTGAAAAGCCAAATAGCCTTACAGAATAATTCGATTTTATATCGATATATATTTTGATTATTTCGCGTTTTTTGGTTTGGTGTGCCGTGTGTGCCGAAATATGCGGGCACACCCATACGGGTAAGTGGGGATAAAGCGAATATGGCAAAGACACAGGTGAAATATGCAAAGCTGGACAGCCCGCTGCGCGCCTATGACGACGCCCTGCGGGCGCGGCACCCTTTTTTGTGCGGGGTAGACGAGGCCGGGCGCGGGCCTTTGTGCGGCCCGGTGTCGGCGGCGGCGGTCATTTTGGACCCCACGCGCCCGGTGGGCGGCATCAACGATTCCAAAAAGCTGAGCGAAAAAAAACGCGAGGCGGTATACGAAGAAATTGCGGCAAAGGCGGTGGCCTGGGCCGTTGTGCTGGTGGGGCCGGAGGAAATAGACCGGTTGAATATTTTACAGGCCACCCTGCAGGGTATGCGGCGGGCCGTGGCGGCGCTGGAAACCACGCCCACGCTGGTGCTGGTGGACGGCAACCGCTGCCCGGAGCTTATCGTCCCGTCTCAGTTTGTCATCGGGGGCGACGGCGTGTCTGAAAGCATTGCCGCGGCGTCCATCATCGCCAAGGTGACGCGGGACCGCTACATGCGGGAGCTGGATGTGCAATTTCCGCAGTACAAGCTGGCGAAGCACAAAGGCTATGGCACGCGGGAGCATTATGCGCTGCTGGCCGAGCACGGCATCCAAAGCTTTTACCGACGCTCGTTTTTAAAAAATTGGAACGGAGAGACCAAAACGTGACCGCGCGGGAAACTGGAGAGCGCGGCGAACAGCTGGCCGCCTTGTTTTATACCCGGCGGGGCTACACGTTGCTGGAAACCAATTACCGCGTGCGCATGGGCGAAATAGACCTTGTGCTGCATAAAGACAGCGCTTATGTATTTTGCGAGGTAAAAACCCGTGGCGCCGGTGCCGCACTGGCGCCGAAAGAAGCGGTGGACCGGCAAAAACAGCGGCGCGTGATTGCCGCCGCGCTGCACTACCTGCAAAAGCACCGTATCAGCGATCCATTTATGCGGTTTGATGTGGTGGAGGTGTGGCTGAAGGAGGGGGAAACCCCGCGCCTGCGCTGCACAGAAAGCGCGTTTGAAGGATGAGGGAGCACAGAAACCCGTTCACACCGCTTTGTGGCGGTTTTCCGTGTTTGCAAAGCGGCGGTTTATTTGGATATAGAACAGTGAACAGGAACGCACGAGGGATCACAGGCAGAAACCGGAGGCATGTTCATGAAGTACACAAGTACGCGGAACGACACAGTATCGGAAAAAAGCCCACAGGTCATCCTGAAGGGCTTGGCGCCTGGCGGCGGTTTGTTTGTGCCGCAGGGGGTGGAAAAAATCGACTTGCAGGCGCTTCGGGGCAAAACGTACCCGGAAGTGGCCTATGAAATTTTAAAAACCTTTTTGCCGGAATATCCAGCGGATTTTTTGCAGGAGCAGCTTGCCGATTGCTACGACAATCACTTTGGCGGCAAGGCCGGGGAACTGGTGAAGGTGGAGGGCAACGTGCACGCACTGGAACTGTGGCACGGCCCCACGGCGGCGTTCAAGGACTATGCCTTGCAAATCATGCCGCGGCTGTTGGCCAAGGCGCGGGACATGCTGGGCCAAACCGGCGTAACGCAGATTTTGGTGGCCACATCCGGCGACACGGGCAAAGCCGCGCTGGAGGGCTTTGCAGGTGTGCCCGGCACGGCGGTAGCCGTGTTTTACCCTGCGGGCGGTACCAGCGAGATACAGCGGCTGCAAATGGTGACGCAGGAAGGCGACAACGTGGCGGTGTACGGCGTCACCGGCAACTTTGACGACGCGCAGAAGGGCGTGAAGGCGGCATTTTCCAGCGAGCCGCTGGCAGAAGAGCTGGCCGCCCACGGCATCACCCTTTCCAGTGCCAATTCCATCAACTGGGGCCGTTTGGCGCCGCAGGTGGTGTACTATTTTACCAGCTATATGAAATTGTGTGAAAGCGGCGCTGTGAAGCTGGGCGACCCCATTGATTTCTGCGTACCCACGGGAAACTTTGGCGACATTATGGCCGGGTGGTATGCAAAGGAAATGGGCTTGCCGATTGGCAAACTCATTTGCGCCTCCAACAAAAACAACGTGTTGACAGATTTTATCAACACCGGGCGCTACAACGCGAAGCGGGAACTGTACCTCACCAGCTCGCCCTCCATGGACATTCTGGTTTCGTCCAATTTGGAACGCCTGTTGTACCACACCACCGGCAGCAGCGAGGACGTGAACCGGTGGATGAAAGACCTTGCCGAAACCGGCGCATACGATGTGGGCGGCGCGGTGCAGGCGAAAATTGCCGATGTTTTCCTTGCCGGATGGACCGGCGAAGAGCAGGTGGGCGAAGAGATAGCCACCATGTTCCAAGCCACCGGCTACCTGACGGACCCGCACACGGCGGTGGCATTTCGCGTGGCGAAGGACCTTGGCGCCGGAAAAGAGCGCCCGCTGGTGGTGGTGTCCACGGCAAGCCCGTTCAAATTCTGCGGCAAGGTGCTGTCCGCCCTGGGGCAAACCGTGCCGGCAGATGAGTTTGCGGCCATCGCGGCGCTGGAGGCGTTTACAGGTAAAACCGCGCCTGCCTCCCTCACGGGCCTGCGTGGCAAGACGAAATACTTTACAAATGTGGTGGGGCCGGAAATGATTGCAACATCGAAACTTTATGTTAAATAATAACCTGTCAATAGAATTTGATTAGCAAACAGGAAAAATCGGAAAGTTCGGAAAACAAGGCAGACCGGAGGGTACATGTCGGTTTTTGTGATAGGGGACCTTCATCTGGCGCTGGGCGCGGACAAGCCCATGGATATTTTTCCCGGCTGGGAGGGGTATCTGGCCAAAGTGGAGGCCAATTGGAAAAGCAGCATCACAGCACAGGATACAGTGGTTATCCCGGGGGATGTGTCCTGGGCGATGAGCCTTGCGGGCGCGCTGGAAGATTTCCGCTGGTTGAACGCGCTGCCGGGGCAAAAATACCTGTTGAAGGGCAACCACGACTATTGGTGGACCACCATGGCAAAAATGGTGTGTTTTCTCGAAGAGAAGGGATTTGAAACCCTGCGCTTCATCTACAACTCCGCCGCTGGGGCCGACGGCATGGCCCTGTGCGGCACACGGGGCTGGTGCTTTGAAAACGGAGAAGCGGCCGATGCCAAGGTGATGGCACGCGAAGCGGGGCGGCTGGAGCGCTCGCTGCAAATGGCAGCGCAAAAGTTCCCGGAAGCCGAGCGGGTGGCTTTTTTGCACTACCCGCCGGTGTATTTGAACCAAACGGCGGAGGACCTGCTGGCCGTGATGCTAAAATATGGCGTGAAAAAGTGTTTTTATGCCCATTTGCACAGCCATTCCATCAAGTGCCGCACCGAAGGGGATGTCGGCGGTATCTGTTTTCGCCTTGTAAGCGCCGACGGCCTTGGTTTCAAACCTTTACGCATTGAAAAAAGCGTGATATAATAAACGCAGTTTGTAATTTGGAGGAGTATGGATGAAACTGAACAAATGCGAAAAAAAGGAAAACAGCGCTGTAGAACTGGAAATTTTGCTGGAGAGCGAGCCGTTTCAAGCGGCCGTTTCCGAAGCGTACAAGAAAAACGGCAAAAAATATAATGTACAGGGCTTCCGCAAGGGAAAAGCCCCGCGCAATTTGATTGAGAAAATGTACGGTGCCGACGTGTTTTATTACGACGCCATCAACGAGCTGTTTCCCGACGCATTTGAAGAGGCTATAAAAGAGGCGGGCTTTGAGCCAATCACCCGCCCGGAGGCGGATGTAGTCTCTGTTTCGCTGGAAGACGGCGCCGTGGTGAAGGTGGACGTGTTGGTGAAGCCGGAAATCAAGGTGGGCAAGTACACCGGGCTTTCGGCCGAAAAAACCGCGAACAAAGTGGACGACGCAGATGTGGACGCGGAAATCGGCCGGATGCGGGAGCGCAACGCCCGCATCCTCACCCGTGACGGCAAAGCCGAGAACGGCGACATCGCCACCATCGATTATGAGGGCTCTGTGGACGGCGTGCCCTTCGACGGCGGCAAAGGCGAGGGCCACAAGCTGGAACTGGGCAGCGGCCAGTTCATCCCGGGCTTTGAGGAGCAGATCGTCGGCCACGCGGCCGGCGATGAATTTGACGTGAAGGTGCAGTTCCCGAAGGAATACCACGCCGAGCACCTGGCCGGCAAGGACGCCGTGTTCAAAACGAAGTTGCACGAGGTGCAGCACAAAGAGCTGCCGGAACTGGACGATGAATTTGCAAAAGATGTGAGCGAGTTCGACATGATTAGCGAGCTTAAGGCGGACATTCGCGCTAAAATGCAGGAAGACCTTGACAAGGGTGCCGAAGGCGAAGTGGAAAACCAACTGGTGGACCAGATTGTCGAGACCATTGAGGGTGATATTCCGGATGCCATGTACGAGAACCGCATCAACGAAATGGTGCAGGATTTCTCCTTCCGTCTGGAGCAGCAGGGCCTGAACCTGAAGGACTACATCAAGTATACCGGCATGAACCCGGCGGACTTCCGGGGAGGTTTCCGCGAGCGCGCCGAAAAAGAAGTGAAGATGCGCCTGGCCATGGAGGCCGTGGTGAAGGCTGAGAAAATTGAGGTGACGGACGACGACGTGGACGCTGAGGTGAAGCGCATCGCCGAAAAGTACAATATGGAAGCCGACCAGGTGAAGACGCTGATGCCGATGGACGAGATTCGCAAGGACCTTGCCGTGAACAAGGCCATTGATTTTATTAAAAGCAAGGCAAAAGTGACGGAGAAAAAGCCTGAGAAGGCGGCAGCCGCCGCCAAGGCCGCAAAAGCACCGAAGGCGGAAAAAACCGAGAAAAAGAAGCCCGCCCCCAAGGCCAAACAAGACGTGGAGCCAACAGCGGAGGAGTAAATTTTTCGGTTACATACAATATAGAACAAATATTTGTCACAAATATGCAGTAATGTAAGATGTAGCATTGTGCTAACTATATGAAGCAAAAGAGGTAATCGTTTGAGCAGTTTAGTGCCTTATGTTGTGGAGCAAACAGCACGTGGAGAGCGTTCATACGACATATTTTCCCGTTTATTGAACGACCGAATCATTATGCTGGGCGATGAGGTGAACGACACCACGGCCAGCCTTGTGGTGGCCCAGTTGTTGTACCTGGAAGGGCAGGACACCGAAAAGGACATCAACCTGTACATCAACAGCCCCGGCGGGTCCATCACAGCGGGCATGGCCATTTACGACACGATGAACTACGTGAAGTGCGACGTTTCCACTATTTGCATCGGCATGGCGGCGTCTATGGGCGCGTTTTTGCTGGCGTCCGGCGCAAAGGGCAAACGCTTGGCGCTGCCGAACAGCGAGATCATGATCCACCAGCCCTCCGGCGGCGCGCAGGGCAAGGCCAGCGATGTGAAAATCATGGCAGAGCGCATTTTGAAGACCCGCGCCACTTTGAATAAAATCTTGGCGGAGAAGACCGGCCAGCCGCTGGAAGTGATTGAGCGCGACACAGACCGCGATTACTTTATGAGCGCGGACGAGGCGAAGGATTATGGCATTGTGGACAAAGTGATTACCACGCGGTAACCGGTTTGACAAGAAAAGCATTTGCGGCAGGCGCGTAGACACGCGCGTTTTTAAGGAGTAATATGGCTACAACGAACAAAGGCGGCCCAAGTAAAGAAAAAACGTTGATTTGCAGTTTTTGCGGAAAACTTCAGGACGATGTGGAACGCATGATCATCGGCCCGGGCGTGAACATATGCAACGAGTGCATCGAGCTTTGTTATTCGCTGCTGGGCAACGACGACGAGCGAGCCTTTGATGAGCCGCGCCCGGCAAAGGGCCGCCCGAACAAACCCCCGACGAAAAAGGACGTGAAGGTTCTGACGCCGGAGGAGATAAAGGCGGGGCTGGACCAATACGTGATTGGCCAGGACGAGGCCAAAACCGTGCTGTCCGTCTCTGTTTACAACCATTACAAGCGCATTTTGAATCCCCATATCGACGATGTGGAGCTGCAAAAGAGCAATGTGCTGCTGCTGGGGCCCTCCGGCGTTGGTAAAACGCTGCTGGCGTCCACCTTGGCCAATATGCTTGGCGTGCCGTTTGCCATTGCGGACGCCACCACCCTGACGGAAGCCGGTTACGTGGGCGAAGACGTGGAAAACATCCTTTTAAAGCTCATCCAGGCGGCCGATTTCGACGTGGAGCGGGCCGAGCGCGGCATCATTTACATTGATGAGATCGACAAAATCACGCGCAAAAGCGAAAACCCTTCCATCACTCGCGATGTGGGCGGCGAAGGCGTGCAGCAGGCGCTGCTCAAAATCCTGGAAGGCACCGTGAGCAACGTGCCGCCCCAGGGGGGCCGCAAGCACCCACAGCAGGAGTTTATCCAGATCAACACGAAGAACATCTTGTTTATTTGTGGCGGCGCGTTCGACGGCTTGGACAAAATCATTGAAAAGCGCACGGATGTCTCGTCCCTGGGCTTTGGTGCCAAACTGAAAAGCGACCCGGCGAACGAGACAAAAGCTGTGATGACGAAGGTGGAGCCGCACGACATCGTGAAATACGGCCTCATTCCGGAACTTGTGGGCCGCATCCCGGTCATCACTGTGTTGGACCCGCTGGATGAAGACGCCCTGGTGCGCGTGTTGCAGGAGCCGAAAAACAGTTTGGTGAAGCAGTACAAAATGCTGTTCCGCATGGACAATGTGGACCTGGAGTTTACCGACGACGCCCTGCACGCCTTGGCGAAGAAAGCAATTGAGCTGAAAAGCGGCGCCCGCGGCCTGCGCAGCATTATGGAAAAGACCCTGATGCGCGTGATGTATGAAATTCCGTCGGACCCCACGATCATCAGCGTTACCATCACGGACAAAGTGGTGCAGCAGGACGAAAAACCACAGCTTGAATACGGCGCGGTGCGCAAACGGTACAAAAATGCAGCGCCAACGGCGCTTAGCGGTTGATATCGATATTTGACAGGTTTGGCAGGGGCGTGAAACATCCCCCTGCCATTTTTTTCCCTCACGACGCATTATGACAGACTTTTGGGCCATTTTGTTGTATGATGGGCTTGATTTCTAGGTGGGTGTTATGTATAATAGGATTACATTAGCAGTCTTGCTGTTCGACTGCCAACCCAGAAGGAGAAAACTATGGCCGAAAAAGTGAAAGTGAAACTGAAAGCCGGGTCGGACATTGTGCGCCTGCCAGCCATTGCGCTGCGCGGGCTTGTGGTGTTCCCCAGCAATATCATACATTTTGAAGTTGGGCGCCCGAAGTCGATTGCTGCTATCGAGTGGGCGATGACAAACAGTAACTCCGTCTTCCTCATTACCCAGCGTGACATGGATGTGGACGACCCTGAAATGGCCGATTTGTACGACTATGGCGTGGTGGCGGAAGTGAAGCAATTGCTGCGCGTGTCGGACGATTTGGTGAAGGTGATTGTGGAAGGGAAGTACCGGGCCAAGATGATGGCGCTGGAGACCACGGGCAAGTTTTTGTCCGCCTCCACCAAAAGCGCGCCTGTGCGCCCGGTGAAGCCGCAGGATTCCGCCCGTGCCGAGGCTTTGATGCGCAGCATCAAAGAGGCTTTCGAGAAATTTCTGGGGCTCAACCCGCGCGTGCCGAAGGATGTTATTTACAACGTAATTACCAGCGACAGCGCGCTGTATTTGTCGGAGTATCTGCCGGCGAATCTGTTGTTCAAATATGCCGATAAACAGGACATTTTGGACACGACCAATCTGATTGACCGGCTGGAAAAGCTGCTCGTACTGTTCCAAAAAGAGAACAAGATTTTGCTCATTGAGAAGGACATCCAGGAAAAGGTGTCGGACCAGATGGACAAAAACCAGCGCGACTACTACCTGCGGGAGCAGATGCGCGCCATTGCGGGCGAGTTGGACGATTCCGACGACACGCGGGCCGAGGCGGAAAAGTATCGCGAGCGAATCACGGCGCTGCAACTGCCGAAGGAAGCGGAAGAAAAGCTGCTGAAAGAGGCGGAGCGCCTTGGCCGTATGCAGGGTTCCAGCCAGGAGGCCAGTGTCATCCGCACCTACCTTGACACCTGTGTCGAGCTGCCGTGGCACAATGAAACGGTGGACACGCTGGACATCAAAAAGGCCGCGGCTCAGCTGGACAAGGACCACTACGGCCTGAAAAAGGTGAAAGAGCGTATTTTGGAGCTGCTTTCCGTGCGCAAGCTGACGCCGGAAGTGAAAAGCCAGATCATCTGTCTTGTGGGCCCCCCGGGCGTTGGCAAAACGTCCATTGCCCAGTCCATCGCCACATGCCTGGGGCGCAAGTTTGCCCGCATGAGCCTTGGCGGCGTGCGCGACGAGGCCGAAATTCGCGGCCACCGGCGCACCTATGTGGGCGCCATGCCCGGCAAGCTGATCAGCGCGGTGAACACCAGCAAAAGCCGCAACCCGCTTTTGCTGCTGGACGAAATTGACAAAATGGCAAGCGACTTCCGCGGAGACCCTGCGGCCGCGCTGCTGGAAGCCCTGGACCCGGAGCAAAACAAGAGCTTTAAGGATCACTACCTCGACATCCCGTTTGATTTGAGCGACGTGCTGTTCATCACCACGGCCAACGACCTCGGCACCATCCCGCGCCCGCTGCTGGACCGCATGGATGTCATTGAGATTCCCAGCTACACGCGGGTGGAGAAGTTTAACATTGCGAAAAAGCACCTGCTGCCGAAGCAGCTGGTGAAAAACGGGCTGAAAGGCAAGGTGAAGCTGGCCGACGCGGCGCTGTACACCATTATCGACAGTTACACCCAGGAGGCCGGCGTGCGCAACTTGGAGCGCACCATCAGCGAAGTGCTGCGCAAATGTGCCAAGAGCATCGCGTCCGGCGAACAGGAAAAAATGACGGTGAACGCCGCCATGGTGGAGGAATTGCTGGGGCCAAAGCGCGTGAAACCGCCCTTCTTCAGCAAGGCCAGCGCCGTGGGTATTGCCAACGGTCTTGCGTGGACGTCGATTGGCGGGGAAATTCTGCCCATTGAGGTACAGGTGGTGAAAAACGGCACCGGCAAGCTGGAACTGACCGGCTCCCTTGGCGAAGTGATGAAAGAGAGTGCCAGGCTTGCCATCACCTACGCCAAGGCCAGCGCCGGGGAATTTGGCTATGCGCCCACAGTGTTCAAGGGTGCAGATATCCACATCCACGCGCCGGAAGGGGCCATCCCGAAGGACGGCCCCTCCGCCGGCATCACCCTGAGCACCGCGCTCATTTCCTGCCTTTCCGGCAGACCTGTGCGCTCGGACGTTGCCATGACTGGCGAAATTACCCTGCACGGTGACGTGTTGCCCATCGGCGGCCTGAAGGAAAAAAGTATGGCGGCCTACCGCGAAGGCATCAAGAAGGTGCTGATCCCGAAGGACAATGTGAGTGATTTGTACGACGTGGACCAGGAAGTGAAGGACCACGTAGAGTTTGTGCCGGTGGCCACTTTGGACGAAGCGTTTGCTGTCTCCATGGCGCCGGTGCGCGGCGCAAAAGCCGCCGGACCGGCGGCAAAGCGAACGGTAAACAAGCCCACAGCCCGCGCCGCAACGCGCAAAAAAGCCACGGATAAAGCCAAAAACCCGCCGCCCGCCACCCAGGACAAAACCACCAGCAGGGGGATTCCCCAATGAGCGGGCGGGCAGCCAAAGATGAAACAGCGGCACGAGAGATGACAGAGGCTTCCTTCCAAAAGGCTGAATTTATCGCGTCCTATGGCCTTTCGAAGCAGATTCCCACATCAGAACGCCCGGAGATCGTATTTTCCGGGCGTTCCAACGTTGGAAAATCCTCCCTAATCAACAAGCTGTGCAACCGTAAAAAACTGGCACATACCAGTGGCACGCCGGGCAAAACCGCCACCATCAACTTTTACAGTGTGGACGCCGCCTATTTTGTGGATTTGCCGGGCTACGGCTATGCCAAAACCAGCCACGACGAGCGCCGCCGCTGGGATGAGTTGATCAACGGGTATTTTGCGTCTGAGCGAAAGATATGCCTGCTGGTTCAACTGCTGGACTGCCGCCACGCGCCCTCCAAAGACGACGAAAGCATGCTGGACTATTTGCGCCATTACCATATCCCTTTTTTGCCTGTGCTGACGAAGGCCGACAAGCTGAAGCCTTCGCAAAAAGCGGCGGCTTTGGAAATGTTCATACAGAATCCGCTGCTGAAAGGATGTAGGGATGTGCTGCTGACCAGCGCCGAAAAGGGCGAGGGGATGGACGCTTTGCGTGCATACATCATGGAAAGCGTGAACGCGTTTTAGATGCCACACATCGGTGTTGCAGCGCCAAAGTTTCGCCCGGAAAGGGGCAAAAACACAACATGGCATATGAGGGATTTGCCTATTGGTACGACAAGCTGAACGCCGAGGCCGATTACAAGCATGTAAGCGCCGAAGTGGCGCGTATTTTGCGACAGTACGGCGTTTCTTCCGGTATAGTGGCCGACCTTGGCTGCGGTACGGGAGAAGTGTCCATCCGGCTGGCAAAGGCCGGGTACTCCATGCTGGCGGTGGACAAATCCGCCGACATGCTGAGCGTATTTCAGGACAAGCTGTCCACCTGCCAGCCGCATGAGCTGGACATCACTTTGCTGTGCCAGGATATCACCGCGCTGGACCTGTATGGCACCATCCACGCGGCTATTTCCCTGTTCGATACCTTCAGCCACCTGAATGCGGAAGAAGTTGCGCTGGCGATGCAGAAGGTTTCCCTGTTTTCGGAAGACGGCGCACCTTTTATTTTTGACGTGAACACGGTTTACAAGCACGAAAAGGTGTTGGGCAATAACTGTTTTGAATTGGCCGGCGAAGACGGTATCGTATGCGAATGGGCAAACCGGTATGACCCGGCGGACCACTCGGTGGAAATGGAACTGACCGGCACAAGGAACGGCGAAGTGGTGTTTCATGAAACTTTCACAGAGTATGCATGGGACCGTGAATTTTGGGAGACCCAGCTGCGCGGGCACAGTTTCGGGGTGGTGGAGGTTCTGGATGGCGAAAGCTTTAAAGAACCGAATGACGGGGCCCAGCGCCTGCTGTTCGTTGCCGTGAAACAGGGCAACCCCACGGCATAAATGGCCGAGCCGGTGGCCTGCTTGACAAATACAGGTGCATGGGTTAGAATAATTGAGGTAATTGACTGCGGCGTTTCAGAAGGATGGGAAACACCGCGCCGTGTGCGGCCATAGCTCATCTGGTAGAGCGCCACCTTGCCAAGGTGGAGGTAGCGAGTTCGAGCCTCGTTGGCCGCTCCAGCATCCTGCGGTGGGGCGTTTGGCCCCATTTGCCGGATGGCCAAAATGCAGTTTGACAATTTAATTTCTTCGGGGCAGGGTGAAATTCCCGACCGGTGGTAAAGTCCACGAGCCAATTTGGTTTGCCCGCAATGGTTGCGGACAGGCGAAAGCGGTTGAATCGGTGCAATTCCGATACCGACAGTACAGTCTGGATGGAAGAAGAAGTGAAATGTGCGTTTGCACACGTTTTGCCTATTTGCGCCCCGCATTGATTTGCGGGGCGTTTTTTGCGCAATATGGGGCAGGGGCACACGAACCCTTCGCCTTTTTCCGGCCTTATGCGCAAGCGTTTTACCGCGCCCCACAAGCAAAGGGAGGACTCCTTATGAAAAGTACGAACATCCGCAAACTGGTGCAGATCGCCATTTTAAGCGCGATGGCCTTTGTGCTGTACCTCATTCGCTTTCCGCTGCCGTTCATGCCTCCGTTCATGGACTTTGACCTGACCGGCGTGCCGGAGATTGCGGGCACGTTCATCATCGGGCCGGGGGCGGGCGTCGTTATCGTGGCGATAAAAATCCTTTTAAAGGTGTTATATACCGGTTCTACCACCATGCTCACGGGCGATCTGTCCAACTTCATCGTCAGTTGTGCGTTCTTGCTGCCGGCCGGCTTTATTTACCGCCATTACAAAACCCGCAAAAGCGCCCTTGCGGGCATGGGTGCGGGCGTGGCCGTGGAAGGCGTGGCCGCCGTACTCAGCAATATGTTCCTTATTATCCCGTTCTACATCAAAGCCTTCGGCCTTTCGTGGGACCAAGTTGTGGCCATGACCAATGCCGTGAACGGCTTTGTGGATACCCCTTGGAAGTTTGTAGCGCTGGGTGTGGTTCCATTCAACATAATAAAATACGGAGCAACAACAATCATAGCCTATTTGCTGTACCCTGTTTTTGAGCGGATTGCCGGCTGGAACGGCAAAAAAAATGCCCCTGTCTAAACAGGCACAGCCCGGCCCAAAAATGCGGCCCGATTGCTTGACAACGGGCCTTTCGCCATGGTATCATAATTAAGCTGCGTTGGGAGCATAGCTCAGCTGGGAGAGCACTTGCCTTACAAGCAAGGGGTCACAGGTTCGAGCCCTGTTGTTCCCACCAATGCTTTTTAATTGGCCTGGTAGTTCAGTTGGTTAGAACGCTAGCCTGTCACGCTAGAGGCCGTGGGTTCAAGTCCCATCCAGGTCGCCATTTTGTTCGTTTCCACCTGTGGCATCATGCCACATACGCCTCTGTAGCTCAGTTGGTAGAGCAGTGGACTGAAAATCCACGTGTCGTTGGTTCGATTCCGACCGGAGGCACCACAGCCTGTTTCCAGGCTGTACGTGCGGCCATAGCTCATCTGGTAGAGCGCCACCTTGCCAAGGTGGAGGTAGCGAGTTCGAGCCTCGTTGGCCGCTCCAGCAGCGCAAGCTGCCGAAAACGGCGTCCTGTGCACACGGGGCGCGGTTTTCATACATGGTGCCGTTGCCAAGTGGTAAGGCCCGGGTCTGCAAAACCCGTATTCGGCAGTTCAAATCTGCCCGGCACCTCCATGCAGCGTCACGCTGCACTCATCAGGCACCACTCGAAGCCGGGTGGTGCCTTTTCTACTGCCTGGCTGCCGTGCTATGCAAGAAAACGGCTTTTTCCGCCGTATTATTATATAGTAATAGAGAGGTAGTGTATGGAACAGGGAGGGATTGTCCCGGCAAAACAAACCGGGCTGAACGCGTTTTGGCTGAAGATCATCGCCATTGTGGGTATGACGTTGGACCACGTTGCATTGGTATTCGGGGACATGCTGTCGCTGCCCGTCAAATGCTTTATGTTTTTTGCGGGCGGGTTTACGTTTCCCATCATGGCTTGCCTGATGTCCGTGGGCTATTACAAAACGTCGAATTTGAAGCGTTACATGCTGCGCCTTTTGGTGTTCGCGTTGATTGCGCAGGTGCCCTTTATGCTGGCGCTGCACATGTATTCGCTGAATGTGCTGTTCACGTTGCTTTTGGGCCTGTGCGCCATGAAGCTGTACGATACAATGAAAAACCGCGCCTTGTTCTGGGTGGTGTTTGTGGGGATGGCGCTGTCTACCATTGCGATGGATTGGGCTATTTTCGGCATTTCGTTGATGATTTTACTGCATATTTTCCATGAAAAGGGCAAGGGGATTGCGCTGCCCATTTTGTGCGCAATCGGCCCCATGCTGCTGATGATGCTTTTCTCTCTGTCGGCGGTCATGATTGACCCCACGGTGCTGGACATGGTACTTCCGAATGTTTTTTTCTCCATCGGTTCCCTTTGCGTGATTCCGCTGATGCGGTTTTACAACGGGCAGCAGGGCCCTCGCATTCGCTACTTTTTTTACGTCTATTATCCGGCCCATCTTCTGGTGCTGGCGGTGCTGCACATGCTGGTTACCGGCGTGCCGCTGTCCTTTCACTGAGTTGGTTCCTCTAAGGTCGATTGTTTAGGCAATCGACTTTTTTTGTGGAATATGGTATGCTTACGAACAGTGAAATGCGCCGAAACTGGCAAGGGGAAGGGCGGACAGGAGATTGGCAAAAGAAAAGTTCAGAACGGTATATGTCTGCTCAAACTGCGGTGAAACGTCCATGCGATGGCTGGGGAAATGCCCGGCCTGCGGCGCGTGGAACACCATGGTGGAAGACGTGGTGCTGGA
Source organism: Oscillospiraceae bacterium (assembly GCA_031551695.1). Lineage (GTDB taxonomy): Bacteria > Bacillota > Clostridia > Oscillospirales > Ruminococcaceae > JAAYCI01. The sequence continues at coordinate 62,379 of JAVBNG010000006.1, forward strand.
CGAAAAAGCCGCCGAGAAAAGCCCGCGCCGCCGTCAGGCAGCCCAGGGCGAAGCCGTGCAGAATACCGGTGGCGGGTATGCCGTGACAAGGCTTGGCAAAACCACGGCGGAGGCATTTCAGCTTGCGGAAATCAGCACTACGGAGGAAAAAAGCCGCGTTGTCACCGGCATTGCGGAGCTTGACCGGGTGCTGGGCGGCGGCATCGTGTTGGGCAGCGTGGTGCTGCTGGGGGGAGAGCCGGGGGCAGGGAAGTCCACCATGCTGCTGCAGATGTGCGGCGCCATAGCGGATGGCCGCGAGGTGTTGTATGTTACGGGCGAGGAGTCTTTGCGGCAGATCAAGCTGCGTAGCGGACGCCTTGGCATTCCAGAGGAAAACATCTCCATCGCGGCACTCAGCGACATTGACGACGCCATTGCACTGGCGCAAAAGCAGCGCCCGGGCCTTCTGGTCATCGACTCCATCCAAACCATGTACACGCCGGAGCTGTCGTCGTCGCCGGGCAGTGTGTCTCAGGTGCGGGAATGTACCACGCGGCTGCTGTATTTGGCAAAAGATAACGAAATACCGGTGTTTATTGTGGGGCACGTGAACAAGGACGGTATGATTGCCGGGCCGAAGGTGATGGAACATATCGTCGATACGGTGTTGTATTTCGAAGGTGACAAGACACTTCCATATCGAATTTTGCGTGCGGCGAAAAATCGGTTTGGCTCCACCAACGAAATCGGCCTGTTCGATATGACGGGCCGTGGGCTCATTGCAATCGACAACCCCTCCGAAACCATGCTTGCCGGGCGGCCCGTGGGTACCAGCGGCAACTGTGTGGGTTGCATTATGGAGGGGACACGGCCCATTATGTGCGAAGTGCAGGCGCTGGCCACCAAAAGCGGTTTTGCCACGCCGCGCCGCGCCGCCAGTGGGGTGGATATGGCCCGGGCAAACCTGCTGATGGCCGTGCTGGAAAAGCGCGCCGGATTTTTGCTGGGTGGCCTCGACGTGTATATCAACGCGGTTGGGGGCCTTGACCTGGATGACACCGCCTGTGATTTGCCCATTTGTATGGCGCTGGTGTCGAGCCTGTTGGACCGCCCGCTGGCCGAAGATTTTTTCGCAGTGGGCGAGGTGGGCCTTGGCGGCGAGTTGCGCGGCGTAAAGAACGTGGAGTACATGGTAAAGGAAGCTGCGCGCATCGGCTTTCGCAAAGTTGTCATCCCGGCGGCCAACAGCCGCGTTGTGAAGGAAGCGAACATTGCCGGCGTGAAGGTGATTACGGCAAAGACCCTGCAGGATGCCATTGCGGCTATGCCATGACAGCCGCGTGGCAATATTTGCATGCAGATGTTTACGGGGAAGTGTGACCCAGCCGGTTTTCTATAATAGCTATTTCGCTAAATGGAAATTTAGCGAAATATAGGGGAGTCAAATATATCAGATTTGCACACCGCAGACATTTAACCGACTTTCCATAGCTGCCGCTTTTCATTTACTTTTATTATAGCATTATGGTTTCAACGCAAATTATATTTGGAGGCTCTTTATTTTATGAGCACCTATTATAATCCACAAAACAAAAAATCCCGCGCCAGCTTTGAGGATTGCCCTGAAGCGGCGGTGGATTTTTTCCAGTACCTCACGTCTATCCGCGGCCTTTCGCCGCGTTCTGTGAACGCATACTATATTGATCTGCGCCTGTTTTTTAAGTTTCTAAAGCAGCACCGCGGCCTGGCGCCGCAGGATGTTGAAATTGAGACAATCACAATCGATGAGATCGATATGGAATTTATCCGGAAAACTACCAAAACTGAAATTTATGAGTTTCTTTATTTTTTAACCAATGACCGCCACAATGAGCCCAATGTGCGTGCGCGCAAATTATCGAGTCTACGTGGCTTTTTTAAGTATCTGTACAACAAAAAGAACCTGATGGACCATAACCCAACAGATGACGTAGAATCGCCAAAATTGAAGAAAACTTTGCCAAAGTACCTGAGCCTTGATGAAAGCCTTTCTTTGCTGGAGCATATTCAAAGTGATTTTTATGAGCGTGATTATTGCATTATTACGTTATTTTTAAACTGTGGCATGCGCTTGTCGGAGCTGGTGGCCATCAATATGCCGGATGTGAAACAGGATACCTTGCGCGTTGTGGGCAAAGGAAATAAAGAGCGTACCATCTATTTAAACGGTGCATGCCAGGATGCGCTGCAAAAGCTGGTAAAAGAACGCGCGTCAATGGAAAATTTAAAGGACAGGGACGCGCTGTTCGTCTCCAAACGCACAGGCAAGCGCCTGACGGCACGGCGTGTGCAGCAAATTGTAGACAACTGCCTGCAAGCGGCGGACCTTGACGGCAAAGGCTATTCCACCCACAAGCTGCGCCACACGGCCGCCACGCTGATGTACCGCCATGGCAGCGTGGATGTGCTGGCGCTGAAGGAGATTTTGGGCCATTCCCAGCTCTCCACCACGCAAATCTACACCCATCTCGATTCCGAACAGCTGCGCGACGCCGCCAATGCGTCGCCTTTAGCAAAAGAGCGTTCTGCTGGAAAAAACCTTGATAACAGGCGTGAAAAAACCGAAAAAAAAACCGCGTCAAATGTGGGAAATGACGCGGAAGATGATTCATAATTTCAAAGGATTATCCCCTGTTTTCGGCTTCATTTATCGCCTTTGCCGCCTGGAATGCGATCGCGCATTCCAGGCGCATTTTTTCCAGTTCACAGCTCATTTTATGTGGCGCCAGAATGTCTCCCTCGTATTTGAAGTTGTTGGCGTTGCAGCCGCCGCTGCAAAAATATTTTGCCCAGCAATCGGCGCATTCGGCCTTGTGCAGCAGGTTTGCATCAGCAAAATCCACCTTCATGGCTTCGTCGATCTGTTTGTCAAACACGTTGCCCATGATAAACCGCTCGTCGCCCACAAACTGGTGGCACGGGTAAATTTCGCCATCCGGCGTGACGGCCACATACTCGTTGCCACTGCCGCAGCCCTTCAACCGCTTGATGGCACAGGGGCCGTTTGCCAAATCGACCATAAAATGAAAGAAATTATACTTATCCGCGCCGGATTTTCCGGCGTTTTCGCGTTCGGTCATATCGCGCATCAGACGGTTGTATCCGGCGGCAATGGCCGGCAGGTCTGCCGGCTGCAGGGCGTAACTTTCGGTATCGTCCGCCACCACCGGTTCCACGGAGATCTGCTCAAAGCCAAGGCCGTGCAGCGCCAGCACATCTTTGTCAAAATCCAGGTTTTGGTGCGTGAACGTGCCGCGCACGTAATAGTCCTTCCCTGCCCGCGTTTGCACCAGCTTTTGGAACGACGGCACAATGGCATCGTAGGCGCTTCCGCCCCCGGGAAGAAATCTCATATAATCGTTTGTTTCTTTGCGCCCATCCAAAGACAGCACCACATTGTCCATCTCGTGGTTCACATATTCGATAATCTCGTCGTTTAGCGCAAGGCCGTTGGTGGTGACAGTGAAGCGGAAGTGCTTATTTGCCGCCGCTTCAAGGCCCCGGGCGTACTCCACGGTCTGTTTCAATACGTCAAAGTTCATCAGCGGCTCGCCGCCAAAAAAATCCACTTCCAAATTGCGCCGCGTGCCGCTTTGCTGCACCAGCATGTCAATGGCCGCTTTTGCCACGTCCAGGCTCATCAATTTCCGCTGGCCGCCAAAGCCCCCGGTGGACGCGAAGCAATATCGGCAGCGCAGGTTGCAGTCATGCGCAAGATGCAAGCATATGGCCTTTACAGGTGCAAGGCCAAGAGATGAGGCGTATTGCGAGTAGTCGTCCGCGGAAAACAACATGCCGTTTTCGCTAAGGGACGCAAGCTCTGCCAGCGCGGCACGCGCCGCTTCTTCGCCGTATCCGGCAATCAATTCTGCGGGAATGGCATCCAAATCCCCGGCTGTGATATCTTCCGGCGGCATGGCTGAAAGCAACGCGTAGGCTGCCGCGTCCAGCACGTGCACAGCGCCGCTGGGCGTGTCCAGTGCAAGAAGCATGCCGTCTTTTTCAAAAAAGTGTACCATAATTCGAGTAATACTCCTGTCATCGTCAGTGAGTGCCTGCAAAGGCGGCCCTTTGGCAAAAGAAACAAGAGGCGGCAGGCCGCCTCTTGCAAAAATCCCTGGAACTTTTAAGATAAGCCGGGCAAAAACCTATTTATTTTCGCTGTTTTCGCACTTCTGGTTCGCCACGGTGCAAGAGGTTTTGCATGCGCTTTGGCAGGACGTCTGGCATTCGCCGCAGCCGCCTTTGCAAGCAGATTCCTTCAGGTTTGCCGGTGCGATGGTTTTGATATGCTGCATAGTTGCCTCCCAAATAGTCAAATCATTTAGACTCGCTGTCGCCGCCGTCTTTCTTTTTGCCGAAATTCTTGAAAAAACCGCCCACGCCACTGTCTTCCGTCTTGGTAGCGGCGGCCGGCGCCGAAGCGGTGTCGCCTTCCGCGTCAAGGTTCAGCTTGTTCACATCCTGGATGGCCCAGCGCTTAAAACGCATGCGGGAGCGGTCGCCCGCGGTCTCAATGACAAAGGTGTCTTCCTTCAAGCTTACCACACGGCCCACGATACCGCCGATGGTCGTCACTTCGTCACCCACCTGGATGGAATTGCGCAGGTCCTGCGCTTGTTTTTCCTTCTTTTTCTGCGGGCGAATCATCAAAAAGTACAGTGCCGCGCCCATGACGACAAGCATCAGGATGAGCGACATATTGCCGCCAAACAGCCCGCCTGCAGCCCCCGTGCCGCCGGAAGCGGCTTGAAACAAAGGATTCATTTTATCCTCCCAATAATTATGATACATTACACGTTGCTATTATATCGGATTGGCCCCCAAGTTGCAAGTGTTTTTGCCCTTTGGGGCGGCTTAAATGCGCTGGTCCAAAATTTTCACATATTGGCGGTGGAAGGCGCAGAAGGTGCCTTCGTCCAACGCGGTGCGAATTTTTGCCATCAGTGTGTTATAAAAATACAAGTTATGCATCACCGCAAGGCGCATGCCCAGCATTTCGCCCGCCTTTAGCAAATGGCGCAGGTACGCGCGGGAAAAATGGCGGCAGGTGGGGCAATCGCAGTGCTCGTCAAGCGAGGAGTCGTCCTCGGCATATTTGGCGTTGTTCAGGTTTATGATGCCGCCCCACGTGTTTAAATGGCCATGACGGGCGTTGCGGCTGGGCATCACGCAGTCGAACAGATCCACCCCGCGTGCCACGCCGTCTATGATATCCCCCGGGGTGCCCACACCCATCAAATAGCGGATTTTATCTTTGGGCATATGGGGCTCCACCGCCGTGATGATGCGGGCCATTTCCTCCTTCGGCTCGCCCACGGCCAGGCCGCCGATGGCGTAGCCGTCAAGGTCCATTTCGGCAATTTGTTGCATGTTTTCAATGCGCAGGTCCTCAAAACAGGCGCCCTGGTTGATGCCGAACAGCAGCTGGTTCGGGTTCGTTGCGGCGCCGGCCTCTTTGATGCGGCCCATTTCCGCCTTGCAGCGGGCCAGCCAGCGCGTGGTGCGCGCGGCGCTCATTTTTGCGTAATCGTAAGAAGCTGGGTTTTCCACGCATTCGTCGAAGGCCATGGCGATGGTGGAGCCGAGGTTCGCCTGGATGCGCATGCTTTCCTCCGGCCCCATGAATATGTGGCGGCCGTCGATGTGGGAATTGAACGCGACGCCTTCCTCCGTGATTTTACGCAGTTTGGCAAGGCTGAACACCTGGAACCCGCCGGAGTCCGTAAGGATGACGGAGTTCCAGCCGGTGAATTTGTGCAGGCCGCCGCGCCGGGCCACAACTTCGTCCCCGGGGCGCAGGTGCAGGTGGTATGTGTTGCACAGCATCACCTGCGTGCCGATATCCACGAGGTCATAGGCGGACAGTGCCCCCTTGATGGCGGCGACGGTGGCCACGTTCATAAAGGCGGGCGTTTGCACGGTGCCGTCCGCCGTGGTGAACACGCCACGGCGGGCCGTTCCCTCGTTTTTGAGCAATTGATACATGGGTTTCCTCGACTATCGTTGTATTTGTTGCACATGCGGTGGGAGGGCGAGTACGCAATGGCTATCTACCTTCCGCGGCGCCTTGTGTACAACGAATAGACGTTGTTCACAATTCGCCTTGCGGCTGACGATAGTCTTATGCGCACCTGCCCTCCCCACCGCTTGCTTAGCAGTCTCTCATTAAATAATATACATCGCGTCGCCAAAGCTGAAAAAGCGGTATTCCCGCTCCACCGCTTCCCGGTAGGCACGCATCATGTTTTCGTAGCCGCAGAAAGCCGCCACCAGCATCAGCAGCGTGCTTTCCGGCAGGTGGAAATTCGTGATGAGCCCGTCAATGGCCTTGAATTCGTAACCGGGTTTGATGAAAATATCCGTTTCGCCGCCGGCAGGGGAAAACTCGCCGTCAGCCAGCGTCAGGCCCTGCCGCGTGGCCACACTTTCCAGCGTGCGGCAGCTGGTGGTGCCCACGGCGACAACGCGCCCGCCGCTTTTGCGCGTTTTGTTGAGGATATTTGCCGCTGTTTCATCCAGGATAAAATATTCGGAATGCATCACATGGTCGTCGATTTCATCCTCTTTCACAGGCAAAAAAGTGCCAAGGCCCACATGCAGCGTAATTTCGGCGATTTGCACGCCTGTTTCTTTTATTTTTGCCAGCAGCCCATCCGTAAAATGCAGCCCCGCCGTGGGGGCCGCCGCGCTGCCGGGGGCTTTGGCATACACGGTTTGGTATTCGCTGTTGTCGTGCAGCTGTTCCTTGATGTAAGGCGGAAGGGGCATACAGCCGAATTGGTCCAGCTTTTCAAAAATGGTGGCGGTGTCGTACCGCAGTTTCACCATTTTTCCGCCGCCCGGCAGCGTGGACAAAATTTCAGCCGTCAGGGTATCGTCGCCAAAGTGCAGCACGTCGCCCGGGCGCATGCGTTTGCCTGGTTTGGCCAATGCCTCCCACACGCCGGTCTCGTGTTCGCGCAGCAGCAGCAGTTCGCACACGCCGCCGCTTTCCCGTTTTCCAATGAGCCGCGCGGCAAGCACTTTGCTGTTGTTTACCACCAGTGTGTCGCCCGGCAGGAGCAATTCCGGCAACTCGTGGAACAGGCGGTGCTGTATTTCGCCGCTTGCGCGTCCAAGGCAAAAAAGGCGCGCCGCATCGCGCGGGTTTGCCGGATGCTGGGCGATCAGGGATTCGGGAAGGTGGTAATCGAAGTCGGACCTGCGCATAGGTGGCCTTTCCGCCATTGACAAGGGTGCTGAATCAATGCTATATTTTTTATTAATTATTACCATAAACAGTACTTTGGTGCTCTATGGGGCTTTTATGGTAATATAGAACTGGCATTCATTATATTGCATAAGTGGCCGGTTTTCAAGCCGCTTTTTCTTTTGGGCCCGGCGCTTTCGAAAGGGTAAGCATGGCAAAAACTCAAAGGGGGAATGGTCGATGAAAGAAGTGAAAGTGGCCGTTGTAGGCGCAACAGGCATGGTGGGCCGCACGTTTTTGCAGGTGCTGGCGGAATACCACCTGCCCGTTACGGAATATGTGCTGTTTTCGTCCGCGAAAAGCGCGGGCAGCGAAATTGAATTTATGGGTAAAAAGTATACCGCACGGGAACTGAATGAAAACAGTTTTGACGAAGGCTTCACCTTTGCCCTGTTTTCGGCCGGCGGTACCACGTCGGCCAAGTTTGCCCCCATTGCGGCGGCAAAGGGCTGTGTCGTGATCGACAATTCCTCCCAGTGGCGCATGGACAAGGACGTGCCGCTAGTGGTGCCGGAAGTGAACCCCGGGGTCCTTGCGCACCGCCCGAAGAATATCATTGCAAACCCGAACTGTTCCACCATCCAGGCCATGCTGCCGCTGAAAGCCATCAAGGACGCCTACGGCATCAAGCGCGTGGTGTACTCCACCTACCAGGGCGTGGCCGGCGCGGGCCTTGCCGGCTGCAACGATTTGGAAAACGGCGCCAAGGCCTTTGTGGAAGGCAGGCCCCAAAAACCGGAGAAGTTCCCCTATCCTATCTTTTCAAACTGCATACCGCAAATCGACGTGTTTTTGGACAACGGCTACACCAAAGAAGAAATGAAAA